>CAYGPT010000021.1:0-35532 GCA_964351755.1 uncultured Rhodobacterales bacterium | reverse complement strand
CCGAGGAGCAGGACGATCCCGGCACCGACTGGAACGTGCGTGCCCGCGCGGCCAAGCCCGACTGGATGAGCCCCCGCATGGCATGGCGCGCGATTCAGGCCGCCCTGCCGGTCGAGGCGATCATCAGCTCGGACATCGGCAACAACTGCGCCATCGGCAACGCCTATCCATCGTTCAACGAGTCGCGCAAATACCTTGCCCCCGGCCTGTTCGGCCCCTGCGGCTACGGCCTGCCGTCCATCGTGGGCGCCAAGATCGGCAAGCCCGATGTTCCCGTTGTAGGTTTTGCCGGTGACGGTGCATTCGGCATCTCGGTCAACGAACTGACCGCCATCGGGCGCGGCGATTGGCCTGCCATCACGCAGATCGTCTTCCGCAACTACCAGTGGGGCGCGGAAAAGCGGAACTCGACCCTGTGGTTCGACGACAACTTTGTCGGCACCGAACTGGACGAGGAAGTGTCCTATGCCGGAATCGCACAGGCTTGCGGCCACAAGGGCGTCGTCGCACGCACGCAGGAAGAATTGACCGCAGCATTGGCCCAGGCGATCAAGGACCAGATGGAAAACGGCATCACCACCCTGATCGAGGCGATGATCAATCAGGAACTGGGCGACCCGTTCCGCCGCGATGCGATGAAGAAACCGGTCGCGGTTGCAGGAATCAGCAAGGACGACATGCGCCCGCAAGTTGGCGCATAAGCTTGGTGCGTCCGATCAAGCCAAACGGGTTGGCGGCATGAGCGTTCTGGATAATCTCCAGTCGCGCGCAGCCGCCAACCCTGCCCACATTGTGCTGAGCGAAGGGTCAGACCCGCGGATTGTCGCCGCAGCCGTGCGCGCCGTCGATGCCGGTCTGGGGCGCATGACCCTTGTGGGCGAGACAGATGCCGTTGCTGCGCAACTGATCGCCATAGGGGCTGCCCCGTCAGCCGCGCTTCTTATCGCTGATCCGGCGACATCCGCGCTGACGGACCAAGCCGCCGAGGAATATTTCCAGCTGCGCCAACACAAGGGCATCAGCCAAGACATTGCCGCAGATCAGGCGCGCGATCCTCTGATCTTTTCCGCCATGATGGTACGCTTGGGCCACGCGGACGGCACAGTCGGCGGCGCAGTTGCCACCACGTCTGACACGGTGCGCGCCGCGCTGCAGATCATCGGCAAAGCGCCTGATGCGGCACTTGTGTCCAGCTTTTTCCTGATGGCCCTGCCCTTGGGTCATCCTTCGGGACGCAGCGCGATGATCTTTTCCGATTGCGGGCTGGTCATTGATCCCGACGCCGAAGAACTGGCCGCCATAGCAGCGCAATCCGCCGCCTCGTGCTGGGCCTTGATGGGCGAAACACCACGCATCGCCATGCTGTCCTTTTCGACCAAGGGCAGCGCGCGCCACGGCGCTGTGACCAAGGTTACGGATGCGCTGGACATTCTGCATGCGCGCCATCCCGACCTGTCAGCGGATGGCGAATTGCAGTTCGACGCCGCCTTTGTCCCGGATGTGGGCGCAAGCAAGGCCAAAGGGTCGGATGTGGCCGGCCGCGCCAACGTCATGATCTTTCCCAATCTCGATGCGGGCAATATCGGATACAAGATCGCGCAACGCATTGGTGGATGCACAGCCATCGGCCCGGTCCTGCAAGGTCTTGCCAAGCCCGCCAATGACCTGTCACGTGGGTGCACGGCGGATGACGTGCTGCACATGATCGCCGTAACCGCGCTGCAAGCCGCCGCCCGCAAGGAGAGCACATGAACCAGCCCAAGCTTGACCTGTCCCCAAAAGTTTCGGACGAGGTGCGCAAAACCACCTGCTACATGTGCGCCTGCCGCTGCGGCATCAACGTGCACATCAAATCGGGCAAGGTCGCCTATATCGAAGGCAACCGCGACCATCCCGTGAACAAGGGCGTGCTGTGTGCCAAGGGCAGCGCGGGGATCATGCAGGTCAACGCCCCGTCCCGCCTGCGCGCGCCCCTGAAGCGGGTCGGCCCACGCGGGTCCGGCGCGTTCGAAGAGATCAGCTGGGACGAGGCGTTGCAGATCGCGACCGATTGGTTGTCCCCGATCCGCCGCGACAACCCGGAAAAACTGGCCTTCTTCACAGGCCGCGATCAGTCGCAAAGCTTTACCAGTTTCTGGGCGCAGAATTTCGGCACACCAAACTATGCAGCCCATGGCGGGTTCTGTTCGGTCAACATGGCAGCCGCAGGCATCTACACGATGGGCGGTGCATTCTGGGAATTCGGACAGCCCGATTGGGACCACACCAAGCTGTTCATCCTGTTCGGCGTGGCCGAGGATCATGACAGCAACCCGATCAAGATGGGCATCGGCAAGATCAAAGCGCGTGGCGCGCGCGTGATCGGGGTCAACCCGATCCGCACAGGCTACAACGCCGTGGCGGATGACTGGGTCGGGATCACGCCGGGCACGGACGGGCTGTTTATCCTTAGCCTCGTCCACTGCCTGATGAAGGCCGGGCGGATCGACGTGAACTACCTATCCCAGTACACCGACGCCGCCTGCTTGGTGAACGGTGACGAAAAATCCCCTGAATTCGGGCTGCTACTGCGCGACGATGCGGGCAAGCAACTGGTTATGGACCGTGCAACGGGAAAGTTGACCCCGTTCGACCAGAAAGGGATCAAACCCGACCTCGCCGCCACTTATCGCAAGGCCGGGATAAGTCACCGTACAGTCATGCAGCACATGGCCGAACGCTATCTGACGGATGAATATGCCCCGGAATCAGTGGCCGATCGTGTCGGGATCAGCGCCAAACGCATCCGCACGCTGGCGGCAGAGATCGCCCGTGTGGCTTTTGAAGAGGCGTTCGAACTTAACATCGAATGGACGGACTTTCGCGGTGAAAAACACAAGACAATGCAGGGCCGCCCGGTCTCGTTCCACGCCATGCGCGGCATCAGTGCCCATGCCAACGGCTTTCAGACCTGCCGCGCCCTGCATGTGCTGCAAATCCTGCTTGGCAGTGTCGAGGTCCCCGGTGGCTTCCGCTTCAAACCACCCTATCCGAAACCTGCAACCGCACACCCCAAACCACATGTGGGTGTGACCGCTGGCGCGCCGCTGAACGGTCCGCACTTGGGCTTCACCCAAAGCCCAGACGATCTGGCACTGAAAGAAGACGGTAGCCCGGCGCGCATTGACAAAGCATTTACCTGGGAAAACCCGATGTCGTCTCATGGCCTCATGCATATGGTCATCTCGAACGCGCATGCGGGCGATCCCTACAAGATCGACACGCTGTTCATGTACATGGCGAACATGTCATGGAATTCGTCCATGAACACCGGCGGCGTGATGGAGATGCTGACGGACAAGGACGACAACGGTGACTACGTGATCCCGCGCATCATCTATTCGGATGCGTACAGTTCCGAAATGGTGGCCTATGCCGATCTGATCCTGCCCGACACAACGTACCTCGAACGTCACGACTGCATATCCCTGCTCGACCGACCCATCTGCGAAGCGGACGCAGCGGCAGACGCTATCCGCTGGCCTGTGATCGAGCCCGACCGCGATGTGCGCGGGTTTCAGTCCGTACTGTGCGAGTTGGGCGCAAAACTGGACCTACCCGGATTCGTCAACACGGACGGCAGCCAGAAATATGCCGACTACGCCGACTATATCGTGAACCACGAACGCCGCCCGGGCATTGGCCCGCTCGCAGGATGGCGCACGGGGGAAAAAGGGCTGACATCCGGGCGGGGCGACGTGAATGCAAGCCAGCTCGACAATTACATCGCAAACGGCGGCTTTTTCGTCGAACACATCCCGGAAGGCGCAAACTACTACAAGCCGTGGAACGTTGCCTACCAAGACTGGGCAGTGGGCATGGGCCTGTATGACAGCCCGCAACCCTACCTGTTTTCGCTCTATGTCGAACCGTTGCGGCGGTTCCAGCTTGCAGCTGAAGGGCATGGAAAACGCCAGCCGCCCGACCACCTGCGCGAACAGATCAAGTCCAAGATGGACCCATTGCCGATCTGGTACGATCCGGCGCCCGACAACCGGGGCGACGACTATCCCATCTCTGCGCTGACGCAACGGCCCATGGCGATGTATCACTCTTGGGGATCGCAGAACGCATGGCTGCGGCAATTGCACGGGCACAATCCGCTTTACCTGCCGACGAGGCTGATGCGCGAACACGGGCTTGAAGACGGCGATTGGGCCAAGGTCACGTCACCGCATGGAGAGATTACGGTACCCGTGCTGGAAATGGCCGCCCTGAACGAAAACACAATCTGGACATGGAACGCCATCGGCAAACGCAAAGGGGCATGGGCGCTGGACGAAAACGCACCCGAGGCGACGCGCGGCTTTCTGCTGAACCACCTGATCCACGAATTGCTGCCACCTAAGGGGGACGGTTTGCGCTGGTCCAACTCGGATCCGATCACGGGCCAGGCGGCGTGGTTCGACCTCAAGGTGCGGATCGAAAAAGCCGAAGCGCAGACGCAGTCCAAACCCGAAATAGGTGCGATAAAATCGCCGGTCAGCCACGATGCAGGCGACCTTGCGTGGAAGGTGGGCAAATGACCCCGATCCAACGCACCCTCCTCGCCATCGCGCTGTTTCTGGCCCTCGCCATCGGCTCTTTCATCTGGTTCATCGCAAGATGGGACGGCGGCACGCTGGGTGCACTCTTGTGGCCAGACGTAACTCCGACTTCGGTCTTCTCTGATTCAAAAAAATCCCGGGGGTCTGGGGGCTGGCCCCCGGTCCTGAACCTGCAAACAGCGGGACACATGACATGACCCAGCTTCCCTCTTCCACAACCCGCAAACTCGGCCTTGTCATTGACCTTGACACTTGCGTGGGCTGTCATGCCTGCGTCATCTCGTGCAAGGGCTGGAACACCGAAAACTACGGCGCACCCCTGTCGGACACGGATGCCTACGGCGCCAACCCCTCGGGGACGTTTCTCAACCGCGTGCACAGCTACGAAGTCCAGCCCGCACCGACCATCGACCAGCCGGACCCGGCGGCACAACTGATCCATTTCCCCAAATCGTGCCTGCATTGCGAGGATGCGCCATGCGTCACCGTATGCCCGACGGGAGCGAGCTATAAACGGGTCGAGGACGGAATCGTTCTGGTCAATGAAAGCGACTGCATTGGCTGCGGTTTGTGCGCATGGGCCTGCCCCTACGGCGCGCGCGAAATGGACGCTGTCGAAAAGGTGATGAAGAAATGTACGCTCTGTGTTGACCGTATTTATAACGAGAACCTGCCCGAAGAAGATCGGGAGCCCGCATGCGTGCGCACATGCCCGTCAAACGCCCGCCACTTCGGGGATTTTGCCGACCCCGACAGCAACGTCTCGAAGCTGACAGCCGAACGTGGGGGCATGAACCTGATGTCCGAACAGGGCACCAAGCCTGTGAATAAATACCTTCCACCCCGTCCCAAGGACACGCTGTCGGCTCTCCAAGGCGACATAGACATCCTTGCACCCTACCTCGAACCGGTCGCGCAGGAAGCCAAAGGCTTCCTTGGTTGGCTCGACAAAGCGTTGGAGAAGCTCTGATGCATCCCGCACCATCCGTCATTTTTTTTACTGTGTTCAGTGGCATCGGCTTTGGCTTGTTGACCTTTCTCGGCCTTGGATATCCGCGTGTAACGGGGCTGACAGCATTCGCCTTCTTCGCTATTGCCTACCTCTGTGCAGTTGGCGGGCTGGTGTCTTCGACCTTCCACCTTGGCCATCCCGAACGCGCGCTCAAAGCGTTCTCGCAGTGGCGCAGCTCGTGGCTCAGTCGCGAGGGGTGGTGTGCGGTGATCGCCTTGCTGGTTATGGCGCTATACGGGGCCGGGCTTGTCTTCTTTGACCAACGCTGGACCCTGATCGGGATGATCGGGGCGTTGTTTTCGCTGCTCACGGTCTTCACCACGTCCATGATCTATACTCAGCTCAAGACGGTGCCGCGCTGGCATTCGCCACTGACCCCGGCAATGTTCCTCAGCTGCGCGCTTGCAGGCGGTGCCTTGTTATCGGGCCAGGTGTCCTGGGCCACAATCCTGCTGGCGATCGCTGGCGGGATTCAGATCGCGCTCTGGGCCGTTGGGGACGGTGCATTCGCCAACTCAGGCACGACGCTGGCAACCGCCACCGGACTCGGGCCACGTGGCGACGTACGGGCGTTTGAGCCGCCCCATACGGGCACCAATTACCTGCTGCGCGAATTTGCCTTTGTGGTTGGGCGCAACCACAGCCTCAAGCTGCGGGTGATCGCCATCGTGCTGATGGCGATCTTGCCAATCCTGTTGCTGTTGTTGCCGTTTTCACATGGCGGAGCGGCGCTGGCAGTGGCGTCGCACGTGGCAGGGCTTCTGGCGGCGCGCTGGCTGTTCTTTGCTGAGGCCGAACATGTGGTCGGGCTGTATTACGGCAAACGCTGACGGTCGAAGTGTAAGGCGGACCTTTGGTCCGCCTGCCTTACCTTCAGAGCAATCCAGCGTGTGCAAGGCCCCGGTCGACCAGCGCCCTTGTCTCGTCCGCAAGCCCCGTCAAAGGCAGACGTACCTCATCCGAGCACAAACCCAAACGTGACATTGCGTATTTCACGCCCACAAGCCCCGGCTCGGTAAAGATCGCCTTGTGCAGCGGCATAAGCCTGTCCTGAATCCCCAGCGCGGTGGCATAATCCCCGGCAAGGCAAGCCTCCTGCATCTGGCTCAGCAGCCTGGGGGCGACGTTGGCGGTGACGGAAATGCAGCCCGTACCACCTTGGGCATTGAACCCATGGGCCGTCGCGTCCTCGCCCGACAACTGGATGAAATCCGCACCGCACGACATCCGCTGATCGCATACGCGCGCCAGATCACCCGTAGCATCCTTTACGCCGACTATACGGGGCAGTTTGGCCAGTTCACCCATGGTGGCAGGCGTCATGTCGACAACCGACCGGCCAGGGATGTTATAAATGATGATCGGAATATCGGCGCAGTCGTGCAGCGCCGTGAAGTGCGCGATCAACCCGCGCTGCGTGGGTTTGTTGTAGTACGGGGTCACAACCAGTGCCGCGTCCGCACCGACCTTTTCGGCGAATTGGACAAAGCGGATGGCCTCGACTGTGTTGTTCGACCCGGCGCCCGCGATTACCGGCACGCGGCCCGCTACACACTTGACGACAGTGTCGATAACCGTCTCGTGCTCTTCATGGGTCAGAGTCGGGCTTTCGCCCGTTGTACCGACGGGAACGAACCCATGGGTGCCTTCACCGATATGCCACTCGACCAGCTTTTTGAGAGTTTCCAGATCCAAAGCGCCGTTACGAAACGGCGTGACGAGGGCAGGCATTGAACCTTTAAACATTCTCACGCTCCTTTTTTACGTGTGGCAGGCAGATGGGCCTGGGATGAATTTTCGCCTATCCCCGAAACGTGAGTTGAAACCCCTCAGCCCAAGGATATGCTCAAAGGCTCTAGCCATGCACGCACGGGAAATGCAAGTGATCAGCCGTATTGCCGCCGCCACAATCGCGCTTTTTCTGATCTCTGTTGCCGCCGCCGCCGAGCGTCCGCGCCCCTTGGGCTGGGCGATGGACGCCATGCGGGACGGCAAGTGGGACATTGCCGCGACCCTTGCCGCACGCGACGGCCCTGTGGCTGCGGACATCATCGAATGGCACCGTTTGCGCGCCGGGCGCGGCACCTATCAAGAAGTTATCACATTCCTGAATCGCCGACCCGATTGGCCGGGCGAAGACTATCTGCGCCGCCGCGCCGAACCTGTCGTGGCAGAAGCCGGCGGCGATGCGGTGCGCGCATTTTACACCGATGCGGCCCCACAATCGGCGCAAGGCGTGCTCGACTACGCTGCTGCCCAGATCGAAGTGGGCAACACCGGCGAGGCACATGCCAGCGTCGTGCTGGCATGGCGTACAATGGCCATGCCGGACTCGGCCAAAGCGCTCTTTTTAGGCCGATTTGGTGAATTGCTTGCCCCACATCACAGCGCCCGCACCGCCGCGATGCTGTGGAACGGTGCGCGCAGCGATGCGCGGGCGATGTTCGACCTGATCTCCGAAGGCGAAGTCGCGCTGGCCCGCGCCCGCATCGCATTGCAACAACGCTCGGGGGATGTTGACAGCCTGATCGAAAAAGTGCCCGCAGCACTGCAATCGGATGCAGGACTGGCCCACGACCGGTTCGAATGGCGCATTCGCAAGGGCCGTTGGGCGGATGCCAAGGATTTGTTGCTGGAACGCTCCGTCTCTGCCGTAGCCCTTGGTCGACCCGCCGCTTGGGGCAACCGCCGCCGCGCCATGGCGCGGGACGAGATGCGCGATGGCGATCCGGTGCGCGCTTACCAGATGGCAGCGCAGCATTTTCTGATCGAAGGGTCGGATTTTGCCGATTTGGAATGGCTCGCAGGCTATATCGCTCTGCGCCAACTCATGGACCCGGAACTGGCTTTGGGCCACTTCCAGGCCCATCGCGACGCGACTGCTTCGCCCATCTCGCTGGGGCGTGCAGGCTATTGGATCGGGCGCGCGCACGAAGCACTCGGCGACGAGGATGCAGCCCGCACCGCCTATGCCGACGGGGCGCAATACCAGACCGCGTTCTATGGCCTTCTGGCGGCTGAGCGCGGGGGACTGCCGGTTGATCCTGATCTGGACGGATCAGAGGTGTTTCCGGACTGGCGCACCTCTGACCTTGCGCAGCGCGATTTGTTTCAGGCGGGCATGCTGCTGCAAGCCTCGGGAGAATTGAACACAGCCGAACGCTTCTGGACCCATCTGGCCGAATCTCTTGACCGCACCCAAGCGGGGCAGTTGGGACAAGCAGCACTCGACATGGATCAGCCCCATCTTGCGGTCATGATCGCCAAGCGTGTGGCGCTGCGCGGCATCACCCTGCCTGCGCCCTACTATCCTCTGCATCCACTGGCCGAGGCGGATCTGCCAATGGCCCCGGAAATGAGCCTTGCCATCGCGCGGCGCGAAAGCGAATTCGACCCCATCGTACAATCGGGCGTCGGCGCGCGGGGCTTGATGCAGATCATGCCCGCCACGGCACGAGAAGTTGCCGCCTCCATGGGCCGCAGCAACGAACACAGCACAGAACGCCTGACCACTGATCCTGTCTACAATGCCGAACTGGGCTCCACCTTCCTCAGTCAGCTTGCGGGTCGGTTCGATGGCAACGTCGTGATGATGTCCGCCGCCTACAACGCCGGACCAAGCCGCCCTATCCGGTGGATGGAGCTTTATGGTGATCCCCGCCAGGGCAGCGACGACTTGGACATCATCGACTGGATCGAATTCATCCCGTTTCGCGAAACCCAGAACTACGTCATGCGCGTGACCGAAAGCCTGCCGATATATCGCGCCCGTCTGGGGGGCGAGGCCTTACCCATTCCGTTCAGCGAGGAACTGAGCGGCTCAACCCTTCTGCCGTTCGCGCCACAGGGTGAATAAGCCCGCAGCCACCACAATCAGTGCGCCGATCAGGACGTTGATCTGCAAGGCCTCATTGAACACCAGAATGCCGACCCCCGCCGCAAACACCATCTGGAAATAAGCAAAGGGCTGGACTGCACTGGCCTCGGCTACCTCATAGCAGCGGATCAGCAGCCAATGGCCCAGCGATCCGGTCATGCACAGGGCCGCCATCCACACCCAGTCCGGGCCCGTCATCGGCTCCCAGAACCACAGGCCGACGGCTGTCATGCACAGCGCCCCTGTCGTACCGGTCCAGAAAAAGCTGGTAGCTGTGGTGTCATCCCGCGCCACATAGCGGGTCAGAAGGCCGTAGGTGGCGAACATCACCGCTGCGATCAGCGGGATGATGGCGGCTGGATTGAAGACACCAAGACCGGGTTTGAGGATGAACAAAACGCCGATGAACCCGACCCCGATCGCGGCCCACCGCCGCCAGCCTACGCGTTCGCCAAGGATCGGTCCCGACAGTGCGGCCACCAGCAACGGATAAGCCGCAAAAACCGCATGGCTTTCGACCAACCCCAGAACGGTAAAGCCGGTCACCATCACGCAAATTTCCGCCGCCAGAAGCGCCCCGCGCGTTATCTGGATCACTGGTCGCGATGTGCGCGCCGCCGCGATGATCCCCCCCGCCTTGCGACCTGCAATGGTGATGACAAAGGCCGCAAAGAACCAGTAACGGATCATCACCACCATGTAGACATTGTATTCACCCGCCAGATGGCGCGATATCCCATCCTGCCCGGCAAAAACGACCGAAGTGGCGATCATCAGCGCGATGCCAAGCCGCGTGTTGTTGCCCGCACTCATCGCAGAACAGCGCGTGTCATGTGGCGCTTGCGCCCGAACCCGGGGACGCGTTCGACTGAAAACCCTGCATCCGCAAGCCCACGGCGCACGAAACCAGCGGCGGTATAGGTCGCTGCCGTTCCATTTGCGACCGTGTGGCGAGCGACGTCGGCCATCAACTCTGGCCCCCACATCTCGGGGTTTTTGGCCGGCGAGAATCCGTCGAGGAACCATGCATTCGCCGTGCCCTCCCACGCGGGCAGGGCCCGGCGCGCATCGCCCGTGATGACCTCAAGCGTTGCGTCTTTGAAAGCTGCAAAACCATTTTCGTCCAATCCGTCAATCAACGTCGTCGCCAGCGGGGCCAGTTCGGGAAAAGCGGCGTGTGCCGCCACCATATCGTCGCGCGCCATGGGAAAGGCCTCAAAACTGGTGAAGTGAAAGCGGCCCGGCACGCCCGCCTCACGCCAGGCGGCCCACGTGGTCAGAAAGTTCAGGCCGGTGCCAAACCCCAACTCTGCAATCGCGAACCCGTCCTGAAATCGCGCGGGCAGGTTATTGCCTCCCAAGAACACATGCCGCGTCTCTGCCAGACCGTTGTCGAGGCTGAAATAAGGATCGTCAAAGCGCACGGATACCGGCACCGCACCAGTCCGCCATTCCAGTTCTGCCCGCTGGCCCTGCATTGCGCGTCCTTGTAAGAAGGGTCTTTGATCGGCGCGACCTTGGCGGAAGGATATGGGCTTGGCAACGGACAAGATCACGGTGCGTGGGGCAGGGATATTCGGACTGTCCATCGCGTGGGCGCTGACTCAGCGCGGGGCATCCGTGCAGGTCATCGATCCGAACGGGCCCGCGGCTTGGGCCAGTGGCGGCATTGTTGGCGCGCTTGCCCCGCACGTGCCAGAAAACTGGAACCCGAAAAAGCAGTTTCAACTCGAAAGCCTGCTGATGGCCGAAACCTTCTGGGCCAATGTCGAGGAGGCGGGCGGCAAGGCGTCTGGCTATGCCCGTCTGGGCCGGGTGCAGCCAGTTGCGGATGACGCAGCGCTGGAACTGGCACGCAAACGAGCTGACACGGCCCGAATTCTGTGGGGCGATGCGGCACAGTGGGTCGTGCGCCAGGTCGATAGCCAGCAATGGAGCGCGCCCAGCGCCACGGGCTATGAAATCCACGACACGCTCAGTGCGCGCATACACCCCAGACAGGCGTGTATGGCATTGGTGGCGGCGCTGGCCGCGCGCGGTATCCATGTCGTCCCCGATGGGCCGGACGCCACTGTGACGATCCACGCCACTGGCGTCGCGGGGCTGGAGGTGTTGAATGCCACGCAGCTGCGCGCCGTCGGCGCAGGGATCAAAGGACAGGCGGCTTTGCTGGACTTTGCTGCCCCAAATGCGCCGCAACTTTTTGTCGACACACTGCATATCATTCCCCATGCGGACGGCACGACCGCCATCGGATCCACGACAGAAAGGGAGTACGCTGACCCGACTGTCACCGACGCGCAGCTTGACGACATCCTGACAAGAGCCCGCTCCGCCGTACCTGCCTTGCGGGCGGCCCCAGTGCTCGCCCGCTGGGCCGGGCTGCGCCCGCGCAGCCGCAGCCGCGCGCCGATGCTTGGGGCGTGGCCAGGGCGACCGGGTCACTTCATCGCAAATGGCGGATTCAAGATCGGGTTCGGCATGGCCCCAAAGGTAGCAGAGGTCATGGCCGACCTGATCCTTGCAGAACGCAACGCAATTCCAAAAGGTTTCGAGGTCGAAGCGTCCTTTTGAACACGCCCAAAAACTTTTGTTGAGAAAGGGCCGTTTGGCGTTTGATTTGCAAACAGGCGCTGCTCTGTGCCGCTTCTCAGCCTTCTTCCGCGACCCGAGCACTTGCCAACATGCACTGACGTCCATCCGGGGCCCGCACCCAAAATTCTGATCCTTTACGGCACAACGTTGCCACCTCGGTATGAACCAAAGGGGCCGTGGCGCGGAATGAAAACCGCCTGAGCGGACCCAGCGCATCCGTAGCCATCAGCATCAAATGCTGCGCCAACAAGGGGCCATGGACCACCAGACCCTCGTAGCCTTCAACCTCTCGCGCATAGGGGTCATCGTAGTGGATGCGGTGGCCATTGAAAGTCAGCGCCGAGTAGCGAAACAACAGCGTGGAGTCGAATTGCACCTCTTGCGTCGCCTCTTCATCCATAGCCGCAACAGGTGGAACGGCGCATGTGCCACCCCCAAAATCCTCGCGATAGACCAGATCCTGCCACTCGGTCAGGCACAGCATATCGTCTTGCCAGACCTCGTGTCGCAACGTGACAAAAGCCAGTGGGCCGGTCCGCCCCTCTTTGCGCGTGGCACCCTCGCGTACTGACTGCCGGATGGCCGGTCTGCCCAACCGCAAAGGGAGGTGGAATGTCAGCCGCCCCCCGGCCCACATGCGTCGGGGCAGACCCATATCCGGGATCAGCCCACCGACCTTCGGGTGCCCATCGCGACCCAATGCGTCGGGCGGCAAGGGCGACCAGAAATAAAGCTGATGAAAGAAGGGCGGCAGCGCGTCGCCCGCGCACAGCGCGGGAGGTTGCCCCAACGCCACCTGCATCGCCTGCGCACGTGCCGGGTCCATCACATCGCTTTGACGAACCTGCGCTGAAAGGTCATCCTGCATGGAACAGACCTTGCGCCACGGAACGGAAATGGAAAAGCCCAAACTGCAACGCCTCGATCACCTTGTCCTGACCGTGGCAGACATGGACGCGACCATCGACTTTTATACCGCGGTGCTGGGTATGACCCACCGGCCATTTCAGGTGGCCGATGGCGGCACGCGGCACGCACTGACATTCGGAAAACAAAAGATCAACCTGCATGCCCACGGGGCCGAGTTCGAGCCCAAGGCAAAGCATCCGGCACCCGGCGCGGCCGATCTGTGCTTTCTGACAGAGGCTCCGCTGCAATCGTGGCAAATCCATCTGGCGGCAAGCGGCATAGCTGTGGAAAACGGCCCCGTCGCGCGCACCGGCGCGACAGGGCCCATCATGTCGATCTATGTGCGCGATCCGGACGGCAACCTGATCGAGATCGCAGCGCCTAACGCTTGATCTCGGCCCGCAGTTTTTGCATCAGCTCGCCCAGTTCCTTGACATAGATGTCGCTGGTCAGCGTACCATCATCGTCGAATTGTTGATGCGATGCCGCCAGGTGAATTTCAGGCCCCTGAAGGATGCGCGGGCGGAAGGGCACCATGTAGGCGCGCAGGATCATTTGCGCGCGTTCGCCGCCTGCGCGACCTGCGGCGGCGGACATGACTGCCACGGGCTTGTCCGCCCACGGATTGCCTTGAACCCGGCTGATCCAATCCAGCGCGTTCTTGAGAACGCCGGGCGGACCCTTGTTGTATTCAGGGGTGGAGATGATGACGGCGTCCGCCTCTGCTATCTGCCCGGCGATGGTCGCTGCCTCGTCCGGAATGCCATCCTCGTCCTCGATATCACCGTCATAGAGGGGCAGCATCAGGTCCGCTTCGACATAGGAACACTCGCCGAACAGGCGCGCCGCTTCACGCAGCAGCTTGCGATTTGTTGCACCGGCCCGCAGTGACCCGGATATGCCCAACAAGGTTGGCGTCGTCATCATCGTTCCCCTCTTTGTTCACGCTGAACATGGCCTAAGAAGGACCCAAGGCAAGAGGCCCGCGACAACATCGCGGGCCTCTTTGGAAACTGCTTGGGCTCAGTGCCTATGCGTTAGGCAAGATCACGATTTCCACCCGCCGGTTCTGGGCTTTGCCCTCGGGGGTGAAGTTCGACGCGATAGGCTGGCTTTCACCACGGCCGAAGGCGCGCACCCGGCTGGATGGCACACCTTGGTTCAGCAGCACGCCGGCGACGGCGTTGGCGCGCTGTTCGCTCAACTGCTGGTTATAGGCTGCATCGCCGTCCGAATCCGTATGCCCGACAATCTGAATTGTCGATTGGGGATAACGCTGCAGACTGTTTGCAAGTGCCGCCATGTCGTTGTTGAGACCGGGGCGGACGGTAAAGCTGTTTGTGGCGAACAGGATCGCTTCGGGGAAAGAGACGATCAGACGGTCGCCTGTGTTGGTGATTGTCACTCCGCTGTCCAGATCGCGGCGCAACTCGGCCTCTTGCTGGTCGAGGTTATAGCCGATGCCTGCACCGATACCTGCACCAACCACTGCGCCGGTCAGGATGCCTTCGCGGTTGTCTTTGACCAGCGCGCCCAGAACCGCGCCCGACGCGGCGCCGATCAGTGCGCCCTGATTACGCTTCTGATTGGGGTTGTCGGGGTTCGCGCCCGGTTGATTGGGGTCCGTACAAGCGCCAAGCGCAACAACTGCGCCAAGGGCGATGGAAAGGGGAAGTTTATACATCAGATTATTCCTACTGCCTTCGAAAACGGGCCGTGTTCGGGCACAGCGCATTATAGTAACACTAGATAGGCATGCAGGGTTCCGGCGGAATAGGGGGAATTTCACATAAGCGGCATCTCGCGCATTGTCTTCCGTGCGGGTGCGCACGCCGCGAGACGCCTCAGGCCTCGGCGCGCGCCGATTCATAAGCCAACAGCGCCCGCTTGACTGGAAGGCCCCAATGATAGCCCCCAAGACCCCCGGATTTGCGCAAGGCGCGGTGGCACGGGATCAGCCAACTGACCGGATTGCGTCCTACGGCAGTGCCGACTGCACGCACGGCACGCGGATTGCCGATACTGTCTGCGATCTCGGAATAAGTGGTAACGTGACCGCTGGGGATTTGCAGCAACGCCTCCCAGACTTTGATCTGAAACGGGGCCCCGATCAGATAAAGAGGCGCGGTTTTCAGCTCTGCATTTTCGGCCCCAAAAGCGGCCAGCACCCAGGGCCGCAACCGCACCGGGTCCTCAACGAAGTCAGCCAGAGGCCAGCGGCGCAAAAGGTCCTGCATGGCCCAATCCTCGCCCATCTCGGCGGCAAAACCCAAGCCGCAGATGCCCTTGTCGGTGCCCATGACAAGCGCAAGGCCAAAGGGGCTGTCGAACCACCCCCAGTAAATGGTCAGACCCGCACCTCCCTTGGCGTACTCGCCCGGACTCATCGCCTCCCAGCGCAGGAACAGATCGTGCAAACGGCCTGAACCGCTGAGGCCTGCGGCATGCGCGGCGTCGAGCGTGGTGAATCGCTCGGCAAGCAGCGCCTTGGCGTGGCCAAGCGTCAGATACTGCTGGAATCGCTTGGGCGACACGCCCACCCAACGGGAAAAGATGCGCTGAAAATGCGCCGGGCTCATTCCCATTTCTGACGCGAGCGCATCTAGGCTCAACGTGTCCTCGGCACCGTCGATCAAGTCGATGGCGCGGCGCATGACGTTGTAATGATACCCGTGTTCCTGGCTTTGATCGTTCATTTTGTCCTCATCCGTTGGCCTCAACATACTGCCGCGCCGACCCAAGAACGATCCGAAACCTGCGGTTTCGCCATGTTTCTTGAGAGGCTGGGATTTTTGCGATGCGCTGATAGGGTGCCAAAAACGGAAAGGTATCCCATGTCCGAATTCTTTGGAACCGAGGCGCAGCAAAGGTTGCAATGGCGAAGCATGGCCATGTTTGCCTTGTTGCGGGATAACCCGGATTATTCCTGTCACGGGCGCGCTGTCGCTGTTTCTGGGCACACGCCCGACACTGTGGATCAGCAGATAAATCTGGCAAGGCTGCAAGGCGTTGGGCCCAGTGTGCGCGTACCGTTGGCCGACAGGGCGGAACGGGTGGCAAAACTGACTGCGAAAGGTTTGTCCATCGACGAATACGTATCGTGGCTTAGCACCGAACGGACGATTCCGGCGGCGCAAGGCCGGATCGACACAAGACCCCTGCCCGACGATCTGACGATTGAGACCGTCACAGCCGCCACGCCCGCGCCCGAAATGAAAAAGCTGGATGCACTGACCCAGCGCTGCGAAGTTCTCTTGCCTGCGGGGTCATTCATGCGCGGGCTTGAGCGGCCCGCCGTGTGTCTTATGGCGAAGGATGGATCGGGACGTGCGGTTGGTGCTGCAGCAGCGGTGGCGCAAAGCCACCAGGGGCACGGACTGGATCAGGTCGTCTGGTGGGGCATGCTGGCCACCGACCCGGATCGTCGCGGGCAGGGCATTGCGCTGACCCTCGGCGCACATGCGCTGCTAGCAATGGCTGCCAAAGGATATCACCGCTTCTATACAGGTATTCGACAGGGCAACGCGCCGTCCGAAGTACTGTGCGCCAAGCTGGGCTTTGCCGCCGGAGAGTACCGCGACATCATCGCAATTGATCAGGTTGTCTTCGGTCAGGCGCGGGTCACGAAATAAGTTTGCACATTGCCAGAAACGGTAGCGCGCATTTCTGCCTTACGCGCGGTGCGCAGCAAGACCCGCCCACAGCGTCAACGCGTCCGACCGAGATACGATAGGGGCAAGCGGTATCATTTCCCCAGCCTCATCGTCCGCGCGGCCCAGATCGGCGGTAAACAGGGACCCCATCCAGGCACCCTGAACGCAAATCAGGTGATGCCCGTCCAAGAGCACATTCACATATGTAAACCGCTCGGACTTGGGGCGGGACATTGGATAAATCGGCTCACCCACCACATCGGCACTGATCAGCACCTCGTCGCCATCCACGCCGGTCAACGGGACAAGCTGAGATGGAGACACCACCAGATCGACTATGGGGCTTCCATTGCCAAACAGACCACCGGGCAGGGTAACGGGCGCCACTTCCGGATAGGTCCGCAAAAAAGCAATGTCCAAAGGGGTGCGCGCGATCCAGCGCACGGGTTGGAATCCGGCATCCCGCGTCAACACACGGTCGCCGCAGGCGATCCAGTCCAAAGGGATTGGGCCATCCTCGGTTTCGACGATCGCGGTCGACACGGCCCCTGAAAGCACTGCGAATTCTCGTGCTTCGTCGCTGACGGCTTTCATATCAAATTCACCTGTGCAAGGCCCCCTATGAACCCTCCTATCGCGCCAAAGATTAACAGGCGTTCAACCGCCGCCACTATTTTCGTACGCATTATACTTCTTTCCCCGTCGGTCCTTGCCCGCATTCGCGAATTTGCCCATACGTTGCGCATGGCCAAACAGCTCGACTATCACATGATCCGCGCGATCTTTAACCGCTTTCAGACGGCGGAACCCGAACCCAAGGGCGAGCTTGAGCACGTCAACGTCTACACCTTGGTCGTTGCAGTCGCACTGTCGGCACAAGCGACGGATGCCGGTGTGAACAAGGCCACCCGCGCGCTGTTCCAGGTGGCCGATACGCCGCAAAAGATGCTCGACCTTGGCCTTGACGGGCTGACAGAGCACATCAAGACCATCGGCCTGTTTCGCCAGAAGGCCAAGAACGTGATGAAGTTGTCGCAAATTCTCGTGGACGACTACGGCGGCGAGGTCCCGAATTCGCGCGCCGCACTGCAATCGCTGCCCAGCGTGGGGCGCAAAACGGCCAATGTGGTGCTGAACATGTGGTGGCACTACCCGGCACAAGCGGTCGACACGCACATCTTTCGACTTGGCAACCGTACGGGAATCGCGCCGGGCAAAACCGTGGATGCGGTCGAACGCGCCATCGAAGACAACATCCCGGCTGACTATCAACTTCATGCCCATCACTGGATGATCCTGCATGGCCGCTATACCTGCGTGGCACGCAAGCCCAAATGCGGGGCGTGCCTGATCCGTGATCTCTGCCCGTTCGAGGACAAAACCGAATGACCAAATACACGCTCGCCGGGATCGGCAACGCCGTTGTCGATGTAATTGCCCATGCCGACGATTCCTTTCTGGACCTGATGGGGATCGAAAAGGGGATCATGCAGCTGATCGAACGCGACCGGGGCGAGGTGCTTTACGGCGCGATGAACGACCGCCTTCAGACCCCCGGCGGGGCCGTGGCCAACACAGTGGCCGGTGTTGGCGCGCTGGGTCTGCCGACCGCCTTCATCGGGCGGGTCCACGACGACGCGCTGGGGCGGTTCTATGCCAAGGCGATGCAGGACACCGGCACCGATTTCGTGAATGCCCCCGTAGCGGGCGGCGAATTGCCCACCTCGCGGTCGATGATCTTTGTCTCGCCGGATGGCGAGCGGTCGATGAACACCTATCTCGGCATCTCGACCGAATTAGGTCCCGACGATGTCCCCGACGCCGTCGCCAGCAACGCGCAGATCATGTTCCTCGAAGGCTACCTGTTCGACAAGGACAAGGGCAAGGAAGCGTTCCGTCAGGCTTCTCGCCTGACCCGCAAGGCGGGGGGCATGGCCGGTATCGCCATTTCCGATCCGTTCTGCGTGGACCGCCACCGGGCTGACTTCCTCGACATGATCGGCAACGAACTCGACTACGTAATCGGCAACGAACATGAAATCATGTCGCTGTTTCAAACCGACGACCTCGAGGCGGCGATGGCCCGGACCATGGACATGATCGATCTCATGGTCTGTACCCGGTCAGGTGACGGCGTGACGATCATGGGTCGGGGCGAACGGCATGACATTCCTGTCGAAACCGTGACACCCGTTGACGCCACTGGCGCGGGCGACCAGTTCGCCGCCGGGTTCATATATGGCCTTGCCACGGGCCGTGATCTGGCGACGTGTGGACGCATGGGCAACCTGTGCGCCGCCGAGGTGATCAGCCATATCGGCCCGCGTCCACAGGCGGACATGCGGCAGCAATTCGCGGTTGCGGGCCTTGAGTGATGCTGAGCGACGGCTACCACGATGTGCCTGCGGGCAAGGTCGCGATGGTCGTGACCTACCTTGAAATGCGTGCGGCCCAGTACCGTGACGCTGCGTTGCCCGATGGCCTGGAGTTTGCACGGATCACGCCGGACGTGACGGACTACCGCGAATTGTATGCCCGTGTTGGGCAGGATTGGCTCTGGTTCGGGCGCAGTTTGGTGTCTGACGCCGCGCTGCGCGACATCATAACCGACCCGGCTGTGCACATCTTTTCCCTTATGCAAGACGGGAAGGCCGAAGCCCTTTTGGAACTGGATTTCCGCCAAGCAGGCGCCTGTGAACTGGCCTACTTTGGACTAACGTCGGCGCTGATCGGTTCAGGCGCGGGGGCCTACCTGATGGACCGCGCGGTCGAGAAAGCCTTTGCCCAGCGGATTGAGCGGCTGCACGTGCACACCTGCAGCATCGACAGCCCGAAGGCGTTGGATTTTTATCGCCGCTCGGGCTTTGTGCCGGTCCAGCAAAAGATCGAAATCGCAGACGACCCGCGCATCGTCCATGGCTATGACCGCGCGCTGGCACCGCACGTGCCGCTGTTTGACGCCTAGCGTTGCGCCCAAGGCTCGCACCGTCGGCCAGCAAGGCAATCCTCCGCCTCTTTCACCTGATCATTGGTCGGCTGACCGAAAAGGAACCCGCCGCAGGCATTCGTACTCAGCACATAGCTGTCCGACGTCTTGAGCAAAAAGCCGAGGCTACGCCCGGGCAGCGGCGACGGGCACCATGGCCCAAAGCATCGTACTTCGAGCATCACATCGGTCTCGAATGGCACGGACACGCCACGCGGGCTCAGCGCCTTGCCCCTGAACGTCGCCGGGATCAGCGTTTTTTGGGGGGTCCCTTGCTGGTTGTTCATATCCACCTCAGGCAGCAATTTGGTATCAAAGCTGAGGTCACCCAACACCGGCACATAGCTTTCCCTGGCTTGGTCCGCCTCGATATAGGCGTCGCTCACTCCGTGGGGCAGGCAGGACAGGGCAAAGGCAGGCAAGGGCAGACCCATCAACAAAATAACCAGAAAACGCATGCCTCACCTTCCTTTGACCCGGAACGGGATAAGGCCCGTTCAACCACGCTGACAGATGCAGTTGAACCCTGTGTTATGCAATAACAGCGCCCGGCGACGCCTCAGAGGTGGTCGGCAAAAGCGTCCAGCACCGCAACATAGACCGCGCGTTTGAACGGCACGATGGCATCCGGCAACTCGGCTGGTGGCATCCAGCGCCATGCGGAAAACTCCGGCTCGTCCGTGTCGATGTTCACCTGCGCGTCGGTGCCGGTAAAGCGTAGAAGGAACCACTTCTGCTCTTGTCCGCGATACTTGCCCTTCCACAGATTGGGAATCAGGTCGTGGGGCAATTCGTAAGGGATCCAGTTGCCGGTTTCGGCGACCAGTTCCACCAGATCAGGGGTGATCCCGGTTTCTTCTTCCAACTCGCGCAGGGCGGCGGCGCGCGCATCCTCGCCCTTGTCGATGCCGCCTTGGGGCATTTGCCATGCGTCCTGAAACCGGTCCTTGCGTTGACCGACCCAGACATGGCCATCCGCGTTCATCACCATCACACCGACATTGCGGCGATAGGGCAGCTTGGCGATCTGTTCAGGGGTCATGTCAGCATCTTCTCCATCTCGGCGCGCGCGAGGGTCTGGCCTGCACGGTCCACCATTTCACGGGCGATAACATGAAATCCCTTTGCTGCGAAAGCGGGCTCGGCCATCAGGCTCGCATGGGTCCAAAGGCGTGGCATCCGCCGCGCGATTACCTCGTGTTCCAGCGCCACGAACAGGGCGGAAAAAACACCGCGCCCTCGACCGGCAGCCATGACAAAGGCAAGGTCGATGTAACCGCCCGTCGCCAAAGTGATGAACCCGATCGGCACGCCACTTTCAACTGCGACCCAGACCGATTGCGCGGCCAGTTTCTTCGCCCATGCCTCCCCCACAGGCGGGTCAGCAAGCCACGCGTTGCGCTGCGCAGGTGTATAGAGGCTGCGCCCCCCATGGATCGCATCCCACATCACCTGACCCAGCACATCCGCCTCGCCGCTGTGCATCGCCCGCACGTCGACCATCACCCCCTCCTTTGACGCCGCGTTGTGCGTGACATCGCATTCGTCTTACATGACACCAAGACCAAATGCGTTCGGGAGGACATGATGACCGCTTACCCACACCTGCTTGCCCCGCTGGACCTTGGCTTTACCACGCTGAAAAACCGCGTGCTGATGGGGTCGATGCATACCGGGCTGGAAGAGACCAAGGACTGGAACCGCGTTGCGGAATTCTATGCCGAACGGGCGCGGGGCGAAGTGGGGTTGATGGTCACCGGCGGGATTGGCCCGAACCTTGAAGGGTCCGTGCTGCCCGGTGCGGCGATGATGACCACGGACAAGGATGTTGAAAACCACTCCATAGTGACAAACCGCGTGCACGACGCCGGCGGCAAGATCGCGATGCAAATCCTGCATGCGGGGCGCTATGCCTATGGGCCGATGTGCGTCGCCCCTTCGCCCGTGAAATCCCCGATCTCGCCCTTTCCGCCTGCGGAACTGGATGAAGAGGGCATCGAAAAGCAGATCAGCGATATCGTCGCCACTGCTGCCCGGGCGCGCGAGGCAGGCTATGACGGGGTCGAGGTCATGGGCTCCGAAGGGTACTTCCTCAACCAGTTCCTTGTCACCCACACCAACAAGCGCACGGACCGCTGGGGCGGGTCCTACGAAAACCGGATGCGCCTGCCCATCGAAGTTGTGCGCCGAGTGCGCGAGGCCGTTGGCACCGACTTCATTATCATCTACCGCCTGTCCATGATCGACCTCGTGCCCAACGGCTCCACCTTTGAAGAGGTGGCGCAACTCGCCCGCGAGATCGAAAAGGCCGGGGCCACGATCATCAACACCGGCATCGGTTGGCACGAGGCGCGAATTCCCACCATTGCCACATCTGTCCCCCGCGCGGCCTTTGCGTGGGTCACGAAAAAGCTGATGGGGCATGTGGGCATTCCGGTCATCACCTCGAACCGCATCAACACGCCCGAAGTGGCCGAAGACGTGCTGGCCACGGGCTGCGCCGACATGGTGTCGATGGCGCGGCCCATGCTGGCGGATGCGCATTTCGTCAAGAAGGCGATGGAACGCAAGGCCGATCACATCGCGCCGTGCATCGCGTGCAATCAGGCCTGCCTAGATCACACGTTCTCGGGCAAGCTCAGCTCCTGCCTCGTCAACCCCCGCGCCTGTTCCGAGACGGAATTGGTCATCGCACCGACCGACAGCCCGAAAACTATCGCCGTTGTGGGTGCAGGGCCAGCGGGTCTTTCAGCAGCCATCACCGCTGCGCAGCGCGGTCACACCGTCACACTGATCGACCGCGCGGAAGAGATCGGCGGGCAGTTGAACATGGCCAAACAGGTGCCGGGCAAGGAAGAGTTCTGGGGTCTTGTCGATTGGTATCGCACCATGGTCGTCGACCTCGGGATAGACGTGCGTCTGAACACCGAAGCGACGCCCAAGATGCTGCAAAGCTTTGACGACGTGATCATCGCCACCGGCGTTCTGCCGCGCGACCCGGGCATTCCGGGGCAGGATGGCGCCAACGTGCATTCCTATATCGACGTGCTCAGAAAACGCGCCACACCGGGCAAGCGGGTCGCCGTGGTAGGTGCAGGCGGTATCGGGTTCGACGTCTCAGAATTTCTTGTGCACGAGGGCGACAGCCCCACGGAAAACCTGCCCGCTTGGATGGTCGAATGGGGCGTGACGGACCCCGCCGAGCATCGCGGCGGACTGGCGCCCGAAGGGCCACAGCCCGACGCCCCCGCCCGCGCGGTCACCTTGCTGCAACGCAAGGCCGAAAAGCACGGGCGTCGGCTGGGCAAGACGACGGGGTGGATTCACCGCGCCGCCCTCAACATGAAGGACGTTCAGTTCGTGGGCGGTGTGAACTATGAACGCATCGACGAAAGCGGCCTGCACGTGACCTTTGGCGAGACTCGCGAGAACCCGACGCTGATCGAGGCAGACGATATCATATTGTGTGCAGGCCAAGTGCCCGACCGCTCGCTGGCCGACACGCTCGAGGCTGCCGGGATCGCCTGTCATGTCATCGGAGGAGCGGACGTTGCCGCCGAACTCGACGCCAAGCGGGCCATTGATCAGGGCACACGCCTGGCCGCCACACTTTAGGATCGCGCATATGCCAATTTGCGCCTTTGATGTTTCGCCGGATGGCACCGCAATCCCTGCGGGTAAGGGGGCAGTGCGGCAAGGACACTATCGCTGGACCCACTTCGACCTCGCCGACCCTGACCTGCACGGGTTTCTGTCGGAACACGTCCCGGAAATTCCCGCCGCATCGCTGACCGCAACCCAGACGCGACCCCGCTGTGATGCCTTTGACGACGGGCTGATGCTGAACCTGCGCGGCGTGAACCTGAACGCGGACGGGCCTGCGGACCAGATGGTCGCTGTACGGATGTGGGTCACCCCCGACAGCGTGATCACCGTGCGGCTGCGCAAGGTATTTGCCCTTGCCGCCATGCGGGAAGATGCCGAAGCGGGCAAAGCGCCCAATAGCCCGATGGGTTTCGTGGGCGCGCTGACGGCAGCGCTGATGGGGCGGGTGCGCGACACGGTGTTCGACCTTGGCCTGCGCGTCGACGACATGGAAGACGACATGATCGAAGAAACAGGCGTTCTCCCCGCCGACCTGGCCGATGAACGGCGTATGGCGATCCGGTTTCGCCGCTACATGGGGCCGCAACGGGACGCTCTTCTGGCGCTTGTCGAGGTCAGGACCGACATGATGTCCAAAGGCCAGCGCGCCCGGCTGCGCGAACAGGCCAACATCGGCAAGATGGCGGTCGAAGAGCTCGACAGCCTTGTCAGCCGTATGACGGCAGTGCAGGACCACCACAACGCAGAAACTGCCAAACTGCAGGCCCGCAACGGCTATGTTCTATCGCTTGTGGCAGCGGTGTTCCTACCGCTGGGGTTCATTACGGGCCTGTTCGGGGTGAACGTGGGGGGCATGCCCGGGCTGCAATCGGACTGGGCCTTTGGCATCCTCTGCGTCGCCCTTGTCGTCCTGATCGCCCTCGTGGTCTGGGTGTTGCGCCGAATGAAATGGCTGTAGGCGGCGACCTTACCCAACTCACTCCACGCTGATGGTGATCACCTCACTGGTCACAGGCGGAACATGAGGCACGTGGTTCAGATCACCCATCACCAATTGCATTGTGTGTTCCCCACTTGGCAAATCAAGCGTGACCTGAGTCTGGCCGCCGCCAAAATGGATGTGGTTCTCGTCAGCTGGCAGGCCAAAGGTTAACTCCTCTGCACCATCCGCGCCCTCGCCCAGCGGGGGACGGTCCAGCAACAGATGGTGGTGGCCTGTGTTCTCCTTTTCAGTGCCTGCCGGCGCTACGCCCATACCGGACAAGCCAAAGATCACCGTCACGGGGGATGTGACGCTATCCCCGTCGGCAAGGTTCACAAAATAAACGCGGGCATCGGCAGGGGCTGGCGTGTTCTGCGCCAGCGCGGGTCCGGCGATCATTAATGCAGCACTCATCGCAATCACGAAAGGTTTCATTGGTCAAATCCTCCAGTTAATGGTTTCCTGCCGAACGAAATAGCGCATCAGGTCCGAAACGATCAAAACAACCGCTCAAAACTTTGTGCGTGATGGCATGGGGGCGATTTACCCGCGCCTGTGGCGCTATGCCGTGGCACTGACGGGACGGCGCGACTGGGGTGATGATCTGGCGCAAACGACATGCCTGCGCGCACTCGACAAGGCGGACCAGTTCGAGGTGGGAACCCACCTGGACCGTTGGATGTTCCGCATGTGCCAGAGGGTATGGCTGAACGAATTGCGCGCGCGGAAGGTGCGCACCGGCGGTGGACTGATGCCCGTCGAGGAAATCGACCTTGCAGACTCCGCGCCCGGCACAGAAGTGAATATTCTGGCCCGCCAGGTGTTGTCTCAGGTGAATGCCCTTCCCGAAGCGCAGCGGCAGTCTGTCCTTCTCGTGTATGTCGAGGGGTTCAGCTACAAGGAAGCTGCAGAGATAATGGAGATACCCGTGGGCACCGTCATGAGCCGGCTGGCCGGCGCGCGCAAAAAGCTGAATACGCTGATGGCCGACCCTGCGGAGGGCAGCGCATGAGCGAACCGCGCTTTTTTACGGACGAGGAGTTGACCGCCTATCTGGATGGAGAGGCGGGTGCACAGCTTGAGTCAGCAATTTCGCAAGCGCTGGAAACGGATGAGGCGCTAGGCGAACGGCTGGCGTTGCTCGATGTGCCGATGGCCGCAATTGCCGAAGCATTCGACAGCCTGCTGGCAAGCGCACCGGCGATGCCCGATCTTGCACCCGCTACACCGCTGCCTGCCAACACGAATGCCCGTCCCCGCTGGGCGTGGGGCGTCGCAACGTTCGGCACAGGTCTGGTGGCCGGATTGGCGCTGGCGTTGTTTGTCGGCCTTGATGCACCCGAACCCGCCCCGCGCGGCTGGGTCAGTTTTGTGGCCAGCTACCAAACACTTTATACAACCGAAACGCTTGCCGCCGTGAACCCCACCCCGCAGGAAGCCGCGCTGCAACTGGCCGCCGTGTCCGCAGGGATCGGGTTGGACCTTGCCGCCCTGCCGCAGGCACAGGGCCTCACCTTCAAGCGGGCGCAACTGCTTGGGTTCAACGGCAAGCCACTGGTGCAGATTTCATACCTGCGCGAAGATGGCACGCCGGTTGCCCTTTGTATCATTCCAGCAGGCCCCGACCCGCAAGAGTTGAACATGGGGGCCGCGGAAGGACTGGATGTCGCCCGTTGGAACACGCCCGGATATGGGTTTCTGCTGATCGGCGGACAGGACGCGGCACCCCTTGCACGCGAAGCCGAAACCTTCCGCGAGTGGAGTGCAGATATCGCGACCTGAGGCCGGATTCTTCGTTTCCATGCCATGAACGATCCCTGCAATCACCCTGATATTATCCCATCCCTGCCCTGATCCTGCCCTGTTTGGTCGCGATACCTGATCCTCGACAAACAAAGAATGAAAGGG
Organism: uncultured Rhodobacterales bacterium; assembly: GCA_964351755.1. GTDB lineage: Bacteria > Pseudomonadota > Alphaproteobacteria > Rhodobacterales > Rhodobacteraceae > Tateyamaria. The sequence goes on along the minus strand of CAYGPT010000021.1, from coordinate 9,418 downwards.
ACGGGCATGGACCGCCTCACCGAGATGGAAGCTTTTGCGATGGTCGTCGACCAAGGTGGATTTACGGACGCCGCCAAAAAGATGGGGATTTCGAAATCCGCCGTTTCGAAACACGTTTCCTCGCTTGAGGCACGTCTGGGGGCACGCTTGCTGAACCGGACGACACGCCGCGTGTCGCCAACGGAAATCGGTCTGGCCTATTACGACCGTGCCCGCCGCGTTCTGAACGATGCAGGCGAAGCGGATTCGCTGGTCACATCCATGCAATCTGCTCCCTCGGGCCTGTTGCGGATCTCGGTCGCGACGGATTTCGGGGTCAACCATCTTTCTCCTGTCCTGTCCGAATTCCTCGCCGATTTCCCCGACATCACGGTGAATATGGTCCTGAACAACCGCTACGTCGAACTGATCTCGGAAGGGTTCGACATGGCCGTGCGCATCGGCGAGCTGGAAGACAGCACCTTGCGCGCCCGCAAGCTGACCGAAACCACCAAGCGCATGATCGCGAGCCCAAAGTATTTCCAGCAATACGGTCGCCCCGAAAAGATCGACGATTTGAACGAACACAAGCTTCTGCACTATTCCAACCAGTCCTCGGGGAACATGTGGAAACTGACTGCACCTTCGGGTGAAAAGCGCCAGGTGCGCACCGCTGGATGGTTGAGCGTGAATGACGGGCAATCCCTGTTGAACGCGGCCGTGTCCGGCCTTGGCATCGCCTATCTACCCAGCTTTCTATATGCGGATGCGATGGAAAAGGGCCTGATTGAAGACGCCATTCCCGACCTGCCGCTGGAAACCCAAGGCATCTATGCCGTGTATCCTCCGGGCCGCTTTACCCAGCCCAAGGTGCGCGCATTCATTGATTTCCTGGTTCACACCTTCGCCGACAAAGGCCCGTCGGACTGGTAAGATTCTCCCCTGACCGACATGTTCGGTTACCTGCCCCGGTGTGCAAACCCCGGGGCTTTTTTATCCGATATTGTTATAGGCCGAATACAGTCTTTTCGCCTGCCCTTGCAAACGTTTCACTTGCGGCATCCAGTCGATTTGGAGATATATCAGGTCCTCGGCCCGTTTCGTGATCGAAATCTGCCGCATGGTCGGAAAGCTCGATGCCGTTAGGGTCAACTGCGCCTCGACCTCCTTGATCTTTTTCTTGGTTTCCTTGATGCACTTATCACAGTCCTTGTTATAGGTCCTGAGCGTGGTCAGGATCACCTTGGTCCCCTTCGCGAATTTCTTGCAGGCGTCGTCGAAATCCTTGACCTTCGATTTGTTGCCCCAATTCGCCAACTCCAGTTCGGGTGTTTCCGGTTTGGCCGGAATGTTCTTCAAAAGGTCTTCGCCCGACTTGATCATCTTCTTGAGGTTGGCTTCCATTTCCTTGATCGTTCTTGTGATCTCTCCGTCTTTCTTGGCCTCTTTCATCGCCCGTGCCAGGAGTTTGAAATGAGTCATGTGGGAATCGATAAAAATCTGTGTCGGACCGGTAATGAATTTTTTCAGAAGGAACCCTGCGCCAATACCGACAATCGTCTCTGTGGAATTACCCATGAATACCGCCTTTCATTTTAAAAACAAACATACGTTATCAAGGCACACCGAGTAGAAAAGGAAAATCTGCATGGGGTGATCCATTTGGGGCTGAGCGCCAGTTCAATGAGCCCAGAATCCGAACGTTTCTTAATTTGCTGGTTCACACCCTTGCCGATATGGGTCCGTCGGATCGGTCGGAATTCTCTCCTGACCGACATGTTCGGCGGCCTGCCCCGGTGTACAAACCCCGGGGCTTTTTTTGTGCGTTGGGGGCGTTCGTCTCCCTGCCAACATTGATGCAGATCAACGCCGATGCCCTGCCCGACGCCTACGGTCGACGTCAGACAACCCCTGACCACAGTAGGAGGCGGCATAATGTACACGAATATTCTTGTTCCAGTGCTTTTCGACGACGGGCACGACACTCAAGGCGCGTTTCAGGTGGCAAAGGCGCTGGCGGACGACGGGGCTAGGTTCACCGTCATTCACATACTGGAGGAAATCCCGACCTATGTGGCCGCCGAAATACCTGTCATGACGCTGACATCATCGCGCGAGAAGGCGCAGCACGCGTTGACTGAATCCGCAAAAGCCCTGCCAGACGCTAAAACCATGCTGTTGTCCGGTCATGCCGGTCGGGCGATCGTAGATTGTGCGGAAAAAAACGGCATAGACTGCATCGTACTGGCTTCGCACAAACCGGGGCTTGAGGATTTCTTTCTTGGCTCAACCGCATCACGCGTGGTGCGCCATGCCAAATGCGCGGTGCATGTGCTGCGTTAGAACAGCTATTCCTCTTCCGAGACGACGATGACCTCGACCCGGCGATTGGCTTCGCGTCCTTCCTCGGTCAGGTTGCTGGCGATAGGGGCTAGGTACCCCATGCCCTCGGCGTCTATGCGGGACGCAGGGGCATCGTAGGTGTCAATCAGCGCGGCACGCACGGATTGCGCGCGGGAACGCGATACACCAATGTTGGCATCAAGCCCCCCGACGCTGTCTGTATGTCCCACCACTGCAATCCGCAGCGCCGGCCGCGCCTTTAGCAGTGCGGCGACAGCGGCTAGGTTCGGGGTGTCATTCCGGGTCAGGGCGGTAGCCCCCACACCGAAATCCAGATCGCGCAGCACGATCCGGCCTGTGGTCATCAAACGATCTGCAACCGCATCGACCCGGTCAACGTTTACGGCTGTCGCCGTTTCAATACCCGCAACCGGCGCAATGACCTCGGCATCAGTGGGGCTGACCTGCATCACCTGCAAATACCCCGACCCCGCCGCAGCGCTGGCCAGCAAGGTGACCGCGGCATCCTCATCAGGCAACTGCACGCTCAGGAAGTGATAGGCGCGGATGTTTACGTACATGTTCGGCGCGGGCAGTACGTCGATGGCGAACCGGAAATCAAACCCGCCGCAACTGTCCTGATTGCAGTCCAGCAGCACCTGATACCCCGCGCTTTCAAGTTGCGCGCGCAGGGGGGCGAGGATTTGCAAAGGGGTCAAACCCGAAGACGGGATGCGGTAAGCCCGCCGCGTCACGGGGCCCTCCAGAACAACGATCGGCATGGCCCCTGCGGCGTAGGGTCCGACAGGAACCTCAACCTGATCCAGCGCACTGTCGCGCGATGCAGTTTCCCGTGCATTGGCGGGCAATGTCAGGTCTAGCGCCTGCACAGGCACGGCGACACAGCACATGATGGCCGCCATCAAGGTGTGCAGCCGCCCCTTCATGCCTAGCGCGCCTGCCCGTGATAGTCCGGGTTTGGTTGCATCGCCGTCGCACTTGCGACCCTGTTGGACATGTTGAAAAAGGCCGTGACATTGATCAGGTCCCAGATGTCTCGATCACTCAGGCCATGGGCACGCAAGCCGGCACGGTCTGCCTCTTCGATCTGGGCCGAAGCCAGCGTGACTTTTTCCGCGAAGCCCAACATCGCCCGCTGCCGCGGTGTCACTTCGGCCACGCGCCAGTTCATCACCAGCGCCTCGCCCAACATCGGATCGCCCGACAGTTGGCGCACGGCGGCCCCGTGGGCGGTCAGGCAGTAAAAGCAACGGTTGGTGGCGCTGACGACCACGGCCACCATCTCACGCTCCAGCTTGGTCAGACCGCTGTCGGCAAGCATCACGTCGTTGTAAAGCGCCGTGAACGCATTCAGCTTGTCGATGTCAAAGGCGTGTGCTTTCAGCACGTTGGGCACCATGCCGAGCGTGTCTTGACAGATATCGAAATACTTCTGGGTCTGGGCGGGCAGCGGGTCGACCATGGGCAGGTCCAGCGCAGTGGGTGTGTCGGTCATCGCGGTACTCATTTCGGTTGCGGGTGGATGCGATAATGATAACCGCCAATCTGGGCAAAGCCCATCTGTTGATAAAGGCCGTTGGCCGGGCCGTTCGCCACCGTGGTCAGCACGGCCAGGGTCTTGGCCCCGTTTTCCTGCGCCCAGAACGCCGCGCGCCGCATGATCCATTGCGCCACACCTTTGCGGCGCTGATGGGCCAGCACCTCGACTGCATGCACCATGGCTACGCCATCTTGGACGGCGACAAATGCTGCTCCGGCAGGCTTTTCATTCCAGCGGGCAAGGATACCCGTCTTGGTCCGCGCCCGCGCCATGACGTTCAGTCTGGCGGGGCCTATGCCGCCTTTGGCCCAGATCTCCTCCATGATCGCCAGCGGTTCCCAAATGGCGAAGGCCGTGACGCGCGGGATGGGCAGGTCAGTCAGTGCCCCGATGGGAATCGCGTAGCCGTTTGTGGGGTCGATGACCCCATAGCCGCGCCGATCAAGGTTGCGGTCTAGGTCATCGTCGCCCGTGCGCACCATGAACAGCGGCGTTTGGTCCAGACGCATCATCGCAGCTTCAGCCTCGGGGATATCCATATCACTCACCATTCCATCGCCCGTGGCGGCTGACACCCGTTTGCCGCCCCCCAGCCCGTCGCGAATGGTCCATGGCCCCACGCGAATCTTTTCAGCAGCAGGCCACGTGCCGTCGATGGTCGCGTAAAGGTCTTGCGGGCTGATCATTCAGGAAATTGCAGGGCAAGGGCAGCAATCGCTGTATCGACCAGACCGGAGTCGGTGCCCCGGATGACGATATTGGCCCCATATTTCCCATCTTTCTGAAACGGGTAGGACCCGATGCTGAGATCAGGATGCAGCGCCGCCAAATCGCCCAAGGGACCGGCGATATCGCCTTCGCCGCGTTCGATCCGCAGGGTCCTGGACACCAGTGGGGCTCCGCCTGTGAGGGTAGGCAAAATGCTGGCCGTCATGGCCTGAAAGACGGAAGGCACACCGGCCATAACGTGGACATTGCCAATGCTGAAGCCCGGTGCTGCGGAGACTGGGTTGTCGATCAACATCGCCCCATCCGGAATACGGGCCATGCGCAGACGGGCCGTGTTCAGCTCGGACCCCGTCTTGGCGTAGTGAGCGGCCAGAATGGCGCGCGCGTCGTCGCGCACGTCGATATGCTTGTCAAAGGCAGCCGCGATGCAGTCAGCCGTAATGTCGTCATGGGTCGGGCCGATTCCGCCCGAGGTGAACACGCTGTCATAGGCGGCGGACAACGCCTGCACTGCCGCGATGATCGCGGCCCGGTCGTCACTGACTATGCGTACTTCCTTGAGGTCGATGCCAACTTCGGTCAATCGCCCTGCAAGGTGGTGCATGTTGGCGTCACGCGTGCGCCCTGACAGGATTTCGTCGCCGATAACCAGCATGGCAGCGGTGGGGTTGGGCATGTGCAGGTCTCCTTGAGCAACGCGCCCTGTCGGTATAGAGGCGCACCCATGCGCTTTCAAACCGAACTTGTCCCCGCCACGCTGCTGCGTCGCTACAAACGCTTTCTCGCCGATTGCAGGCTCGAGGACGGGCGCCAAGTGGTGGCCCATTGTGCCAACCCCGGTTCGATGATGGGACTGGCCGACCCGGGCCTGCGCATCTGGCTGGAACCCAATGACGATCCGCGTAAGAAGCTGAAGTTCGGCTGGCGACTGGTGGAGCATGAAGGCGGGCATTTCACCGGCGTGGACACCTCTGTGCCCAACCGGGCGCTGCGCAGCGCACTTGAGGCAGGCAAAGTTGCAGGGCTTGATGGATATACGGTTGTCCGCCCCGAACAGAAATACGGCCAGAACAGCCGAATCGACTTTCTGTTGCAGGGCGATGGATTGCGGGACGCATATGTAGAGGTCAAATCCGTGACCCTGTCGCGCACACGGGGATTGGCCGAATTCCCAGACTCGGTGACCACGCGCGGGGCGAAACACTTGAGCGAACTGGCTGATATGGTGCGCCTCGGGCACCGGTCTGTGATGTTGTATCTGGTGCAGCGGACCGACTGCGACATGTTCACGCTGGCGGGCGACATCGACCCCACCTACGCCACAGCCTTTGCGGCTGCGTCCGCCGCCGGGGTGGAAACTGTTTGCCTTGGCACCTACATCACGCCGAAGGGGGTTGATCTGGGCAATCCCATCCGGATCAGGATGTGACAGCTGCTGGCTCTTTTTGCCGCAGTGCAGTACAAGCGGGGTATTGATTTCGCCGATGGAGCAGACCTTGAACCATGAAAGCCGCGGCCGTCTGACCAAGGACGGCATCCGCATTTATGATGAAGCCGACTTTGCAGGCATGCGACGTGCCGGAAAACTCGCGGCCGAAATTCTGGATGCGATGGCCTCACTGGTCTATCCCGGTCAAACAACGGGCGAGATTGACCGTCTGATCACACAGATGGTCGATGCAGCAGGCGCCAAGTCGGCCACCATCGGCTACAAAGGCTACAAACACGCCAGCTGCATCAGCGTGAACCACGTCGTGTGTCACGGCATCCCGGGCGACAAGATGCTCAAGGATGGCGACATCCTGAACATCGACGTCACTGTAATCGTGGATGGCTGGTTCGGCGACACCAGCCGGATGTATGTGGCAGGCAAACTGCCCCGCAAGGCGGAACGGCTTATCGAGGTCACCCATGATGCGTTGATGCGCGGCATCGAGGTCGTCAAACCAGGCAACACGTTCGGCGATATCGGCCACGCCATCCAGACCTTTGTCGAAAGCCACCGCATGTCGGTGGTGCGCGACTTCTGCGGGCACGGGCTGGGCCGTGTGTTTCATGCCCCCCCCAACGTGCTGCACTATGGCCGCCCGTCGACCGGGGCGGTGCTGGAGCCGGGCATGTTCTTTACTATCGAACCGATGGTCAACCTTGGGCGGCCCGAGACCAAGACCCTCGCCGATGACTGGACTGCAGTCACACGGGACAAGTCCTTGTCGGCACAATTCGAGCATTCGGTTGGTGTGACCAACGATGGGGTGGAGATTTTCACCCTGTCGCCCGGCGGGCTGTTTCACCCGACCTACGGTTGACAGCACGGGCGGCGCCACACGTGCGGCATGCGCGGTCAGCTACCGCGGGTTCTGTGCGGCCCTGCGATCACCGCAAGCGCTAGGATCGCGCCCGACACCGTTGCGATCATACCTGCGGCACTGACGGACGCAGATGCACCGATCCACAGCGGCCCGTAGCCTGCAATCACATACCCCAAAATCGCTGCGAGTGCGGCAAAGCCCGCCGACCAAGCCACCTGATGCCCCAGCCTGTTGGTCATCATCCGCGCCGCCCCCGGGGGGCAGATAAACATTGCAATCACGATGATAGACCCCACAGCATCAAACGCGGCAACCGCCGCAATGGCCGATACGACGACCAGTGCCATAGCCAATGGGGATGTGCGCAATCCCAGCCCCCGCGCAAACCCTTCGTCGAAGGTCGACAACGCCAGGGGCCGCCAGAACAGAAACAGAAAGGCGGCCACGACCAGCAAAGCCAGCGCCATGCGTGGCAGCTCTACCGGCAATCCGGCAAGCGCAGCCGGGTCCAGCAGGGACGCCCAGCCATCGGCGTCCAGCCAAATCAGGCTTTCAAGGTTGCCATATAGCGCGTGTTCGACATCCAGATGCACACTTGAGGTGTCCGACCGCTCCAGCAACAGCACTCCGCCTGCGAACATGGCGGTGAAAACGACCCCCATGGCCGCCCCGGATTCAATCCGGCCCATACGGCGGATTGCCTCGATCGCGATGACAGCCAGTATAGCCGCCCCGGCAGCACCCAGCAGCATGGGCCCCGTCGCCACAACGCCGGTTAGCAGAAAGGCGACGACAATGCCCGGAAGGACCACATGGCTGATCGCGTCCCCGATCAGGGCCTGACGGCGCAGAAGCAGGAAATTGCCCGGCAGTGCGCAGGCCACCGCCACACAGATGCCGATAAGGATCGGGGGCAGGGACAAGGCTACGAACTCAGCGCCCATCATGTCACCGCCTTGGGCGCAGCCATGCGCCCGTCAACGTCTCGCAGCTGATCCGGGGTCAACACATCCTCGATCGGGGTCAGCCCGTCATACCGGGTCGCCGCCACGGCAAAGCTTTGATCGCCCCGCACAATGGACCAGCGGGTTTCATCCAGCAGCGCTTTGGACGCCGCGGCCTGTCCGTCCTGCGTGGCAACTCCGTCTGGGAGGATCAGACCGGCACGCGCCATCAGGCGGCGAGTGAGGGCCTCAAAAATAGGCTGACCCTGTGCCAGCGCCAACAGCCCCTGTCGCATATGGACCCGGCGCTGATACCGCCGATGCGACAGAACCGACGCCAGAACGCCACGCCCCGGCGAAAACAAAAGGGACAACACAAACAGGGAAAACCCTACCAGCACGACAATAGGCCCCGTCGGCAGCGCTGGTGCCACGGCGGATGTGGCCGCCCCGACATAACCCGAAATCCCGCCCACGGCCCCCGCGATCACCACTACATGCCCTGCCCGGTCTGTCCAGAACCGCGCGGTCACCGCAGGCACAATCAACAGGGCCACGATCAGGATCAAACCGACCACCTTGAGGCCCACAACGGTGACCACCAGAACGATGCCCATCATTGCCAGATCAATGCGCCCCAGCGACCAACCAGTTGCCTCGGCATATCCGGGATCAAAGGCGGCCAGTTCCAAAGGGCGGCGCAGGATCAGCACCAGCGCCAGAACAGCAACTGCAGACACGGCCAGCAGGATCGCATCGCCGCGCAACATGCCCGCGGTTGAGCCCAGCAAGAACCCTTCCAGCCCGGCCTGCTGCCCTTCAGTCATTGTCTGGATAATGGTCAGGATCACGATGCCAAGGCCGAAGAACACGGACAATACCGCGCCGATGGCTGCATCTTCGCCAAGCCGTGTGCGCGTGCTGAGCCATTGAACACACAGCAGCCCCAGCGCCGCCGACAAGCCTGCGCCCAGCAGAAGGCCGGGCAGCCAGCGGCCCTCGCCCCCCAGTGCAACCATCACGACAAAGGCCAGTCCGACGCCGGGCAGGGTTGCATGGCTTATCGCATCACTGACCAGCGCGCGTTTGCGCAGGAACAGGAATGTGCCGGCCACCCCGGCGGCAACGCCCAGTAGGGCCGCACCAAGGGTCACCAGCGTCGCGTTATAGCCAAGCTGCAGCAGCAATGCGTCAGCAAGCATGACCTAGCCCGCAGCGCTTTCGGGATCGACGCGGGCCGTGCTCAGACGACCGCCATAGGCGGCTTGCAGGTTTGCTTCGGTGAACACCTTGTCCACCGGACCGGCCGCGATCACTTGCGTGTTCAGCAGAACCACATCGTCGAAATAGTCTGGAACGGTGGTCAGATCATGGTGCACCGCCAGCACGGTGCGTCCGGCATCGCGCAGGTCCTGAAGCACGGCGATGATCGCCTTTTCCGTGGCCGCATCGACCCCGGCAAAGGGTTCATCAAGCACGTAGATGTCCGCGTCCTGCGCCAGAGCACGAGCGAGGAAGACCCGCTGCTGCTGACCACCCGAAAGCTGGCC
>CAYGPT010000020.1:0-53901 GCA_964351755.1 uncultured Rhodobacterales bacterium | reverse complement strand
GGGCCGCTCGGGCCGCCGCCGGGCGGCCCGAGCGGCCCGTCATCGGCTTGATCTCTTGTGCAGGATCGAGATTTCGCGCGATCAGGAAAAACTCCATCTCGGGGGCGACAACGGGTTTCCAGCCCTGATCGTTGTACAGCTTCACCACCCGTTTCAGCACATTGCGCGGGCTATAGGGGACGGGGCGGTCCTTGCGGTCATAGGCGTCGTGGATCACCTGCAGCGTCCAGTCGCCGGTCCATGGCGCGGCTGTGGCAGTGCTCATGTCGGGTCGCAGGATCATGTCCTTTTCAATGAACCCGTCCTCGTCTGCAGCCTCGCCCCAATCGCCGGTGATGGTCTGGAAAAAGATGCTGTCGGGCAAGTGGAAGTAGTCTTGCTTGGCGAATTTCGTGGCAGGCACTGCCTTGCCCCGCGCAACGCCCGGCAGGTCAGAGATGATACATTCCACCTCGTCCAGCCGCTTGCCTTCCAGATAGGCGCGGGCGGCGTCGGGCAGGTTGGTCAGCAGTGGCTCGCTCATCACTCAACTCCCGCGTTTGAGGAACGCGGCCATATCTGCGGCCATTGCGTTTTGGTGGATCGGCTCGGGCAGGGCAGCACGGGCGGACGCAATCTGCGCGTCCGGAACGACGCCGGGCGCGCGATAGGTGGCAAGTGCCTCGACCATGTCCGCGCCGAATTCGGGGTGGGGCTGGATGGTCCAGATACGGTTCCCGTAGACAAGGGCCGCGTTCTCGCAGGTGTCGCTGCTGGCGATCACCTCTGCGCCTTCGGGCACCTCGACCACCTGATCCTGATGCCATGCGTTGATCGCCAGCTTGCGGCCCTGAAAGTCGTATTCCTGCCGCCCCACGACCCAGCCGCCGTCCCATTTGACGACCTTGCCGCCCATGGCTTGGGCAATGATCTGATGCCCGAAACAGATGCCGACCATGGGCCGGTCGGCGGCATGGATGTCCCGGATCAAGGCCTCGAGCGGTGGGATGAACGCGTGATCCTCGTAGGCCCCGTGTTTAGAGCCCGTCACCAGCCAGCCGTCGCAGGCCTCCGGGCCGTCGGGAAACTCCATGTCAACCACGTTGAAGGTCTGGAATTCAAAGCCGTGCCCGCCCAAAAGCCGCGCGAACATGGCGTCATAATCGCCGATCGGGCCCAGAACTTCGTCGGGCGCGTGACCGGTTTGCAATATACCGATTTTCATGGATCACCTGAGGATTTCGGGGCAAGATACTGCGGCGTTCAGACCGTGTCGAGGTAGATTTCGATCTGCTCTTCGTCGCTCAGTTCAGCCATATACATCGCCTCCTGCCGTTTGGTCATGACAAAATTGCGGATCAGATCGGCGTCAAAGATGCGCGCAGTTTCGGGATCGACCTGAAACACGTCTATGGCCTCGATCCATGTCATCGGCACCGATGGCAGGTCCTGTGTATAGGCATTGCCGGTGATCGGGGCGGGCGGATCGATCGCATCCTCGATGCCATTGATGGCCGCGCCCAGCACAGCGGCGATGGACAGGTAGGGGTTCACGTCGCCCCCGGCAAGGCGGTGTTCAATGCGTCGCGCAACCGGAGGGCCGGATGGGATGCGGATTGCGGCCGTGCGGTTTTCATAGGCCCAGGCGATGCCGGTGGGGGCATGGGCGCCGGGCACGAACCGGGCATAGGAATTGGCATGGGGCGCAAAGACCAGGGTTGAACCTGGCATGCCGTTGAGGCACCCCATCACCGCATGGCGCAGCATGTCGCTGCCTGTGGTTGATCCATCGTCGAACACGTTGTTGCCATCCGCATCCAGCACCGAAAAGTGCATATGCAGCCCATTGCCCGCGTAATCCTCGTAGGGTTTCGCCATGAACGACGCGGCAAAGCCATGTTTGCGCGCCATACCCTTGACCAGCATCTTGAACAGCCACGCATCATCGGCGGCCTTTAATGGATCGGCCTGATGCATCAGGTTGATCTCGAACTGGCCCAGACCCGCTTCGGAAATCGACGTGTCGGCGGGAATGTCCATCGCTTCACAGGCGTCATAAAGCTCGCTGAAGAAGTCGTCGAACTGATCCAGCGCGCGCAGGGAGAGAATTTCGCCCGCCACGCGGCGCTTGCCCGACCGGGGCGACATTGGCACACGCAACCGCTTGCCCGCATCGTCGATCAGAAAGAACTCAAGCTCCACCGCAACAACGGGGGTCAACCCCAAGGCCTGAAAGCGTTTTTGGACCTGCGCCAGCGCATGACGCGGATCGCCCATGTAGGGGCGCCCATCCTCGTGATACATCCAGATCGGCAACAGGCCCGACGGGGTTTCAAGCCAGGGCATGGGCATGAAGCCACGCTCGGTCGGCTTCAGCACACCATCACGGTCGCCGCTCTCCATCACAAGCGGGCTGTCATCGATATCCTCGCCCCAGATATCAAGGTTCATCACCGACATGGGAAAGCGTGTGCCATCGGTCGCCACCTTGTCGGCAAAACGCACCGGCATCCGCTTGCCCCGCGCCACGCCGTTCAGGTCGGACGCCGCCACCCGGATGGTTCGGATATCAGGGTTTTGGATCAGCCATGGATGCATGGGTCTTCACTTCTCTGATTAAAACAAATCCTCGCCGAAGGGCCGGGATATTTTGGGCTCAACGGATCAGATTGGGGCGCAACCGCAGCTTCTGGCGCGTATTGGCTGGCAGATGACGGTTCAGGCGGGCATTGACCAGCCCGAAAACGCCGATGATCGCAAGGGTGAGCAGAATAAAATACATCGCAAGGATCGGGTAAGGGACGAATGGGTTGAAGGTCTTGTCCGCGAAATAGCTCGCATAATAAAGCGCATCGCCTCGCTGCTGCCACGCCGGAAAACCCGAGAAATAGACAAGCGTCGTGGCGTGAAACAGAAAGATCGCTTCGTTCGTGTAGGCCGGCCAGGCCAGTCGCAGCATGGTGGGCCAGACGATGCGGCGGAACCGGGTCCAGCCCGACAGGCCATAGGCATCCGCCGCCTCGACTTCACCTTTCGGGATGGATTGCAGCGCGCCATGGAAAATCTGCGCGGAATAGGCGGCGGTATTCAGGAACAACACGATCAGCGCGCCAAGCCAGGCGGCGGTGAAGGGGCTGAAGAACGGATAGGCGCTCTTGAGGCTCAGAAACAGGAAATAGGCAAAGAAGAACTGGATGAACAGGGGCGAGCCGCGGAACAGAAAGATGAACCATTCGGCGGGCTTGCGCAGCCACGGATTGGGCAAGCCTTTGGCCACGGCGATTGCGGTGGCGAGGAAAAAGCCCGTGCAGAGTGCCAATAGCCCGAAATACACGTTCCAGATCATGCCCGACCCGATCAGGGTGAACTGTTCGCACAGGGTAAAATCACTGCGCGGCAGCAATCGCTCACCGATGCCGATGGAGCGCAGCCCGTAATCCTGAACGGTTTGCATGCAACTCATGCCGCAACTCCCTTGCGCTGCGCTTCTCCGCCCGAGGTCGCCTGACCCTTCGTCAGCCCGCGCATGATGCGATCAAGGATCTTTTCCGACCCCCAGGTCATCAGCAGGTAGAACACCAGAAGCGCAAAGAAGTACCACATCCGCCAGTCTCCATGCGGGTATGAGGTAAATTGCGCGGTCTTGGTCCCGCCCAGTTCGCGCGCCCAGTACACCACATCCTCGATACCCAGCAAGAACAACAGCGGCGTCGCCTTGATCAGCACCTGCCACAGGTTTGACAGCCCCGGCAGGGCAAACACCCACATTTGCGGCACGAGGATGCGCCAGAAAGTCTGGCGCGGGGACATGCCGTAAGCCTCGGCGGTTTCAAGCTGCGCTTTGGGTACGGCGCGCATCGCGCCAAAGATCACGTTGGCCGCAAAGGCCCCAAACACCAGCGCAAAGGTCAGCACAGCAAGGCCGAAGGCATAAAGCTGGTGCACCGATTGCGGCGCGTTGCCAAGCGGCAGCTTGGCCTGCTGGCAGACGATGAAATCGTTGCCCTGCCGTATCGGTTCGGTCCACTCCGGGCACAGCACCTGATGGCGCATCCATTCGAATCCCTGATCCAGCGCAATGACGAAAAACAGGAAAAAAGCGATGTCGGGCACCCCACGCACGACCGAGATATAGCCCCGGCCCAGCCATGACAGCGGCAGGATGGCCGAGCGTGCGGCCATTGCCCCGCCGAAGCCAAAGACCAGTGCCACAGGTGCCGTCACGGCAAGAATTCCGAGCACTTTCAGAAAGCTATAATAAAAGGAAAAATGCACGCCCGTCGTCAGATAGCAGGTCAGCCACTGCAAGGTGGCCAGCGTATCGGGGTCAGTGCAATAGGAAAACATGGGGATGCAGCGGTAGGGCGGGGGGGTCCCCCGCCCAATGCCTTTGGATCAATACTGGGCCGTGTCTTCGCCGAACCATTTGACCAGCATCGCGTTCAGCGATCCATCGGCCTTCATCTCGGTGATGACGGCGTCGAACTTTTCCTTCAACTCGGTGTCGGATTCTCGCAGACCCATGCCGATGCCACCGCCAAGGGGGACGTCGGGGCCTACGAACATCAACTCACCGCCTGAGGCTTCGACCAGCGGACGAAGATAGTCGGCATCGGCAAACACTGCGTCCGCTTCACCGTTGCGCACGGCGGCGACGGTTTCTTCGGGGGTCGCGAATTCAACCAGTGTCGCGCCACCTTCAGCGACATAGCCCGCCTGGATGGTCGCGGTTTGTGCGGCCACGACGCCACCTTCGAAATCGGCATCTTCCGAAGCCGCGACATAGGCCGAAGCGGTGGGTGGGAAGTAGTTCTGGGTAAAGTCGATGACCTCGTCACGTTCGTCCGTGATGCTCATGCCCGCCATGATCGTGTCGTAGTTGGAGGACACGAGGTTGGGGATGATACTGTCCCAGTCGTTCTTGACCCATTCGCAGGTCAGTTCGGCGCGCAGGCAAAGCTCGTCGCCCAGCTCGCGCTCGAAGCCGTCGACTTCGCCCGCGTCGTTGATGAAGTTGTAGGGAGGGTAGGCGCCCTCGGTCCCCATGCGCACGACGGAATGCGCGTCGGCAAGGGCAAGGGTGGCGGTCATGGCGACCGCGACGGTGCTGAGTAGGATGGATTTCATGGATGGTACTCCCGTGGTTTTTTTGTTTACGCAGCGTGGGTTGCAGAAAGAAACCCGCGCAGACGTTCTGATTTGGGTGCGCCGAACAGATCGTCCGGTGCCCCTTGCTCTTCGATCAGGCCCTGATGCAGGAACACGACGTGATCGCTCACATCGGCGGCCAGTTTCATATCGTGTGTGACGATCAGCATGGTGCGCCCTTCGCCTGCAAGATCCTTGATCACGCGGATGACTTCCTGTTCCAGTTCAGGGTCCAGCGCGCTGGTCGGTTCGTCAAACAGCAATGCCTCGGGCTCCATGCACAAGGCGCGCGCGATGGCGGCGCGTTGCTGTTGGCCACCCGAAAGCTGCGCGGGAAAGACGTCGCATTTGTCCCCGATGCCCACCTTGTCGAGATAGCCGCGCGCGGCCTTTTCCACTTCGGCAGGGTCGCGGCGCAGCACGGTCACCGGGGCCTCCATGACGTTTTGCAGGATCGTCATATGGGCCCACAGGTTGAACTGCTGGAATACCATGGAAAGGTTCGTGCGGATGCGCAGCACCTGCTTGGGATCGGACGGGCGGCGGCCATGGCCATTGCCCTTCCATGTCACCGGTTCGCCCTTGAACAGCATTTCTCCCTGCTGGCTGTCTTCCAGCAGGTTGCAGCAGCGCAGCAGCGTGGATTTGCCCGACCCGGACGAGCCGATCAGCGAAACGACATCGCCCCGCTTGGCAGCGATATCGACGCCCTTCAGAACTTCCAAAGACCCGTAGGCCTTGTGAAGGTTGCGAATTTCGATGACGGGTTTATCTGACAATGGAAACGCCGTGTTGATGGATCAGACGGTATAAGGCCGCACTTTTGGGTGTGAGTCTACGGTCAAATGGCAGAGACTGCGTCGAAAATGCCCAATTTGACGTCAGGTGATGCCAGAATGATCAGGGCAGCGGCGGGATCGGCAGATCGCGGTACTGCCCTTCGGATATTTGGACAAAGCCCTTGAGCATCAGAACTTTGCGGTCGTCATCGGACAACGTGTCAATGGCTCGGGTCACTGCCCGTGCGATGGGCTTGGGATCGCGCCCGCGTGCCGTGATCAGGGGCAGGCCCGGGGTTGGATCAGTGCGGATGAACGCCTCAAGCCCCGAAAAGATTTGCGGGTCGCCGCTGTCCCACATCAAGTAGGTGATCGCGTCGATGGCCGCATAATCCGCATTCCCTTTGAGCACCGCGTGGGCCGAGGACATGTGCGCCCCGGTTTCGATCGTGTTGCCGGGTTTCAGCCCCAGCTTGGCCAGATGCGCCACGGGAGCTGCCCAGCCCGACTGCGACAGCGGATCGTTGAACGCGATGGTGCCGCCGCGCACGATCTCGCGCAGCGCGCGCTCATCGCCGCGTCGGCGGACAATGTAGCTGTAGTAATAGCCGGGAGGGCAGTCGCGCAGGCCGTAATCCGGCGTGCCCACAAGGCTGACCTGCCCATAAAGCCGCGCGCGAAACGGCAGACCGCAGGTCTGCGACAACAAAAGGTCCTGTGATTGCCAGTCCGCCCAGAGATCGCCTCCCCGGCTTAACTGCTCCGGCCCTTCGCCCAGATTGACCCGTATCGCATGCCAAAGCCTGTCGTAGGCGGCGGCAGCGTGTGGCATGTCGTACATGCCAAGGGACACTATCACTTTGAAACCTGCTGACGCGCCGTGGCACTGTCCATGTCGGATATACCCAGAAGGTTGGCGACAAGGCGCAACAGCGCGTCCTCTTCCTGCGCGCGCTGACCGTCGGCCAGAACCACCTTCCACAACGCCTGAATGACGCCAAGTCGGTCCTCATAGGCCACTGCATCCTTGATCGCGCGCGTAAAACGGACTGTGTCGGGCGCCTCGGCCTCCATCGCCTCGGCCTCGGTGCGCAGGGCGGTGGCATCCGCCACGCTCAGCCCATAGCGGTCTTGAGTGATGTGGTCGATCAGGCGCTTTTCGCTGCCCGCATAGTCATTGTCGGACCGGGCCACGCGCACCAGAAGGGCGGTCAGCGCAAGACGCGCGTCGCCGTCTGTGATCGGGGCCGGTTCGGGTTGGATCAGTCTTTTGAGCAGGTCTTGAAACATGAAAGTGACATATGCCTTTTGGCAGAATTATCCAAGCGCGCGCGACTTTATGTCTGCGCTGTCCTCGGGTGTGATGCCCATTGCGGTTTCGATCTGGTGCAACGTCGCCTCTTCGATGGCGGCGTGTTCGCCGTCGGCCAGCACGACGGTCCACATAGCAAGGGCCAAGGCACGGCGGTCGTCGTAAGGCACCGCGTCGCGCAGCAACACGGCAAATTCCGGCGTGCCGGGCGCGTGGCGTTCAAGCCGTTCGCAGGTCGCGCGCAGCTTTGCCGCGGCAATGGGTTTGAGGGTGAACGTGCTGGACAGTATCCGGTCGATGGCCCCGATTTCGGCGGCCTGATAGTCGCTGTCGGCCATCGCGATGCGCACCAGAAGCGCCCCAAGTGCAAGTTGCAGTGTGGGTTCGGGAAGTTTTGGCTTTTCCTTGGGACGTTTGGGAAAAAGTCGTTCGAACACGGTAGTTGGCCCTCAGTTGAGTTTGTCGAAACGAGTTTTCAATGTTGCGGCCTCTGCCGCAAGACCAAAGGGTGGGCGGACCACGAACAGACCGCTACCGATCATGCCATGACCGGGGCGCGCGGGGCGAAAACGGACTTCGTGCTGCAGGGCTTCAGGGTGATCAGAGGCAAGCGTTTTCAGCATGTTGTGATGCGCGTTTGAAGTCAGGATCGGATACCACAGCACGATGATCCCCACATTCCATGCGCGTGCGTATTTTTTAATCTGCGCGGGGATAGACTGGTAGTCGTCCTTGATCTCGAAACTGGGGTCGATCAGCATCAGGCCCCGGCGCGGGGTCGGTGGCAGCATGGAATGGGCCATGGAAAAGCCGTCCGTGCGCCAGCACTTGGCCGTCGGCAGCGCCAGTTCAAGATTGAGATGTTCGGTTGGATGCAGTTCAGCCAGCGTGATGGTGTCGCTTTCGCGCAAGGTCTGCACCGCAATAAGCGGGGAGCCGGGATAGGTGTTTTCCCCATGCGTTTCAGCCGTTTGCGCAAGGCATTTCATGTAGGGGTGGTCGGGCGCGAACCATGTCTTGGCCCGCGCTATCCCTTGTGCGGCCTCGCCCGTCTTGACCGCTTCGTCGCTGGTCAGATCATAGAGCGCGCGACCCGCATGGGTTTCGATATAGCTGACCGGTTTGTCCTTGCGGGTCAGATAATCCAGCATCCACGCCAAAAGGGCGTGCTTGTGCACGTCCGCAAGGTTTCCGGCGTGATAGATGTGCTGATAGCTGAGCATGCGAGCGGTGTAGCGGATTGCCCGGCGCACGCAATGCTTAACGCAGGCGCCACACCATGCGGGCGGCGAGGGCCAGAACGATTGCGCTCAGCGCGACCTTCGACACTGTTTCCATCGTGCCGGTGATAAGCAGAGCGTGCAGGACCGTTCCAAGCGCGACAACCAGGCCCAGCCCGGCGTGGGCGCGCTGCCAAAGCCGCAAGCTGAGCCGCTTGCGTAGAACTGCCACTAGCGCGGTGGCAAATACCGCCCACATGGCCAGTACGCCCCAGATCGAAAACGGCGTGGGCGAGGCAAAGGTCAGTGCGTCGATCACGTCCGGCGGCGACGTGATCCACAGGCCACCGACATGCACAAGGATGGCTGTGACCAGTATCGCTCCGACCAAGCGATGTATGCGTCTGCTGCGGATGCGAGACAAATTGGGCAAATCGCCCGCTGCAAGCAGTGGCTGGGCCACAAGCAGGGCCATCCCAAAGATGCCTGCAAAGCCGGCGACGATGTAGGTCGCATCGCGCCAAGCCAGCAACGGGCTGGTGGCCGCAAGGGCCAGCGGCGCGCCCAAGGCAAGGGCCAGCGCTGCCCAGATCAGGGCGGCGCGCATGGTTTCAGACAGGGGTCAGCACGAAGTCGGCGTTCAGCGTCGTGTCAGACGCACTGCGCATCACGGGGCGCAAAAACACGGTTTTGAACCCGTTTTCGTCGAACTCGGTATCATAGGCGAGGTGGGCGTGGGGCTGGCCGAAGGCGGGCACAATCTGCGGCATGTCCATCTGGTACTGCCCATTGGCGTCGGTCAGGGTAGCTCCGTGGCTGCGTTCGTCCCGCTCGTGCCCTTCGACGGTATGCGCCCAGACCTGAATGCGCGCGCCCGGGATCGGTGCTCCGTCGCCTGCGCGCCGCACGGTGCCGGTCATGAGGAAACCACCGCCGCCGATCCGTTGAACGATGGGCGCGCCCGCACGGTAATTGTTGGCCCCGCCCCGCATGGTGGGCGTCGGGGCCAGACCCGCAGCGCGCGCGGGCAGGATCAAGGCAGGGGCAATAAGGGCGGCAGCACCTGTGGTAAGGACGGTGCGGCGAGGCAATGGTGTGGTCATGGCGTTGGCTCCGTTCGATACTGGCTAACAAATTAAGCCCGTTCCAACAAAGATAAACCGATATAACGGGGTCGTGAAGGCCGTCCGGCCACTAACAGCCCACGTCCAGATCACACCAGCCGCGACACATCCCGCGCCGCGCGCACGAAATCCTGAAACAGGGGGTGGGGCGCAAACGGTTTGCTTTTCAATTCGGGATGAAACTGAACCCCGATGAACCACGGATGATCAGGCCATTCCACGATCTCGGGCAGCCGCCCGTCCGGGGACATACCCGAAAACTTCAGACCCGCCGTTTCCAGCTTTTCGCGATACTTGATGTCGACCTCGTAACGGTGGCGGTGACGTTCGTCGATCATCGTCGTGCCATAGGCCTCGGCCACCCGGGTGCCTTCGCCAAGCACCGCGTCATAAGCCCCCAGGCGCATAGTGCCGCCCTTGTCGTCGCCCACCTTTCGTTCGACCTTGTGATTGCCTTGAACCCATTCCTTGAGGTGGTAAACCACCGGTTCAAAACGTTTTTTCCCTGCCTCGTGGTCGAATTCCTCAGACCCTGCCGCTGTCAGGCCCGCGACATTGCGCGCCGCCTCGATCACGGCCATCTGCATGCCCAGACAGATGCCCAGATAGGGGACCTTGCGGGTGCGCGCGAACTCGGCGGCTCTGATCTTGCCTTCGGTGCCGCGTTCGCCGAAGCCGCCGGGCACGAGAATGGCGTGGAACCCTTCAAGGTGGGGTGCCGGGTCTTCGTTTTCGAACAGCTCGGCGTCAACCCATTCGATCTTGACCTTGACCCGGTTGGCCATGCCGCCATGGGTCAGCGCCTCGGCGATGGATTTATAAGCGTCTTCAAGCTGGACGTACTTGCCGACAATGGCAACTTTAACCTCGCCCTCGGCGTTGTGGATGCGGTCGCTGACATCTTCCCATTTGGAGAGATCCGGCTTTGGTGCGGGGCTGATCTGGAAGGCGTCCAGAACGGCCTGATCCATGCCTTCGCGATGATAGGCAAGAGGCGCGTCGTAGATGGTGGACAGATCCTGCGCCGCGATCACGGATTCGGGGCGCACGTTGCAGAACAGGGCCAGCTTTTCGCGTTCTTTCAGCGGAATCGGCCCCTCGGAGCGGCAAACGAGGATATCGGGCGCGATCCCGATCGAGCGCAGTTCCTTGACGCTGTGCTGCGTCGGCTTGGTCTTGAGTTCACCGGATGCCTTGATGAAGGGCAACAGGGTCAGGTGCATGAAAATACACTGCCCCCGCGGCTTGTCCTGGCTGAACTGGCGGATGGCCTCAAAGAACGGCAGCCCTTCGATATCGCCCACGGTCCCACCGATCTCGCACAGCATGAAATCGACCTCGTCATCGCCGATGTCGATGAACTCCTTGATTTCATTGGTGACATGCGGGATCACCTGAATGGTCTTGCCCAGATAATCGCCGCGCCGTTCCTTTTCCAGCACGTTGGAATAGATGCGGCCCGAGGACACGCTATCGGTCTTGCGCGCGGCCACGCCGGTGAAGCGTTCGTAATGGCCAAGGTCCAGATCGGTTTCGGCACCATCGTCTGTGACAAACACTTCACCATGCTCGAAAGGCGACATCGTGCCGGGATCCACGTTCAGGTAGGGGTCAAGCTTGCGCAGGCGTACGGAAAATCCGCGCGCCTGCAGCAACGCGCCCAAAGCGGCCGAGGCAAGCCCCTTGCCAAGCGAGGACACAACACCGCCGGTGATGAAAATATAGCGCGCCATAAGCTGGATGCTCCCGTGGTTCAGTCTGGGCCCAAAGCCATCTGGAGGACGCACAAAAATGTCATCCCCACGGGACCTCAGTATAACAGGATTCGCAATGGAGGGGCAAGCACAGCCGCAACATGATGTTGCGTCAGTTTGGCCTGCCTCAATATTTCGTTGGTCGAAGGGGAAGTCCCGGCCTTGGGACCATCCTTGAAAGGTCTAGTCGGCGCTTGGCACCAACGGTGCGTCGTCGCTTGCCGTGGGGGGCAAAAGGTCGCCGCCCGGCGGCACAAGATCATTGGCTGGCGTGTTCTGCGCCGGTGGCGTGATACCCAACTGGTCAATCACGGATGTGCCGGATGCGTTTTCAGCCGCAAAGATCGTCAGTGTCAGCGAGGTCGCGATAAAGCAGATCGCGAGCACCCACGTCACCTTGCCCAATGCGGTCGCCGCAGCACGGCCCGTCATCGCCCCGCCGCCGCCACCGCCCATGCCCAGTCCGCCCCCTTCGGAGCGCTGCATCAGCACCACGGCAATCAGGCCGAGGGCGAGGAACAGGTGAATGATCAGGACGACATTTTCCATAGGGCAGATTTGGACCTTTGCTGCGCGATGGGCGGTATCTATGCAGAAACGCCTTGACCCGCAAGGCGTCTTTCGTGGCAATTTCGGGCTGCGCCACGTGGGGGCTGGATTTTCGCGCGCCGCTCGCCCAAGGTCACACCCATGCCCCATGACCATTCCCATGACGACCACCCGCATGCCCTGTTGCCGCCTGATCCTGCGCTGCGGGTCAAAGCGCTTGAGACGATCCTGACCGAAAAAGGGCTGATCGACCCCGCTGCGCTGGACGAGATCATAGACACTTACGAAAACCGCATCGGCCCGCGCAATGGCGCGCGGGTGGTGGCCCGTGCATGGAGCGATCCGGCCTTTCGCGCCGCACTGTTGGCGGATGCGGACCCGGTACTGGCCAAGCTTGGCTATTACGGGCGGCAAGGCGAACACATGGTCGTGGTCGAAAACACCAGCGATGTGCACAACATGGTCGTGTGCACCCTTTGCTCTTGCTATCCATGGCCTCTGCTTGGCATTCCGCCGGGCTGGTACAAGTCCGACGCTTACCGCGCCCGCGCGGTGCGCGAGCCACGCAAAGTCCTTGCCGAGTTTGGCGTGACATTGCCTGAAAAGACCGCCGTGCGCGTTTGGGATTCCACGGCCGAGGTGCGCTATCTGGTGCTGCCAGAGCGACCTGTTGGTACAGAAGGGCTGGACGAGGCAGCCTTGGCCGCCCTTGTTACACGGGATTCGATGGTGGGCTGCGGTTTGGCGGTGGCTCCATGACCCGACCTCATGACATGGGTGGGCGATTTGGCGACGGTCCCGTCGTGCCCGAACCCGAAGATGTCAAATTCCACGCGGACTGGCATCCGCGCGCGTTGGCGCTGACACTGGCCAGCGCGTCGCTTGGCCTGTGGAACATCGACGTCTCGCGCCATGCCCGCGAATGCCTTGCGCCGAAGGATTACGCCCGCTTTGCCTATTACGAGAAATGGATTGCGGCGCTGGCGGATCTGTTGGTGAACACGGGCGCACTCAGCCGCGATGAACTCGCTTCGGGGCAAGCTGCCGGGAAAAGCGTATTGGCGGGCAAACGGCTTGAAGCAGCGTCTGTGGCGAGTGTGCTGGCCAAGGGTGGTCCAGCGGCCCGGCCCGGCAGCATTGGCCCCCGATTTGCGCCCGGCGATGCAGTGCGCATCCGCGCCATCCCCGAAAACACGATGGTGCCGGGGGGGCACACACGGCTACCCGCATATGCCGCCGGCGCGCCGGGTCACGTGCTGCGCCTGCATGGCCACCATGTCCTGCCTGACAGCAACGCACACGACCTGGGCGAAGCGCCCGAGCCGTTATATGCGGTCGCAGTGCGCGCCGTCGACATATGGGCGCATCCCGAACATCCCCGTGACGAGGTGATACTCGATCTATGGGACAGCTATCTGGAAATCGCATGAGGCCCGAGCCGGCCTTTGAGGCGCCATGGCACGCACAGCTTTTCGCGCTGACTGTCGCGTTGAACGAGGGCGGCGCGTTCAGTTGGGGTGATTGGGCGGCGCGATTCGGGGCAACGCTGCACCGGCACGGATTGGAAAAGGAGCTGAACGGCGGCAACGACTATTTCACGGCTTGGCTGGAGACGCTGGAGGGCGTGTTGGCCGAAACGGGATCTGCGCCGCCAGCTGATGTCGCGCGCATGGTAGAAGAGTGGCGCACGGCATATTTGCACACGCCGCACGGGGAGCCGGTAAAGCGTTCTTAACCCTTGATGTTCTTGATGATGTTTTGATGCATGTCGTTCTGTTTCTTCATCATTTTCTGCATCGTCTCCGTCAACTGCTTCATCTTTTGCTGATCGGCCTGCATCTTGATCATGTCTTTGGCCAGCTTGGTTTGCTGCTCCATCATTTTGACCATTTCTTTGATGTTCTTGGAATTGTCTTTGTCCGCCATATGACTTTCTCCATAAGCGTGCCTGAATATGGCACTGTTGGTCGTGTTTCGTCTTAGCCCAGAAATTGGCCGCACGTGCACACCCAAGACTTCGCAAATGTAGGCTGTCCGATCAACACACGTATTCGGTGTATGCTGCGCTTGGCTGTTCCAATCTTTCGTGGCTCTATTCGTCCACGTCATCCATATCTGACTGACCGGACAGGTAGCGGCGCACGTGGCTCCAGCTGAGGCCGATGCCCAGCACCACCGATAGGGCCAGCAGGCCCAGCCACGTGTTCAGCCCCGGATTGTCGAGGCTGAGGACGCCGAAATCGTAAAGTACCCACAGGATCGCCCCGACCAATGCGAGCACCAGTGCCATGCCGAACCCGCCGATCGAGCGGATCGTGGCGCGCAGGTAGATGATGTAACCGACAAGCAGAAGCAGCCCCACCAGCACTGCGATGGACAGGTTGGCCGAGCCGTATTCGCGCATCCAACGGATATAGCTGTACTGCGTCGGGTTGTAGGTCAGCGCCAAAAGGGCGAATGCGAAAAGCCAACGCCAGAAAAATACCATGATCGGGGCGGTCCTTGTATGACTTGGTGTTCTTCATGGCGTGAATTCTCGCCATGCTCAACTGCGCGCGCGCCCGGTTTTCAAGCCAAAGCCACTTTTTGGACCTTGTGCAGCAGGATTATTAGCCAGAAGAAACGCAAATGGCGGTTTGCCTTGCCGGACGGCATCGGTATATGTGCGCGGGTTTGCATGAGAAGGATCGGACATGGCCAACGTGGTGGTAGTCGGCGCGCAGTGGGGCGACGAGGGCAAGGGCAAGATCGTCGACTGGCTGAGCGAGCGGGCAGATGTGATCGCCCGCTTTCAGGGGGGCCACAACGCAGGCCACACGCTGGTGATCGACGGGACGGTCTATAAGTTGCACGCGCTGCCTTCGGGTGTCGTACGCGGCGGCAAATTGTCTGTCATCGGCAATGGTGTTGTACTCGACCCGTGGCACCTGATCGAAGAGATCGAGGGCATTCGCGGTCAAGGCGTTGAAATCACTCCTGAAAACTTGATGATCGCCGAGAATACGCCGCTGATTCTGCCGATCCATGGCGAATTGGACCGAGCCCGCGAATCCCAGAACTCGGTGGCCAAGATCGGCACCACGGGGCGTGGTATCGGCCCTTGTTACGAAGACAAGGTAGGCCGCCGTGTTGTACGTGTGGCCGACCTTGCCGACCGCGCCACGCTGGAATTGCGCGTGGACCGCGCGCTGGTGCATCACGACGCGCTGCGCCGGGGTCTGGGCCTTGAGCCTGTGGACCGGGACGCGCTGCTGGCACAGCTGATTGAGGTCGCGCCGAAGATACTCGCCTATGCCGCGCCGGTCTGGAAAGTCATGAACGAGGCGCGCCGTGCCGGCAAACGCATCCTGTTCGAAGGAGCACAGGGTGCGCTGCTCGACATTGACTTTGGGACCTATCCGTTCGTGACATCCTCGAACGTGATCGCGGGGCAGGCGGCGACCGGCGTGGGCGTCGGACCCGGTGCGATTGATTTCGTGCTGGGCATCGTCAAGGCCTATACCACCCGCGTAGGCGAAGGGCCGTTCCCGACCGAGTTGTTTGACGCAGACGGTGACCGGCTGGGCATGCGTGGCCACGAATTCGGCACAACCACCGGGCGCAAGCGCCGCTGTGGCTGGTTCGATGCCTGCCTTGTGCGCCAGACCTGTGCGACCAGCGGTGTGAATGGCATTTCGCTGACCAAACTGGATGTGCTCGACGGGTTCGAGATCCTGAAAATCTGCACAGGCTATGAGCTTGACGGCAAGACGCTCGACTACCTGCCCACCGCCGCCGACCAACAGGCCCGCTGCACGCCCGTCTACGAGGAACTGCCCGGCTGGTCGGAATCCACCGAAGGCGCGCGCAGCTGGGCCGACCTGCCCGCCAACGCCATCAAGTATGTCCGCCGGATCGAAGAGTTGATCGACTGCCCCGTCGCCCTACTGTCAACCTCACCCGAACGGGAGGATACGATCCTTGTCCGCGATCCGTTTGCCGACTGAGGAGGTACTTGACGTGAGCTACAGGGCGCGAAAATGGTTGGCAGGTCTGATCCTTGTGTTCGGCTTGCCGGTTTACATCATTGCTGCCGTCAGCCTTGTGGCGATGTTCGATCGCCCGTCGATCCTAGTGGAGCTGCTGATCTATGTGGGTCTGGGGATCATCTGGGCAATCCCGCTGAAGTACGTGTTCAAGGGGATCGGGCAGGCAGACCCGGACGCGTGAATGTGGTACGGTGGTTCGTGAATTTCGTAACGGAGTCCGCCGATGCAAACAGGCCCCGCCATCCCGATCCTGCGCAGCTTTGACGAAGCCAAGGCGCGGGAATTCTACGTCGACTTTCTTGGCTTTGAAGTGACGTTCGAGCATCGGTTCGAACCGGGCACTCCGCTTTATCTTGGCCTGCGTCTTGGCGCATGCGAGTTGCACTTGTCCGAGCATTTCGGCGATGCCAGTCCGGGGGCGGCAATGCGCATCGCAGTCGAGGATGTGCATGCGCAGTGCAAAGCGTTTAATGCCAAAAACTATCGCCATGCGCGGCCGGGCGTGCAGCGCCAGCCGTGGGGGATGGACGATATGAAGATCAATGATCCGTTCGGCAACAAGCTGATCTTTTGCACGGACAGTCCCGCTGACTAGACCGGGCGTTTTGCCCGATCATTGACAACATGTCGCATTTGTTCGCTTCTTGATCTGCGTCGATGGCGGGAGAGGCAGATGGCACATAACGATCCAACAGATACATTTGCAGCCCTCGAAAGACGTGAATGGGCCAAGGCCGATGTGGCCCAATCCTATGCGCAAATGTTTGCCAAAGCGGCTGACATGGTCGTGCCGACGCTGGTTGCGGGGGCGGATGTCGGGCCTGGTATGCATACGCTCGACCTGTGTTGCGGGCACGGAAACGTCGCCGCAGGACTGGTCAAAACCGGAACACAGGTCACAGGTTTGGATTTTTCGGCCGTCATGCTTGAGATGGCGCAAGCCGTTGTTCCGCAAGCCAGCTTTGTCGAAGGGGATGCGATGGCCTTGCCCTTTGATGATCATTCCTTTGATGCGGTGACAATCGGGTTTGGCATCCCTCACGTGCCGGACCCTGTCAAAGTCTTTGCCGAAGCGCACCGGGTGTTGCGGCCCGGTGGACGGCTGGCCTTTTCCGTCTGGTGCGGCCCCGAGGTGGACAGCGCATT
Organism: uncultured Rhodobacterales bacterium; assembly: GCA_964351755.1. GTDB lineage: Bacteria > Pseudomonadota > Alphaproteobacteria > Rhodobacterales > Rhodobacteraceae > Tateyamaria. Next base: position 36,862 of record CAYGPT010000020.1, on the reverse strand, counting down.
GGGATATGTTTTTCAAGCCATTGCCGAACACGGATCCAAGGACATATCGCTTCCGCCCGGGCCGGGGGCCAATGATTATGCGGATGCCGAACTGGCCTTTCCTGCGCTCACGGCGGCGGGGTTCGGCGATTGCCGTCAGTCCATGGTGGCGTCTGAATGGCAAGTCAGTGACCCGGCCACCCCATTCGATTTCTTTCTGGAAGGGACTGCGCGGGGTGGCGCGCTGTTGCGACCGCAGCCCCCCGAAAACGCGGCAGCGATCAAAGCTGCCGTTGCGGCCAAGGTTATTGAGAAACACGGGACAGGGCCCAAATGGATCGTGCCAATTCCAGCGATGGTCACTATGGCTGTCGCCCGGTAGGCAATGGCAATCGCACCGCGCCCTCTGCCATCGATACTTCATGACGGTCAAGGCAATGGGTTGGCCTGAAATCAAAAAGGCGCCCGAACATGGGCGCCTTTTCCGATTTGAACATGACTGGATTCAGCCCGCCGCGCGGTGATCCGGGCGATAGCCGATGTCGTCGGTCACTGCAAAGCGGCCGCCTTTCATCTTTTCGATCTTGCCTGCGCGCAGCAATTGGCCGAACGACCGCAGACCGTCCTCGCGGCTGAATTCGTCCTTTTCAACCTGACGCACCTTGTTCATCAACTGCGGGCGCGAAAACTGGTCGCGACCTTCGACAAAGCTGAGGTAGCTTGCTGCTGCCTCCAGCAGATCCGGCAGATCATGTGCGCCCATGTCAGCGGCATAGTCGGCAAACGAGCCATCGCTGCCAGCCTCGTGCGCGCTATCTTCAACGGCGGCCACGCGGCGCGGACGCACAGGGCCCTTGGGTGCTGCATCCACATCCACGCGCTGCTCGGCCACCAGTTTCAGCGGGGCGGGGCGCTGGCCTTCGGGGCGTTCGGCGCGCGCACCGCCAGCCTCGGGGCGGCGCGGTTTGACGACCGATGCCAGATCCGAGCGGAAAGGCATATCGCTTTTGATCGTATCCTCACCGATACCGGCGTCGGCCTTCTTGGCCATGACTGCCGCTTTGAGATGCGCGAATGCGCTGCGACGTTTGTTGCCTTCCGGCTCGTCCATCTGGTTGTCCGCTTCAGCCATCAGACGCGACACGTCGTCATCCTTTAGCGCCGCGGCTTTTTTGTCATCGGCGCGGGCTGCAGGCTGCTCTGCTTGGTCGCCATCCATCGCGTCCTCGGGCTGTTCGGCTTCGACTTCGGCCAGTTCGGCCATCAGTTCGGCCTCTTCCTGCTCGGACAGGGTGGAGCCGCTGATGTCAGCGTCGTCCATTTCGTCCTCGTCGTCATAATCGACTTCTTCGAGGTGACCGCTGGCAAGGGCTGCGTCGATATCGGCGCGTTTTACCTTGATGATGCGGGCGCGACGGGGGGCTTGTGTGACCTCGTCATCTTCTGACGCATCGGTTTCATCAAAGATGTTTTGGCCAGCGTCTTCGGCGTCGACCTGACCGTCATCGGCGGCCATGAGTGCGGCCAGTGTGTCGGGACCAAGATCGTCCTGTGCGTCCGCATTCTGATCAGACACTGCACGGATGATGTCGTCGTCAGACGAGTCGACTTCGAATGCGTCAGACTCCTCGTCGTCTGCATCAATTTTGGCGCTGGTGTCGTAACGGGCCAGAATCGCGCCAATGTCATCCTCGTCTTCGTCCTCCACCGCAGAGGCACCCTCCTGCGTGGCATCGTCGATGGCTTGCGCCTCTTCGATGGCGCGGGCGGCGTTCGCGATGGTTTCGCTGGCGTCGTCATCCGCGTCGCTGCCGTCATCGGCAAGGTCCATAACCCCAGCCATGCCTTCAGCCACGTCGACATCTTCGGCGTGTTCGTCCTCGAACAGTTCCTCTGCCTCATCCTCTTGCTGGCTTTGCGAGACGACCGCGCGGATGCGCTGCAGCTTTGCGGCGATGCTGTCGGGTGCCGCGGGGGCGGGGGGCGCAATGACCTCGGTGGCCTCCGCGGTCTCCTCTTCATTGGCGGACACGATTTCGTCGTCTTGGACCGCCTCGTCCTCGTCTGTCAGTGTTTCGAATTCAAGGTCTTCTTCGGCTTCGTCGGTGGTATCTTCGGGCGAGGCAAAGAATGCTTCAGCATGCTCGGTCGCGTCCGAAATCTCTTCGGGCGCTTCGGATGCGTCACCCTCATCTTCGACAAGTTCGGCGTCCGCGGCGTCTTGCGATGCCGCTTCCTCGGGCTGGTCTACGTCGTCTTCAAGCTGTGGCTCGTCTTCTGCGGCCGGCTGCAGCACGTCAGTGACATTGGCGTCGGCATCCTCCGACGCAGAAGCATCGGCGCTGTCGCTGTGATCGGTTTCGCTTGCGTCCACTTCGGTGGCGCGGGCAACAGCTGCAATCATGCTGTCTTCGGCTGCGCTGTCATCTGCCACGGGTGCATCATCCTGCACCGGTTTGGCGATGGCGGGGGCGGTCGGCGCCTCGTCCTGAGAGGCGCTCAGAACGATCTTGCCCTCATGCTCGCGCGCCTGAACGCGGCGCGAAATCTCACGCTCGGCGATCCGGGTCAGCATTTCGGCATCCGGCTGCGGCGGTTCCGCCCCGAAATAGCGGTCATCCGCCGCAAGGTCGCGGAAATACTCCGCAATGGCCTTCATCGTGCCAAAGCTGTCGTCAAAGCCTTCCAACGTGCAGGAAAACGTGCCGTAGGAAACCGTCAATATTTTGTTGTTACTCATCATAGGATGCTCGTCCTCTGCCAGTATGCGGAGGTTTGTATAGGGCCCAATGACGGACCAAAGCGGCCCGAATCTGTGCCGGTGAGGGTATCATTTCAGGGCGACATTGTGATCTGTTTCTGAAAATTGCATTAAAAGCGGATGAGAGACAGCATTGTCCACAGTTCTGACCCCATAACCCTCCTTGGAGGCGGTGACGCGTCTTTGGACGATGTGCGCGACGCGCTGGCGCTTGCACCGGTCTGCGTGGCCGCCGACGGCGGGGCCGAGTTGGCCCGCCGGGCCGGTGTCGCGCCGCAAGCGGTGATCGGGGATTTCGACAGCGTGTCGCCCGAAACCCTCGCCCTGACCCCGCCTGACCGCCGCATCCAAGTCACCGCACAGGACAACACCGATTTCGACAAGGCGCTGTGCCACATCATCGCCCCGGTGGTTGTCGGGGTCGGCTTTCTTGGCGCGCGTCTGGATCACCAGCTGGCCGCTTTGCACGTGCTGGCCGCACGTGCCGAGCGGGCCTGTGTCCTGATTGGGGAATCGGAAATCGCGTTCCTGTGCCCACCGCAGATTGCGGTCGCGACCCGATCGGGCGATGTCGTGTCGTTGTTTCCGCTGAGCCAAGTGGCCGGCACGTCGACAGGGTTGCGTTGGGAGATCGGCGGGCTGACCTTTGATCCGACGACCTTTATCGGAACCTCGAACGAGGCGAAGGGCCCGCTTGCGTTAACCATGAATGGTCCCGGCATGATCGTGATCCTGCCCCGCGCGCATCTGGCCGAAGTTACGCAGGCGCTGGCGTGCGCGCCGCAAGCCGCGCGATGGACCGCTCGCGCAGGACAATATACAGCCCCGATGCAATCGTGATGCAGATACCGACCGCGGCCAGCCCATTGGGCAAATCGGAAAAGATCAAGAACCCGATGATCGTCGCCACCGGAATTTCGAGGTATTGCATCGGTGCCAGCGTGGCCGAGGGCGCAAAGCGCAGCGACCACGTCATCAGAAGATGCGCCAATGTGCCAAGGACCCCGATGGCCCCCAACAACGCGACTTCTCGGCTGTCAACAGCGATCACCTGCAGGGACGCGAACCCGGAATTCTGGCTGAGCCATAGGACGGGCCCAAGGATCAGAACCGCCATCACGCCGCTGACGGCCTGAAGCCCGACAGGGTCGGTGTGCTTGGCGATCTGGCGCGTGACCAGCATGAACACCGCGAAATTCACAGCCACGACAATAGGCAGGAACGCTGGCCAGCCGACCTCGGCAAAGCTGGGTTGCACCACCAGAAGCGTGCCGATGAACCCCACGATGCAGGCCAGCAGGCGGCGGCTGCCGACCTCTTCACCCAGTACGTATTTACCAAGAAGCAGCATCAGGAACGGCATGACAAAGGCGATGGCGACAGCATCGGCAAGGGGCAGATACCGTAGGGCCGCGAACATCGCGCCGATCCCAAAGATGTGCAGCAGGGTGCGCAGGGCGGTCAAGGCCAGCACCCGGCCGTGCATTTTCCAGGCCCTGCGTCCCAGCCACACCAGCGGAATCAGGATGATGGCCTGAATGGCAAAGCGCACGAACAGCAGCTGGCCGATGGGAACCGACTGGCCCAAAAGCTTTGCCACCGCGTCCCCCATCGGGGCGACGACGCAAAAGCCCAGCATCAAAAGAATGCCGAGAAGGGGACGGTCCTGAGCCATGCGCGGCACAGTAGCAGCGGTTTTTCGTCTGGCAACGCTGCAGTTGCAGCATGCGTGATGCGTGTTGGCGTCAGGTTCGCCGGTCGAACGGCTCTGTTTGCGTGGTAGTCTTCTGACGCACGGTGTGCGGATGTCCATGCGGTTTCTGCCAGACATGCACGCTTTACGGATCATCTGTGTGGCTGAACATTCATTGTCACTGGCCGCGTTCAGTTTCGTGACCGCGTCTTCAGCAGTTGGGCACGTTCACCGCCAAACCGCCCAAGGACGTCTCCTTGTACTTCTCGCTCATGTCAGCGCCGGTCTGGCGCATGGTCTCGATACATGCATCCAGCGGCACCAGATGCGTGCCATCCCCGCGCAACGCGAGGGAGGCCGCCGACACCGCCTTGATTGCGCCCAGCCCATTGCGTTCGATACAGGGAACCTGCACCAGCCCTTTGACCGGATCGCAGGTCATACCGAGGTGGTGTTCCAGCGCGATTTCGGCCGCATTCTCGATCTGCTGAGGGGTGCCGCCCATAACGGCGCATAGGCCCGCAGCGGCCATGGCCGCCGCACTGCCGACTTCGGCCTGACAGCCCGCTTCGGCCCCCGAGATCGAGGCGTTGTACTTGACCAGCCCGCCGATGGCGGCCGCCGTGAGCAGGAAATCCTCGATATGCGTTTCGGAGGCACCGGGCACGTGGTCGAGGTAATAACGCAAGGTGGCCGGCAGCACGCCTGCGGCACCGTTGGTGGGGGCGGTCACGACCTGCCCGCCAGCGGCGTTTTCCTCGTTCACGGCCATGGCGTAGACTGCCATCCAGTCGTTGATCGTGTGTGGCGCGTTCAGGTTCATGCCCCGTTCGGCGATCAGCTTGTCGTGGATATCCTTGGCGCGCCGTTTGACATTGAGCCCGCCGGGCAGGGTGCCGTCTGTGCTCAGTCCCCGCTCGATACAGTCGTTCATCACCTGCCACAGCCGCCGTGTGCCCGCCTTCAGGCTTTCCGGGGTGCCGCGCGACACTTCGTTGGCGCGTTTCATGGCGGCGATGGACTTGCCGGAGGCGGCCGACATCTCGAGCATCTCAGCGGCGGACTTGAAGGGGAAGGGAACGGATGCGCCTTCGTCAGTATCTTTGCCTTGGGCCAGTTCCTCTTCGGTCATGACGAAGCCGCCCCCAATGGAATAGAACACCTGCCGCAGGATCACATCGCCCTGCGCGTCTGTGCCCATCAGGATCATACCGTTGGCGTGGCCCGGAAGCTGGGTGTCGTAGTCAAAGGCGAGGTCGGCCTTGGGATCGAAGCGAAGGGGCGGCAGTCCTTCGGGGTGTAGGGTGTGATCGGCGGCAAGTGCGGCCAGCACCGCCTCGGCCCGTGCGTGGTCGTAGGTGTCGGGGACAAAGCCTGCCAGCCCCAGAATGGTGGCCCGGTCCGTGGCATGGCCCACGCCGGTAAACGCAAGCGAGCCGTGCAGCGAGGCGCGCACGCCCGCGAACTGAAAGGGCGAGGCGCGCATCATGTCCAGAAAACGCGCCGCCGCCACCATCGGCCCCATCGTGTGGGACGAGGACGGGCCGATGCCGACCTTGAACATGTCGAAGACGGAAAGGAACATGGGGGGCACTCCTGAATCTGGGGCATGCGATAGCACGCGCCACGCAGCCTTGGGGGACAAAAGCGACCCGTTTCGGTGCGATCATGCCTTTTGGTGCGCCTGGTGGCGGGCGGCCACGCCTCGTCATGACTGACTGCATTTACATATCTTTAACCATGATGCGCTCTTGTTGCGGCAGGAGGTGCTGCCAGATGCGACTCTTTCTCGTTTTACTTTCTGTTGTTGCCTGTCTGATGCCGTGGCGTCTGCCTTTTGCCGCAGACATTGCATCGGGTCACCCGCCAGTCACGTTAACGGATAGCTCACAAGGGCAACAGGATCGTTGAAGCCACGCAGGGCGTGCGGCCCAAGCTCCTTTGCCTGCGCGGTACAAAACTGGGCGAATGCGCCCGTTGCGACCAGGGGCTTGTCGAGGGTCCGCGTCATCGCCTCGCATCGGCTTGCAAGACCAACGGCGGGCCCCGTCGCGGTAAAGTCCAGTCGGCGAGCGGTTCCAACGTTGCCGTAGATGACCGTGCCGACATGCAGGCCGACCCCAAATTCGATGGGTGGCAAGCCGTCCGCCACGCGGGCTCTGTTGGCGTGATCGGCGCGCGCAAACGCCTCTCGGGCGCTGGCAAGGGCGGCGGCGCACATGTTGGCGCGCGGCCGGGTGGCGTCGTCGAAGGGAAAAATCGCCAGAACCCCGTCGCCGATGAATTTCAGCACCTCGCCGCCATGCTCCACCACAGCCGTCGCGGTGCAGTCGAAATACGCATTGACGGTATCGAGATAGGTCTGGGTGTCGAGGGTCTGGGACAGTTCGACAGACCCGCGCATGTCGGAATAGAAGATGGCGCAGTCGATCTGCTGCCCGTCGCCGCGTTCGATCTGGCCGTTCAGAACCTTCCTGCCCGTGATGCGTCCCATGTAGGTTTCGAGGATTTCGGTGGCGACAAAACGGTCGTCGGCGATGCGCAGGCAGATACAGAGGGGCGTGATCAGCCGTTCCAGCCCGTCCAATTCGGATTCGGAAAAGCCCGAAAACCGTTTGGTCGAGAACGAGACGGAGCCACCGCGGAAGTCCTTTGCGAAATCCGTGAAAATGTCCTGTCCTGTGCCGTACCTGCGGCTGGCGGCGAAGTAGCCGGTGATCCCGCGCTCGGCGAGGTCGGCAAAGAGCGGGTAGCGCGCGACCTGTTCGGGGTCGGTCAGGTCTGCCTTGATGTCGCGTGCTTCGCCGCGCGACATGGTGGCGAAGGGGGCTTTGACCTTGTGCAGATTGCGGATGACGGATCGGGACATGGTGCTGGATACGATCTGGTCCGTTTCACGGTCCCAGTTCATGTCCTTGAGGCCGATGACCGGATGCAGGATCGTGCGACCGACGCTGACGCGGGCCAACGGGATGCCGCCATCGACCAGACGGTTGCATAATCCGCGCAAGGTCTGTTCGATGTCGTCATCGCTCAGCGCTTGTTCCAGCAGCCAGGCAGAGATGGTGTCAAAAAGGTCGGCCACGCGCAAATTACCCCTGTTTCACAGCGCCAGCGCCATCTGTCCCGCAGATCGGACCAATTGTCACCTGTTCGGGCGCATTTATCCCGCCTCGGGGGTCGCAACGTGGCGGGCCTGTCTCTATAACCCGCACAGCATTTGGGGAGTCGCCACATCATGTCCGGAGAATTGTCACCGATCGACAAGGCCAAGTTCGTCGCTGCCAAACGGGCTGCCGACTATGTCGAGGATGGGATGCGCGTCGGCCTCGGGACCGGGTCGACCGCCGCGTGGCTGGTGCGCTGCCTTGGCGAACAGGTGCGCGATGGCGGTCTGCGCTTCAAAGGGGTTCCCACCTCCACCCGCACCGCCGATCTGGCGCGCGAGGTGGGGATCGAGGTGATTTCGCTGGACGAGGCCAAGTGGCTGGATCTGACCATTGACGGGGCCGATGAGTTCGACGGCGATCTGAACCTGATCAAGGGCGGGGGCGGTGCGCTGCTTCAGGAAAAGATCGTCGCGACCGCCAGCGACCAGATGGTCGTGATCGCCGATATCGGCAAGGAGGTCGAGCATCTGGGCGCCTTCCCCCTGCCGATCGAGGTGATCCCCTTCGGCTGGCAGACCACGCAGGCGCTGGTCGAGGAAACGCTGATCTCGATGGATGTTCTGGGCCGCCAGTCGACTTTGCGCATGAACGGTCAGCGCCCCTTCATCACGGATGAGGGCAACTACATCCTCGATCTGCATTTGCAGCGGATTGGCAACTGTCGACAACTCAGCCTTGTGATCAACCAGATGCCGGGCGTGGTTGAAAACGGGCTGTTCATTGATATCTGTGACGCGGTTGTGGTCGGCTATGGCGATGGCCGCGTCGAGGTGCGCGATATCAACGAAGGTACGGTGGAACAGGACCGGCTGGATTTTCTCGAGACGGACAACCTATTCACGGATCTTGCAGATTGAGGACGGCAAAGATGGCGGACTATGATTATGACCTGTTTGTCATCGGTGGCGGATCGGGTGGTGTGCGGGCCGCACGCGTTGCTGCGGGCGATGCAGGTGCGCGCGTCGCGCTGGCCGAAGAGGACCGCTATGGCGGAACCTGCGTGATCCGGGGCTGTGTGCCGAAAAAGCTGATGGTGTTTGCGAGCGAATTCGTCGACACGGCCGAAGTTGCGGGGGCCTATGGCTGGGACATGACTGTCGGCACCTTCGACTGGTCGAAATTTCGCACTCATCTGGAGAGCGAGCTTGATCGTCTCGAAGGGGTCTACCGGACTCTGCTGAAGAATTCCGGGGTCGAGACTTTCGACGCCCGCGCCCGCCTCAAGGATGCCCACACAGTCGAACTTTCAAACGGCGAGACCAAGACCGCAAAGACCATCTTGATCGCGACCGGTGGTCGCCCCGTGCGCCCGGACCTGCCCAATTCCCATCTGGGGATCGTCAGCGACGACATCTTTCACCTTGAAACCCTGCCCAAGTCGATCCTGATCATCGGAGGGGGCTATATCGCCTGCGAATTCGCCTGCATCCTGCATGGGCTGGGGGTCGAGGTGACACAATACTATCGCGGGGCGCAAATTCTGCGTGGGTTCGATGACGAAGCCCGCGGGCTGATCGCCGAGGCCATGCGCGAACGGGGCATCGACCTGCACACCGGCACCAATATCGTCGAAATGGGCCCGGCAGGCGAAAATCACGAGACAGACTCCATGCTCGCTGCATCCGATGCGACTATGGGCGCAAGCGCCGAACAGGCACAGGACCTGTCCGAAGCGGACGCGCCTGCCAAGAGCGGCCCGATCTGGGTCAAGGCCACGAACGGGCGCGAACGGGTGTTCGACACGGTTCTGTTCGCCACGGGACGAACGCCCAACACGGGCGATATGGGGCTCACCGAGGCAGGCGTCGAAATCGGTCGGCGCGGCGAAATCAAGGTAGACAGCTATTCCAAGACCGCGGTCGACAACATCTATGCCATCGGTGATGTCACCAACCGTGTGAACCTCACTCCCGTCGCCATTCGAGAGGGCATGGCCTTTGTCGAAACGGTGTTCAAGGACAACCCGACCGAGGTCGATCATGAGCTGATCCCCTCTGCCGTGTTTACCCAGCCCGAAATGGGCACCATCGGCCTGAATGAGGAAGACGCGCGCGACCAGGAGGAGATCGAAGTCTATTGTACTTCGTTCCGCCCGATGCGGACCGCCTTTGCCGGGCAATCTGACCGCGTGTTGATGAAACTCGTGGTCAGCAAGGCCACCCGCAAGGTGCTGGGCTGTCACATCGTCGCACCGAATGCAGGCGAGATGATCCAGCTCGCCGGGATCGCAGTGAAAATGGGCGCAACCAAGGAGGATTTCGACCGCACGGTTGCGGTTCACCCCACAATGTCCGAAGAGCTTGTGACGATGAAGTCACCCATGCGGACTGCTTGAATATCCAAGAAAAAAGCACAGGTAATGAACGAAGGTGCAGCAGGCTGCACAACAATAGGAGAATTGAACCATATGGCTGGCAATACGGGCGGCCCCTGGGGGGGTGGCGGAAATTCTGGTGGCGGTGATGACGGACGTGGCAATGGCCCGCGCCGTCCTGATCGCAGCAATAACGGGCAGCGCCCGAAAAACGACGGACCGCAGATCCCCGAAATCGATGAACTGGTCCGGAAGGGCCAGGAGCAGCTGCGTGTCCTTATGGGCGGTCGTGGCGGTGGCGGAACGGGCGGCGGTCGCGGTGGCGGCGACGGTGGCGGTCCCTTCCTGACACGCGGCACGGTCGGTATCGGCCTTGTGATCGCGCTGGGAATTTGGCTGTTTTCATCCTTCTACACCGTGCGCCCCGAAGAGCAGTCGGTCGAGTTGTTCCTTGGCGAATTTTCGAGCATCGGTAATCCGGGTCTGAACTTTGCGCCCTGGCCGCTGGTCACCTACGAGGTGATCAATGTCACGTCCGAGCGCACAGAATCCATCGGTTCCACCCGCGCCAGCGGCGAAGGGCTGATGCTGACCACCGATGCGAACATCGTGGATATCGACTTTCAGGTGGTGTGGAACATCAACGATCCCGCCAAACTGCTGTTCAACCTGAGCGATCCGCAACTGACAGTGCAGGCGGTGTCCGAGGCGGTGATGCGCGAAATCATCGCGGCCTCCAACCTCGCCCCCATCCTCAACCGCGACCGCGGTTTGATCGCCGATACAGTGCGTGAAGACGTGCAGGCGACACTCGACGAATATGACAGCGGCATCACGGTGGTGCGGGTCAACCTCGATACCGCCGACCCGCCCCGCGAAGTGATTGACGCCTTCCGCGAGGTGCAGGCAGCCGAGCAGGAGCGTGACCGGCTCGAACGGCAGGCCGATGCCTATGCCAACCGTGTCCTCGCCGAAGCGCGCGGACAGGGCGCGCAAGTGATCGAACAGGCCGAGGGCTATCGTGCGCAGGTGGTGAACGAAGCCATTGGTGAAGCGAGCCGTTTCTTGGCTGTCGCAGCCGAATTCAATGCAGCCCCCGAAGTGACGCAGCGACGGCTCTACCTTGAAACGCTCGAACGTGTGCTGGGCAGTGTCGACAAGATCGTTCTGGACGAAACCGGAGCAGACGGTCAGGGCGGCGGCGTCCTGCCTTACCTGCCACTCAATGAATTGCGTCGCGGAGGGTCCAACTGATGCGTAAATCTGTGTATCTCCTGCCAGTGGTGATTGTCGCCCTGGTGGTCGGTCTGTCGTCGATCTTTATCGTCGATGAACGGGAAAAGGCGCTTGTGCTGCAATTCGGTCAAATCCGTCAGGTGGTGGAAGAGCCGGGGCTTGGCTTCAAGATTCCTCTCATTCAGGACGTGGTCTATTATGACGACCGCATCCTGTCGCTGGACACGGACACGATCGAGGTGACTCCGTCGGACGATCGTCGTCTTGTCGTGGATGCCTTTGCCCGCTACCGCATCGCGGATGTGGTGCAGTTCCGCCAAGCTGTTGGCGTGGGCGGCATCCGTACTGCCGAGGACCGGCTGTCGTCGATCCTGAACGCGCAGATCCGCGAGGTTCTGGGTGCTGATCAGGTCACGTCTGACACGATCCTGTCACCTGAACGGCGTGATCTGGCGCTGCGCATCAGGGCGCAGGCGCGCACCAGTGCTGCCGGTCTTGGCCTTGAAATCGTCGACGTGCGGCTGAAGCAGACCAACCTGCCGCAGCAGAACCTCGAAGCGACCTTTGCCCGGATGCGGGCCGAGCGTGAACGTGAGGCCGCCGACGAGATCGCCCGCGGCAACGAGGCGGCGCAGCGTGTGCGTGCCGCCGCCGACCGGACGGTGACCGAAACCGTGTCCAACGCCGAACGCGAGGCCGAGATCACCCGAGGCGAGGCGGATGCGGAGCGCAACCGGGTCTATGCCGAAGCCTTCGGGCCGAACCCCGAGTTCTTTTCCTTTTACCGGTCGCTTTCGGCTTTTGAACGCTCGATGCAGAGCAGCAACTCCACGCTGGTGATCTCGCCCGACAGTTCCTTTGTCGAACCCATCTTCCGCGCCCTGCGCGCCGAGGGTCTGGGTGCGACCGTGATTGATGGCGACGCGCTGGAACGGCTGCGCGAAATGGTGCCCGATACCGAGATTTCGCCTGATCTGCCCGATTCCGAGCGGCAACGGATCGAAGAGGAACAGGCCGAAGACGTGCCGGTCACGCAGTAATGGCCTGGGTGCTTCTCGCACTTGGCCTGGTGATGGTTGTAGAGGGGCTGGCCTATGTGCTGGCCCCTTCGCTTATCGAACGGATGCTTGAAGCGTTGCGCAGCTTGCCGGAAAGCGCGCGCCGCCAGATGGGCGCACTGGTGCTGGTGTCCGGCCTGATCTGCCTGTGGCTCGCGTTTTTTATTGGCCTGTGAGGCTGGGCATTCACAGTTTGGTAACGCGGTGTTGAAAGGCTGGGACAAACAACCATCTTTAATGTTGCAAGGACGCAACCCTACATGCACCTTAAGCGCAAACGCGCGCGAGTGTGCAATAATGGCCCAAGTGGCCAAAAGACGATCCAGGAGAGACGTGATGCAACGACAGGCAATTGCCGTATCAAAGCAGCTACCCAATCCAAATTACATGAAAGCCCTCTGGCTTGGCGTGCTCGCGCTGGCCTTTGTGCTGGTGCAGGCCGTGATGGCCATGGCCCGCCCCGAAAGCCTCGCGCCCCTGGCCGAGCAGATCAGCCCGTCGGTGGTCAACATCACCACTTCGACAGTGGTCGAGGGGCGCACCGGCCCGCAGGGCATCGTGCCCGAAGGGTCCCCCTTCGAAGACTTCTTCCGTGAATTTCAGGACCGCAACGGTCAAGGCAACCGCCCGCGTCGCTCGTCCGCCCTCGGCTCGGGCTTCGTGATTTCCGAAGACGGCTTCATCGTGACCAACAACCACGTGATCGAAGGCGCCGACGAGATCCTGATCGAGTTCTTCAATGGCGACGAGCTTGAGGCCGAACTGATCGGCACCGACCCCAACACCGATATCGCCCTGCTCAAGGTCAACGCGGACGAGGCGCTGCCTTTTGTGCAGTTCGGCGACAGCGACGTGGCCAAGGTCGGCGACTGGGTGATCGCGATGGGCAACCCGCTGGGACAGGGCTTTTCCGTCTCGGCGGGGATCGTGTCGGCGCGAAACCGTGCTCTGTCGGGCACCTATGACGACTATATCCAGACCGACGCGGCCATCAACCGGGGCAACTCGGGCGGTCCGCTGTTCAACATGGACGGTGAAGTGATCGGCGTGAACACCGCAATCCTGTCGCCGAATGGCGGCTCGATCGGTATCGGCTTTTCCATGGCATCGAACGTTGTGACCCGCGTGGTCGACCAGTTGCAGGAATACGGCGAAACCCGCCGCGGTTGGCTGGGTGTGCGCATTCAGGACGTGACTGACGACATCGCCGAAGCCATCGGGCTTGAGCCTGTTGCAGGTGCGCTTGTAACGTCCGTTCCAGAAGGTCCGGCGATGGAGGCGGGCATGCAGGACGGTGACGTGATCATCAGCTTTGCGGGCGTGGATGTCGAAGACACCCGTGGTCTCGTGCGCCAAGTGGGCAACAGCCCCGTCGGTGAAACGGTGCGGGTCGTGGTGTTCCGCGATGGCGAAACCGTGACCCTGCGCGTTACATTGGGCCGCCGGGAAGAGGCCGAAGGTGCCGTACCTGCCGCGGTCACACAGGAGGACGAGGATACCCCCGCCGCGCCGACGACCAAGGACGTGCTCGGTCTGACCCTCAGCACACTGACGGACGAGATGCGCACCGAACTGGGCGTTGGCGACGAACAGGAAGGGCTGGCGGTCACGGCTGTGGATGAAGTCTCGGAAGCCTATGAGAAAGGCCTGCGCGCCGGTGACGTAATCACAGAGGCGGGCCAGAAGAAGGTCACGTCGATCAGCGACTTCGAAACCACTCTGGAAGAGGTCAAAGAGGCCGGGCGCAAGTCGCTGCTGCTTCTGGTCCGGCGCGGCGGCGATCCCCGCTTTGTCGCGCTCAGCCTCGAAGAATAAGGCTGACCCCTCAAACAAAAGCAAAAGGCACCCGTTGGGGTGCCTTTTTCGTTTTGCGGCGTTCAGCCTTCGGCGGTTGACCGTGCCACGGCGATCAAGCCCAATTTGCGCGCCGCTGCGACCGACAAGGTCTTGCTGTTCAGTCCTTCGTCCTTCTGATAGCGCAGCACCGCATCCTTGGTACGCCTGTCCATCTCTCCCGTGAGGGGGCCGTTGTAATAGCCCCGCGCATCCAGCGCCCGCTGGAGGGACGCGATGAATTCGGGTGTCAGGTCTGCGGCGCAGGGGATTTCGTACCACGTGTCGCGACGGGGTTTGACGACCTCTTGGCGGGTTTCGTCCTTGTAGATGGGGGGCGATTGCACGCGCCCATCGCTGCTGATCTGCGCGGGTTGCAACAACACTTTGCGGGTGACCGTTTCGACGACCGCGGGGCTGACCGTCTTGCCCCAGCAGGTGCCGGGGGCGGCGCCGGGCGGAGCGGTGGCCAGTGAAATCGGGTCGATATTGCTGTTGGAGGAGACAACGCCGGTCTCGGCGCAGGCTGCCAGCAGCAGGGCTGCCGCAAGGGCAGGGAGGGGGGATGTGGGTCGCATGCTCGGGCCTCTGATTGGGCTTTTGCAGGGACCATAGCGTCTGGTGCGCGATCTGCCTAGCCCCGGGACGACAGCAGTCAGTGAGTGCTTTCAACGTCCCGACTTGCGGCTCTCCCAAGTCTCTGTGCGGGCCTCTGCGGCCATCTTGCGCCCGGTATCCTCGGCCAGCAGCTGATCAAGCAGGGGCGAGATATCCTCGATCTCTTCGGCCAGCACGTGGGTCACGCTGTGGGCGCGCTGCATCCGCCCTGTCACCCGCAGCATCCGCCCTGCCACCACAGCGCGGCGGAACCTTTCGTAGATATTGCGCCACACGATGATGTTGACCACGCCGGTCTCGTCCTCGAGCGTGACGAAGATCACGCCCTTGGCCGTGCCGGGCCGCTGGCGCAGGATCACGAGCCCGGCCACGGTGACGCGCGCGTTCACGGGCGGCAGGTCCAGCTCGCAGGCGCGCAGGCAGGACGGCGGGCGCGGCCATGTGGCGGCTGAGCGGGCGGTTGGGGACTGGACGATCTTCATGGGAACAAAGATAGAACAAACATTACGCGCCGCAAGCTGAAAAGTCGCAGGGCGCAAAAGGGGGTGGCGGGGCGAAAACGAGCCGGGTAGAACCGTTTGGAACGAAGAACCAAGGGGGCTTTTGATGGCCAAGATTACTTATATCGAACACGGCGGCACCGAGCATGTGGTGGACGTGGCCAATGGCCTGACGGTCATGGAAGGTGCGCGCGACAACAACATTCCGGGCATCGAGGCCGATTGCGGCGGGGCCTGCGCCTGTTCGACCTGCCATGTCTATGTTCATCCCGACTGGGTCGGGAAACTGCCTGCAAAGGACGACATGGAAACCGACATGCTCGATTTCGCGTATGAGCCAGACGAGACCCGGTCGCGCCTGACCTGCCAGTTGAAGGTGACGGATGCGCTGGACGGGCTTGTCGTGCAGATGCCTGAAAAGCAGATCTGACTTTGACAGGGGCGCCGCGTCTGCTGTTGCGACTTTGGCAAGGGTGCGCCCGCGGCGCGTTGCTGGTGTTATGCCTCTGGCTGGTGGGGGCACAAGCGCTTTGGGCTTGCAGGATCGGACCCAGTCAAAAGTCGGAATTGAGCCGGGAAAGCACGACCCGCGCGCCATGTCGAGAGGGGCAAATTCAGGCGGACTGCGTGCAGCAAGGTATAAGCGCTGCTTGGTACGAATACCCGACCGAGAAATATGCGCACGGTGTACTCGGTGACTCAATCGAAGCGTTGGGTCTTGGTGTCGACACGACATTGCTGGCGGACAGTTGCGGCGCTCGACATGTCAGGCTGGACGAGAACCACGTCTTCGAGGACGTCCGGCCCCATATTGCGGATCTGGACAAGGATGGCGCATTCGAGGTGATTACCGTTCGCAGCCACCTGGCGAAAGGGGCGCAAATCGCCATTTGGGGGCAGGACCAGGACACAGGCGCTTTGAACCTTGTCGCGACCACCCCGTATATCGGGACCCGCAATCGCTGGCTTGCCCAGCTTGGCGCGGCTGATCTGGATGGAGATGGGTCGATGGAAATTGCCTATGTTGACCGCCCGCATCTGGCCAAGACTTTACGCATCTGGCGCTTTGCCGATGGCGCTATTACCCAGGTCGCGGCCCTGGAAGGCTTTACCAACCACCGCATCGGAGAGCGTGACATTGCTGGTGGTATCCGCATCTGTCGCGGTAATCCGGAGATGATCCTGGCCACTGCCGATTGGTCGCAGATGGTTGCGATCCGCTGGGATGGAAAACGGTTTCTGCGGCGCGATCTCGGGTCTGACACCTCGCGCCCGGCCTTTGCGCGGGCGATGCGATGCGCTGACTGAGGCACCGGTTGCGCTTGCGGAAAGTGCGGGAGCCTCCGGCGGGGATTTTTTCAAATCAGAGAAGAGGACCCGTCAGGTGTCAGGGTTTGAGCGCGCGCCAGCCGATGTCGCGCCGGCAAAAGCCGTCCGGGAAGTCGATGGCGTCGACCATGTCGTAGGCCAGTTTGGCGGCCTCTTGCAGGGTTTGTCCGCGTGCGGTCACGTTCAGCACACGGCCCCCGGCGGCGGTGATTGCGCCGTTCACCGCCTTGGTTCCGGCGTGGAACACCATCTGGCTGCTGGTTTCGGGCAGGGTGTCGAGACCTTTGATCAAGGCCCCCTTGTCGTAGTCTCCGGGATAGCCGTTCGCCGCCATCACCACCGTGATCGCGTGATCGTCGGCCCAGTTGACCTGCGCCTCTGCCAGCCTTCCTTCGGCGGCGGCGTGCATCAGGTCGAACGCCTGCGCCCCTAGCCGCATCATCAGGACCTGACACTCCGGATCGCCGAAGCGGGCGTTGTATTCCACAAGCCGAGGCGCGCCGTCCCTGATCATCAGCCCGGCATAAAGAACGCCCTGATAGGGGGTGCCGCGCCGCACCATTTCGGCCATGGTGGGGCGGATGATCTCGGTCAGCGCCCGTCCGGCGATGGCGTCGTTGAGCACGGGAGCAGGCGAGTAGGCCCCCATGCCCCCCGTATTGGGCCCGGTGTCACCATCGCCGACGCGCTTGTGATCCTGTGCCGTGCCGATGGGCAGCACGTCGGTGCCGTCGCAGAGCACGAAGAAGGAGGCCTCTTCGCCCTCCATGAACTCCTCGATCACCACTTCGGCCCCGGCACCGCCGAAGGCCCCGCTGAACATGTCGTCGATGGCGGCGTGCGCCTGCGCCCCCGTCTCCGCCACGGTCACGCCCTTGCCCGCGGCCAGACCGTCGGCCTTTACCACGATGGGTGCGCCCATATCGGTGACATAGGCTTTGGCTGAATCCGCGTCGGTGAAGTGGCCGTAGGCGGCTGTTGGAGCGCCTGCGCTGTCGCAGATTTCCTTGGTGAACGCCTTGGACGCTTCAAGCTGGGCGGCCGCCTGCGAGGGGCCAAAGACCAGAACGCCCGCATCGCGCAAGCGGTCCGCGACGCCTGCGGCGAGCGGGCCTTCGGGGCCGATAATCACGAAATCTATTGCCTCTTCCTCGACGAAATTGGCGATCGTGCCGCCGTCGAGGATGTCGAGGGTCGCACATTCCGCAATCGCCGCGATGCCCGCATTGCCCGGAGCCACGACCAGCCGGTCGCATTTGGGGTTCTGCAGCACGGCCCAAGCCAGTGCATGTTCGCGTCCGCCGCCACCGAGGATGAGGATGTTCATGTGTCTGTTTCCTGTGACCTTTATGCAGGGTGCATAGAGCCTGCGTCGGGCCAGAGCAACCGGGCGCGGCGCGTTGGAAAAGGGACGACGACATGGAACAGGAATATGTGGTGACCAAAGCGCCCGAGACGGAGGGATTGTGTTTTTTGCACACGGCCAGCTGTCAGGTGGTGCCGGACGAGACGTTGGCAGAGCTAGGCACATTCGACAATTGCGCCGAGCCGATGGCCATCGCCAAGGGCCAGTTCGACCGTTTGAATGCCTGCGCCCATTGCTGTGGCGATTGTTACGAAAGCGAAAATCTCGACTGATCTTTCGCACGTCCCAAGCCTGCGCTAGGGTACGGCATGGACCAACTTGATGACTCTGTTCCCGGATCGAACACACCCGAATTTTCGGTTTCCGAAATCGCGGGACGGGTGAAGAAGCTGATCGAGGGAGAGTTGGGCTGGGTCCGCATCAGGGGAGAGGTGGGCCGCGTGGTCCTTGCGCGCTCGGGGCATTTGTATTTCGACCTCAAGGATGACCGCAACGTGCTGTCATGCATGACGTGGAAGGGGCAGGTGCCCGGTCTTGGCACCATGCCCGAGGAAGGGATGGAGGTCGTGGCCGAGGGGCGCATGACGGCCTCGGGCTTTCAGTCCAAATTTTCGCTGAACGCAGAGCGGATCGCGATTGCGGGAGAAGGGGCGCTGATGGCGCTGCTGGAAAAGCGCAAGAAGGCGCTGGCGGCCGAAGGCCTGTTTGACGAATCGCGCAAGAAGCGGCTGCCCTATCTGCCGGATGTGATCGGGGTTGTGACCTCGCCCCAGGGCGCGGTGATCCGGGACATTCTCCACCGCCTGCGCGACCGGTTTCCGCGCAAGGTGCTGATCTGGCCCGTTGCCGTGCAGGGGGCGGCCTGTGCGCAGGAAGTGGCCCGCGCCATTGCAGGGTTCAATGCGCTGGCGCCCGGCGGCGCCATTCCGCGGCCTGATCTGTTGATTGTTGCGCGCGGCGGTGGGTCGGTCGAGGATCTGTGGGGATTCAACGAGGAAATCGTGGCCCGCGCGGCAGCGGCCTCGGACATTCCGCTGATTTCGGCAGTGGGGCACGAGACGGATACGACCCTGATCGACTTTGTCTCTGACCGGCGCGCGCCGACGCCGACGGCGGCGGCTGAAATTGCGGTGCCGGTGCGCCATGAACTGGCCGCCTGGATCGAACAGGCAGGCGCGCGGATGAGTGGGAGCGTAAGTGCGTCAGTGCTGCGGCGCGGCCAGCGTCTGCGGGATTTGGCGCGCGCCTTGCCGCGTCCGGATGCGTTGGTCGAGGGGCCGCGCCAGCGCCTTGATGTGCTGGGGGATCGATTGGGACCGGCGCTGATCGCCGGGGTGCAACGGCGCAAGGTGCGCCTGTCGGATGTGTCAGGCAGTTTGCGTCCCGCGATGCTAAGCCGACAATTGCGCGGCGAACGCCAGCGTCTTGAGGCCATGTCAGCGAGGCTTGCGCCCGCGCTGGGACGGGTTGCAGCCCGCCAGCGCGACAGGCTGGACAGTCGCCTGGTCCGTTTTGCCCCGCGCCTTCTGGCGCAGGATGTGGATCAGGCTCGGGGGCGGTTTGATGCAGTGCGCGCACGGCTGGTCGCCACGGGCACCCGCCAGATCGAGCGGTTGCGCCAGCGTCTGGATGCAATGGACCGGCTGCGAGAGACATTGGGTTACAAGGCCACGCTGGCGCGCGGATATGCAGTGGTGCGTGGTACCGAAGGGATCGTGACGACGCGGGCCGCGGCCGAGGCTACATCAGGCCTTGAGATCGAATTCAGTGATGGGCGATTAAAGCTGGGCGGCAGCGGGCCGGTCAAAAAGCCAAAGGGCAAACTGCCGGAACAGGGATCGCTGTTTTAGCGGTTCGACGCATCACCGTTGCGCCTTGGCTGCAACGCTTTTGTCTTGAGACGCGCCTGCGGTACGCCTTTGCTCAAACCCCGATCTTGGGCCCGAGGCAGATCATCTCTTCGCCCACATCCTGCGCTTCGTACAGCTCTTCGCTTGAGGGGTCGTTTTCAAAGCTGGCAATCAACCCGCCCGCGCCACGCTCAAACGTCCAGCACTGTGCCTCCGGGCGATCCTCGTAGACGAAACAGATGCTGCGCCCTTCGTTGTACCAATAGCCTTCCTTGCATTCTCCGTCGAGGAAAGACCACGTCACGCGCCGGTTTTCGTGATAGATTTCAGCACCGTATGCGTCGCCTGACCTTCCGTAGTACAGGGTCTTGCCTGTCACATACGCCTCGAACTCGGCAGCCGACATCGGTTCTGCCCATGCGGGCGTGACAAGGCACACAAGGGTAAAGGGAAGAGCCAAGTATCTCATGAGGTGACTGTGCCAGAGCCGGGCGCGCTGTGCCAGCCGATAGCAGGCGGTCACGGCGTCGCAGGCACCATATTGCCGCCCGTCGCAGCGCTGCGTCCGCGCCAATGCGCCACACGTGGGTCCATGATGCGCCGCCATAGCGGCGGGAACAGCGCGGTCACAGCCATGACGGGCAGGGATTGGGGCAGCATTGGCATGGTACTTGCATCAAGCGCCAGTTGCGGAAAGGCACGGCCCGGCGCGCTGTGATGTGCCGAATGTCGTGGCGCATTCAGCATCATTGCCGAGGAGTACCAGTGCGGCGCGTTCCATGAATGGGCTGGCCCTGTCGGCTCACGGCGCCCATCTGGCTCCATGTGTCGCTCCAACCCGTAATGCTGCACGTAATCCGACAGCATCAGTTGCAGCTGCGCATAACCCGAGATGACGATCAACCCCACCACGCCCGGCCCCCCACCCAAAGCAAAAGCGCCCGCAAGGCTGAGGCATCCGCCCAGCACATAGGCCACGTAAGGCGCAGGCAATCGCGCCCCGCCGTGGCGCTGCCGTTCAGCGCGCAAACCCGCGCGAAAGCTGCCGATCCACGTGCGCGGCAGATAGGCCCAGAATCCTTCCCCGCCCCGCGCTGTGGCCGGGTCCTGCGGGGTTGCGGCGTGTACGTGATGCACAAGACGGTGGGCGCTGGTGTGATGCCCGAACAAAAGGGAGGCATAGTTTGCGGCCCCAAGGCGAAAGGCCCAGCGGTTCGAGCGGTGGATCAACTCATGCGCGTTCGAATTCGAAATCTGGCCGAAGTAAAGCCCACATCCCACGGCGATCAAAACCTTGTCGATCATTGGCAAGGGGCCATTCATAGCCCAAACCGCAAGCGCCAGAAGAAAAAAATGGATCAAGCCAAGGGTGACGGACACCACATGCCCGTCCCGCTCGGATACTGCGGGTGGGAGGCTGATCTTGTCGAGCAGGAACACGACCACTGTTATGGCAGCGATACCCCCGATCGCCCATGCTCCGCCCAAAAAGCACGCCACACCCAAAAGCAGGGTGGGGGTTATGGGCGCAACCAGAAAGGGCAGCAGGCGCATCATTTGACAGAATCACTCCGGATCGAACGCGCGCAGGCTATCACGACGCACTTTCGCGTGCCTTAAGTCTTCTGCCGCCGATGTGCGCCATGCTGATGCGCATCGGCGCGGTATTTGCGCCCGGACCGGTCGCTTTTGGGCTGAATGCGAGGGACGCGGGCTGGTAGGGTTCGCGTAAATCGAGCCAAAGGAGTGCGCCATGGCGCTGGATCAATCGCAAAAGGGCAAGGGCGTCTGGAAATCCGGCAAGGGCAAGGGCCGTGTGCGCCCCAAGGGCCGTGCGTTGGAAGATCAGGCCTGGGACGAGGTGCGCGCTCTGCTGGGTGACCAGCCCCGGCGTCGCGACCTGCTGATCGAATTTCTGCACCTGATCCAAGACCAATACGGCCACCTGAGTGCCACCCACCTGCGCGCTTTGGCAGAAGAGATGCGGATGAGCATGGCCGAGGTTTATGAAGTCGCCACGTTCTACGCCCATTTCGACGTGGTGAAGGAAGGCGAGGTGCCGCCACCGGCGCTGACCATTCGTGTTTGTGATTCTTTGTCCTGCGAACTGGCCGGCGCGCAGGCGCTCAAGGCAGCACTCGAGGACGGGCTGGATTCGACCCAAGTGCGTGTGTTGCGCGCGCCGTGCATGGGCCGCTGCGATACCGCCCCCGTACTGGAACTGGGTCACAACCACATCGACAATGCGACCGTGGGAAAGGTGCAGGCGGCAATTTCTGCAGATGACACACACGCCCATGTTCCGGATTATGAAACGCTTGAAACCTATATGAAAGCAGGGGGTTACGAGACACTTCGTACCTTGCGCATGAATGGTGACTGGCAGGACGTTCAGGCCAAAATAAAGGAGAGCGGCCTGCGCGGTCTTGGCGGCGCGGGCTTTCCGTCCGGCACCAAGTGGGGGTTCGTGCGCGGCAATGCGGGTCCACGCTATCTGGCCGTGAACGGGGACGAGGGCGAGCCGGGAACATTCAAGGATCGTTACTACTTGGAGCGTGTTCCTCATCTGTTTCTAGAGGGCATGCTGATCGCGGCCTGGGCGGTCGAGGCCGAAATGGCCTTTATTTACATGCGCGACGAATACCCGGCAGTACTTGAGATACTTGCACGCGAAATCAGAGCTTTGGAAGTCGAAGGTCTTGTGGAGCCCGGGTTCATCGATCTGCGCCGTGGTGCGGGTGCCTATATCTGTGGCGAAGAATCCGCGATGATCGAAAGCATCGAGGGTAAGCGCGGTATGCCGCGCCACCGCCCGCCTTATGTGGCGGCAGTCGGGATTTTCGGCCGGCCCACATTGGTGCACAATGTCGAAACGCTGCACTGGATCGCGCGCGTCTGCCGCGAAGGTCCGCGGGTGCTGAACGCGACCGAAAAGAACGGGCGCACCGGCTTGCGCAGCTATTCCGTATCGGGGCGCGTGGCGAAACCGGGGGTGTACCTGTTGCCTGCTGGATCGACCATTACCGACATCATCGACGCTGCCGGGGGTATGGCCGAGGGGCATGTGTTCAAGGCCTACCAACCGGGCGGTCCCTCGTCGGGCCTGCTGCCTGCGTCGATGGGCGATATCCCGCTGGATTTCGATACGCTGCAACCGCATGGGACCTTTATCGGGTCTGCGGCGGTGGTCGTTCTGTCCGATCAGGACCGCGCCCGTGATGCCGCCCTGAACATGTTGCGGTTTTTCGAGGACGAAAGCTGTGGCCAATGCACGCCCTGCCGGGTGGGCTGTGAAAAGGCGGTCAAGCTGATGCAGGCCGAAACTTGGGATCAGGGCCTGCTGGGTGAATTGTGCACGGCGATGGCCGATGCCTCGATCTGTGGGCTGGGGCAGGCGGCACCTAATCCGATCCGCCTGACGATCAAGCATTTCGCGGACGAGATTTAGGGTCGCATGTACATCGAATTGTTGCGTGTCTGTCCGACGCGGCGATAGCCGAGGCGCGAGAATTCGGTCACGCAGCCTGGGTAATCACTGTCCGGCCCGGCCCGTTCGATCACGATCCGCGTGGGCAACAGCGCATCTGGGGCCAGTTGAAGAAATGGCACGAGTGCCGCGTCCTCGTGCCCTTCGATGTCGATCTTGAGCGCGTCGAGCCGTGCGATCTTTGCATGCGACAGAATGTGCAGCAGGGGCTGCATTTGTATCGTCCCGGTGTCGGATGGCGTAACGCTGACGATGGCCACATCGTCCTGCCGGATTTTCAGGTGCACGCGCGCCTCGATGCCGCCCACTGCCATGTTCAGCGCCGTGATGTTGGCAAGGCCGCTCGCGGCGGCATTGAAGGTCAGGTGACGCACCATGTCGGGATTGGCGTCGATTGCCAGAACGCGCCCCTCCGGTCCGGCTGCGCGCGCCAGTGGCAGGCTGTAAAGACCCACGTTGCTGCCAATGTCCACGGCGGTGCCGCCCGCCTTGACCGCCTCTTGCAGAAAGTCGATTTCGACCCCGTTATACCCGGGTCGTGTCAGCAACCCGGTCTCGATCAGGTTGTTGCGCCCCTCGATCCGATAGCAGCAGTCGCGAAACCGGATATCAAGCGGCGCACCCAGCGACATGATCCGCCGCGTCATCGCCGCCCGCAGGGCACCGCGTTGCAAGAACGTCTTCTGGGTCAGCCCGATCAACAGCTTTTGCACGCCCTCGGGCGCATATGTGCCCCAGGGGCGCAGGAACAGGTCGGGTGTCGTTCGGTCAGCGTCGTCGGAGAGCGGTCGCCAAAGTGAGTTCATGTTTTCGAAATCCGGTACGGACAGCCAATGGTCCGGGCGTCACGCTACGCATGGGTTGCCGATTCAGCAAGGCAACAGTATCGACGTCATCAGAAACTTCGGAGCGGCAATGGCGTTTTTCAAGAAACTCAAGGACCGATTGTTCAAATCCTCGTCGAAGATTGATGAGGGGTTGGAGGCGATCGTCGAAGATGGCGGCGTCGAGGAGTCGGTAGAGCAGGCTGACGCTGTCCCCGAGGCGATGCAGGCACCTGACGCTGTTGTACCCGTTCCACAGCACGAACCCGAGCCCGAGCCTGATCCTGCGCCCGAGCCGAACCCGACACTGGAACCGTTGCCAGACCCGGAACCGCTGCCGGAACCTGTCCCGATACCCGATCCCGATCCTTTGCCGGTGCCGGAACCCGAAATCACTCCCGAACCGGTGCCCGAAGAGATCCCGGCCCCCGAACCCGACCCGTTGCCCCTGCCGCCGCGTCCTGAGGTGCCGCTGCCCGTCGATGCGATGCCGCAACCCGTTCCTCTGGACCTGACGGCTCCCGAAGACGCGCCGCAATCGCGCGGCATCCTTGGCCGCCTGCTGGGGAGCAAGGACGCTGCACCCGTTCTGCGCCGCACGCTGGACGACGACATGCTCGAACAGCTCGAGGAGTTGCTGATCGCCGCCGACATGGGCGTGGACACGGCCCTGCGCGTAACCGCGAACATGGCCGAAGGACGGATGGGGCGCAAATTGTCGGTGACCGAGATCAAGGAACTGATGGCCCGCGAAATTGCCCGGATCATGGAGCCTGTGGCCAAGCCGTTGCCGCTTTATCCGCAAAAGCCGCAGGTGGTTCTGGTCGTGGGCGTGAACGGGTCGGGCAAGACGACGACCATCGGCAAACTCGCCAGCCAATTCCGCGCCGCCGGGAAATCAGTGGTGATCGCGGCGGGCGATACATTTCGCGCCGCCGCCGTCGAACAGTTGCAGGTCTGGGGCGAACGGGCCGGGGTGCCGGTGCTGACGGCACCCGAGGGGTCGGACCCGGCCAGCCTTGCCTTTGATGCCCTGACCAAGGCGCAGGCCGATGGCGCCGACCTGCTGATGATCGACACGGCAGGCCGCTTGCAGAACCGGGGCGACCTGATGGAGGAACTGGCCAAGATCGTGCGCGTGCTGCGCAAGAAAGACCCAAGCGCGCCGCACAACACCTTACTGGTACTGGACGCGACGACGGGGCAGAACGCGCTCAATCAGGTCAAGGTGTTCCAGGAAGTCTCCAACGTCTCAGGCCTCGTGATGACCAAGCTCGACGGCACGGCCAAGGGCGGGGTACTGGTCGCGCTTGCAGATAAGTTCGGCTTGCCGATCCACGCGATTGGGGTGGGCGAACAGATCGACGACTTGCAACCTTTCGACCCCGAGGATTTTGCGGCCGCCCTCACCGGGCTGGACGCCGAATGACCCCAACTTCTGTTGGCCGGAAATACTGCGGGGGGAGGCGCGCAAGCGCCGGGGGGCTGGCCCCCCACAAAAGCTTCCCAGGTTTTTGCCGCTCCGAAGACAACGCATGACCGACTGGCTGATCTCCGTCGAGGGTACGGAAACAGGGCACAAGATCGCGCTCTGTCTGGCGCTGCTCGCCGCCTTTCTGCACGCGGTGTTCGGGGCGCTGCAAAAGGGGCGGCATGATCCTTGGCTGACGCGCGGGGCGATTGACGCCTCCTATGGGCTGATGGCGGCCCCCTTTGCGCTGTTCGTGGTGCCATGGCCCGAGCCGCACATGTGGCCCATTTTCGCAGTCGTCTGGGTGATTCACGTCGTCTACAAGCTGCTGCAGGCCTGGGCCTACACCAAGGGGGCCTATACGGTCGTCTACCCGGTGGTGCGCGGCACAGGGCCACTGTTCACCGTGATAGGGGCCTATATCCTGTTTGGAGAAGTCTTTACCCTTACCCAATGGCTTGGCGTGGTCGTACTGCTCGCAGGCATTTTCGGTCTTGCGGTCTACAACCTGATATTCCTCGTGTCCGAGCGGGATACGCTCAACCTCGCGCTTGGGCTGGCATTCATGACCGGCCTTTTCGTCGCACTGTACACGACCTATGACGCCTACGGCATCCGGGCCACGCAAAACCCGTTCACGTTTCTGGCGTGGTTCTTCATGATCGACGGGCTTTTCATGCCGCCCGTCGCGTATATGCGCTGGAAACGGATGGCCAACCCACCAAGGCTGCCCCCGCTTGCCTTGCGCGGGGTGATCGGTGGGCTGGTGGCCTTCTTCAGCTTCGGCTCGGTCATGATGGCCACCCGTCTCGACAAGGTCGGCGAGGCGGCGGTGTTGCGCGAAACATCCACCGTTTTTGCAGCAATCATCGGTTGGCTGGTGCTGAAAGAAACGGTAGGACCACGCAGAATTGCCCTGATGGCCTTGATCGCGCTGGGCGCGGTGATCGTTGAAATGGGCGGATAAAGAGGCAGGACATGAGTAAGTCACGCGACATCAACCCGATCCTGAAACAGGTTCTTGAACTGGGCCCGCCGCTGGTCTTTTTCCTGATCTATCTGCGCATCAAGGAAGACACTTATGTAGTGGGCGGGACCGAATATTCCGGGTTCATCGTGGCGACCCTCATCTTTGTTCCGATCCTGCTGATCGCCATGGCGGTGCTTTGGGCGATGACGGGCAAACTCAGCCGGATGCAGATTTTCACCGCCTTCATGGTGATCTTTTTCGGCGGTCTCACGGCGTGGTTCAATGACGAGCGGTTCTTCAAGATGAAGACCTCGATCGTTTACGGGATGTTTGCGGTCCTGCTGGGCATGGGTCTGCTGCGGGGACAAAGTTGGCTGGCTTACATTCTGAACGACGCGATGCCGATGCGCAATGAAGGGTGGATGATCCTGACCCGGCGGTTATGCGCGATGTTCGTGGTTCTGGCGGTTGCAAACGAATTGATCTGGCGCACCATGTCCACAGACACCTGGGTCAAGATCGAAACCTTCGGCTTTCCCATCGCGCTGATCGCCTTTCTGTTCTGGCAGATCAACGCGCTGCAATCATACCTGATCGACGACGAAGACACAGATAAGGCGCAGCCATAGCTGCGCCGTGCAATAGTTAATGACGTAAGGCGCACGTTCCCGTGCGCCCCCGTCGTCAGCCCACGTGGAACAGGGTCGAGAACATCCGCGGGTCGATGCTGTCACTTGCGAACGTGTCGCCTTCAGTCAAGATGGACACTGCGTCATGACTGTGCAGGCTTTCCTGATGGCTTGCCACGACGCGGAAGTCGCCTACGCGCACATCGGCCAGCAACTGTTCACAGAACAAGCGCGCTGCATCCTCGACAAAGATCGGGTTTGCCGCATTCAGCTCCGCAAAGGCTTGTTCGTCCTCGCGTTTGACCATCACCTGGGTTTCGGTCGGCACTGCGCGGCGGGCCATGTCGATCAGGTCTTCGAACCAAAGGCATTGCGCGTCCTCGTCCAGCACAACAGAAATCCGCGCGACCGAGCGTTGCGAATGCGGCGTGGCCAGTTGTCCGCGCGTCGCGCGGGCGTGTTCGGACAGTTCCAAAGAACAGGGGCAGGTGGAGGAATAGACATAGTCCAGATGCATGATCTTTTTGCGCACACCCGCTTGTTCGACCAGTTCCAGCGCGATGTCGTAATACTGGTAACCAGACAGGCCTGAGCGCAGCGATTCCACTTTCATCGGGAAGGAAAAGCGCATCTGAATGCGCGCATCGAAGGATTCAAGGTCGCTCTTGTAGTCGTCCAGCGCCGCTTCGATCACTTCAAAGCTGAAGGTCTTTTCGGCATGCGCATAAAAGGATCGCATGATGCGGGACATGTTGATGCCATTCTTGTCATCCTCAAGGCTGACACTCCCGGTGACGGAGGTATCCAGCGTCAACGCATCTCCATCGCGGGTCTGAACGCGCAAGGGCAGGCGAAAATTCGAGATACCGACGTGCTGAATTTGCTGTTTCGCGCCCCGGATCAGGCTTGATGGACCATTTTGCAGGTCGGGCAGGGTGCTCTTGTATCCCTCGTCCACCGCGAAATCCGTTGGGTATTTGCGATCAAAGGACGGGTAGCCCACGACGTCGCCGCCAGGCACAAGCCGCGCGACGGATGGGTCAAGTTCCAGAATGTCGGTGGTCGAGGCGGATTTGGCCCAGCGGCGCAGCAGGTCCAGCGCGGCTTCCGCCTCTTCACGTTCGGGTATTGCAGTGATTTCGGGCGTATGAATGTTCATAGAAGTAGCCCCCCTTTCAGTTTTAGTGCCATCCACACATAGGCATGCGGTGGCACTTGTCCATCATTGCTAACGTTTACGTGTGCCGTTGCAACATGGATGACTTATAACGACCCGCATCGTCAGTTTCTGGCAGTTGGCCGCCCGTG
Organism: uncultured Rhodobacterales bacterium; assembly: GCA_964351755.1. Classification (GTDB taxonomy): domain Bacteria; phylum Pseudomonadota; class Alphaproteobacteria; order Rhodobacterales; family Rhodobacteraceae; genus Tateyamaria. The sequence continues at coordinate 8,466 of CAYGPT010000020.1, read as the reverse complement.
GACGGACAACGCGCGTTAGAGTGCCTTTTGCAGCGCTTGGAGGATGTCAGCGATCAGGTCGCCTTCGTCTTCAAGTCCGACCGACATGCGCACAAGGCCAGGGGTGATCCCCAAGGCATCCTTTTGATCCTGCGGCAGGCGTTGGTGCGTGGTGGTCGCAGGGTGGGTCAGGATCGACTTGGCATCGCCCAGATTGTTCGAAATCACCGGAATCGTCAGCGCATTCAGGAACCTGAACGCTGCGTCCTCCCCGCCCTTGAGGTCAAGCGATAGAACGGTGCCGCCATGGCCGCCCATCTGGGTTTGCACCAGCGCGTGCTGGGCATGATTGGCAAGGCCCGGATAGATGACCCGCGAAAGTGTCGCGTGCTGTTTCAGCGCCTCGGCCAGGGTCAGCGCAGATCGTGCCTGCGCGCGCACGCGAATATCCAGCGTTTCCAATCCTTTTAGCATCACCCAAGCCGTAAACGGCGACATCGAGCCGCCAGTATGTTTCATGTAGGGTTCGACTGTCTTGCGGATGAATTCGCGGGTACCCAGGATGATACCCCCCAGCGCGCGCCCCTGACCGTCGATATGCTTGGTCGCGGAATAGATCACCACATCCGCCCCTTGCGCGATGGCATCGGAAAACACCGGCGTGGCAAAGACGTTGTCAACCAGTACCAACGCACCAACGCTATGGGCGAGGGTCGAGACGGCGGCGATATCCACCACCTCCAGCGTTGGGTTCGAAATCGATTCAAAGAATACCGCACTGGTCCCCGGCGTGATCGCGGCACGCCACTGGTCCAGATCGGTGCCGTCGACAAACTCCACCTCGACCCCGTAGCGGGTCAGCACCTCTTCCAGCACATACAAACATGATCCGAACAGCGCGCGGGCCGATACGACCCGATCCCCGGCCTTGAGCATCGCCGTCAGCGCGCCCGACACGGCCGCCATGCCGGAGGCGGTGGCAAAGCCGTCCTCGGCCCCCTCCAGCATTGCGATGCGGTCCTCGAACATGCGCACGGTGGGGTTGCCATATCTGGCATAGATGAACTCGTCATCGCCTGCGGCCTCGAACCGCTGCGCGGCGGCCTCTGCACTGTCATAGACAAAGCCCTGGGTCAGGAAAATTGCCTCGCTCACCTCGCCATACTGGCTGCGGCGGGTGCCGCCATGCACTGCACGGGTGCGCGGATTCCATTTGTCGCTCATCGCGTCGCTCCAAAATGTCGGACCTGAGGAAGGGCCAGGTCACAAAAAACCCCCAGACGCCAAGTCAAGCGAAAGGGGGGCTTTCATCCTGACCTTTTAGCAGAATTTTCCGACCGGCTTTGGTGACAAAGCGTCGGGGTGGCCCGCAATCCGGTAACAAATCGCCACGGGCCATGTGCTAGGCCCAGAAGTGTTGCACGTCAACACCGTCACGGTGCTGTAACTTTAATTTCATGTCTGCGTCATATGTCTGGTCCATAGCAGCCCCACTAGATGTGGTAGGAGGTGCTGAGATGCCCATCCTCAGACTGAATGCAGGCCCCGAAGGTCTGGTGCTGCATGGCTCGCCTGCGTCCGCCCTCGCGGCGACACGGCAGGCCGCCGCCGGCACGGGGCCGGTGATGATCCTGATCCACGGCTTCAAATACGATCCCGACTGTACTTCCTGTTCCCCCCACACCAGCATCTTCGCCAGCGCCGCCCATCATGAGGCGGGCGGCAACGTGCAATGGTTGCGCCATCTCGGCTTTGGCACCGGCGATGTGGACGAAGGGCTGGCCATCGCTTTTGCCTGGCGTGCGCGGGGCAACCTGTGGCGGGCCGAACGTTCGGCCAGAGCTGCGGGGCAGCACCTCGCTGATGTGGTCCGGTTGATCCGCAAACGCGCGCCAAACCGCCCCATCCATGTGATCAGCCATTCCATGGGCTCCGAAGTCGTATTCGAGGCGCTCAAATCGCTGCCCGCAGGTGCGATCCGCCGGATTGTTGCCCTGTCAGGTGCGTCCTATGCCAGCCGGGCGATTGCGGCGATGCAAACCCCGGCAGGGCGTGCCGCGGAACTGTTCAACATCACCAGCCGCGAGAACGACGTTTTCGATTTCATGTACGAACGCCTGATCGCTCCGCCGGTGCGTGGGGACTGGGCCATGGGCATCGGGATCGATCTGCCCAACGTGGTAAATATCCAACTCGACTGCTCCCGTAGCCTTGCGGCCCTGACCCGGTTCGGCGGGCATATCGCCCCGCCGGGTCGGCGTATATGCCACTGGTCGAGCTATACCCGGCCCGGCGTACTGCGATTCTATGCGCGGGTGCTGCGAGACCCGGATGCGGTGCCGCTCAACGCCCTGCAAAAGGTGCTGCCCGAGGCGGTCGCGCCGCGCTGGTCACGCATGTTTGCGCGCCCCAAACTGACCCTGACCTTGCCCATGGCGCAGAAAACCGCATCATGATCCCCTGACATGGGGGAGCCTTGCGCATGATCGATCTGTATTACTGGCCTACGCCGAATGGCTGGAAGATTTCCATCGCGCTCGAGGAATTGGGGCTGCCCTATAGGGTGCATTTGGTGGACATCGGCAACGGGGATCAGTTCAACCCGGACTTCCTCAGGATATCTCCCAACAACCGGATGCCTGCGATCACCGACCCGGATGGGCCGGACGGAGCGCCGATATCGATCTTTGAATCCGGGGCGATCCTGCAATACCTAGCGCGCAAGACGGGCCAGTTCGGCGGCGCATCCGAGCGTGCGCGCATTGCTGTCGATCAGTGGCTGATGTGGCAAATGGGCGGTGTGGGGCCGATGGCCGGGCAGACACACCATTTCCTGAAATACGCGCCGCAAATGGGCCATGACATTCCGTATGCCAAGGACCGCTATCGGAATGAGACGGCGCGGCTATACGCTGTGCTGGACCGTCAACTGGCGGATTACGCGTATGTCGCGGGTGACTATTCCATCGCCGACATGGCGATCTGGCCATGGGCGTCGCTGTGGGAAGGGCAAGAGCAGACGCTGGACGACAAGCCCCACATGGCGCGCTGGCTGGACGCCGTAGGCGCACGCAAGGGCGTGCAGGCGGGCCGGGCGCTGCATGCGGACAAGCGCAAGGCGCAGACGGACAGCCGTAGCCAAAGTGTTCTTTTCAAACCGAAAACCTGAGCTTCCCCTCGGCCATTCCCGTCTGCTGCAACCCGGCTATGCAGTATCAGCAATGGCTTTCTGCGCTGCAGCATCCTACCTTCAACCCATTGGGAGGATACTTGAAACAGGCCGAAACGAGGTATCCGATGGCTTACACAACACAGTCTCACACATCCACCTTGTCCAATATCTGGACTGGGATCTCCGATTTCTTCGGGAATGTCGCGCTGGCGATAATTGTGTCTTCGTCTGCCGACGCGCGGTTGCGCCAGATCGACAGGCTGAACACAAAAACAGACGAAGAGCTGGCCGGAATGGGCCTGAAACGGCAAGATATCACGGCTTACGTGTTCCGTGACCTGATGCACATCTGAAACGGCGCCAAAAGCCCGGGCTGGACGGGGCCTTTGGCATGCGCGTCGACGCGTGCTTGACACCCCGGGCAACCCGCTTCAACGCTTGGCGCGATGTTTGATTTGCGCCCCGTCGGATATGTGATCGGATTGCTTGTCGCGGTGCTTGGCATCGCGATGGTCCTTCCGATGCTGCTGGATCTTGCCGATGGCAACGACCATTGGGCCGTCTTTGCAGAAAGCGGCATCATCACGTTGGTGGTGGGCGGTGTCATTGCGCTAAGCTGTTCGAACAGCGTAAAGCAAGGGCTGACGATCCAGCAAACCTTTTTGCTGACCACGGGTGTCTGGCTGGCCCTGCCCGTGTTCGGCGCTCTTCCCTTTTTCTTCGGTGCGACCGAGGCGCGCTTTGTCGACGCGTTCTTCGAGGCGATGTCGGGGCTGACGACCACAGGATCGACAGTGTTTTCCGGCCTTGATGATCTGCCCCGTGGCCTGTTGTTGTGGCGCGGCATCCTGCAATGGCTGGGGGGCATCGGGATCATCGTTGTGGCGATGGTTTTCCTGCCCGAACTGCGGGTAGGGGGGATGCAAATCTTCCGTACTGAAGGCTTTGATACCATGGGGAAAATCCTGCCCCGCGCCACGGAAATCGCCAGCCGGATATCGGTGATCTATGTTGCCTTGTCGCTGATTTGCGCGCTGTCCTATATCTCGGCCGGGATGGGGCCGTTTGATGCAGTGGTGCATGCGATGACCACGATCGCGACGGGGGGATTTGCCAATTACGATGCGTCCTTTGCCGCCTTTGCAGCGCCGGTGTCCTATGTGGCTTGTTTCTTCATGATCCTTGCGGCCCTGCCCTTTGTCCGGTTTGTACAATTGAGCGCGGGCACCGCGCGCCCCTTCCTGCGCGACACCCAGATCCATGTGTTCCTGATCACGGCACTGGTGATCGCAAGCGTGATCACAGGTTGGAACATGCTGCAGTCAAACGCCAGCGGAGAAGAAGCGCTGCGTCTTGCCCTGTTCAACTCGGTGTCGCTGATGACGGGCACGGGCTATGCAAATGCGGATTACGGCCAGTGGGGCAGCTTTGCGGTGGCGGTCCTGTTTTTTACAGGCCTCATCGGGGGGTGTGCGGGCTCCACAGCCTGTTCGATCAAGGTATTCCGCTATCAACTGCTGTTCGCCTCGATCAAGGCCCAGCTACAAAAGACGCGCAGCCCGCATGGTGTGTTCACCCCGCGCTATGCGGGGCGGCCCGTGGGCGAGGATATTCTGAACTCGGTCATGTCCTTTTTCGTCTTCTTTACCGTCACTTTGGGCCTGCTGTCCGTGGCGCTGGCGATGACGGGCCTTGATTTCGTCACCTCGCTGTCGGGCGCGGCCACAGCACTGGCCAATGTCGGCCCCGGTTTTGGCGATCAGATCGGCCCGGCGGGCAATTTCGCCGGGCTGAACGACACAGCCAAGTGGCTGTTGTCGGCGGCCATGCTGATCGGGCGGCTCGAGATCATGGCTGTCTATGTCATTTTCACCATCCAGTTCTGGAGAGCCTGATGACGCAAACCCGACCCCTCGGCGCGCAGATATCCCACATGCTCAAGGATCGCGGCGTCGATGTCATCTTCGGCATCCCGGGCGTGCACAATCAGGAACTCTATCGCGGCATAGAAGAGGCCGGGATCACCCACGTGCTGGCGCGCCACGAACAGGGCGCGGGCTTCATGGCCGATGGGTACGCGCGGGCAACCGGCAGGCCGGGAGTGGCGTATGTGATCACCGGGCCGGGCCTGTGCAACATCATGACGCCGATGGGGCAGGCGTATTCTGACTCTGTGCCAATGCTGGTGATTTCGAGTTGTCTGGATGAAACGGCGGCGAAGCGTGGCCAACTGCACCAGATGAAGGACCAGCGCGCGGCGGCAGAGACGGTGTGCGACTGGTCGGAAGAGGCGAGGACGGCAGAGGCTGCTTATGCGTTGATTGATCGCGCCTTTATCGAGTTCGAGACACTTCGCGCGCGGCCCAAACACATTCAGGTTCCGATAGCAGTCTTGGAGACACCAGCGACCGGACATGCCGCCGGCATAAACGGGAGGTTGGCGCCGGACATTGACGGGATTCACCTCAGCGATGTGTCACTAGCCTTGACCCATGCAAAACGCCCGATTGTTATTCTGGGTGGGGGATTGGCATCGCCAGAAGGCGAAATGGCCGTCTACGGCCTGCTTAGGAGGTTTAAACCGGCAGTTTTCGAAACTTATGCAGGGCGTGGCGTCGCGGGTGCCGACTATCCCCTTAACTTTGGCAGCAACCTCGCTCGGGCGTCTTCTGCTGATGTTTTTGCGCAAGCTGATTTCGTTCTCGCCCTCGGTACCAACCTCGCTGAAACGGATCTGTGGCGCTCATGTCTTGGCCACGATTGTGACTGCATGCTGATCAATATTGATCCTACGGACGCCATGATACAGCCAGGTGTTTCAGGCTGTATTCGGGCTGACGCCGTTGAAGCACTTGATCGCCTCGATGATGGCGAAGTGTTTCCTCCAAGGTCGGAGTGGACCGCATCTGAGGTCGCCGCCAACCGCGCCCGCTGGCGCGCCGAGGTCGAAGCCGAATACCCCGGCATCCCCACGATCTGCGATGCTTTGCGCACCTGCCTGCCCGACGGCACGATGATCTATTCCGACATGACCCAGTTCGCCTATGCCGCCAAGGAGGTCTGGGACATGGACCGCCCCGGCTACTGGCACCACGCTTATGGCTTCGGCACGCTTGGCTACGCACTCCCCGCCGCCATCGGCGGACAAATGGGACGACCGGGCCTGCCTACAATGGCAATCATGGGAGACTACGGCTTTCACTATACCATGGCGGAACTGGGCGTGGCGGTGGAACTGGGCATGCCGATCCCTATCATCCTGTGGGACAACGCCAAGCTGGGCGCGATTGAATCGAGCATGATCGGCGCCCAGATTGCGCCCAACGCCGTCATCGCGCGCAATCCCGACTTCTGCAAACTGGCCGAGGCATTCGGGGCCTACGCCGCCAGACCCGGTTCATTGAGCGACATGCAGAACGCCGTCCGCGCCGCTTTCGACGCCGACGGCCCGACCCTGATCCACATCACCCCCGACATCCTCTGACCCGAACGCCTGAACCGTCTTTGGGTCAAAAATACCTCGGGGGAGTCCGAAGGACGGGGGCGGAGCCCCTTTAATAATGTTGCCGCGCAGCGTCCTTTGGATCACATCTTGGTTCCTTCGGCGCGGTAGATGCCGCCCCAGGTGGTGCCAGAGATATAGCTCGGGCAGCCTTTCTTGCGAGTGTTGATGATCAGGAACCACATGGTTTCGCCCGGACGGCCCGCGCGGCTGTATTCGCAGCCCAACGGATGCGTCCACCACTGGCCCTGATAGTTGACGGGCGGTTTGACCACGGCGGCAACTGCGGGCAGCGCAGGAAGAACGGTAATTGCAACCACTGTGGCTGCCTTGAGAAACGATTTGAACATGACACACTCCGATCACTGGACGATGATGACAGCGCCCCCACGCCGCACCGTCAAAATGACCTTTGCGCCGTTAACGCGAGGCTAACGGCGCATCCTTCAGTGCCCGCAATTTTAACGATTGAACGCCGCTTTCAGTCCCAGCAACCGACCAGCACGGTCATGCCCGTCGCCTCGCCCGTCAGATCAATGGGGTTGATCGGGCTGGAACTGTCCGTGCCTGCCGCCGCCATGCCCGCCTGTGCCAAAACGTCCTGTAAAGCGGTACGATCAAGGGCAAAGCGGACGCCTTCCGGCAGCGCCCGCGCGCCGTCCGCCTCGGGCAGCAACATGCCCAGCACGCCGCCGCCGCTGTCCAGAACAGGGCCGCCTGCATCGCCGGGCAGGGTGTTCATATCCAGCCTGACCCGGTCGGCTTCGCCGCCAAGACCGCGCACATCGCTCAAAGTGCCGAAGGTCATCGAGGGCGCGCCGAGCACCCCTTCGAAGCTGTAGCCGGATACAGCCACTTCGGATTGCAGGCGCGGGGTCAGGTCGCTGAACCGCGCCACGGCCAGCGGGGCAAGGGCGGTTGTGGGCTTCAGCACCGCCACTCCGCGGGCCTCGTCGATCAATGCCACTTCGGCTTCGGTCTCTTCATCCAGCGTGATCCGGTCACAGGAAGCGATCACCTCGGACGTGGTCAGGACCGTCCCCCGGCTGTCCACGAAAAAGCCCGACCGCGACAGGCGCGGCTTGCGCACTTCCAATCCGGACACAAGGTCGATGGCCTGTTCCTCGGTCGTGGCACTGGGCGGGATCACCCCGGCAAGCCTCACAAGGCTCTTGTCCATCTCGCTGATCAGGCGGCCTCTGCGCTCTTCATCGCCCGCAGGCCAGATCAGGGTGAACCCTTTGATCTCGCCTCCTTCAAGGGACACGCGGGTTTCCGAGATGCGCGTCGCATCCTCACCTATCAGGACAAAGGACCGTTCGCGCCGTTCGCGGGGCCCGTCCACTGGCACGATCTCGAGGGTCTGCATGATGTCATAAAGGCCAAAAAGGGTCGACTGATCACCGGCTTGGCTGATCAGCAGTATCGTGGCCGGAATGTCACCTTCGCTGGTGTAATGGGCAAAGGGGTATTCGTACTTTTCAAAACTGACGACGTCCATCGGCAGCATCATCTCGATGCCTGCTGTCTCGTCTCGCACCGTCCGCAAGCCCAGACCGTTCAGCACGGCGTTGTAATCCTGCAGCAAGGCGGCGCGCTGGCCGGTGGTCAGGATACCGGTCACCTCGAACCCCTTCTGCTCCTGCCATGCGGCCATCGCATTGCGCGTGCCACGGCCAAAAGCGCCGTCGATGGCACCGGGATAGACCCCGGCCCATTTCAGCATCACCTGCAGCGCTTCACGCTCGGCCCCGGTCAGCAACTGTTCGCTGCGCCGCGCTTCGGTCGGGGTTTCATCGGCAGGGGGCGGGGC
>CAYGPT010000019.1:0-54731 GCA_964351755.1 uncultured Rhodobacterales bacterium | reverse complement strand
AAGATCACCGACCGCGTGGCGAAGATGCGCAACCTGCCCAAGGGGATCGACCAGCGGTCAGCCTGTCGCCACCCGGACTGGACCGGGCCCGACGACCTTGAGATCAAGATACTGGAGCTGCGCGAAATCACCGGCTGGCGGGTGCCGATCTATATCAAGATCGGCGGCGCGCGACCCTATTTCGACACCACTCTGGCGGTCAAGGCGGGGGCGGATGTGGTTGTGCTGGACGGGATGCAGGGGGGCACGGCGGCGACGCAGGATGTGTTCATCGAACACGTTGGTATGCCCACGCTGGCCTGTATCCGCGAAGCGGTCCGCGCGCTTGAAGACCTTGGCCTGCACCGCGAGGTGCAGTTGATCGTATCGGGCGGCGTGCGCAGCGGTGCGGATGTGGCCAAATGCATGGCGCTGGGCGCGGACGCGGTGTCCATCGGCACTGCGGCCCTGATCGCACTGGGCGACAACGACCCGAAATACGAGGACGAATACCGCAAGCTGGGCACCACCGCAGGCGCCTATGACGACTGGCACGAGGGCAACGACCCGGCAGGCATCAGCACGCAGAACCCCGACCTTGCCGCGCGGCTGGACCCGGTCGAAGGCGGGCGGCGCTTGCGCAACTACCTCAAGGTGATGACGCTTGAGGCGCAGACCATCGCGCGCGCCTGTGGCAAGAACAAGCTGCAAAACCTCGAACCCGAGGACCTGTGCGCCCTGACGATGGAGGCCGCGGCGATGGCGCGCGTGTCGCTGGCGGGCACGGACTGGTGGCCGGGAAAGCAAGGCACAACGTTCTGAGGGGCAAGACTGATCGCGCAGCGACGCTGCGCCTTAATTGAATGAAAACACGGAACGGGGACCGGATTGCATGACCATTGATCTTTCCACTTTCGCCAAGGACAAGGGCGTCAAATATTTCATGATCTCGTACACGGACCTGTTCGGTGGCCAACGCGCCAAACTGGTTCCGGCGCAGGCCATCGCGGACATGCAAAGGGACGGAGCGGGCTTCGCAGGCTTTGCCACATGGCTGGACCTGACGCCCGCGCACCCGGACATGATGGCCGTGCCGGACCCGTCCTCGGTCATCCAGTTGCCCTGGAAACCCGAAGTCGCCTGGGTCGCCGCCAATTGCGTTATGGAGGGTGAGGAGGTCGCGCAGGCACCGCGCAACGTGTTGCGCCGTCTGGTGGCCGAGGCAGCGGGCGAGGGCCTTCACGTCAAGACCGGGGTCGAGGCCGAGTTCTTTCTGCTTACCCCCGATGGCAACCAGATCAGCGACCCCTTCGATACCGCCGAAAAACCCTGTTATGACCAGCAGGCCGTCATGCGCCGCTATGACGTGGTGCGCGAGATTTGCGACTACATGCTTGATCTGGGCTGGGGGCCGTACCAGAACGATCATGAGGACGCCAATGGTCAGTTCGAGATGAATTGGGAATACGACGACGCGCTGCGCACGGCGGACAAGCATTCCTTCTTCAAGTTCATGGTGAAATCGGTCGCCGAACAGCACGGCTTTCGCGCCACCTTCATGCCCAAGCCGATCGAGGGGCTGACCGGCAATGGCTGCCACGTGCACGTGTCGGTCTGGGACGCGCCCGGGGATGCGGCCAAGACCAATGTGTTCGCAGGCGAGGGCGACGGGCCCACTGGTGAAGTCGGCCTGTCCGAGCGCGGCAAGCATTTCCTTGGCGGGATCATGAAACACGCCAGCGCGCTGGCCGCCATCACCAACCCGACCGTGAACAGCTACAAACGCATCAACGCCCCGCGCACCGTGTCCGGGGCGACATGGGCCCCCAATACCGTCACATGGACGGGCAACAACCGCACCCACATGGTCCGGGTGCCGGGTCCGGGGCGGTTCGAATTGCGCCTGCCGGACGGCGCGGCCAACCCATACCTGTTGCAGGCGGTCATCATCGCGGCGGGTTTGTCGGGGCTGCGTCACAGGGCCGATCCGGGCAAGCGCTTTGACATCGACATGTATGCCGAAGGCCACAAGGTGCGCGGCGCGCCCAAGCTGCCGCTGAACATGCTGGATGCGGTGCGTGAATACGACAAGGACAAGGCGTTGAAAGAGGCGATGGGGGTCGAATTCTCGGCCTCGTATGTCAAGATGAAGATGCAGGAGTGGACATCATTCGTGACCCATTTCAGCCAGTGGGAAAGGGATAATACACTGGACATCTGAGGGGGCGAGAGTGCGGCAGGGCCGCTAAATCGTCATGACGAAAAGCCGTCAAAAAGGGGCCGTTTCGCGCAGGGGTCTGGCCATATTGGGGACGCCGCGCGGAAAGTCGATGCGCATAGGCTGCAGATCGGGCCCGCCAAGACGACCTGCATCAATCACTCAAAATCGTCATATCGACCGCCTTGCATTGAGCCAATCTGGCGATGCTCCCGAAGGTACACGTGCATCATCAAGCCGCCGGATCCCGCCTTGGGGACGCGACCTAGCGGGTTTGCGCTGACGATTGCGGTTCGTGGCGGCGACCACCGTTTCGCTGTGCCGTGCGGGTTCGAGATGTCTTGCCTTGATGTCAGGAAAGCTGTGCCCGAGCCGCAGCTGGACCCTGTTTTCAGTTTCGACCAATGGCCTCTAGCGTCGCTTCCAGATCTTTGTTGAAGGCGAATTTCGGCATTTGCGGACGCAACCAGTTAAACACATTCTCCATCAACGACCCATGGTTGGGGTCGCTGTGGCTGGGCTGGATTTCCCTTTGGGCTATGGCGGCGGCGGCGAACAGGAAAAGAGCCGAGCGTTCCATGTGGTAGTAAGTTTTTTTCAGATGGGCAGGATTGCCAAGGACGGCGAAAAACACATCCTTGACGGATCGCCAGCGTTCGGTTTCGTAATGCGATATGCAAACGAATGCGGGGACCGGAAGCCGCGACAGCGTGTCCAAGATGTCCAAATGAATGAACTTGGGCGAAGGACGGTTCCTCAAGCGCAAAAGGTACATGCGTCCTGCATTGCGGGCGTCTAGATCAGGTAGGTCAGGCAGGTTCAAGAGGTCCAGCACCGCGTAAAAAGCCTGGTATGCCGGATATATGGCGTGAAATCTGTTGGGGACGTTGGGTGGTGTATCCAATGCCAACCGCTCCAGGGCCTCAGAAATCAGTTTGGCCGCTTGAAAAAGCGGCTCAGCCTCATTCGACGTGTCTGACGCGGGGTGCGTGGGCGCGAGAGGCGTCAATTCGGCGGATGTGTCAGAACCGGACAAGTTGCCGCTTTGGAACAAAAGCGTGTGCGCAAAATCAAGCAGAGACGATTGCAGCGGCGACGCGGTGTCGGGTGGTGGGATGTCGCCTGCGGGGCGGTCGGGATCATCCGGCCCGTCTGGCCCACCCGGTGCGGGGTCGATGCCAGCGGGTCCGTCGCCGCCGCCCCCGGACAGGTACAGGCGTCGGACGTAATCGACGAGCGCCTCCAGCGAGGTGAACGGGACCTCTGTTTCCCCGTCGGTCGAAAGGCCCAGTTGGAACCCTCTTTGCGTGGCGGCCAGTCCGATTGTGCGACCGCTGATCGGTTCGGGGGCAAAGTCCGGCGCCGAGACGTACCATGCAGGCCCTGAAAGATCGGAGAGGGTGGCGAGTTGGCCGGACTGCCGATGACTGGCGAAGGCCTGGCCCGACAAACCGTCCAGCGCATCTATGAACCAGGCCGTCATGATCTGGCCCGCCCTGTCGTGGTGATAACGCGCACGGGCAGGTTGCGTGATTGCGCGCGCATGCTGACCACGCGACGCCGGAACCGCCAAAGCGCCTCGGCTGCGGACGGTGGATGACCGACGCGTGTCCGGTCGCCGATCAATGCCTCGGCGGCGGCGTCGTCGACGGTGACACGCAGTTCTGCGACTGCCGTCGGATCAAAGCCATGTGACAGGACGACTTCGATATAGTCCTCGTCGGACAAAACCCCGCCGGAGACGTGGGCCGTCGTCATCCGGCGATTGGTGTCAGGTGCATTCGCCATGATTTTCGTTGCGGCGATATAGACACCATCATCGCCCCACGCGCCCATCCATGAGGTGAGGATGTCGCGCACTTGCTTGTCCCAATCATCGCCGGTCAGTCCGTCCAGCTTTTCGGATGCCGGTGGCGTGCGCACATCATAACTGTTGCGCAAAAGCGTGAGAGTTTCCGCGCCGACCGTTTCGGGTTTCAGGACCAGGCAGACATCGCCGAAATAGCGCACCCCGGTCCCGTTGACTTCCAGTGCCGCATAGTGACCGCTTCTGGCGCTCAGTTTGCGATCGGGGCTGATATCGGAAAGGGCTTTGTCGAGCTTTTCGCGCGCGCCGCCGGTTGGCAGTGGTTTGCCGACGATCTGCGCGTGGGCGTAACGGTTGTGATACATGCCTTGGCCCGTGCCCGGTGAATGCGGCATCAGGAAGGATATCGCGCGCCGGGCCGGCAGATTGACGACAACGCAAAGCCCCTGTCTGGCCCGGCCGCCGCCATGCGCCGGAGCGCCGGTGAGGGTTGCGGTCACGGTCCTTTTGTTGGCCTCGAAGTAGGACACGATTTCCGGTATGCCAGAGCGACTGCAAAGCGCTTCGAAGGTGTCTTTCCAGCTTGTCATCTGCGCCGCACCGAACCGTCAAAACGAGTCTGGCTGATTGTCGCGATAGGACCATGTCAGATCGTTGAGGAAGACCTGAATGCGCGTCATCCACAGGGTGTCTGACGGATTGCCCCCGTCGAACATCAACTTGAGAAAGTGGACATGTTCGCGAATGGATCGGGCCTGCTGAAACGTGGCGCCGCGGTTCCATGCGTAGTGGAATGTCCCCTCGAACCGTCGGAAAATCGTGTCCCGGTCATCCGGCTTGGCCATCAGACCACGCAGAATATCGATCTCTGCGGGCAGAACGGCGGTCCAGAAAGCAGGTGTTTCGTCTTCGGCCGCGTGGCTTTGCGCAAGCAGACGGTCAAACCAGAATTCCAGTGGCTGACCCTGCGCCGCAAGCGATCCCAAAACGACATGGCCCGACAACCAGTTGTAGGTCGGATGCGTTTTCAGCAAACCGGGCCGCTGTTGCGCGGCCAGCGTCATCGCCGCACCATAGTGATCGACCATGCGCAGCAAGGCTGCCTGCCTTGATCTGCCGCGCCGCGAGGTCAACACCAGCCGTTTCGAGACGGTCCCTTTCAGCACCTCCCTGCGCTCGGTCGGGGCCGGGTCGCCCGAGCCGCCCACGAGGTGATCGAGATCATTCAGGCAGGCCAGCGCGCCCTTGGCCGTCGCGCGCTGTGCGTCCCGTAGCTCCTTGGCCCGCTGCTTGGCGATCTTGAGCGCCTCGGGATCCTTGGTGCGCGCGACCTTGGCTTCGGCCTGGGACCACGCATAGGTGGCCGCGCGGACCTTGAGGGATTCCAGAAGTTCGATCGCGTTCAGGGTCGCATGTGAACGGGACAGGCGCTTGGCCTTTTCCAGAAATTCGATCGCCGATGGAAAGACGTCAAGCTTGGCATAGGCCCGTCCCATCGCTTCGCACCACCGCGCGTCGCTGTGCCATTCAGGGTCGGAACTGTCGCGCAGGGCGTCGAGTTCGCCAGCCAGTCTTTCGCGTGAGCGAAGTGCTGTGCCAAGGTCGCGTTCGATGTTGATAGCCGCTTTGCGGGCGTGTTCCGCCGAGAAGTACCGCGGCTTTTGCCCGGACGAGGTGTCCCCATCGCCGTCACGTTCGTCCAAGCGGTAATCCGGGTCGCCGTAACACTGATAGGCACCCCACGTATTCTTTTCCGGGAACTGGGCGAAAACAGTCGTGCGGGCGTGGTGCACCGCGTTCCCGAACGTGTTTCCGTTCAGCATGCTGTCATAGAATTCGCGGGCGAAAAGATGGGCGGCGTCGTCGTCCACGGCCCAACCTGCGGCGATCACGGCCCGCACGCCCTTGCCGATCAGCGTGCGCGACAGGCTTGCCGCAATCACGCCGGTTTCCACCTCGACCCTGCCGATATGGCAGCAATTGAGGAAAACCAGTTCGGGAATATAGCGCAGGTTGCTCAACTCGGCAGAGGTCAGGCTGATCCCGTCGGACAGGACCAGCCCCGCGCGATGAATCGGGCCCTTGTCATCGTATATCCCGTGTGCGGCAAAGTGCATGATCTTGTAAGGTTTGAGCATCGCCCGTTCGAGCACCGAAATACCGCTTTCCGGCGGGATCAGCGGATCGACTTCGAATTTGCCATCCCGTTTTAGACGTTGCGCGACCAACCGCGCCTCTTTTTCGGCGCCCGGCAGGGGCGGCAGGCTGCTTTTGGGGTCACCGACGACTAGGGCGGCGTTGTCCGTCGCCCGTCGCACCGTGCTGCCGTCCGTGACCAGCTGGCGTATGATCGGGGTTCGAATGACCAGAGGTTTGAAGTCGGATTCCCCCGAGCTTTGATACAGCCCTTCACCGAATGTACCGATGTCGTCTTCCATCAGTTCCCATGGGATATTGGCCGTGCTTTCATCGAGGATCAGTTGGATTTTCTGATCGTTCTGGGCGAAAGACTTCAACTCGAACGGGATCATCAGTTCAAACAGCAATTTGCCCAAGGTGCGCTGCGTGCCGGTGCCTTTGCGGCTTTCCTTCAACAGCCGTTCGATGACTTCGGTTTGAACGGCCGTCTTTTTGAATTCTGCCTTGGCGCCTTCCGTCACGACCGTGAAATCGAGCACATCGAGCTCGCTTTTGTTGCGTTTGACCGAAATCCGTTGCCAGCTGTCCGGCTCGATCCCGAAATCCATGCGCAGGCGGGCACCATGCCCTGTCTTGATCCGGTCATCGAACTTGAACAGTCCGGCCATTTGCCCGTTCATGCTGGCACTGTTCAGCGCACTGGCTGCCTTGAATGCGGTGTCTTCGAAGATTTCCATGAATTCGAGGCTGGAAATCGGGGTGGTGTCGGCCAGCGCACGGTTCGCATCTGCCACCGCCTCCAGAATCGCCTGTACGGATTGCTGGACGGTCATGTTGGCGCCCTTGTGGCCGATCACGAGGCACGTCAAAGCCACGGGGTCCATGTCGGACAGATCCTTGCCCTTGTCGATCGTTCGCCGTTGCAGGCTGAGTACGTAGCGCAGTACGGCCCGGTTCACGGTCTTGCGCAGTTGTCCGGGTGTCAGGTTCCCAAACCGTCCAAGACCAGCGATGACGGCCCCGCCCGGATTGCGATCAAGGCGCAGCACGACCTCGCAGGTTTCGATCGCGCCCGGATAAAGCCCCAGATTGCGGACTTCGTTCAGGTGATTGGACAGGCATTGGTCCAGAACCGCCTCGGCCCCGTTGATCGGATCTCCCTGGTAATGGCCGACCAGAACCGGGTGGCGCGCAAACCGCAGATCGCCATGCACCATGGTGACGTCGATTTGATGGACCGGACGAACCGGACCCGTCCGGCTTGTGTGGTCCGCCCCCAGCAGGCTGTCAACAAGCTCTTCCGGCTCGGGATAGATCTCCAGCTCGACCTCGGGTATTTCGACGGCGTCACCGGACCCGTCGCGCGCATGGGCGGGTGCGGTCCGGCTGAGCGCGGATGTTTCGCCGCGATCCAGCAGGTCGAAAATGCCGGGAAAAGCTGATTTGGTACGGGCCAGATCGCCGTGGATCGCGTCGATGTAATAGGGGGCGATCCCTTCCGGAATGCCGGTATCCCATGTGACGGTGCCATCGCCCCGGTAGGTGCCCAGAAACGTCACCTTTTTGGACCCGTCCGCGACAGGATCAAGCCGGATATCGGAGGGGGTCGGTTCGGTGCCGTGGCCCGCGACATAGCACGTCAGCTTGGGGTCGAGTTTCTGGCTTTTGAACAAGGCGTGCGCGTCGCGGGAGGCGCTCAACGCCGCCTCGGGCGGTACCACCCATTCGCCGTCGTCCAGATTGCGCAGCCCGGTCCATGTCGCACGTTTGAGGTAATGGCCCGCGTCGTTGGACGGCAGCAACTGCGCGGGTCCCGGCATGCTGGTCACGATGTCCAGCAGTTGGGATTTGGAATGCACAAGGTCCGCCGTGGCAAGCTGCTTGATCGCCTTGGCCCGCCCCATCATCGTATGCAGCATCGAGAACGCGCCGCCGTTCGGCGTGCCCAACATCACAAAGCGGCTGCCCTTGCGCCGTTTGACCTCGGCCCAGACTGACGGGTGCGCGTCGATGAATGCGCGCACCACAAGTCCGCCCATGGAATGGGCCAGAAAGCGTATCGGCTTGTCCGTCTCGGCCAGAGCCTTTCGAACGGCTTCGGCCAATGCATTGGCACCCGTGGCCAGAACCGAGGCCCGCCAGTCGTATGGAAAGGGGATCACGTCATGGGAGCGCGCAAGAAAGCGCGCCAGATCGCCATAGTATCGGTCCATCGGGTCGCCCGGCACCACCGTTCCCGCGGCCCCGAATTTCAGGCGCGACAGCCCACCGGTCGCAATGCGGGCCGGATTGGTCCAGATCCAGCGGTCCCTGCCATTGGAGTCAATGTGATTGAGATGCGTACCCATGACGCCGGGCAGAAAGAAGCAGACGGGCAGGCTGCCGGCATCCCGCGATCTGGGCACGTTGAATGCCTCGGGTGACGGGTCGAAAACAAGATCCTCACCTGCCGCGTCCGGGATTGTGACCGGGATCGAATGTGCGGCGTTCAGGATCGCGGCCCGCGCGGCTTCTGTCCGGAAATAGGCGAAATGCGTGATGTCGGACGAGATGATGTCGGTACGAATTTGTTCGGACAGGCGCGCCGA
The DNA here is from genome assembly GCA_964351755.1 of uncultured Rhodobacterales bacterium. Lineage (GTDB taxonomy): Bacteria > Pseudomonadota > Alphaproteobacteria > Rhodobacterales > Rhodobacteraceae > Tateyamaria. The sequence continues at coordinate 46,000 of CAYGPT010000019.1, read as the reverse complement.
TCCCTTGCTCATCGAGGCAGTATTGACGACGAAGTCGTTGTCGCCCTCGAAAAACAGGTCGACGGCCAGATTGCGCAGCTTTTGAAAGACGCCCTTGCCATCGTTGTCGCCGGCGATGACATGCAAGCTGCCCCCAAATCGCACGTCTGGGCGGTTGAGCATGCCGATCAGGGGCGAGGACGGCATCATCGCCTCCAGCCCCGGCAGTTGCTTTGGGTCGGCCTTGGTTTTGACGAAGCCGATCAGGAACGATTTCAGCAGACCGTAGGCGGTGGACGCTTTGAGCGCGGGAACCAGTTCGAACGTGTTGAGCGCGAGGGACAAGAAGCGATCCAGCCGATTGGACGCCAGCGACGTGCCGCGCAACGGCCCCGCGACCCGGATCAACCGTTCGACCTTGATCTTTTTCTCTGCGATCTTGGCGCTCAGCGCCACCAGAAGCTCGGTGCTGCGGCCTGCCTTGGACAGGGTGGCACGATCGAATTCATCGAACGCACCGTCCTGCGCATTGACCCGCGCCGCGCGCGCCACAAGCTCGGCCACCAACCCGCCGCGCGAGTGGGACAGCAGCGTGACCCGCGCGCCGTCCGGCAGTGCCGACACAAGGTCCAGCGCGTTCTGGATCGGGTCGACGGTGACGGACCAGTGTTCAAGCGCAAATATGCCCGCCGGAAACGCCGCTTCCAATGCGTCCCACAGATCGCTTTGGCCCGCCGGTCCCTCCTGACTGTCGCCGGCGGGACCGGCAAGGTCGCCAAAGCTGCCATTGGTGGAAGAGAACGTGCCGTGGACCAGCACAAGCATCGGCTTCTTGATGTCGATTTTCTTGATCTGCGGTGGGTCCAGCGACAGGGTGGGGGGCACGGTGTCTTCGTTGTGGCTGCACCGGAAGAAACCGGGTGTGATCGAGCTTTCGATGTGCCTCGCCAATGCCACGGCGCCCAGCTCGCCCGCCTTTCCGGCAAAACCGGTTTTCAGAACCTTGGTCGCCTCGACCAGATAGCCCGATGCCGCGCGTGACCCCGAGCGGTTCTGCAAGGGCAATTGTCGTGGAACCAGCAAGGCCTGATCGGACACAGATCGGTCGGCACGTGCAAAATCCGCACGGGTGTCAGCGACGGATTGCCAAAGCTTGAGGCCGCCCTCCAAACTGATTTCGACGATGTCCGTATCGTCGAAATCATCGACCTGGGTCTGGCTGGTTGCGCTGTCTCCCCGCGACGCCGAAATGGTGGTTTCAACAATTTCGGTGATTTCAAGGACGCCGCGCAGCTCTTTCGGCACGTCCTCGGACAAGTTTGAGGAAACCCGTTTTCCAGGCAATACGAAAGATGTCATATCCCGCCCACACTCAAAAATTGATGATTCAAATCTGACACAATCATTGCACGAACATCGGACACGTCAAAACATTTTTGCTTGGAGCGGTTGGCAGGGCATCCCGCATGATCGGCGCGGGATCACGTTGTTCATGTGATCGACTGCATTCAGGCAGTCATCGCAAAGCGCGTATCGGAAAACCGGTGACGGCCGGGGAATGATCGGTCAAGGGGCTGGCAAGCTTGATCCCTGCCACGCAGGTCAAGGGGCAAGCCACGGATGCGCGGCAGTTGGGAAATTGGGTCATGACCCGGCATTCGCGGCGCGGCGGTCGCAGGTCCGGTGTGGGCTGGTTCCCTTGGTGCGGATACCGGTTGCACGACGAAACGGCGCATCAAGCCGGGCGTATGGGACACCACCTGCACCCCACGGCATCGCAGCTTGACTGGTCAGGGTTTGGCGGATGCCTATCCGGTCTGAACCTGCGGATGCCTGCGCGCAGATGATCCGGCGATCTTGCCTTTGCAGATTGCGTTGGCGCCGTCGCCGTGCTGTTGCATCAGTTTGTCCGTGATGACCTAAGCCCCGCGTCATGACAATTCAAAGGTCGACGGCATCGCGGTCCGGACCAGAGAAGAGAATGCGCCGATGCAACTGTTGTGACCAGACCGGTAGCGGCCCCGGACAGGCAGGAAACGGACTGAGTTGTTGCCTTTGCGTGACGGGCCGTGGGTTTGATTTGCGACCGGGGTCCTGTGCAAGACTGTGCTTGCTGGGTAGGTCATGGATACGCTCGACACGCTACCGGTTGATCCGGAAAAAAGAGCGAACCTTGGCCGTTGTCCGGGTGAAACTCCTTGATTTGATTGGGGCGAAGCAGCACGGCACATTTCCGAAAACAGCCCAACCAGACAGGTTTGGGCAACAAGGTCGCAAAATCCGCAGCATCTGTGCCAGCTTGCCCGATCACAATCAATGGCAGGTCAGGCATGCCGCAGCGGGCTGCCGGGCGTCACGAGATATTCACCAAAAGGACTCCGTTCTGTTACCAAGCAGGTGTTTATCCCCGAAAGCCTGAATCCGGGCTCCAAAATTCTGGGGGACATCATGTCATTCAATCGCCGTACAATTCTGAAACTTTCTGCAGCTGGTCTGGCTGCGCCAATGATACTCAAGGCAAACGACGCGCTTGCTGCGTCCGGCAGCGTCAAGGTTCTTGCCTGGGGTGACTACATCCAGCCCAATATCGCCGAGGCGTTCGAGGCTGAAACCGGAATCACTCTTGAATTGACCACCTTCGGGTCCAACGACGAAGCAGAAAGCACGATCCGCGCCAATGGGGGCAAGGGTTTCGACATTGTGTTCCCGTCGATCACCAACTCCGCAGGCTATCTTGACGACAATGGCGACAGCTTCTTTGCGCCGATTCCAGCGGGCGTGAACGTGGACAACGTGATCCCGTCCTTCCTGCGCGACAGTGCCGCCTTGGGCGGTGTGTTCAAGGGCGAGCAGATCCTGCTGCCATTCGACTGGGGCACCGAAGGTGTGACCTACAACAAGGCACAGATGCCGATCGACGGGCAGGTCTCTTATGGTGATCTCTGGGCCGATGCAGCCAAGGGCAAGGCCGCCTTCCGGCAGAAATCCGTCATCATGGGCACTGGCCTCTACCTCGATGCAATCGGCGAAGTGCCTTCCAACCGCATGCTGGACGTTTACAAGTCCGAAGATGATGCGCGCCGCGTCTGGGGTGCCGTCACGCAGTGGATGCTTGAGCGCAAGGACAATTTCGGGGCCTTCTGGAACAACGCGACCGAGGCCAGCTCGGCCTTTACCGAAGCCGGTGCCATCATTGGCCAGACGTGGGATACCACAGGGCTGTTGCTGAACCGCGACAATGCCGATTTCGTCTATCGCGCGCCCAAGGAAGGCATCATCACCTGGCTCGACAGCTTCGGCATGCTCAAGCAGGCGGAAAACCCCGAACAGGCCGTGGCCTTCATGAACTTCATGCTCAAGCCCGAAACCGGCGGCATGTTCGCCAACAACACCGGCTACAACTCGGCCGTTGTGGGCGCAGCAGACTTTGCATCCGACGAGTTCAAGAAACAGTTCAACGAAGTCTACACCGCAGATGTTCTTGGCAACATGTGGTGGTGGCAGGCGGATACGCCATTCTTCGGTCCGGTACGCGACCAGTTCGTTGAGATCATCACAAACGCCTGATGCAAGGCTTTGAACTTTATGGGCAGCCCCGGCAAGATCGGGGCTGCCTTTTCGATATTCGGGGGTTGGAATGCGCGGAAAATCGGTGACGCTCGAACAGATGGAGGTCACATACCCGAACGGGTTCAAGGCGGTCCAACCGACCGATCTGGTGATCAATGCTGGCGAATTCTTTTCCATTCTCGGTCCGTCTGGCTGTGGCAAGACAACGATCCTGCGGGCTGTGTCGGGGTTCGTGGACCCATCTGCGGGGCGTATTCTGATCGGTGATGCGGACCAGCGCGGCAAAGGGCCCAATATGCGCGAAACCGCGCTGATTTTTCAAAACCTCGCCTTGTTCCCGTTGATGCGCGTCTGGGAAAACGTGGCCTTCGGGCTCGAGGCGCGCGGAGTGGCCAAGCGCGCGCGGCGTGAGAAGGCACAGGAGCTGCTTGATCTTGTGGCCCTCGCGGATCAGGCCGAGAAAACGCCGGGTGAATTGTCCGGTGGCCAGCGCCAGCGCGTTGCGATTGCGCGGGCCTTGGCGGTGGACCCGTCGGTCTTGTTGCTGGACGAACCGCTTTCGGCGCTGGACCTGAAGCTGAGGCAACATATGCGGGCCGAACTGCGCAGCATCCAGAAGAAAACCGGCGTGACCTTTATCTATATCACCCATGATCAGGGTGAAGCGTTGACCATGTCCGACCGGATTGCCGTCATGAACGCAGGGCGGATCGAACAGGTGGGAACGGCGGATCAGGTCTATTCCAACCCGGTGTCCGCCTTTTCGGCGTCGTTTGTCGGCGAAGCCAATCAATTCGCGGGCCGCATTGCGGCGCAACGCGGAGATATGGCGCAGATTGACACACCTCATGGGCAGTTCATCGGGCGCAATCCGAAGGTACTTGCCGTGGGACAAGAGGCGATCTTGTTTGTCAGGCCGGAAAACATCCGCCTGTCCGCGGCGGAGAACGTGCTGCATACCCATCTGCTGCGCCGTGATCTTGAAGGGCCGTTTGTGAACCTGTTCATGGCGACACAAAGTGGAGCATCGGTCGCAATGCATATCCCCAACACCGCCGGGACCGGACCCGTCATCAGCACAGAGGTCACGATCGGTTTTGCCAGCGCGGCAGCCACGATCCTGCCACTGGGTCCGGTGGCGCGCACCGGGCAGGACGTCGCCGCAGAATGAAAGATCTGGTTCGCAGTTTTGGCAAGGGTCTGACGGCCGTCTTCCTTGTGGCCGTCATGGGCTGGGCGCTGGTGCTGATCATCTTGCCTCAGATGGCCATGCTGGAAAAGGCACTGACCAAGCCCGCGCGTCAACTGGACAGCTCTATCGTGGGTTCACTGGAACGGGATGCCGCCAATTGCGTGAATATCCTTGGTCAATATGGCGAACCCGACGTGCCCGAGCCTGACAACGGCGGGATGGCGGTGCCTTCGGTGTCAGGCATGTCCGTGCCTTCCGCATCCCAAATGGCCGTGCCGTCGATGTCGGGCATGGCGGCACCGTCGTTGAACGCGGATGCGGCGCGTCCCTATATTCTGCAATGCGACCGCGCGACGACGCACAGGCGGCTGGTGCGTGATAACGGCGCAGAGGTGTACCTTGACCAATATTATGATCTGCCAGTGCTCAGCGTGGCTGCAGATGCTCCCATCCCGGAACAGATTGCCGCAGCCGGACAAATCGAACAACTCGCAGCCGCGCTGCATCAGCAGCTGCGTGTCGAGGAGGCCAATTCCGCAAGGCTCGGCTTTGGCAATTTCGCAGCGATCAGTAGGCCGGTTCTGATCCCCCGCTCAGCCGCGGCACAGGCACAAAGCGACGCCAGCCTGAACGGAAAGGTGATGTCACTGCTGGGGCTGCGATATGCGGTGGATGGCCAGACCTATCAGCGCATCGGCATGGAAATTCTCGTGCGTACGCTGTTTTTCGCGATTTGCGCGACGCTGCTTGCGCTGGTTGTTTGTTATCCGGTTGCTTACAAGGTTGCCTTGGCCACGCCGCCCGAAAAGGCAGTCTGGCTGATGCTGGGCCTGATCATACCCTACGCTATCGTGGAACTGATGCGCATTTACGCATGGACCTCGATCATCGACAATCGGGGGCTGATCAATGAGACGCTGATGTGGGCTGGCGCGATCACAGAGCCGATCCAGTTCAAACGCTCGGCGCTGACGGTCTTTGTCGTGATTGTCTATACTTACGTCCTGTTCATGGTCTTCCCCATCTACAACGTGATGAGCACGTTGGACCGCAACCAGATCGATGCGGCGCGCGACCTTGGCGCATCCACGCCGCGCCTGCACTGGCGCATCATCATCCCGCACGCCAAACCCGGCATCGCGGTGGGCTGTATCGCGACATTCATGCTTGCTGCCGGGGCATTTTCTGTCCCGCGGATCATCAGCCGCGGCCTTCAGTCGGAATGGTTCAGCCAGACGATCTACAACAAGTTTTTCGAGGTGAACAATTCCAACGTCGGTGCGGCCTACAGTTTTGCCTATACGCTGATCTGCTTTTTCATCGTCGGATTGTTCATGTGGATCATGCGGGCGCGGCTCAAAGACTTTGCGAGGGTGCAATGACGTCCCAGCGCATTTTGAATGGCTACATGTGGGCGTTTCTTGCGTTCATGTTCGCGCCGCTCATCCTCATGATCATCACCTCTTTCAACGACACCTCGCCGCCCTCGGTGACGGATTGGCGTGGACTCACGGGCAAATGGTATGCGTTTTTCTGGATGCCCGAAGCGGACTTGCGCGCCGATCCGGTGTTGCGTGCGCTTGATCGTGACCGGTTCATTGGCTGTTTTGGCAATTCCCTGCAGGTGGCGGCCGTGGTGGTGCCACTTTCGCTGCTTCTTGGTCTTTCGGGCGCTGTGATGCTGACCCGCTGGCGCAGCAGGGCCAATGGGCTGCTGTGGTGGGTGCTGTTGTCGCCGATGTTGGCGCCGGGGATCGTGCTTGGCCTGTCGGCGTTGGTGTTTTGGGGGCGGCTTGGTGTTGGGGCGGGGCTTTTTACGATCATGATGGCGCAAGTGACCTTTGTCGCGGGGTATCCCATGCTGGTTCTGATGGCGCGTCTGCAACGCCAGCCGGTAGAGCTGGAAGAAGCGGCCCTTGATCTGGGGGCGACACCGTTCCACGTGTTCCGCCGGATTACCCTGCCGTTTCTGTTGCCTGCCCTGGCCTCGGCCGCTGTTATCGCGCTGCTGTCCTCGATCGAGAATTACAACACCACGATGTTCGCCAAAGGCGGTGCGTGTACCTTCGCCACCGAGATTGGCGCGATGAGCCGCAATCCCAACGGTCATCCGCCGGTGATCAATGCGGTCGGAACGGTCATCATCCTGATCACGGTCAGTGCCGCGCTGATCCATGCGTTGTTAACGCGCCGCGAGATGCGCTAGTCTGCCGCTCATGAAAATCACCGCCCGCTGTCATCCCTTGCTGGAACCGCTTTTGCCAAAACCGGTGCGCGCGATCCAGGCGGTGCCCGAGTGGCTGGGCAAGATGCCGGCGCAGGTGGACGCGGCGACCCTTGGCGGAGCCACTGTGCGCACGCTCAAACACTGTCCGCCAATCATAGATGCAATGCGGCTTGGTGTGCTGATCCTCTGCCCGACAGACATCACGGTGCGCGCGGGTGAGGTATCGTGGGATTGGGACCCGCCGATCCTGGCGGACGCCAACATCAGCCGCGCGCCCATTGGCGTCCATGTGCCCGAACAGGCCGAGGGCAGCCCATACGCACGGCAACAGCTCGTTCTGAAATTCATGAATTTCTGGACATTGGAAACGCCGCCTGAATGGTCGCTCTTGTTCCTGCACCCACTGGGCTATCCTGACCTGCCTTTCACCACCTTGGGTGGTGTGGTGGATTGCGACACCTACAAGGACGGTTATGTACATTTTCCGGCGTTGCTGAAGCCGGGATTCGAAGGCGTGATCCTGAAGGGCACGCCCGTAGCACAGGCGGTGCCTGTTCTAAAAGAAACGGCGCTGGAAATCGGGGTGATGGCACCTGCACAAATCGCGGCCAACCGCGCTGTTCAGGACGATCTGGCCCGCGCGCCGGGGCAATATCGCAAGGCGTTTCGGCGCTAGGGTTCAAGGTTGAGCGGGACGGACCCTTTTGCAGTACGGGTCAGGGTTTTGATCACTTCGGGCCGCCAGCTGCGTTCGGTCAGCAGGGCGTCGCGCAGGTCCGTGCTGTCTGATCCTGTTTCGGCAGCAATCCGATAGCGGGCCAACCGCGCCTCGGGGTCATCTTGCGCCTCAAAGCACTGCGCGGCCCTGTCCCAATCCCCCAACCGCAAGGCGACACGCCCGAGACTGCGTGTTGTGTCCGTGTCTTCCGGCATCAAGGCCGATGCCCGCACAAAGGCCGCCAGTGCATCATCCAGTGCGCCATTGTCCAGCGCGACCCGGCCAAGTTCGAACCATGCAAGACCGTAGCCGGAATTCGCGGCGACCGCCCTTTCAAGCCAGTGTTTCATCTGGTCCGGTTTGCCGCCTGCTTCCAGCACTTTGGCCAGGTTGTAGAAAACCACAGGCGGCGGTGCTTTTCCCTTGGCCAGACGGCGCAAGAGCCGCTCGGCCGCGGGCCAGTCTTTGGCCGCCAGAAGCGCAGGCAAGGCTCTGATGTCTTTCATGGCCGCATCTCGTTTTCATCACCGCGACTTCATACAGCTTTGTCACACGGGCACAAAGCAAGAGTATCTGACGTCAGCGCCCCCAGGACAGATTTGAGGGTTTCGCAGCGGAGGATTTCCGGTTCATCGCGGCCACAAAGGAGCGAAGGCAAGCAACAATTCCGTAACATCGAAAGATGCCGCCGACAAGCTTGTCAAAGGGATCACGCGCAAGACGTGCAAGCAATACTCTGCGGAAGACAAGATCAGGATTGCGCTGGCGGGCCCTGCGCGGCCAACAGAGGATTCCCGCTGTTTGCCGCCGGGAGGCCATTCGCGAGAGCCTGCAATCCATGTGGCCGAAGGAGTTTGTGGAAACTGGCAAGCAACGCCTGAGATCAAGAAGCTGCGTTCGGACTTGGGCGCGCTCAAGGAAGGTGTTGCTGACCTGACTCTGGAAGATCGTCTGCCAAGAAAGCATGATTGGGGATAGGGGTACGAGGCATGAGACAAACCCGATCAAGGATGAGCCAGAGCTTCCAGCAGGAAATACACGCAACAGGCACTGTTCATCTGACGACGGGCAACAAGGTTTGAGGGCTGGGTGATAGATGGATGAAATGAATAAGTCGTCGATAAAATCAATATGCCCAATTTGGCGGTTGCCCCGATGATGGGTGAAACATGTGGTTCGAAGGCCCTATTTATCTTCCATGACCTTGGCGGCGATGTTGTAAAAAATTTATAGCTAACTCGAACGCGCTTGCAGGTCGTCGGCAGGTTTCGAAAATAACCGCACCCCGGATCCTTTGAACTCCCAGACAGCAACCCCTTTAAGCTCAGAAAAAGTTTGAATGTTGAGGGCTTGGATCAGTCCGGAAAAGCAGGGAATTTTAGAACTTTGGAGTTTTGTGTTCAGAGGCGGCACACGAAGTCCAATGCGCAACCTCGAAGGCTCAAGAGCAAAGCAGGACCAATGCATCGTGTGTCACTGCTTTCGATTATCGAGAATTGATAGCTTGTCGGTTACTCGGCAGGTGCAAATCCGGTGATCAACTGTCTCAGGCCGAACGCTGCGCCGAGGAAGATCGCGAGGAAGGCGACCGGGGCACTGTAGGCCAGCACGGAAAAGGCGGAAATGCCCTGACCCACGCTGCACCCGACCGCAAGAATCGCCCCCGGTCCCATCAGGGCCGCGCCGCCGATCTGGCGGCGCAACTCGCGCGGGTCCTCGCAGGCTTCCCAGCGGAAATGACCCTTGAAACCGGACCCGATCGCCGCGCCGATGATAACCCCGACAATCGACCCCACGCTGAAGGACAATGTGTTGCCCGATGCCGTCATGGCATAGAAAATGGTGTCACCGATGGGGGCCGCAAAGGTGTGGGTTTCGATCGGTTCGGCTTCGAACCCCGTCATCGCCACCCAGTAGGTCCCGACCCAGCCCGAGACGATGGCAATTCCCACGACGGCGCCCCAAAAGATGTGCCCGGGCGAGCGGCGCATATTGACGGATGACAGCCCGACCGCCAGCATCAAGCCCCCCGCAATCAGACCGGTGGTAAGGGGGGCGACACCGAAACCATCCAAGAGCTGCGCGAATCCTTGTGAAGAAACTGCGGCGGTTTCGACGGGAAACAGCATGACACGCACATGCGCAAGGGGGCCGGACATCACGAAATAGGCCGAAAGCCCCATCACGATCACGATCACGAAGGATCGCAGATCGCCCCCGCCCAGTCGTGCCAGCGCGCCATAGCCGCAGTTGCCGCTGAGCGCCATGCCATAGCCGAACATGAGTCCGCCGACGATTGTGCCGACCGGGTTCCAGACCCTGTCGAGATAGGCCGATTGCGCGGTATCGAAAAACCCGGCCGACATTGTCACATGGGTGCCCATGATCGCCACGCCGATGGCAATGGCCCACATCCGCAGGCGTCTGTCATCCGAGCCGTACAGGACATCCTCGATCGCACCAAGTGTGCAGAACCGTCCGATGCGTGCAGCCAGCCCAAGGGCGATGCCGCCCAACAGACCGATCAGCGCGACGGAATTCGCTTCTCCAAGCAGCTCCAGCATATCGGCTTCCTCCCAAGGACCGATCGCTGGCGACGCAATCGGTCAGTCGTCCCTGCAGAACAGGTCGTAGACCACTTCCATGATTTGCCGGGGCCGGTCATCTGTCAAGCTGTAGTAGATGGTCTTGCCATCGCGGCGGGGCTTTACCAGCCCTTCAAGGCGCAAACGCGACAGTTGCTGGGATACCGCAGCCTGACGGGCCGACAGCAAATCCTCGAGTTCCGTTACCGATTTTTCGCCCGATGCCAGATGGCACAGGATCATCAAGCGCCCCTCGTGGCTGATCGCCTTGAGGAAATTCGACGCTTCCTGCGCGTTGCGCATCATCTTGTCCATGTCTTCGGCGCAAGTGTTGGCGTCAAAGACAGGAAGACGCGAGCGCGCGGAGTTCTGAGTATCAGGGTCCAGTGACATATGCAGCGACATAAAAGATCATCCACTTTTTTCCAAGGGAATGTTCGCGCGCTCGAACATCATTTCCAGAAGGCCCCAGAAGAAGTCTTCGCCGGGGTAGCCTTCGATCCGTCCAACCTCGGTACCGTCTTGCACCAGTACAAAGGTCGGGGTGAAACGCACAGGGTACGTGAATGCGACATCGGGTGTTTCGCCATGCAGGTCAAAGCGCCGCAAGGGGGCGGTCCGGCCTTCGGTCGTTTTTGGATAGATGTGTGAAATTTCCTTGTTCCACTTGGCGCACCACATGCATCCGGCCTCTTCCGCCATCAACAGATAGGTTTCCGCCGCCGCGGGCAGAGGCAACGCCAGAAGGGCTGTGACCAGCCATGTGCCAAGTGTGTTCACGCCCATCTCCGATTGACGCAGTTCCACATTTCATCATAATCTAATTTTTGAATATCTCAAGGCAAGGGGTCGCCAGTTCATGTTCGATGTGACATATTTGGGCGCTTTGCTGGCAGGTTTGCTGTCTTTTTTATCACCCTGCATCCTGCCCATCGTGCCTTTCTACCTCAGTTATCTTGCCGGGGTGGGCATGAACCAGATTTCAGCCGAAGCGGAGATTTCGCGGGACGTGCGTCTGCGCGCGTTTCTGGCGGCCTGTTGTTTCGCGCTGGGAGTCATCACGGTCTTCATGGGGCTTGGGGCGACGGCGACGGCGTTCGGGCAGATGGTGCGCGAATATTTCGACATCCTGCGCTGGGTGGCGGCGGCGGTCATCATCGCCATGGGGCTGCATTTCCTTGGGGTTGTGCGGATCGGGTTCCTGTACCGCCAGTTCCGCGCGGATGCAGGCGATACGTCGAACGTGGGCCTGCTCGGGGCCTATGTGATCGGGCTGGCCTTTGCCTTTGGCTGGACGCCCTGCGTGGGCCCGGTGCTGGCCGCGATCCTGTTCACGGCGGCGGGGCAGGAGTCTGCCGGGCAGGGTGCGAGCCTGTTGTTCGTCTACGGGTTGGGCATGACCTTGCCCTTTGTGGCTGCCGCCCTGTTCATCGGGCCGTTCATGTCGTGGATGGCGCGGTTTCGCCGTCATCTGGGCCTGATCGAAAAGCTGATGGGCGCGCTGTTGATCCTGTTCGGCGTGCTGATCGCAACCAATTCCATCAATTACATCGCTCAATGGATGCTGGATCACGTGCCGTGGTTCAGTGCCATTGGCTGACATCGGAGGATATCATGACACGACTGATTGCACTGCTGACGGCCCTTTGCCTCGCCATGCCCGTGATGGCTGCCGAACTGGGGGATGACGGGCTGCACAAGGCCCCGTGGATGCGCGACACGTTCAAGGATCTGGCCGAAGACCTGGAAGAGGCGAACGCAGAGGGCAAGCGCCTGATGATCCTCGTCGAACAACGCGGCTGCATCTATTGCAAGAAGATGCACGAGGAGGTGTTCGTTGTCCCCAAGGTCGCGCAATACATCGAAGACAACTTCTTTGTCGTTCAGATCAACATGTTCGGTGACGTGGAAGTGACCGATTTCGACGGCACCGCGCTGCCGGAAAAGGACATGGTCAAACGCTGGGGCGCGCTGTTTACGCCCAGCATCTATTTCCTGCCCGAAGAGGTCGGGGATGACGTGACCGCGACGCAGGCGGCGGTGGCCAATATGCCCGGCGCCTTCAGTGCGTCAACCACTTACAACCTGCTGAACTGGGTGGTGGAGAAGGGCTATGATGGCGACGAGCCGTTCCAGAAATACCACGCGCGCATGCTCGAAACGCAGGGTGGTTAGATTGCTGCAGCTGCGAAGGATATGTTGCGTGAAATGCTGCGGGTGCGAACGGATATAAAAATTCAAGTAGTTGAATTTGATGTTGCGTAATCCCGATTGTGTACGTTAGTGTACCTTCAATAAAGGGCGTGAATCGTCCAAGGGAGGGCACATGAAATACAAGACTGGACTTGGGCTGATCGCTGCTTTGGCGGCCACGGTCGCCACCGCAGAGGGCGTTAAGCCGATCGAAATCGTCTTTGCCGACGGAGCGGTCGAAGTGTCGTTGAGCGGGACCCCCGGAGACGCGGCCAATGGCGCGATCCTGATGAACAAGGGGGCAGGCAACTGCATCGCGTGCCATGCTGTCGATGCCTTGGCAGAGCTGCCCTTTCACGGGACGGTCGGTCCTCCGCTGAACGGGGTCGCCGATCGTTGGAACGAAGCCGAACTGCGCGGGATCATCGCGAACGCCAAGGTGATGTTCGACGGAACCGTGATGCCGTCCTTTTACCGGACGACCGGCTTTACGCGCGTCGGTGATGCGTACACGGGCAAGGCCCCCGCGGATGGCAACGTCATGCCCCTATTGACTGCACAGGAGGTCGAGGACGTCGTGGCGTTCCTTATGACCCTCAAAGAACAGTAACACGAGACAACTGGAGCGTTCCATGGAACTGACACGGCGAAAACTGCTTGCAATCGGCTCTGGCGCACTCGCGCTGTCGAGCCTGACCGGCTTTCCGGCCTTTGCCAGCCTGACGGATGACGCAATCGCGGCGTTCACGGGTGGCGCGGATCTGGGCGAAGGGGCAGTGACAATCACAGCCCCAGAGATCGCCGAAAACGGCAATACTGTTCCGATCGAAGTCTCGGCCCCCGGTGCGGTCGCCATCGCGATTTTTGCGGATGGCAACCCAACCCCAGAAGTGGCCACTTTCAACTTCGGCCCGCTGAGCGCCTCGCGCAGCGCTTCCACCCGCATCCGGCTTGCCGGGACCCAGAATGTGGTCGCCGTCGCCAAGATGGAGGATGGGTCGTTCCAGAAGGCATCGGCCAACGTCAAGGTCACCATCGGCGGCTGCGGCGGCTGATTTCATCCTGCGTCCCGACCGCGCCCCGCGCGGCCCACGACATTCAGATATTGGAGAGAGAACATGGCATCCGGCGTAAAACCCCGCGTCAAAGTCCCGAAATCGGCAGCGGCCGGTGAAACCATCACGATCAAGACCCTGATCAGCCACATCATGGAAAGTGGCCGGCGCAAGGACGATGACGGTAACCTTATCCCGCGCTCGATCATCAATCGCTTTACGGCCGACTTCAACGGTCAGAACGTGATCGACGTCAAGATGGAACCGGCGATTTCGACGAACCCCTATTTCGAGTTCGAGGCCATCGTGCCCGAAGCCGGGGAGTTCAAATTCACTTGGTATGACGACGACGGGTCGGTCTACGAAGAAAGCAAGCAGATCGAAGTCTCTTAAGAAAGACACGGGTCTCATCAGGGAGGGACGGGAATGAACTTGAAACCATGGATGACCGCAGCGTTTATCGGCCTGGCCGGTACTGCGTTCGCGCAGGACGACGGAACGCTGACGATCGACGGAGAGACGATTGCCACCGAGGCCGCAGCGCCCGCACATTTGGACGCCTTCAGCACCATCTATTCGGGCTGGCGTTTCCGCACCCCCGAAACGCGGGCGTTGCAAGCGGACGATTTCGACAACCCGGCGATGATCTTTGTGGATCAGGGGATTGATCTGTTCAATGCCGTCGACGGGTCCGAGGGCAAATCCTGCGCCTCCTGCCACACCAATGGCCCTGAGGAATTCGCGGGTCTGCATGCGTCGATGCCCAAGGTCGTCAACGGCAAGCTGGTCGTGATGGAAGACCTGATCAACACCCACCGCGCCGAAGTCATGGGGGCCGAGCCGTGGAAATGGTCAGGCGGCGACATGCAAGCCATGGTCGCGTTGATCGGTCTGCAATCGCGCGGGATGCCGATGAATGTCGCCATCGACGGCGATGCGGCCCCGTTCTGGGAAGCGGGCAAGGAAATCTACTATACCCGGTATGGTCAACTGGAGCTGTCCTGCGCCAATTGCCATGAAGACAATTATGACAACATGATCCGGGCCGACCGACTGAGCCAGGGCCAGATCAACGGCTTTCCGACCTACCGTCTGAAACAGGCCAAGCTGATCTCGCGTCATAACCGTTTCCGCGGCTGTATCCGCGACACGCGCGGTGAAACTTTTGCCGAGGGGTCGGATGAATTCAAGGCGCTGGAGCTTTATGTGGCCAGTCGCGGCAATGGTCTGGACGTCGAAACACCATCCGTTCGCCAATAACGGAACAGGAAAGGGGCGCGCCCGCGGGTGTCGCCCTTTTTTTCTCGCAAATACATGCAAACATACGCATATATAAAAGAAGGCTGCCACTCATGATCTCGCGCAGGGACTTTCTTCAGGTTGGAATGGCCGCATCCGCGCTGCTCGGCGCGTCCGGCTTTGGCAACTGGGCGCGACTGGCGGCGCAGCAGCGCCTGACACAGGACCAGCTGTTGCAGTTCGACACCTTCGGGAACGTGTCGCTGATCCACATCACGGACATTCATGCACAGCTCAAACCCATCTATTTCCGTGAACCGTCGGTCAATATCGGCGTCGGCGGCAACAAGGGCGCTGTGCCCCATGTGACGGGTGCCGATTTCCGCAAGCTTTACGGGATCGAAGATGGCAGCCCCAGCCACTACGCGCTCAGTTCCGGGGATTTTTCCGCGCTGGCCCAAGGCTATGGGCGTGTGGGGGGCATGGACCGTGTGGCGACGGTGATCAAGGCGATCCGTGCGGACCGGCCCGACGCGATCCTGCTGGATGGGGGCGACACATGGCATGGGTCCTACACCTGTCTCAAAACCGCCGGCCAGGATATGGTCAATGTCATGAACGCGCTGGAACCGGACGCGATGACCTTCCATTGGGAATTCACGCTGGGCTCGGACCGGGTGAATGAACTGGTCGAAAACCTGCCTTTTGCAGCCCTTGGTCAGAACATTTTTGACGCGGAATGGGACGAACAGACCGAGTTGTTCCCGCCTTACAAGATGTTCGAGCGCGGCGGCACCAAGATCGCTGTGATCGGGCAGGCCTTTCCTTACATGCCCATCGCCAACCCCGGCTGGATGTTCCCCGAATACGCATTCGGCATCCGGGACGAAAACATGCAGGCAATGGTCGACGAGGTGCGCGGCCTTGGCGCGGAATGCGTCGTGGTGCTGAGCCATAACGGCTTTGACGTGGACAAGAAGATGGCCACCATCGTCAGCGGCATCGACGTGATCCTGTCGGGCCACACTCACGATGCGCTGCCCGAACCTGTCCTGTCGGGCGAGACGCTGATTTTCCCGTCCGGGTCCAACGGCAAATTCGTCACCCGCATCGATCTTGATATCCGCGACGGGCGGATGATGGGGTATCGGTCCAAGCTGATCCCGATCTTTTCCGACGTGATCGCGCCGGATGCGGACATGGCTGCGCTGATCGACGAACAGCGCGCGCCCTTTGCCGCCGAACTGTCCGAGGTGATCGGCCAGACCGACAGCCTTCTCTACCGGCGCGGCAATTTCAACGGTACGTGGGACGACCTGATCTGCGACGCGCTGCTGTCCGAGCGGGACGCGGAAATCGCGCTGAGCCCCGGTGTGCGCTGGGGCCCGTCGATGATCGAGGGGCAGGACATCACCCGCGAGGACATCTTCAACGTGACCTCGATGACCTACGGCAAGGCCTATCGCACCGAGATGACTGGCGAATTCCTCAAGGTCATCCTTGAGGACGTGGCCGACAACATCTTCAACCCCGACCCCTACTACCAGCAGGGCGGAGACATGGTGCGTACCGGCGGGCTTGGCTATCACATCGACATCAGTCAACCGCAGGGCAGCCGCATCAGCAACATGACCCTGCTGAACACGGGCGAGGCGATCGACCCCGCGCGCAGCTATGTCGTGGCCGGTTGGGCATCGGTCAACGAAGGCACGGAAGGCCCCGAAATCTGGGACGTGGTAGAAAGCCATATCCGCAAGATGGGCACGGTCACCGTGGGTCAGAACAACAGCGTCGAAGTTACCGGAACCTGAAGGGAGACGACCATGAAGATCGTTACAATCGCAGCCGCACTCCTGCTGTCCGCCACCATGGCACTTGCCGAAGGGATGACCCACAAGGTCGCCGTACACGTGAATCAGAACGACCCGCAGGTCATGAACATGGCCCTCAACAATGTGCAGAACCTGACGCAGTTTTACGAGTCGCAAGGTGACGACGTGATCGTCGAAGTGGTCGCGTACGGCCCCGGTCTGAACATGTTTATCCCCGGTAAAAGCCCGGTTGAGCAAAGGATCTCCACCATGTCCCTTGAAATGGACAACCTGAGCTTTGCCGCCTGCGGAAACACGCACCGCAAGATGAGCGAAAAGGCCGGGCATGACATCGTCCTGATGGATGAGGCCCAGATGGTGCCATCCGGCGTCGTGCGGCTGATCGAACTTCAGGAAGGCGGGTTTGCCTACATCCGCCCCTGACCAAAACCTGAGAGAGCAAGACACATGGATGATACATTCAAACCATCCCGGCGGGCCTTCCTGCGCGGCTCTGCCGCTGTGGCCGCGGGCACCGTGGCGGGGGCGGCATCGGCCAACGGCCCCGATCCGCTGATCACGGAATTGCAGGACTGGGCCAGCTATACCGGCGTCGGGGTGGACGAGACACCCTATGGCATGCCCATCAGCTTTGAATCCCACGTGGTGCGCCGAAACGTCGAATGGCTGACCGCCTCGCCGATCTCGTCCATCAACTTCACGCCCATCCACGCGCTTGACGGCACGATCACGCCGCAGGGCTGCGCGTTCGAGCGCCACCATTCCGGCGCAATCGAACTCAGCAAGCAGGATTACCGCCTGATGATCAACGGGCTGGTCGATCAGCCGCTTGTGTTCACCTATGCCGATCTCGAACGTTTTCCGCGCGAAAACCACGTGTATTTCTGCGAATGTGCCGCCAACACCGGCATGGAATGGGCGGGGGCGCAGCTGAATGGCGTGCAGTTCACCCACGGCATGATCCACAACATGGAATATACCGGCATCCCCCTGCGCACTCTGCTGCAAGAGGCGGGCGCGGATATGTCAGCGGACAAATGGGTCTATGTGGAAGGTGCCGATGCGTCGTCGAACGGACGGTCCATCCCCATGGAAAAAGCCCTGGACGACGTGCTTGTCGCGTTCAAGGCCAACGGCGAGGCCTTGCGTATGGAGCACGGATATCCCGTGCGCCTCGTCGTGCCCGGCTGGGAAGGGAACATGTGGGTCAAATGGCTGCGTCGCATCGAAGTGACCGACATGGCCGTGGAAAGCCGCGAGGAAACCAGCAAGTACACCGATGTGCTTGCCGATGGCACGGCGCGCAAATGGACGTGGGAGATGGACGCCAAATCGGTCATCACCTCGCCCAGCCCGCAAATGCCGATCACCCATGGAGCCGGACCGCTGGTCGTGTCTGGTCTTGCGTGGTCCGGCCACGGCCAGATCACCCGCGTGGATGTTTCGCGCGATGGCGGGATCACCTGGGAAACCGCCCGCCTGGGCAAGCAGGGCGACACCAAGGCGCTGACCCGCTTTTATTTCGACATGGACTGGGACGGCGCGCCGATGCTGCTGCAATCGCGCGCCATGGACGACACTGGTTATGTCCAGCCGACCAAGGAACAGCTGCGCGAGGTGCGCGGCGAAAACTCGGTCTACCACAACAACTGCATCCAGACCTGGTACGTGAACGCAGAAGGGATCGCCGAGAATGTCGAAGTCTCCTAACATCTTCATCCCCGCCATGGGCGGGGCCGCACTGGTCATGGGTGTCGCATTCGGGGTGATGAACCGGGACTATGCCGCCGACAAGATCGACATGCTGGAAACGCGTGTCGCCACGGTCACGGCGCAGGCCGATACCGCCGCGCAGACCGCGCAAGCCGAGGCCGCCAGGGCCGCTGAACTTGAACGGCAGGTGGCCGAGGTGCAAGCCGCCGCACAGGCGCGCGTCGCAGGCGCATCCCTTGCCGAGCCTGCGCCGCGGATCGACGGGCGCTATGGTCTGGGCCGCGAAGCCCTGCCCGAGGAAATCGCGGCATGGGACGTCAATGTCCTGCCCGACGGGCAAGGGTTGCCCGAAGGTGACGGCGATGTCTGGACCGGCGAGGAAGTCTTTGCCGACAATTGCGCCTCTTGCCATGGTGACTTTGCCGAAGGCGTGGACAACTGGCCCGTCCTTGCAGGTGGATTTGGCACGCTGGCACGCAAGGATCCGGTCAAGACGGTCGGCAGCTTCTGGCCTTACCTGTCCACCGTTTTCGATTATGTCCACCGCTCCATGCCCTTTGGCGGCGCAGGCACGCTGAGCGCCGACGAAACCTATGCCATCGTGGCCTATATCCTTTATTCCAACGACCTCGTGGACGATGATTTCGTGCTCAGCCGCGAGACATTCCTCGATGTCGAGATGCCCAACGCGGGCGGTTTTGTCGTCGATGACCGGCCCGAGGCGGAATATGCCGAATGGCGTGCCGAACCCTGCATGCAGGACTGCAAGGACGAAGTCGCAATCACCATGCGCTCGGTCTTTCTTGTGGAAACCCCGCCCGAAGGTGGATCGAATTCGGTGATGAACCCTGCATCGGTCGAAGGATTGCCAACCTTTTCCGCTGCCGGGCCATCCTTTATCCCGACAGCGGCGCCCAAGCCCGAAGCAGCACCCGCCACCGAAGCTGCGGCCACGCCCGAAGCCGCACCTGCGGCAGACGGGGGCGAGGATGCCCTGATCGCGCAAGGTGAAAAAGTGTTCCGCAAATGCTCGGCCTGCCATGCGGTGGGCGATGGAGCCAAGAACAAGGTTGGTCCGCAGCTTAACGGCATCATCGGTCGCACCTTCGGCGCGGCGGACGGCTTTGGATACTCGGATGGTTTTGTAGCGGCCAATGCCGAAGGCAAGGTGTGGACGGCCGAAGAAATGGCCACCTTCCTCGCCAAGCCCAAAGAGTACATGAAGGGCACCAAGATGGCCTTTGCCGGTCTGAAAAAGGACGAAGACCTCGCCGCCATCACTGCTTACCTGTCCAGCTTTTCGGACTGACCATGGGGCGCGTGTTCGGATACCTCGCTGCAATTGGGGTCATCGGATGGATGGCCTTGCCAGTGCAGGCCGACACGGCGGCCATTAAGGCAGGCGAGAAGGTGTTTCAGCAGTGCAAGGGATGCCACCAGGTGGGGGCCGGAGCGGAAAACCGGATCGGACCGCATCTGAACGCGCTCTTCGGACGCCAGGCTGCGGGCTTGGATGATTTCCGCTATTCCGAAAGCTTTCAACGCGCAGGCGCGGGGGGGCTGGAATGGCATGCCGACACGCTGGACGTGTTCCTTGAAAACCCCCGCGCCATGACAAGCGGCACGAGGATGAGTTTCCGGGGCGTCAAAGACGCAGATGACCGCGCGCATCTGATCTCTTATCTGCGCCAGTTTTCGGACAGCCCGGCGAACATTCCGGAAGCGGACCCGACCGCGCAAGCAGCGGATCACGATGTTGATCCGACCATTCTCGCGCTGGTGGGCGATCCGGAATACGGCGCGTATCTGAGCGGCGAATGCACCACGTGCCATCAGACGACGGGTGCCAATGACGGCATCCCGTCCATCACGCTCTGGCCCGAAGAGCAATTTGTCGTGGCCATGCATGCCTACAAGTCCAAAAAGCGCAACCATCCGGTCATGCAGATGATCGCCGGGCGGTTGGGAGACGAAGAGATCGCGGCACTCGCGGCGTATTTCAAAGACCTCGAAAA
The DNA here is from genome assembly GCA_964351755.1 of uncultured Rhodobacterales bacterium. GTDB lineage: Bacteria > Pseudomonadota > Alphaproteobacteria > Rhodobacterales > Rhodobacteraceae > Tateyamaria. The sequence goes on along the minus strand of CAYGPT010000019.1, from coordinate 25,682 downwards.
CTGAGGCGATCCTAGGGAGGAAACAACTTATGACTTTCAACAGACGGACGTTCCTTGGAACATCTGCCATGGCGGCGGCAAGCCTTGCGGCCCCCATGGTCCTGGCGGACGGGCACGGCAAACCGCGCGTGATCGTAATCGGTGGCGGTGCAGGCGGTGCAACGGTGGCCCGTTATATCGCCAAGGACAGCGATGGCGCGGTGGCGGTCACGCTGATCGAACCCACACGCACCTATTACACCTGCTTTTTCTCGAACCTCTATCTTGGCGGGATCAAGCAGTTCGACGATCTTGGCCACACCTATGGCGGTCTGGCCGCGATTGGCGTGAATGTCGTTCATGACTGGGCAGTGGGCGTGGACCGCGGGGCCAAGACCGTGACCCTTGCCGGGGGTGCGACGCTTCCCTACGACAAGCTGATCCTCAGCCCCGGCATCGACTTTGTCGACGGCGCCGTCGACGGCTGGGATCTTTCGGCGCAAAACGCCATGCCCCATGCCTACAAGGGCGGCTCGCAGACCGAACTTCTCAAGGCGCAACTGGTTGCGATGCCCGAAGGCGGCACATTCGCCATGGTGGCCCCGCCCAACCCGTATCGCTGCCCTCCGGGGCCGTACGAGCGGGTGTCGATGGTCGCCCACTACCTCAAGGCCAACAACCCGACTGCCAAGATCATCGTGGCCGATCCCAAGGAGAAATTCTCGAAGATGGCCCTGTTCCAGGAAGGTTGGAACAAGCACTATGCGGGCATGGTCGACTGGGTCGGTTCTGACTTCGGGGGCGGCAACGTATCTGTTGACCCGGCGGCAATGACCGTCACCATCGACGGCGAAGTGACCAAGGCAGATGTCTGCAACGTCATCCCGGCGATGAAGGCCGGGCGGATCGCAGAAATCGCAGGGGTCACGGATGGCAACTGGGCGCCCGTCAACGCGGTGGACATGTCCACCAAGGCGGACGCGGATGTCTACGTGCTGGGTGACGCCAGTGCGCAGGGCGACATGCCCAAGTCCGGTTTCTCGGCCAACAGCCAGGCCAAGGTCTGCGCCAACGCGGTGCGGGGTGCGCTGACGGGGTCCAAGGTGTTCCCTGCCAAGTTCTCCAACACCTGCTGGTCGCTGATTGACGCCAATGACGGGGTCAAGGTTGGTGCGAGCTATGAGGCAACCGAGGAAAAGATCGCATCGGTCGACAGCTTCATTTCGCAGACGGGCGAAAGCGCGGAGCTGCGCAAGGCCACCTACGAGGAATCCGAAGGTTGGTATGCGGGCATCACCGCCGACATGTTCGGGTCCAAGGTCTAGGTCATCGGCGGGGCCTTGATTCACCTCAAGGCCCCGTGCGTTCGTGCATGCTAAATTCGGGATATAAAGGAGGACACGATGAAAAAGATCATTCTTGCCACCACGCTGGCCCTGACCGGTGCAGCCCATGCGGAAAACTCCATCACCGTCCCGTTCGACGGCAGCTTTGATGATGCCGCGTTTGCCGTGGAAAGCGCGATAGTCGATCAGGGGCTGGTCATCGACTATGTCAGCCATGTCGGCGAAATGCTGAACCGTACGGGTGCGGATGTCGGCAGCGATGTCCAGCTGTTCAAAGAGGCGGACATTTTCGTCTTCTGCTCGGCCGTCGTCTCGCGCGAGGTGATGGAGGCCGACCCGATGAATATCGCCTTTTGTCCCTATGGCATCTTTGTGGCCGAGAACGACGAGGGCGTCATGATCGGGTATCGCGAATACCCGCAAGGCCCGATGCAGAAAGTGCAATTGCTGTTGGCCGGAATCGTGGCCGAAGCGGCGGAGAACTGATGAATTACAACGACTTTTTCCGATCCGAACTGGACGCTTTGCGCGACAGCGGCAACTATCGCAGCTTTGCCGAACTGGAACGCCATCGCGGTTCCTTTCCGACAGCCACCTGCCACAACGGACCCAGCAAGGTCACGATCTGGTGCTCGAACGACTATCTGGGTATGGGCCAGCACCAGGGCGTGCTTGAGGCGATGCACGAAGCGCTTGAGCGGACCGGGGCAGGGGCAGGGGGCACGCGCAATATTTCGGGTACCACGCATGATCACGTGTTGCTTGAGGCGGAACTGGCCGATCTGCATGGCAAGGACGCGGCCTTGCTCTTCACTTCGGGCTACGTGTCTAACTGGGCGACGCTGGGCACTCTGGGAGCATGCATTCCGGGGCTGACGATCCTGTCGGATGCACTCAACCACGCTTCGATGATCGAAGGCATCCGTCATTCCAAAGCCGCGCGTGTCATCTGGAAACATAACGATCTGGCGGATCTTGAGGCAAAGCTGGCGGCCTTGCCCGCCAACGCACCCAAGTTGATCGCATTCGAATCCGTCTACTCCATGGACGGTGACATCGCGCCCATCGCGGAAATCTGCAATCTGGCCGAGCGTTACAACGCGATGACCTACCTTGATGAAGTCCATGCCGTCGGCCTGTACGGTCCACGCGGCGGCGGCATCGCCGAACGTGAAGGGCTTATGCATCGCGTGACGGTGATCGAAGGGACGCTGGGCAAGGCATTCGGTGTCATGGGCGGCTACATCGCCGCCTCGACCGAATTGTGCGACTTCGTGCGTTCCTTTTCCAGCGGGTTCATCTTTACCACTGCCTTGCCTCCGGCGGTGGCCGCGGGGGCAGCGGCGGCTGTGCGCCATCTCAAGTCCAGCGACACGGAGCGAGAGATGCAGCAGACCCGTGTGGCACAGGTCCGCGCGCGTCTTGATGCGATCGGCCTGCCGCATATCCCCAACCCCAGCCACATCATCCCGGTGATGGTGGGCGACCCGGTGAAATGCAAATTCATCTCGGACACGCTGTTGCGCGATCACGGGATCTACATTCAACCGATCAACTATCCGACTGTACCAAAGGGGAGCGAACGGCTGCGCATCACGCCGTCGCCTGTGCACAGCGACGCGGATGTGGAGCGGTTGGTGTCGGCTCTTGAGGACCTTTGGACGCAGTGCAAGCTGGCGCGCCAACCCATGGCCGCGCAATAGCGCCGCTGCCAGCGGTACTCAGGCACCTCAGGTGCGTGCGCGTCGTGGGACGGGCGATACCTTTCGACTGAAAATCAGCGTGCTTGTGGAGGTGGGCCATCCATCCTTGGCAGCACGACATTTTGCCCCGGTTCGCAGGTTCATATCAGCCTGGCTTGCGCCAGCCTTCGGCTGTCTCCGGCGCGGCGGGCACCGGAGACTCGGCAAAGACCGCCAAGGTCGCGATCAGGAAAAAGACTGACACGACCACGAGCAATGCAACCAGGCGCAACAACTTGCCGATCAGCAATCTCGGCACGTTTTGAGCCCGAAAATGCGGTAGACGGGACAGAAATTGATGAATGCCGTGCCGACGAAGATGACGCCCAGATAGCCCCAGATACCAATCGTTCCAGTTGCGGAAAGCACGATCAGAAGAGCCCCCAGAACGAAACGGGCGATACGGTCGAATTGTCCAAGATTGCGTGTCATGTGCGATGCCTCCAGCGATTGCATGGGGCGGACAGAACACCGATTTTTCCAAGCTGTCAGTGACTGTGTCACAGTTCACTGAAGGGTTCCATGGGCTTGCAGGGCGGACCGGTTCACGATCTGTACGGACCCCCGGCGCAATTCGATCCATCCCCGCGTCTCAAAAGATTTCAACGTGCGTGACACGACCTCGCGCGCCGTTCCCAGTTCCTGCGCAAGCTCTTGTTGGGTCATTCTGATGACCTGCGCCTCTCTCCCGGCCAGCCATCTGGCCAGACGCATATCGGTGCGATGTTCCAACAGGTCATCAATCACATGGGTCAATTCGCCGACACGAGCCGCAAACCCGCGAAACACCAGTTCCTGAAAACCTGTGTCCGACCGCAGAAGGGCCCGAAAGCGATCCGCCGATATGGCCACGGCCGTCACGTCGCCTTCGGCATACCCATAGCCTGAATACGGCTTGTTCGAGAGCAGGCAGGTTGTCGTCAAGACGCAGCTGTCGCCGCTTTCGACGCGGTACAGCACAACGGTACGCCCCGCAGCATTGGTCTGTTCGACCCGGACGGCACCGGATGTCACGATCAGAAAGGCGCGCCCTTCGTCACCGGGCCGGAACAGGCAGGCACCATCCGGGGCCGTGATCTCATCGCCCCGGTCAAGGTAGGTCGTCAGATCCTGAGCGGGGTCGCGGTTCACTCGAATTCCATCTGCTCATAGACGCGCCCGGCGTTCCGGGTGGCAAGTTCCTCGAACGTATCCAACCGCGCATATGGGCTTTGATCGATGTAATAGGCGTCCGCCAGATCACCCCCCGCATCCAGATGCGCGCCGATCTTTTCGCGCAGATAGACAAGGTAGTCACGTGTGTATCGGCGCACCTGGTCCATGTTGGTCGGCGTGCCGTGTCCGGGGATCACGTAGGTTGCGTTCAACGCCTCAAACCCCGTTTCCCAGGTTTCGATCCAGTCCCTGACAATGGTGTCTTCAAAGATCGGCAGCATCCGCTGGTGAAACGCCATGTCACCCGCAATGACGAGGCCTTGTTCGGGCAGCCAGACTTGGGTGTCTCCTGGACCGTGCGCCGGGCCAAGGTGAAGCACTTCAATCCGGAAATCACCCATTTCGACGATGCGGCTGTCTTGGAACGTTTCGGTCGGCAGGGCGACAAAGGTGCCATCCGCCTTGTCGCGATTGTAGCGTTTCATGCTTTCGAGAATTCGGTTTCCACGTTCCTCGAATTCATGTGCCGCATCGACATGGGCCAGGATCGGCACGCCCTGTTCGGCCCAATAGGAGTTTCCCAGCATCGCATGACCCTGACCGTTTTCGTCGATCACCAGTTTCACCGGTTGGTCGGTGATGGTTCTGATCTCTTCATGCAGGGCTTTGGCAAGAACATAGGCCGCGCCGCCATTGACCACCACGACGCCGTCGCCCGTGACGATAAAGCTGAGGTTGTTGTTATGGCCCGAGTTTTCATAGGTCGGCGGGGCCGTCGCTCCGATGGCGGACCAGACATGCGGGATGACTTCGATCGGCTTGGAGTAAAGCACCGAGCCGGGATACTGGTCCGCGATGTCCTCGTTCGCCATCACGGGCGAGGCGGCGAGGAACAGGGCGCATATCCAACGCATCCTCACGCCCCCACGAACCGAAAGCCATCGCCGTCCTGTTCGGCCCGTCCGATGCCGCCATCTGGCAAATGGAAGCCGACAAGCGACAGGTCCTCGGATGTCAGGCGATCGAACAGCATTCGCCGGGTCGCCACGGCAGTCGCCGCGTCCTGATCCGACCCGCTTTCCCAACCCGATCTGGCAAAGGCCACGTGATGGTTGCCGATGGCGTCGCCCACGATCAATGCGGCCTGTGTGCCTTGGCGCACCTCGAATGCCATGTGGCCGGGCGTATGTCCGGGTGTCGAGATCGCGGAAATCCCCTGTAGAATTTCGTCACCATCGTCAAACAGGATGACCGCGTCTTCGATGGCCTCCATCCGGCGTTTGGCACCGACTGCGAAGGCGGCGCGCGCCTCTCCTATGGTGTCCACGGTTTCCGGGTTCCACCAATAATCCCATTCGGCGCGGCCCATCATATAAGTGGCGTCGGGAAAAAGGGGCTCGTCGAATTCATCAAGCAGACCCCAGATGTGGTCCGGGTGCGCATGGGTGAACACAACGTGCGTCACGTCCTCGATTGTCAGTCCGGCGGCGTCGAGGCTGTCAACGATCCTGCCTGCGGTGGGCACAAAGTCGGGACCCGACCCCACATCGAACAGGATCGTGCGGCTTGCATCACGATAGAGCGCCAGATTGCATTCCGGTGTCAGTTGTTCGCTGGAAACGCCGTATTCGGCTAATATGGGGGCAAGCGCGTCCTGCGGCATGGGTTCGAATATGAAACTGCCGGGCAAGATCAGGCTGCCATCGCTGAGTGTGGTTAACGTCGCCGATCCAAGGGAAAGCTCGGCCATGGCAAAAGACGGGAACAAGCCCGAAAAGGGCACGGCGGCGCTGCCTTGTAAAAAGGTTCTGCGTGAAAGGCTCATCTTTGCGCTCCAATTAAATTCTCTTATGCGAATATGACGGTGTTTTGCCAATTTTTGCAAGTCTCGCCCATCAGTGCCCGTCGGACAGAGTTGGGAATTCGAGCAACCGGGATTTTTTGGTTTCCCACGTCGCCAGGGAGCGAAGATGAACAAGAAGTGGCGAGCGGTGAGGTTCGCCCCTGACACGATGGTCCGGGGTATTGCGCCCGAGACCTGCCGACGGTTTTCTGCCTTTGCGAAGTTGGGGATCATCTGACGGGTGAATTTCAGTACATCGTGGTCAGCCAAACGCTTTGCATGCTCAGCTTACTTTGCGGCACAATTCGCCATCGGTATGCGCGAAAGAGCAAAGGCGGCATCCATGCAATCGCCGATCGGTCTGTCAGACCCGGATCGGAGACGAACCGCACTCTGGACGACATCCGCGGCACCCTCGTCGAGTTTCTGCCTGTTGCTCATGCCGCAAGGCTTGCCTACGCCCAATCACCAAGTTCCCAAGCCAATCGCGGCACGACGGCGCGTTTTCCCCAAACCGGTCATTGAATTCGATCAGACAGGCCCAAATCGCAACCGGCCATGCGCTACGCCGGTATCACGTGCCTTAGATTTGGATGGTGTTGGCGGCGTCTGCCTCCATCCCCTGTGGTGAGCAATTCCCGTCAATGAATGGCCGGGACTAAGCCGCGTGATCCACGACAAAGACGTTGGTTCGCCACTTCGCGCATTGGTCAGCCAGTTTGGGGTCCAGGGCGATATCGGTAAAGAAACTGTCGATTTCTGCAAGGGTGCAGATCCGGGCAGGTGCGTTGCGTCTGAACTTGGAACAGTCTGCAACCAAAAATGTCTTGCGTGCTTGAGCGATGATCGTCTGGCTGACGCCAACCTCTTGTATGTCGAAATCCAGCAGGTCGCCGTCAGCATCCATCGCAGAACAGCCGATCACCGCAAAATCGAATTTGAACTGCCGGATCGTTGAAATTGTCAACGCGCCAACCAGACCCCCGTCCAACCTGCGCAGTGTTCCTCCTGTCAGAATGATCTGGCAATCGCGATTTGCGGCGAGGATGTTGGCAACGTTGATGTTGTTTGTGACCACCATGAGGTCGCGATGGTGAAGCAGTTCCCGCGCGACCGCTTCCGTGCTTGTGCCGATGTTGAGGAAAAGGGAGCTGCCTTCCGGAATATGCGTCGCGCAAACACGCGCGATATCCGTTTTGGCAGACTGGTTCAGCGTTCGGCGCTCCTCGTACAAGATGTTGGTTGTGCCCGATGGCAGGATTGCCCCACCGTGTACGCGCTCCAGACTGCCTGCTGCGGCAAGGTCTGTCAGGTCCCGTCGGATGGTCTGCTGGGTGACGCCAAACTGGGCCGCGAGTCCTTCGACGGTGACCATTCCTTGCCGGCGTGCGGTTTCCAGAATCTCCGGGTGGCGGAACGTTTGCGACATTTTGATCTCCCAGCCTATCGTTAGCGGTTGTCAGGAGGGACGGGCAAGTAAAATGTTCGTTTTATGCCATTATGAAGAAATTCGCTCATCTTGGCGTGGTTTTCGCACAAAATCCGGCAATTTCGAACATTTCGGGTCAAAACGAAGAAAAAGGAAGATAATTCTTGCGCGATTGTATCACCTGCCGTACGCATATTCTTGGTTCAAACATATGACGGGGGAGGGTCATTTTGTCTGATGATGCCGTAACTCCGGATACATTTGACCTGTTTGTTGTCGGGGGCGGCATAAACGGTTGTGGCATTGCGCGCGATGCGGCGGGTCGGGGTCTGACTGTTGCTCTGGCCGAGATGAATGACCTCGCTTCGGCAACGTCCTCGGCGTCGACAAAGCTGTTTCACGGTGGCCTGAGATATTTGGAATATTTCGAAATCAACCTGGTGCGTCATGCCCTGCGGGAACGCGAAGTCCTGCTGGGCGCAATGCCGCATATCAGTTGGCCCATGCGGTTCGTTCTGCCTTTCAGTCCGGATATGCGGTTTGAGGCGGACACGCCCGTATCTCGAATACTGAACCGGGTGATGCCTTGGATGAAAGGACGTCGCCCGGCTTGGATGATCCGATTTGGTCTGTTCCTCTATGATCAGCTTGGTGGCCGAAAGCTGTTGCCAGCCACCAAGACTTTGAACTTGCGCGGCACCGCCGAAGGTGAACCGCTCAAAGACCGGTTCCGGAAAGCATACGAATACTCGGATTGCTGGATTGAGGACTCACGACTGGTTGTGCTGAACGCGCGGGATGCGGCAGACCGTGGGGCGCACATAATGGTGCGCACGAAGGTCGAAAAGGCGGTGCGCTCCGCAGATGCTTGGGAAATCACACTGCGGGATACAGAGACCAATGATGCCTGTGCCATCAAGGCGCGGATGCTGGTGAATGCAGGTGGACCATGGGTAGGGGACATCATCCATCAGAGGGCGCACATCAAATCGAACGAAGGCGTGCGGCTGGTGCGCGGCAGTCACATCGTGACCAAGCGTCTTTATGATCACGATAAGTGTTATTTTTTCCAAGGGACGGACGGGCGGATCATCTTCGCAATCCCTTACGAGACAGATTTCACTCTGATCGGCACGACGGACCAGGAACACAAGGATCCCGATGTCGCTCCGAAGTGCACATTGGCCGAGCAGCTGTATCTCGTCGATTTCGCAAACACCTACTTCAAGCGGGACATTAGCCTTGACGACATCGTCTGGACCTATTCCGGGGTGCGTCCGCTTTATGACGACGGCGCCAGCAGTGCGACAGCGGCCACGCGGGATTATACGCTCAAGGTGGACACGTCGGATGGCGCGCCCATCCTCAACATCTTCGGGGGCAAGATTACCACCTATCGCAAGCTAGCAGAGGACGCGATGGACATGATTGTGCCCTTCTTTCCTGGAACGTCTGGGCATTGGACCGCAGGCGTGGCGCTGCCCGGAGGCGATTTTGCTGTAAATGGTGTGGATGGGCTGATCAAGCAGTTGCAGGGGGACTACGCTTTCCTCGATGCCTTCTGGGCGCGGCGCTTGATCCGGGCCTATGGGACGGATGCGTGGAACGTTATGGGCGATGCCAAAACGACGGACGATCTGGGCAAGGCGTTCGGAGCAACCCTGACCGCGCGGGAAGTCGAACACCTGATGGCCAGGGAATATGCACGCACCGCAGAAGACGTTGTGTGGCGACGTAACAAGCTGGGGCTGCGACTGACCAGTGCCGAAATTGAGGGGCTTGAAAGCTGGATGAAGGCGTACCACCATTCGTCGAAGACATCTGATTTGGTACGGACGGGGGAACGGGCATGACATTGGTCCTGAAGGGCGTATCGAAGGTCGTTGGCAGCCAAACTCACATCTTTCCAACCGACCTCGAGTTGGAGAAGGGCACGATGAATGTTCTTCTTGGGCCCACGCTATCAGGAAAGACATCACTGATGCGGCTGATGGCAGGCCTGGATGCACCCAGCACAGGCGCGGTGTTCTGGGATGGAAAAGATGTGACGGGCCAACGGGTACAAGACCGCAAGGTCGCTATGGTTTACCAGCAGTTCATCAACTATCCGTCGATGACTGTTTTCGACAACATTGCCTCTCCGCTTCTTCTCATGGGCAAGTCCCGGTCCGAAATCGACGTCGCCGTGCGCGAAACTGCGGACCTGATGCAACTCACCCCGATGCTGGACCGCAAGCCGCTGGAACTGTCCGGTGGCCAGCAGCAGCGCTGCGCGTTGGCGCGGGCACTGGTCAAAAACGCGGGTCTCGTCTTGCTGGACGAACCTTTGGCCAACCTAGATTACAAATTGCGCGAAGAATTGCGGACTGAAATCCCGAAGATTTTCGAGCGGTCCGGGTCGATTTTCGTCTACGCGACGACGGAACCCGAAGAAGCGCTCTTGCTTGGGGGAAATACGGCAGCGCTTTGGGAAGGTCGGATTACACAGTTCGGCCGCACGCCCGACGTGTACCGCCGCCCGGTCAACGCAACGACTGCGCGGGTATTCTCGGACCCGCCGATGAACTTCCTGTCCGTGTCGAAAGACGGACCGCAAATGTCCTTCGGCGATGGTCAGGCGGTGCCCACCCCAGCAGGGTTGCAGGGGCAGCCGAACGGCACCTACACTGCAGGCTTCCGCCCCAATCACTTGGAACTGAACCCAAAGACGGCGGGCGCTATGTCGTTCAACACAACGCTCAGTGTGACCGAGATCACGGGGTCGGAAACCTTTGTACACCTCAATCACCAAGGGCAGCGATGGGTCGGGCTGGTTCATGGCGTACAAAGCCTGAATCCCGGACAGCCACTCGAGGTCTTTCTCGATCCGGCACATGTGTACATCTTTGGGCAGGATGGTGCCCTTGTGTCCGCTGCGCCCTATTCAGAGGCGGCATGATGGCTAAGATCACTTTGGATAACCTGGCGCATTCCTACGCGCCCAACCCGACCTCCGAGGACGACTTTGCGCTGAAAGAGCTCAACCATGACTGGATGGACGGCGAAGCCTATGCCCTGCTGGGAGCGTCCGGGTGCGGCAAGTCCACTCTCCTGAACATCATTTCGGGCCTGTTGCACCCCAGTCAGGGCCGCATTCTGTTCGACGACAAGGATGTCACCAACGCGCCTACCGCGATGCGCAATATCGCACAGGTGTTCCAGTTCCCGGTCGTCTACGATACGATGACGGTGCGCGACAACCTCGCCTTTCCCCTGCGCAACCGGGGTGCGGATGCTGATTACGTCGCGCAGCGCGTGAACCAGATCGCCGCCATGATCGGGATGGAAGACGTGCTGAACCGCAAGGCGCGTGGACTGACGGCTGACGCTAAGCAGAAGATTTCGCTGGGCCGGGGCATGGTGCGCGAGGACGTCAATGCGTTGTTGTTCGACGAACCGCTCACCGTCATTGATCCGCACATGAAGTGGGAATTGCGCACACAATTGAAGTCGCTGCACCACGAATTCGGTCACACGATGATCTACGTGACCCACGACCAGACCGAGGCGCTGACTTTTGCCGACAAGGTTGTGGTCATGTATGATGGGCGCGTTGTTCAGATCGGCACGCCGCAGGAACTTTTCGAGCGTCCGGCACATACATTTGTAGGATATTTCATCGGATCTCCGGGCATGAACCTGTTCGATGCGGAAATCGACGGGACGACCGCGCGCATCGCTGGCGCAACAGTGCAACTTGACGGTAACTATGCACCAGGCAGCGGCAAAATCCAGATCGGTGTGCGCCCAGAATTTGTAAGGCTGAGCTCTGACGAGACTGGCGTTTCCGCGACGATCAAGCGGGTCGAAGATGTCGGTCGCCACAAGATCATCCGCCTTGATGTCGAAGGGCATGATGTCAGTGCAATCGCAGGTGAAGGCGATGCAATATCAGAAGGTGCACAACGCATCACCTTCGATACCGCTGGCATCAATGTCTACGTCGACGATTGGCGGATCGCACCCGAAGGAAAGGCCACCTGATGAACAAGACGGTGAATCAAAAAGCATGGTTTCTGGTGCTTCCGGTGCTGTTGCTGGTTGCCTTTTCGGCGGTGATCCCGCTGATGACCGTGGTGAATTATTCGGTGCAGGACACGTTCGGCAACAACCAGTTCTTCTGGGCCGGGCTTGAATGGTTCGAACAGATGCTGGCATCCGAGCGCATGTGGGACGCGTTGTGGCGCCAACTGACTTTCTCGGCCATCATCCTCGCGATCGAGGTGCCGCTTGGTATTTTCGTGGCGCTGAACATGCCCAAGAAAGGTTTCTGGTCGTCCTTCTGTCTGGTTCTGATGTCGCTGCCGCTCTTGATCCCGTGGAACGTGGTTGGGACGATCTGGCAAATCTTTGGTCGCGTCGATATTGGCCTGTTGGGCTATACCCTTGATAAATTGGGAATTTCCTACAACTACACCCAAGATTTGGCCGCCGCATGGGTCACCGTCATCGTGATGGATGTGTGGCACTGGACGTCGCTTGTCGCCCTACTTGCCTATGCCGGACTTCAGTCGATCCCCAGCGCCTATTATCAGGCGGCCAAGATCGATCAGGCCAGCCGTTGGGCCGTGTTCCGCTATATCGAACTGCCCAAGATGGCCGGTGTTCTGATGATCGCAATCCTGCTGCGCTTCATGGACAGTTTCATGATCTACACCGAACCCTTCGTGGTTACCGGGGGCGGTCCGGGCAACGCGACCACCTTCCTGTCCATCGACCTTGTGAAGATGGCGCTGGGGCAATTCGACCTTGGGCCGGCGGCGGCATTCTCGATCATGTATTTCCTTGTGATCCTGTTGATCTCATGGGTGTTCTACACCGTGATGACCAACCTCGACAAAAGGGATGGCGTGTAATGTCCGATACCACCATTCAGGCACCCGGCGCGGGAACGATCCCCGGCAAGGTCACCGAAACGCGCGTCGACACGGCGCGGCGCAAGACGCCCCGGGTCAACGGATCGGCCATCGTTATGGGGCTTTACCTGCTGTTCCTGCTGTTGCCGATCTACTGGCTGCTGAACATGAGCCTCAAGACCAATACCGAGATCCTCGGGACGTTTTCGCTGTGGCCCCGCGATCTGACTCTGGCCAACTATGCCAAAATCCTGACGGACGAGAGCTGGTATATCGGCTACGTCAACTCGCTGATCTATGTGGTGATGAACACGGTGATCAGCCTGGCCGTGGCCCTGCCTGCGGCCTATGCGTTCAGCCGCTACTCGTTCATGGGCGACAAGCACCTGTTCTTCTGGCTGTTGACCAACCGCATGGCACCGCCCGCGGTGTTCGCGTTGCCGTTCTTTCAGCTTTATTCCAGCATTGGGCTGTTTGACACGCACATTGCCGTGGCGCTGGCGCATTGCCTGTTCAACGTGCCGTTGGCGGTCTGGATTCTGGAAGGGTTCATGCGCGGCGTGCCAAAGGAGATCGACGAGACGGCGTATCTGGACGGCTATTCCTTCCCGCGCTTCTTCATCAAGATTTTCACACCGCTGATCGCAAGCGGAATCGGGGTGGCCGCGTTCTTCTGCTTCATGTTCTCATGGGTCGAACTTCTGCTGTCGCGCACGCTGACGACAGTGGACGCCAAGCCGATCGCGGCCATCATGACCCGGACCCAAGGCGCGGCAGGCATCGACTGGGGCGTGCTGGCGGCGGCGGGTGTGCTGACCATCGTGCCGGGCGCCTTGGTCATCTATTTCGTGCGCAACTACATCGCCAAGGGCTTTGCCCTGGGCCGGGTATAGGGAGGACCGAATATGGCATGGATGGCATGGACCACACCCACCGCGATCTTCTTTCTGGTGATCGCCGCGTTGCTGATCACCTTTACCGTACTCGCCATCAAATTCCCCGAGACGCCCCGCGTGGGCATTCTCAGGATCGAAACAACGCGGGGTGATCGTCTGTTCATCACGTTGTTGGGCTCGGCCTTTATCAATCTGATCTGGCTGGGTCTGGAGGTCGGGCCGCAGCCCTATGCGCTGCTGGCCTGTCTCGTTTATGCCGCAGCGGTGTTCCGCTGGGTCTAAACGACGCGACATGCACGTCCGGTCAGGCCCGGTCGCGCAACAATCAACACAAAGAAGTCTAGGGAGGACAAAGATGAAACTTTCTTTAAGGACAACAACGGCAACGGGTGCGCTGGTCGCATGCCTTGCCATGCCCGCATGGGCCGACATGGAGGCTGCGCGCGCGTTTCTCGACAACGAGATCGCGGGGCTTTCCGTGCTGGACCGTGCCGCGCAGGAAGCGGAGATGCAGTTCTTTGTCGATGCCGCCGCACCGTTTGCGGGCATGGACATCAAGGTCGTGTCGGAAACCATCACGACGCACGAGTATGAAAGCCAGGTGCTTGCCCCGGCCTTCAGCGCGATCACCGGCATCAATGTCACCCATGACCTGATCGGTGAAGGCGACGTTGTCGAAAAACTGCAAACGCAGATGCAGTCGGGCGAAAACATCTATGACGCCTACACCAACGACAGCGACTTGATCGGCACGCACTGGCGCTACCAGCAGGTGCGTAACCTGACCGACTGGATGGCGGGCGAAGGTGCTTCGGTGACGTCTCCGACACTCGATCTGGACGACTTCATCGGCCTGCAGTTCACGACCGCACCCGATGGCAAGCTTTACCAGTTGCCAAGCCAGCAGTTCGCGAACCTCTACTGGTTCCGCTATGACTGGTTCAACGACGAAAAGAACAAGGCCGACTTCCAGGCGGCTTACGGCTATGAGTTGGGTGTGCCGGTGAACTGGTCTGCCTATGAGGACATCGCCGAGTTCTTTACCGGCCGCGACCTCAGCCACATGGGTGTGGATGGCGATGTCTTTGGCAACATGGACTACGGCAAGAAGGACCCGAGCCTTGGCTGGCGTTACACTGACGCGTGGATGTCCATGGCTGGTATGGGCGACGTGGGTGAACCAAACGGCCTTCCGGTCGACGAATGGGGCATTCGGGTCAACGAGAACTCGCAGCCCGTCGGGTCGTGCGTTGCGCGTGGCGGTGCCACGAACGACGCAGCCGCCGTTTATGCGGTGACCAAAGCGATCGAATGGCTGCAAAAATACTCGCCGCCAGCTGCTGCGGGCATGACCTTTGGCGAAGCCGGACCAATCCCCGCGCAAGGCAACGTGGCCCAGCAGATGTTCTGGTACACCGCCTTTACCGCGGCGACGGTTCTGCCAGACCTGCCGGTCATGAACGAGGACGGCACGCCCAAGTGGCGTATGGCTCCCTCACCCCACGGCGTCTACTGGAAGGAAGGCCAAAAGGTCGGATATCAAGACGTGGGTTCGTGGACTTTGATGAAGTCCACACCTGTGGATCGTGCGCAGGCCGCGTGGCTCTATGCACAGTTCGTCACCTCCAAGACGGTGGACCTCAAGAAATCCGATGTAGGTCTGACATTCATTCGTGAATCGACGATCGACTCGGAGCACTTCACCGAGCGGGCCAACAAACTGGGTGGTCTGATCGAGTTCTACCGTTCACCGGCCCGTGTGGCGTGGTCGCCAACCGGAACCAACGTCCCTGACTATCCGAAACTGGCACAACTGTGGTGGCAGAACATCGGTGACGCCATGTCCGGAGCGAAAACACCTCAGGAAGCCCTCGATGCGCTGTGCGAAGCACAAGAGAGCGTGATGGAGCGGATTGAACGCGCAGGCGTTCAGGGAGACATCGGCCCGAAGATGAACGAGCCGCAAGACCCCGAGTACTGGTATGCGCAGCCCGGTTCGCCGGTTGCGAAACTGGAAAACGAGGAGGAAGAGCCACAAACGGTCAGCTACGACGAGCTGATCAAATCTTGGCAGTAATCCTTTGAACTTTGGCTGGGGCGCTCATGCGCCCCAGCTTTTTTTGACGTGAGGCCTACAAATGCGACTTTCCATTGGCCCAGGATGCGATGGACCTAGCCCTTAGCCATCGTGCAATTCCTTGAAGTGCAAAACGATGGCGCAACACCCAATGCATTTGAGGAGACGTACCAATCCCCCAATCGAGCAACATCACCCCGTTCAGTTTCCTGACCGCTGGTCAGATCAGGTTTGGGCGTGGAACCGCGAAAGCCGCGGTCGAAGACATCGCGCGCTTTGGCAGGCGTGTTCTTTTGGTGCGGGGGCGCTCGGTTGCGCAGGTGGATAGTATCTCGACTTCTTTGGAACAGCTTGGGTGCACCGTCGTTTCGGTTTTCGGGCAGGGTGAGCCGACATGCGCGGATGTCGATGCCGCAACGGAGGTCGGGCGTACAGCAAAGGTAGATGTCGTTGTGGCAATTGGAGGCGGTTCCGTCCTTGACCTTGGCAAAGCCGTTGCCGCCATGATCCCAGCTCAAGGCGACGTGCTTGACTACCTTGAGGGTGTCGGTGGTGCCCGGCCATTGACCGCTGCTCCATTGCCTTGTGTAGCAATCCCAACAACAGCAGGCACAGGGTCAGAGGTGACAAAGAACGCTGTGATTGGCGTACCGTCAGCACAGCGCAAGGTCAGCCTGCGGGACGACAGGATGTTGCCGCGACTGGCTGTTGTCGATCCGTCTTTTGCCGATGGCACTCCGGCATCCGTAACGTTTTCTTCTGGTTTTGACGCGGTAACGCAAGTGATCGAGCCCTATCTGTCGATCAGGGCGAACCCTTTGACAGACGCCCTATGCCAGACGGCTATCCCGATGGGCTTGGCGGCCCTTTCACATCTTGCCAAGGAAGAGGATCAAAACGCCCGTGACCAAATCGCTTATGTCAGCCTGATTGGCGGGCTTGCCTTGGCCAATGCCGGGTTGGGCGCCGTGCATGGATTGGCAGGCGTGATCGGCGGTCGCTTTTCGGCACCACATGGCCTTGTTTGCGCCCGCCTGCTCGGCCCTGTCCTGCGCCTCAACAGAGAAGCAGAACGCGCCGCTTCCGGAGACACCAAACGCTATTCGAACATCGCAACATGGATCAGCACCGCCTTCGACATGACTTCTGAAACAGCGTTCGAAATGCTAAGCGACCAGCTTGACAGCCTTGCATTGCCACGTCTTGGGCAATGGATCGAACCCGGTAGTGATCTGCGGGCTTTCGCAGCAGAAGCCCTGACAACCTCGTCGATGAAGGCAAATCCGCACGTCCTGACGGCAGAGCAGCTCTACAGCGCTGTTGAGGACGCGCTTTGACATACCGGCGAAAGAAAACCGCGCTTGGGCAAGCAGCTTGGAGTCTTGGCGTCTGAATACGACAACAGCTGGGTGCAGCTATCTTGTGATAGCGCGCCTTTCAGAAGCGCAAGTCACAAGTGATGCGACCAATTCGCTGAATCTACATGAGCCTTGTTTGTTTAAGTCTGTGGGCACAATCTCAGTCAGTAGCCAAGCATGGACCCATCTGACTCGAACGGAATAAATTCCGGCGGGGCGCGTTTCATTTGTACTGCGGTTCAACGTTTGGCGCGGGCGTCGGTCCTGTAACAGCCAGCGGCGGCTTGCGTGTTGCGGGTGACCGACACGTGGTCCGCGGCCTCATCTGCACGCTCGGCGCGGATATCAGCGCCAAGTTTCGCCGCGTCCCGGCGAAACGGGATGACCTGAACCGTGGGCGATCCCTTTTCGATCACGTGCAGCCCGTCGCCCGCCACCGGGAAGAATTGGAAATGCACCGGCGCGCGGTAGGTATCGGTATCGACGACGCCCGCCAGAACCTCGAACAGGCCATTGGGGCGGTTGAGCGGGTTCAAAACAGGCAACTCCAGCCCGGCGGCGTGACGATTGTCCAGAAATTGTGGAACTTGCAGGCGGCACGTTCGCCCCACGGATTGCCCTTGACCTGTTGAGTGCCGTGAAAGCTGACCAGTGTGCGGTCGAAATCCTACCCGGCATCGGCCCGTGCGCCCGCATCCCTGATGTCCAGCCGCACCGTCGCGTGCAACGGGATGATCCAGCCGGTGTTCATGGCGTCAAGGAATGGCATGCAGCGCTTGATCGTCAGGTCCGTATCGGTCATTTTCGGCAGCCCTTGTTCTGATGGCAAAGCATCGATGCAAGGACTATGCGCGTTGGTCTTCTTTATTCCCTGCTGGCGAGAGGAATTATCATTTGCGTTTTTATTGCGCGTTTTGATGGGAGTTTCCTTTGGAGGATCGGGGCGAAACCAGCTTTGCACCAATTACTGTGGGATGGGGGTGCGCGTGGTCAGTGCAGGTGCTGACGTCAGAAATCGCGCTCACCGAGAGGACTCTGATTGCGGTCTGCCACGTTTTGGCCAAAGCTTCGAAAATGAATCTCTCAAAGCAGTCCACCCCATCCGCCCGACAATCCGAACTTGCTGCATCAATTGCGGTCTTCGGAGATGACGCATTAGGGGTGACGCTGGAAGCGACGGAACCGGTCAAGGTCGATCAAAGCGCCTTTGACGCACTTCAGGGAGACCCCAACCACATGTCTGTCGTCAGAAAACGGGACGGAAAGTTCTTTGCCATGCGCTTGCTTTCCGGTCGGTCGCGGCGTGGTGCGTGGCGCAAAGAGATCAAAGCGGTATGTGTTTCGTGCGCCTCGCGTGCGAAGGGCGTCGGCCAAGAATTGCTTGCGTGGTCCGTCGACATCGCCCGGCAGCGTGGATGTACGCTGGTTCAACTGACTTCGGATCGTCGCCGCCCGGATGCGCCCCGGTCTTACCAATGTGCCAGGTTCGCACGTACCCGTTTCGGATACAAAATGTCACTGGAGACACCATGACAGATTTTCCCGTCTTTGACGGTCACAATGATCTTATCCTGCGACTGCTGCGGGGGGACGTGACAGCCGAGCTGGTCGCGTCTGGTCTGCCGGATGGTCACATCGACAAGCCCCGTGCGCAGGCGGGTGGGTTTGGCGGTGGCATGTTCGCGATCTTCGTGCCAAGTCCCGGTGACAAAGCCGTGCGTCACGATGAAATGCGCAATCCGCCCTATGACATTCCCTTGCCAGATCAGGTGAGCGAGGCCGTGGCGACCGATTGGACTGAGCGCGGCCTTGCTGCGATGGACGATCTGGCCGCCACGGGGGCCATCCGCATCTGTCGCACTGCGCAAGACGTCGAAGCCGCTTTGCCGGCCCCGGAGATGGCTGCTGTCATCCATATCGAAGGGGCCGAGGCTGTTGACCGTGACTTTGCCAAGCTGAACGCCTGGCACGCGAGGGGCCTCAGGTCGCTTGGCCCGGTCTGGAGCAGGGATACTGTCTGGGGGCATGGCGTGCCGTTCCGCTATCCCTCGGACCCGGACACCGGGCCGGGTCTGACCGAAGCGGGCAAGGCGTTGATCCGCGAATGCAACCGGTTGAAGATCTTGGTTGATCTGTCCCACCTAAACGCCAAAGGTGTCGATGACGTGGTCCGGATAACCGATGCGCCGCTTGTCGCGACACATTCCAACGCCTGGGCGGTCTGTCCGCAGTCACGCAACCTGACGGACCGGCAACTGGCGATGATCCGTGAGAGCGATGGAATGGTGGGCATCAATCTTGCGAGCGCCTTTCTGCGGCCAGACGGCTGTATGGATTCGGAGTTTGAGCTTGACATAGTGCTCCGACACTTCGACCATCTAGTCGAGAGCGTGGGTGAAGATCGGGTCGGTTTGGGTTCCGATTTCGACGGTGCGCTTGTTCCAGATGGCATCGGGGACTGCGCGGGCCTGCCCAACCTGCTTGCTGCACTGCGGTCCCATGGTGTGGATGACGGGCTTATGGCCAAGTTCACACACAAAAACTGGCTGAGGGTTCTGCGCAAGACGTGGGGCTGATAACAAAATCGAAACAGGGAAAAACACGATGAAAACATCATTCTTTGCTGCAGCGGTCGCATCACTTCTTGCTGCTGGCGTAGCCATGCCCGTATCTGCGGAGACGCCGCCGAACATGCTGGTCATCGCCAACCGGATCGACGACATAAAGACGTTCGACCCAGCGGAAAGCTTTGAGTTTGCCGGTGCGGATGTCAGCCGGAACGTCTATCAGAAGCTGGTCAACTTCGACCCGCTCGATCTGGATGCGGGCTTTCAGCCGCAACTGGCGGAAAGCTGGACGATTTCCGAAGACGGCATGACCATCACCTTTACCATGGCGGATGGTCAGGTGTTTGAGTCCGGCAACCCCGTCACCGCCAAGGATGCAGAATTCTCGCTGCGCCGCGCGGTGACGTTGAACAAGACGCCATCCTTCATCTTGACGCAGTTCGGCTTCACTCCCGAAAACGTCGAACAGACCATTGTCGCACCGGACGACAAGACGCTGGCGCTGACTTTCGACAAGCCCTATGCCTTGTCCTTCGTTCTCAACTGCTTGACGGCAACCATCGGCGGTATTGTCGATATGCAGACTGCGATGGCCAACGAAGTCGACGGTGACATGGGCAACGAATGGCTGCGCACCAACACAGCCGGGTCAGGTCCCTACAAGGTCGTCGACTGGAAGCCGAGCGAGAGCGTCCTCATGGATCTCAATCCCAACTACGGTGGCGAAGCTCCAGCGATGGAGCGGGTGATCGTTCAGCACATCCAGGAAAGTGCGACCCAGCGCCTTCAGCTTGAACGTGGCGATATCGACGTGGCGCGAAACCTGTCGCCCGAAGACGTGGCCGGTCTTGGTGATGTCGAGGGCGTCAAGATCATCGACGAACTGCGTGGCCGTCTGATGTACTGGTCGGCCAACCAGAAGAGCGAACTGCTCTCTGACCCCAAGGTCATCGAAGCGTTGAAACTGGCGACCGACTATGCGGGCATGTCGGACTCCTTCCTCAAGGGCCAGTACACCGTGCACCAGGCCTTTCTGCCGCGCACCTTCCTCGGCGCGCTCGAAGCCACACCCTTCAGCTTTGACTTGGACGCCGCCAAGGCCGCTCTGGCGGAAAGTGACCATCCCGATTGCGGACCGATCAAGATTTCCGTGCGGGATGCGCAAGAACGTCTGGACATCAGCCAGAGCCTTCAGAACACTTGGGGTCAGCTTGGCTGCGAAGTGGAGCTGATCGTCGGCACCGGCGCGCAGACGCTCGACCGATACCGCGCGCGGGAACATGACATCTACATGGGCGCATGGGGCCCTGACTATCCGGACCCCAACACCAACGCCGCCACGTTTGCGCAGAACCCCGACAATGCGGATGAAGCGGGCAACACCGGTTATCTGGCCTGGCGCAACGCCTGGGATATCCCCGAGATGAGCGAAAAGACCCTCGCGGCCGTGGTCGAGAACGACACAGCGACCCGCGCCCAGATGTACAAGGACATCCAGGCCGAGCATCAGCAGGTCAGCCCGTTTGGCGTCATGTTCCAGCAGATCGAACAGAACGGAATGCGCTCGAACGTTGAAAACTTCGTCGCCGGAGGCGCGACCACAGCGGTTTCCTACTGGGTCATCACCAAGTAGATGGCCTACAAAACGCATGGCGAAGGACGGCTTGGGCCGTCCTTCCCTCCTTGGCTGAAGAAGACGTTGACGACGGCTGCGACCGTTGCGGCGACAATACTTGGCCTGCTCTTCGTGACCTTCATGATCGGTCGCGTGATGCCGATCGATCCCGTGCTGGCCGTCATCGGCGAACGTGCGACGCAGGAACAGTACGACCAGACCTTCCGCGACCTTGGGCTGGACCAGCCGTTGCTGGTCCAGTTCTGGATTTATGTCACCGACGTGCTGCAGGGTGATTTCGGAAAATCCATACGAACCGGACAAGAGGTCACCACCGATATCGCCCGTGTATTCCCGGCGACACTGGAACTGGCCACGCTGGGCACCCTGTTGGGCGTCGTTCTGGGCGTGCCTTTGGGGGTGATTGCAGCAGTCCGCCGCGGCAGTTGGATCGACCAGCTTGCGCGCTTCGTCGGGTTGATCGGTTATTCCATGCCCATCTTCTGGCTCGGTCTCGTGGGGCTGCTGGTGTTTTACGGCATCCTTGGCTGGGTGGCCGGTCCGGGGCGACTGGGGATATTCTATCAGGGCATCGTCGAGCCGATGACCGGGATGCTGCTGGTCGACAGCGCCTTGCGCGGTGAATGGGCGGTGTTCAGCAACGCCTTCTCGCACATCATCCTGCCCGCATCTTTGCTTGGCTATTTCAGCCTTGCCTATATCAGCCGCATGACCCGGTCCTTCATGTTGGAACAGCTTGGGTCGGAGTACGTCATCACTGCACGGGTCAAAGGCCTGAGCGAATGGCAGGTGGTCTGGGGCCACGCCTTTCGCAACATCCGCATCCAGTTGGTGACGGTAATCGCACTGGCCTACGCGAACCTGCTCGAAGGCTCGGTCCTGACCGAGATCATCTTTGCGTGGCCGGGACTGGGGCAGTATATCACCACGTCCCTGCTGGCCAACGACATGAACTCGGTCCTTGGGGGGACAATCGTCATCGGCACCATCTTTGTCGGCATCAACATCTTCTCGGACCTTCTTTACCGTTTCTTCGACCCGAGGTCCAAATGAGCACTTCGCAAGGCCTGCGCGACTGGCTCTTGAGCGAAGAGCCGACCTCTCGCCGACAAGCGCGGTTCGCGTCTTGGTACAAAGGCTGGTTGACGCTGCGGTCAAACACACTGGCGATGCTGGGCCTGATTGTCTTGGCGTTTCTCATCCTCTGCGCGATCTTTGCGCCGCTTCTTGCCACCCATGATCCGTTCGCACAGGATTTGGGGCAGCGCCTGCTTGCGCCCGGCGAAAACGGCCACCTCTTTGGCACTGACAGTCTGGGGCGGGATATCTACTCCCGTTTGCTCTTTGGCGCGCGGATTTCGATCTACATCGTCCTGCTGGTGGTCATGGTCGCGCCCCTTGTCGGCCTGATCGTGGGCACCGTATCGGGCTATGCGGGGGGCTGGATCGACGTGTTGCTCATGCGGATCACCGACATCTTTCTGGCATTCCCCCGCCTCATCCTGGCGCTCGCCTTTGTCGCTGCCCTTGGCGCGGGCATCGAAAACGCGGTGCTGGCCATATCGCTGACAGCATGGCCGCCCTACGCGCGAATTGCGCGGGCCGAGACTCTGACGATCCGCAATTCGGATTATATCCACGCGATCAAACTTCAGGGGGCGGGTCCGTTCCGCATCGTTACCAAACACATCTGGCCGCTCTGCATTTCGTCACTGGTCATCCGCGTGACGCTCGATATGGCCGGAATCATCCTGACGGCGGCTGGGCTCGGCTTTCTCGGACTTGGCGCGCAGCCGCCAAGCCCGGAATGGGGGGCGATGATCTCGGAAGGGCGCAGGTACATCCTTGATTACTGGTGGGTCGCCACGATCCCCGGCATCGCGATCTTTGCGATCAGCCTCGCCTTCAACCTGCTGGGGGATGGCCTGCGCGACGTGCTGGACCCGAAAGAGGACAATTCATGACCGACGCGCCGCTTCTGGATGTAGAAAACCTCTGGGTAAAGTTCCGTACACGCACGGGCGTCTTTGACGCTGTGCGCGGAATTTCCTTTACCTTGGGCAAAGAGCGTCTGGGCATCGTTGGCGAAAGCGGCTCCGGCAAGTCCATGACGGGCCGCGCCGTGTTGCGCCTGATCCGGCCACCCGGCATCATCGAAGCGGACAAGCTCGACGTCCACGGAGAGGACATCCTGTCGCTTCCGGAAAAACGGATGCGCCAGTTGCGCGGCGGACGCGTATCGATGATCATGCAGGATCCGAAATTCTCGCTCAACCCGGTGATGACAGTCGGTCAACAGCTGGTAGAAGCTTTGCGCGCTCATGAAAAAGTGTCACGCAGCCAAGCACGCCAGCGCGCCTTGGACGTGCTGGACGAAGTGGCGATCCGCGACACCAAACGTGTCTATGACCTGTATCCCCACGAGGTGTCGGGCGGCATGGGGCAACGCATCATGATTGCCATGATGCTGCTGCCCAACCCCGAAATTCTGATTGCAGACGAACCCACGTCGGCGCTGGATGTGTCGGTTCAGCTTCAGGTGCTCGATATCATCGACAAGCTGGTGCGTGACCGCGGTATGGGCCTGATGTTCATCAGCCACGACCTCAACCTCGTGGCCAAGTTCTGCGACCGTATTATCATTATGTACGCAGGCCGCATCGTCGAAACCTGCAAGGCCAGCGAACTGCGCAATGCCAAGCACCCCTATACGCTGGGTTTGCTCAATTCAGTGCCCGATCTGGAACACCCGCGCGACCATTTGGAAGTGCTGAAACGTGATCCGGCATGGCGCGAAGCCCTTTCTGTAAGTGCCCGCCAATGAGTGCGATCTCGGTCAAGGACCTGAATGTCTGGTTCGGCGTGGGCGCTGAACGTTCGGACGCCGTACGAAACGTGCATTTCGAAGTCGCCGATGGTGAAAGCTTCGGTCTGGTGGGCGAAAGCGGGTCGGGCAAATCAACGATCCTGCGCGCCATTGCGGGCCTGGTTCCGACATGGACGGGCGACATGGCGGTCGCTGGCGAAACCCTTGGCCCGCACCGCAGCAAATCTTTTTACAGCAAGGTGCAGATGGTCTTCCAGGACCCTTATGCGTCCTTGCATCCCCGCCAAACCGTTGATCGCGTGTTGTCCGAGGCGATGGGCCTGCATGGCGTTCAGAACATCGATACCCGCATCGGTCGCCTTCTGGACGACGTAGGACTTGGCCCGGGTTTTCGCTTTCGCTATCCGCACCAGTTGTCTGGTGGGCAACGCCAACGCGTCGCCATCGCCCGCGCGCTGGCCTGCGATCCTTCGATCCTGCTTTTGGATGAGCCGACCTCGGCTCTGGACGTGTCGGTGCAGGCAGAGATCCTGAACCTACTGGTCGACCTGCGCCGCGAACACAAACTGACCTACGTCATGGTCTCGCACGATTTGGGTGTCGTCGGTCATCTTTGCGAACGCATCGGCGTGATGAAGGACGGCCTTTTCGAAGAAGTCCTGACCGTCGAAGCCATGCGCCGCTCCGAGGCCAAATCACCGTATACCAAACACTTACTGGAAAGCTCGATCAACTCGATCCGATGAACTTGGC
This sequence comes from uncultured Rhodobacterales bacterium, assembly GCA_964351755.1. Lineage (GTDB taxonomy): Bacteria > Pseudomonadota > Alphaproteobacteria > Rhodobacterales > Rhodobacteraceae > Tateyamaria. Next base: position 1,179 of record CAYGPT010000019.1, on the reverse strand, counting down.
TTAGGCCTGCCGACCGGCATCGGCAATCGGCCTACTGGACGCTTACCTTAAAGTGCACTCAGTTGTTCCGCTTAGCGCACCTTGGTGCTTACCACATCAATAACCCGCTGTTCGCCTTGTGTGTCGAATGTGACGGACTGAATTCTTGTCTGCTTCGGGCTCGTTCCCGCCATTCGCCGCTGAGACGGCCAAGGTCCGGAATTGGCAAGTTACCATGAAATCCATTCCGATCGGTTGATAGGGAAGCGCTGCCAAATCGACATTTAGTGAAAAGCCAGATTTTGGTGCGCAGCAATGAGTCGGCCAAAGCTGGTGTGTTGTCTGTGTTTTTGAAAGTCGCGTTCCGCCTCGGCATTGCGGAAGAGCAAGGCTCAAGATCACAAAACCACTCATTCACCGCCGTTTGCTTGCCTCCTCGCTCGGAGGGCTAGACGATCGCATTTCGTGTGCATTAAGCGTGCAACATGGACGCGAAACCCGGATCGCGGGCCGTAGGAGAATTAAGAATGCCCGACAACTCAGCCATCGAAGCCGCGAGATTATCCTGTGCCCCGATGATGGATTGGGTCATGACTTTGGTTTGTGTATTATAAAACAAAGACTTGAGGCTCTAAGGAGTTCGATGTTGTAAGCGATGTTGTAAAATCCACTGAAGATTGGGGCGACTGATGGGAGGGACAATCGCGCCTGCTACCTCATGTCAGCTCGGCGAGGACTAGACCAGGGTGTTTGAATCATCTTTTAGATGAAGCCTTTTTGACTGGTCTGAAGCAGTCATTGGTTTTGGCTGAGATGTCGGTCTGCAGTGCGGGACAAAGCACCATTTCGCTACGGTTGCGCAGACGACCGGTTTAGGGAAAAAGACGGGGTAACGGGCTATTGATAGAGCGCGTCCACCTCCGGCGAAAGCGCCATTCGATAGGGAACATCATTGCAAAAATCAGAACTAAAACCGAAGGAATTGTGGTCATCGGAGTTCAACTTGTGGTCCGTGCACCACGCCTCAACTATTGCCTACTACTCAAGAAAACTTGACCGCAAAGTTGCAAAGGACGCTTGAACCTATAGTTCTTAGAGGTTTTAAGTACTTTCATCAATCAATCAATGCAGGCAACGGCAATCAATCTGTTCAAAATACTCCTGGAGTAGAATTAATGCTGACACGACGTCATTTCATTT
>CAYGPT010000018.1:0-54972 GCA_964351755.1 uncultured Rhodobacterales bacterium | reverse complement strand
TGCCAACATCGTTGCCATCTTCCTGATGCGCATCGTCGGCAAGAACCTGGATTAAGAAAGGACGACACCATGGCACGTTCTGTGACAAACCAGCGCAAGGCGATCAATACGGGCCTTGCATGGGCCATCGGTCTGCTGATCTTTTTCCCGATCCTGTGGACGATCCTGACCAGCTTCAAGACCGAAGCACAGGCCATCGCCGACCCGCCGCTGTTCCTGTTCTTTGACTGGACGACCGAAAACTATGGCGTGGTGATGGAGCGGTCGAACTATGGCCGGTTCCTGTGGAACTCGATCTTCATCGCCGGGGGTTCGACCATCCTCGGTATCATCATCGCGGTGCCTGCAGCGTGGTCGATGGCCTTTGTGCCCTCCAAACGGACCAAGGACATCCTGCTCTGGATGCTCTCGACCAAGATGCTGCCGGCAGTGGGCGTGCTGTACCCCATCTACCTGCTGTTCATCAAACTCGGTCTGCTCGACAACGTATACGGTCTGACCATCGTGCTGATGCTGATCAACCTGCCGATCATCGTCTGGATGCTCTATACCTATTTCCGCGAAATCCCGGGCGAGATCCTCGAGGCGGCGCGGATGGACGGGGCGGATCTGAAATCCGAAATCCTCTATGTGCTCACGCCCATGGCGATTCCGGGGATCGCATCGACATTGCTGCTCAACTTCATCCTCGCCTGGAACGAGGCATTCTGGACGCTCAACCTGACCGCTGCTCAGGCGGCCCCGTTGACGGCCTTTATCGCGAGTTACTCCAGCCCCGAGGGTCTGTTTTACGCCAAGCTGAGTGCCGCCTCGACCATGGCCATCGCGCCTATTTTGATCATGGGCTGGTTCAGCCAGAAACAACTCGTCCGGGGTCTGACCTTCGGCGCCGTTAAGTAGGCCCTCAAGCAGCCAAGCGGTAGGGCACTCAAAAAGGAACACGATTATGGGACGCATTCAGCTCAAGCAGGTTCAGAAAAAATTCGGTGACGTTGAAGTCATTCCGCCGCTGGACCTGGAAATCAATGATGGCGAATTCGTTGTCTTTGTCGGCCCCTCGGGGTGCGGTAAATCGACATTGCTGCGCCTGATCGCGGGGCTTGAGGACACCACCTCGGGCAACATCGAAATCGACGGGGCGGACGCCACGGCACTGCCCCCTGCCAAGCGCCGCCTCGCGATGGTGTTCCAGTCCTACGCGCTTTATCCGCACATGACGGTGCGCAAGAACATCGCTTTCCCGATGAAGATGGCGGGCATGGATCAGGCCGAACAGGACAAGCGCATCGCGAATGCGGCCAAGGCGCTGAACCTGACCGACTACCTTGATCGTCGTCCGGGCCAGCTATCGGGCGGTCAGCGTCAGCGGGTCGCCATCGGGCGTGCCATCGTGCGTGAACCGGCGGCGTTCCTGTTTGACGAACCGCTGTCGAACCTTGATGCCGCATTGCGCGTCGGCATGCGGATGGAGATTTCCGAGCTGCACAAAAAGCTCGAAACCACCATGATCTACGTGACCCACGATCAGGTCGAGGCCATGACCATGGCAGACAAGATCGTCGTGCTGCAGGCCGGTGTGATCGAACAGGTGGGCAGCCCGCTTGAACTCTATCGCACCCCGCGCAACACGTTTGTGGCCGGTTTCATCGGTTCGCCCAAGATGAACCTGATCACGGGGGCAGAAGCGGCCAAGCACGACTGCACAACCATCGGCGTGCGTCCCGAACATATCGACGTGGTCGAAGGCGGCGGCCTGTGGGAGGGGACAGTCGGGGTGGCTGAACACCTCGGCTCGGACACGTTCTTTCACATCCACAACACCGGCCTCGCCGAAACGCTGACGGTGCGGGCCATCGGCGACGTGAACCTGACCCATGGGGACAAGATCCACCTGACGCCGCGCGGCGACGAAATCCACCGCTTTGACGACAAGGGATTGCGGATCGCATGACACGACTGACCGGAAAGACGGCACTGATCACCGGTGCGGCCCGAGGGATCGGGCTGGAATTTGCGCGCGCCTACCTCGCCGAAGGGGCGCAGGTGGCCGTATGTGACATCAACCTCGACGGCGCGCGCGATGCGGCAACCGAGTTGGGCGCAGGCGCGATCGCCGTGCATCTCGATGTCACCGATCAATCCTCCATCGACGCGTGCGTGGCCGAGGTCGCGGGCGCGTTCGGCGGCATCGACATCCTGATCAACAACGCCGCCCTGTTCAGCGCCGCCCCGATTGTCGAGATTGAGCGGTCCGACTACGACCGCCTGATGGCTGTCAATCTGGCAGGCACACTGTTCATGATGCAGGCCGTGGCCAAGTCCATGATCGCACGCGGCAAAGGCGGGCGCATCATCAACATGGCAAGCCAGGCGGGTCGGCGCGGCGAAAGCCTTGTCGCGGTCTATTGCGCGACCAAGGCCGCCGTGATCAGCCTGACCCAGTCTGCCGGCCTGAACCTGATCCGGCACGGCATCAACGTGAACGCGATTTCCCCCGGCGTAGTGGATGGCGAACACTGGGACGGGGTTGACGCGCTCTTTGCCAGATACGAAGGCAAGGCACCGGGACAAAAGAAGAAAGAAGTCGGAGAATCAGTCCCTTATGGTCGAATGGGCGTGGCCGGGGACCTGACCGGCATGGCCATCTTCCTTGCCTCTGACGAGGCCGAATATATCGTCGCCCAGACCTATAATGTCGACGGCGGCCAATGGATGAGCTGATATGAAACTGTCCAACGCCACCCTCTCCGCTCTGCCCGCCGCCGTGAAACGCCCGACCTATGATCGCGCGTCGCTCACGCCCGGAATCGTGCATATCGGCGTTGGCAACTTTCACCGCGCGCATCAGGCGTGGTACCTGCACCGGCTGATGCAAAAGGGAGAAGCGCTCGACTGGGCCATCGTGGGGGCAGGGGTGCGGGCCAATGACGCCGCCATGCGCACCCGTCTGGGCGAGCAGGACTACCTCACCACCCTGATCGAGTTGTCCCCAGACAGCCAGTCTGCCGAAGTCGTGGGGTCCATGATCGACTTCGTGCCCGTGGAAGAGGGCAACGGCCCCCTGATCGCCCGCATGGTACAGCCCGATATCCGCATCGTTGCGCTGACCGTGACCGAAGGGGGCTATTATATCGACCCCGTGACCAAGGCGTTCGATGCCAGTCACACGGACATCATCCACGATGCCAACAATCCACGCACGCCGCGCACGCCCTTTGGCGCGATGGTCGCGGCCTTGCGCCAGCGCCGGGACAACGGCACCGGCCCGTTCACGGGGCAAAGCTGTGACAACCTGCAAGGCAACGGTGACATCCTGCGCCAGACGGTCGTGGGTCTTGCCCGCCTTCAGGACGAAGGCCTCGCCGACTGGATCGACAGCGCCTGCAGCTTTCCCAACTCGATGGTGGACAGCATCGTGCCCGCCACCGGCCCCGCATTGATCGCACAGGCCAGCGCGATGGGCATCGACGATGCAGCCCCCGTTGCGCACGAGAATTTCCGGCAATGGGTGATCGAGGATGACTTCTGCGCCGGACGACCGGCCTGGGAAAAAGCGGGCGCGACCTTTACCCCGGACGTGCACGCCTACGAGACGATGAAGATCCGCATCCTGAATGCGGGCCATCAAGTCATCGCCAACGCGGGCGAGGTGCTGTCGGTGCCCACCATCTCCGACTGCATGGCCCATCCGCTGATCGGGGCGCTGTTCGAAAAGGTGGCGTTGGGCGAAATCGTTCCGCACGTGGCGCCGGTGCCGGGCATGACCCCGACCGACTATGTCGCCCTGATCAAGACCCGCTTCGCCAATCCCAAGATCGAGGACACGACGCGGCGCGTCGCCTTCGACGGATCCTCGCGCCACACCGGGTTCGTGCTGCCACTGGTGCGCAAGGCACTGGCGGCGGACCTGCCCATGGAGGGCCTCGCGCTGGTCGAAGCGATGTGGGCGCGCATGTGCGAAGGCACCCGCGCCGATGGCAGTTTGATCGAACCCAACGATCCCTACTGGGACACTCTGAACGCCGCCGCGCGCGCGGCAAAAGCGCGCCCTGCTGCATGGCTGGAACAGCGCTCGATCTACGGCGATCTGGCGCAGAACGACCGCTTTGCGAACGCCTTTGCGCGTTGGCTCACCCTGATCTGGTCCGAGGGGGCAGAGGCGGCGCTGGCGGACTACACCGCACCCTGACCCTACCTGTCCGTGGCGTTGAACACGAACAGCTGCGCGCCGTTGAGCGTGTAGCCGTTGATCAGGTCAGCCGCGCGTGGGCTGGTCAGCCAGTTCTCGAGTTGCACGGCCAGATCGTTCCGGATTGCATCGTTCTTGTCAGGATTTACGGGCAGATAGGCGTATTGGTTGAACAGCGCCGGATCGCCCGAGAACAGCAGCTCCAAACCGCCGGGATTGCCGAAGTTGAGCCAGCTTGCCCGGTCCGACAGCACATAGGCCTCCATCGCCGCCGCCGTGTTCAGCGCCGCCCCCATGCCTGCCCCGACGGCGCGGTACCATGGGCCGAAGCCCTCGGGGTCCATCCCCGCATTCGCCCAGATCGCCAGTTCCGCCTTGTGCGTACCACTGTCATCACCCCGGCTGACAAAGGGGGCCTCCTGATCCGCGATCAGGCGCACGGCCCCTGCCGCGCTTTGCGCCGCTGCAATGCTTGCGGGGTCGCTTGCGGGTCCGATCAGGACGAAATCATTGTACATGATCTCGCGCCGGTGGGTGCCGTGGCCTTTGGCGACAAAGGCTTCCTCGGCCGCGCGGGAATGCACCAGCACCGCGTCCACATCCCCCGCCTCGCCAAGGCGCAGGGCCTGACCGGTGCCGACCACCAGCAACTGCACTTCGATCCCCAGATCGTCTGCAATCGCGGGCAGCAGCACATCCGACAGCCCCGAATTGTCGAAGGACGTCGTCACGGCCATGCGCATGATCTCCGCAGCACAGACCTGCGCCCAAAGCAGTGCGGCGAGGGTCAGGATCAGTCTTTTCATGTCACGATATCCCCCTTGAGAAAGGCCGCAAGCTCCGGGCTGGTCGGCCTGTCCAGCAATGCCTCTGCCGGCCCGGTTTCATGCACCTTGCCATCGAGCATGAAGATCACGTTTCGCGCAATTCGGCGCGCCTGCCCCAAGTTGTGCGTGGCCATCACCAGATGCGTACCGACCGCGGCGCTGTCCTGCAACAGCGCCTCGATCTCGCGCGTCGTATGGCCGTCAAGATTGGCGCAGGGTTCGTCCAGAAACAGCACGTCCGGGTTCTGGATCAAGGCGCGGGCGATGGCAAGCTTCTGGCGCTCGCCCCCAGACAGGCGCGGGGCGGACCGGTCACGCATCCCGCTCAGGCCCACCCGGTCCAGCCAGTAATCTACGGCTTTGCTTACCTCGGCGCGGGCTATGCCACGCAAGCGCAAGGGATAGGCGAGGTTGTCCGCCACCGACCGGCGCAGCACGATGGGGGTCTGGAACACGAAGGCATGGCGCGATGGGTCGTCATGGCCCCACCTCAGGCTGCCACTGCTGATCCGCTCGATCCCGTGCATCACCCGCAACAGGGTCGTCTTGCCAGACCCATTGGGGCCGATCAGGATCGTCGGCCCGCCTGAGTCCAGCACCAGATGGACAGGGCCAACAATCCGCTTGCCCCGGCGGCGGACCATGACGGCCTCAAGGCTCAGGGGAAACAGCGCGCTCACCACCGCCCCTCCCGTTCGGTGCGCGACAGGGCGTGGATGGCGACGTTGACGATGATGGCGAGGCCGATCAGCACGAATCCAAGACCGAGAGCGAGCGCGAAATCCCCCTTGCCCGTCTCAAGCGCGATGGCCGTGGTCAGCACGCGGGTGGCATTGTCGATATTGCCGCCGACGATCATGATCGCCCCGACCTCTCCGATGGCGCGCCCGAATCCGGCCAGCGCCGCCGTCAGCAAGGTGCGACGCCCGTCCCAGATCAGGGTTCTGATCCGCTGCCACTTCGTCGTGTTCAGCGAAATCAGCAGATCGTGGTAATCGGCCCAAAGCTCGCGCATGGATTGGTGCGCGATCGAGGCGATCAGGGGCGTGATGATGATCACCTGCGCGATGATCATGGCCGTGGGCGTGAACAGCAGGTTCAGCACCCCGAACGGCCCCGCGCGCGACAACAGCACATAGACCACCAGCCCCACCACCACCGGAGGCAGGCCCATCAACGCGTTGATGATCGCGATCACGAACCGGCGATAGGCAAAGCGCTGCACGGCAAGGTACGTTCCCAGCGGAATGGCGATGGCGGACGCAATGACCAGTGCGCTCAGGCTGACCCGAAGCGAGCGCAGGCTGATCTCCCACAGGGTGGCGTCAAAGGTGACGACCAGCCAGAAGGCGGCAACCAATCCATCCCAGATTTCGAACATGGCGCGGCGTTGCCCTCGTATTGTGACCGCGCGTCGACAATCACGGCCACGTCCCCATGCCGCGAGTGGCGCGGTTTCTCAAGGGCGAATTCATCGCCCCCGTGCGGTCGGCGTCAGCCCGGCAGGCCCTTGACCACGCCCGCCTGCACCACGTCCGGATCGAAAGCCTTGCGCGCGAACACCTGATGGACCTCATCGGCGAAACTCTCCAGCGGGTCCATGGGATAGTCGGGGTCGAAACTGGACTGATCCCAGCGTTCGCAGAAATCGACGCAGGAATGGTAATAGGGGCTGTCGGCATATTGCGCGCGCAACTCGCGGTCCCAGCCATAGTGATGGGCATAGTAATACATCTGGAAAATGCCGTGATGTTCGACGACCCACGTGACCTCTTCGCGCAGGAAGGGGCGCATGATCTCGGCGGCGAACTTGTCATGGTTCTGCGGGGCAAGGCCATCGCCGATATCATGCAGCAGGGCGGCCACGACCCAGTCGGTGTCGGCCCCGGCGCGGCGCGCCCGCGTCGCGGTCTGCAGCCCGTGTTCCAGCCGGGTGATCTTGTACCCGCTCAGCGACTCGTCCGCTTGCAGGGCCAGTTCCCGCAGCAGCCGGTCGGCAACGCCTGCACGGTGGACCTGTTCCAGCGCCTCCAGCATCTCGTAGTCTTCGCGGGTGCCGTCCTTCATCGCGGTGAAACTGACTGTGTCGGACATTCTTACCCTCCTGTCGATCGTCGCATCCAAACTATAGGCGCATTTGCGCAGCGACGAAACGGGCTTTGGGGGGCGGCGCGGATCGCGCAAGTACGGATCGAATGCATTGACCCTGCACCTGTCTTGCCGCCATGGTCCCGGGGAACACCGAGCCAGTCGCCACGGTCCGAGCCAAGGGGAAGAACACATGCAATTCGCACTCAACCACATGACGGCACCGGGCCTGTCCTTTGCCGACTTTCTCGATCTGGCGGCGAGCCTTGGCTGCGTCGGAGTCGAGGCGCGCAATGACCTCAAGGGGCCGCTGTTTGACGGAATGGATGCCGCCTCCGCCGGCCGGATGACCCGCGACAAGGGCCTGCGCCTTGTCGGGCTAAGCGAGGTTTACCCCTTCAACCACTGGACAGCCGAGCGCGAAGCGGCGGTGCGCGCCCTGATCGACACCGCCAAGGCCGCCGGGGCCGAAACCATCAACCTCATTCCGCGCAATGATGGCATCGGCATCGCGGATGGCGAGCGGCAGGCGAACCTGCGCACCGCCTTGACGGCCATCCTGCCGATGCTGCGCGACGCCGACCTCATCGCCTGTGTCGAACCGCTGGGGTTCGAACGCTGTTCCCTGCGCTTCAAGGCCGAAGCGGTCGAGATGATCGAGGCAGTCGGCGGGGCGTCGCATTTCAAGCTGGTGCATGACACGTTCCACCATGCGGTGGCCGGTGGCGGGCCCGTTTTCGCGGACCAAACCGGCATCGTGCATATCTCGGGCGTAGCGGGCCCGGAGCTCGCGCTGGACCGGATGGTCGATGCGGACCGCGCGCTTGTCGACGCGGCAGATTGCATCGGCAATGTCGAACAACTGCAAACCCTGATCGACGCAGGCTATGACGGCCCGGTGTCCTACGAGTGTTTCGCACCCGGCGTGCACGCGCTCGCCGACCCGTTTGACGCGATCCGGCGGTCCTTCGACTTCATCACCGCGCAGATGCGCGCAACGGCGGCCTAGCGTCCGTAAAGCCCGGCCGTGCGCGCGCGCAGTTGTGTCAGCGCCAGCACCGTGTCGATGGTCGGGGTGGGCGTGTCGGTGATCCGCCCCAGTTCCTGAACCGACCCCACCAGCGCGTCGATCTCCATCGGGCGGCCCTGATCAAGGTCCTGCAGCATGGATGTGCGATGCGCGCCCACTGCGGCCCCACCCGCGATGCGCCGATCCACGTCGATGGGGAATTTCACGCCCATCTTCTCGGCGATCTGCTGGGCCTCGATCATCATGTTGCGGGCCACGGCTCGGGTGCCCTCATCCGTGCACAGCACATCAAGCGTCGCGTGCGTCAGGGCCGAAATCGGGTTGAACGACAGGTTCCCCCACAGCTTGACCCAGATTTCGTCGCGCAATTGCGGGCGCACGGGCGCCTTCAGACCTGCGGCACTCAGCGCCCTGGACAGGGCCAGTGCGCGCTCTGACTTGCTGCCGTCCGGCTCGCCAAGGCTGAACCGGTTGCCCTCGATATGCCGGATCGTGCCGGGTTCGGACACCTCCGCCGCCGGATAAACCACGCATCCCAGCACCCGGTCGGGGCCGAACCCGTCCCATTGCGCGTTGCCGGGATCGACCGTTTCCAGCCGCGTGCCTTCCAACTCGGTGCCGATCTTGTGGAAATACCACCACGGCACGCCGTTCACGCCACTCACAATCGTGGTACCCTCGCCCATCAGGGGCTGCACGTTCGCAACGATGGCAGGCACCGAATGGGCCTTGAGGGTGATAATGACATAGTCCTGCGGACCGAGGTCGGCGGGATTGTCGCTGGCATTGACCTTGACGGTCTGCGGCGCGCCGTCTTCCTCGATCAGGGTCAGGCCCTTGTCCTGCATCGCCGCCAGATGCGGTCCACGCGCCACAAGGCTGACATCGGCCCCTGCCTGCGCCAGCTTCACACCCATATAGCCGCCAATGGCCCCCGCCCCGAAAATGCAGATCTTCATGCGTCCGAGCCTTCGACCAGACCCAGTTTCTCCGCCAGTCCGATGCGCTGCATCTTGCCCGTCGCCCCTTTGGGGATTTCGTCCATGATGATGATCTTGCGCGGCACTTTGAAATCCGCGATGTGGCCCGCGGCAAAGCTTCGGATGTCCTGTTCGGTCGCCGTCGCCCCGTCTTTCAGGACCACGGCGGCGGCCACGTCCTCGCCAAGCTTGGGATGGGGCAGGGCAAAGGTGACGACCTGTGCAACATCGGGGTGATCCAGTAGAATGCCATCCACTTCCAGCGGACTGATCTTTTCACCGCCCCGGTTGATGATTTCCTTGAGGCGGCCCGTCAGGTGCAGATAGCCATCCGCGTCGAACGCCCCCTGATCGCCGGTACGGAACCAGCGCGCGCCGTCGGCCTCAAAGAAGTTCTTGGCGTTGGCCTCCGGGTTGCTTTCATATCCCGGCGTGACGTTGGGCCCCGAGATCACGACTTCGCCGGTCCCCTCGATCAGGTGGTTTTCCGCCTCATGCGCGATGGCCATCTTGGGGCCAGCCGGAATGCCGACAGCACCCGGTTTCTGGGTGCCGGATTCCAGCGGGTTGCAGGCCATCTGATGCGCGGCTTCGGTCATGCCATAGGCCTCGACGACGGGTGCATTGAATGTCTCGTTCAGCGCGCGCATGACCTGCGCGGGCAAAGAGGCAGAGGAGGAGCGCAAAAAGCGCAAGGGCGTATCCGCGATCACATCCGCGTTGCGCCCCGCACGGGTCAGGATGGCCTGATGCATCGTGGGCACCGCCGTGTACCATGTCGGGCGCGCCTCCTTCATCCAGCCAAAGAATTTCAGCGCGTCAAAGCCCGGTGCGCACCAGATTGACGCGCCCGAGGCGAGTGAGGCCGCAACAGCCGCGATCAGCCCGTGGATGTGGAACAGCGGCATGACGTTCAGACAGCGATCGTGCTGCGTCAGCTCAAGCGACGCCTGAATATGCTGGGCCGAGGCCGCGACATTGGATTGCAGCAGCGGCACGATCTTGGGCCGCGACGTGGTGCCCGAGGTGTGTAGGATCAGCGCGACATCGTCCGCGCCCGGCGCCTTGGTGGCAGGGGCCGCCGAACTGTCGCAGGACAGGGTGAAGTGTCCCGCCGGGGCACCTTCAGCCACGGACAGGCGGATGATATCCATGCCCAACTTGCTGGCAGCGGCATAGGCGGGGCCGTCGTCCCCTTCACGCAGGATCAGCGCCTTGGCTTTCAGGTCTTCAAGGTAAAAGGCATATTCCTCTTCCTTGTAGGCCGGGTTCAGCGGGGCGGTCGTCGCGGCCTGGGCCACGGTGACAAAGGCGGTGGCCATTTCCGGCCCGTTGGGCAGCACGATGGCCACGCGGTGCGATGCATCAATCCCGAACCCGTTCAGCGTCTTGGCCACATCGCCCGCAAGGGCGCGCAGGCCGTCATAGCTCAGCCAGTCGCGCCCCGGGGCACCGATGGCAGGCAGGTCGCCGGGATGATCGGCAATAAGCGCTTCGAGGGTGGTTTGCATGATAGTCGTCCTTTTTCCTTGTTCTTACTCAACGGGTGGGCGGGATAGAAGGGGTCAGCCCCTCATTCCGCGGCCGCCACCTGCATGATCGCGTCCGGAGTGAAAGGCATGCGCCGCATCCGCAGGCCCGTGGCGTCAAAGACGGCGTTGGCGATGGCCGCAATGGTGGGCCCGGGCGACGCTTCTCCGGACCCGAGCGACGGTGCGTCCGGCTGATCCAGTAGCGTGACCTCGATCAGGGGCACATTGTTGAAGCGGATCACCGGGTAGCTGTCCCAGTCGCGCGACCGGATGCCGTCGCGGTCCCACGTGACCTGTTCATAAAGCGCCCAGCTTGCGGCTTGCATGAACCCGCCCTCCAACTGTGCGGTCAGCCCGTCCGCATCGACGACACGGCCCGCATCCGCAACGATCAGCGCGTGCCGCAGGCGCACCTCGGCGCGGTCGTTGACTTCGACCTCGACCGCGACACCGACGCGGGTCATATTGTTCTTGTACTGCGCATAGGCGATGCCGCGCCCCTGTCCGTCCGGCAGGTCGGGGCGGTTGGCCACCTGTTTTTCCAACGCGGCCAGCACGGCAGTGGCGCGGTCATCGTCAAGCTGGTCGCGCCGGAAGGCAAAGGGGGACAGGGACTGCCGGTGCGCAATCTCGTCCACAAAGCTTTCCAGCGCAAAGATGTTGGCCGCCGCCCCAAGGCAGCGCATGGCAGAGGTGCGGTGCGGCAGGTCTGTCACGAGGTTCTTGACCAGACGCGTGTCGGCAAAGCGATAGATGGGGTCGAGGTTGCGGTGCATGCCTGCATGGTTGCCAAGGTTCGGCGACGCCGGGATCGGGCCAATGGGTTTTGCACGGTAGTGGTTGGCCAGCAGGCGGGCAGGGCCGGTGCGGTTCGGGCCCGGTCGGGGGCGACCGCGATGGGTGTCGCTGAACACATCCGCCGAATAGCTTGCGATCTTGCCTTCGCTCAGCGTGGCGACCAGTTCGACCGCCATCGCCGGAGCATAGGGTTCCCAGGCATGCTCATCCTCTCGGCTCCATTTCAACAGCACCGGGCTGCCGGGCAGGGCCATCGCGATCAGGCAGGCCTCGAACGCGGCATCGTCGGCCCCGCTGTGCCCATAACAGCCAGAACCGGGGGTGTGGGTGATGTCCACCTGTTCCAGCGCCAGCCCAAGGCTGTCGGCGATGCTGTCGCGCAAGGGATAGATGCCCTGACTGTGCGAGTGCAACTCCAGCGTCATGCCGTCCCACTGGGCCAGAGCGGCAGAGGGGGCGAGCGATCCGTGCATCTGGTAGGGGCGCTCGAACCGGGCGGCGTGGTCGGGCTTTGGCTGCGCATCGGGGATCGGATCGGAGGTCGGTGTGCCGTCGATCACCAGAAACCGCTCGGCCTTGTCCGGGGTGAGGGCGGCAAACACGTCCGCTTCGAGCAGGCCCGCGCCGGCATCCCACCTGCATGCGTTCGACAGTGTCAGGGCGGCCTTGACCACCGCCCATTCCCGTGGCCCCGCGACTGCCAGAAAACTGCCATCGCGCATAATGGACAGGCCTGCACGCTCCAGCTTGGCAAGGGTCTTGTCCTTGACGCTTTGCAACTCCGCACCCGCATGGGGCGGTCGGATCACCCGGGCATGAAGCATGCCGGGGCGCTCAAGGTCATGCACGTAAACGAATGTGCCCTGCACCATGTCGCGCAACCCGATCATGTCGCTGCGGGGCAGGGTGCCATTGCTGCGCGCCACGGGTGCATAGTCCTGCGCGACGGGCGTGTCGGTGGCGACGTCCGGGATCAACTCAAACAGGTCGATCCGGTGATTGGTTCCGCTGAGTGACAGAAAACCGTCACTCAACCGCCAGTCCGCAACCTCGCCGCCATGTTGCGCAACAGCCAGTGCAATCACCTGCCGACGCAAAGTCATGGCGGCACAGCGCAATGCATGCCCCGATTGCTCAATAGAATTGCTGCCCGAGGTGATGCCCTCATCCGGCGCATGGCCGGTGCGCACCGGGGCCACGCCGATGCGGTCCCACGGCACCGTCAATTCCTCATGCGCGATCTGGATCAGCGCGGTGCTGATGCGCTGGCCGATATCGACCTTGCCGGTGTGGATCACGATGCGGTCGCCCCGCGCAGTGATCCAGTCGGCGATCCGCGGATAGGCCTCAAGGCTCATCCGGCGGCCGCCTGCCTGACCGCGCGCAGCACGCGGGGATGCGACCCGCAACGGCACAGATGCGGGGTCAGCGCCCGCACCACGGTGTCATCGTCCGGCTGGGGCTCGTCAGACAAAAGGGCCGTCGTCGCAACCACAAGGCCCGCCGTGCAATAGCCGCATTGCGCAGCCGAGACTGCGACAAAGGCATCCTGCACCCGCGCGCCGACTTCGGTGTCGCCAATGCCTTCGATGGTGGTGATCGCCTTGCCGTCGAATGCCTCGACAGCACTCACACAAGACAGCACGGCCTGACCGTCCACCAGCACAGCACAGGCGCCGCACTGCTCCAGCCCGCACCCCAGCTTGGTGCCTTTCAGGCCCAACTCGTCGCGCAACACGTAAACCAGCGGCGTGTCGGGTTCCGCCGTGACCTCGTGCACGGTGCCGTTGATGGTCAGCGACAGGGTCACGGTGCGATCCGTTGCCAGTCGATCTGAACGTCCACATCCGCGCCCTTGAACAGGTTCATCACCGGGCAGCGATATTCGACATTGCGGGTCAACCGCTCGAAGCGTTCCTGCGTTTCATCCGTGTGCACGCGGATCTTCAGCTTCACCCAGTTGAAATAGGGGCGCACGCCCTGCACACCGCGGCTGCCGCGCTGGTCGACCTCGCCATCGGCTTCCATGTCCACGGCGGTATAGCTGAACTTCATCGCCTCGGCGCAGCGGTTGATGATGACACCCTCGCAGCCCAGCAGCGACGACAGGGTCATCTCAAGCGGGGTAGGGCCTGTGTTGGACTCTTTTTCATCCGTGATGACAATGTGATCGCGCACCATCATGACGGACCGTGTCGAGGCCTCGTTGCGGGCACTGACTCGGCGTATTCCCAGTGCCTTGGTGTTGGGGTCCACGCTCGGGGCAAGCAGGTCGGGGTCGCTCATAAGGTCATCTCCAGAATATCAAGGCCATTGCTGCGGTCGAGCAGGTAGATCAGCCCGCCCGCATCCACATCCACATCGTTTGATTGCGGCGGCGTTCCATCGGGGCTTGGCACCATGTAATGCGCAACTTCGACCGGCAAATAGGGGTCGGCCACATCCAGCACCCGCAAACCGCCCGCGAACCACGTGGCGTAGACCAAAGTGCCGTCCAGCTTTTCGCGGAACTGGTGGCCGCCAAAGCGCACGCCGGGATCGCCCACCCACGGGCAGGCGCGTTCGGACAGGTCCCACGCGGCGATGGGCTCCATGTTGCCCGGGTCCGTCACATCCATCACCCAGATGAAACCGTGCAACCGTCCGGGCAGGTGGCTGTGCTCTTCGTCGATGGCGATGGCGAACCGCTTGCCGTCGATAGTCTGTTCCAGCGGCATGACGGTGTGGGTCGGTTCCGGGATCGCCTCGGGAAAGCGGTAGCTGCCCTTGACCGCGGGCTTGGTGATGTCGCTGATGTCAAGCACACGAAAGCCCGCGTTCCAGACCGCGGCCCACAATTCGTCCCCCGAACGCATCGCGTGATGCAACCGGGTGCCATAGCCGGTCCATGTGGGCGTTTCTCCGCCCGCAAGATGCTGGCCGGGCATGTGCCAGCGCGATACTTCGGTGGGATTGGACGGGTCGGCAAGGTCATAGATGACAAGGATATTGCCGACATACCCCTCCATCTCGGTCGAGATATAGGCGTAGTTTTCATCCATATCGAAACGATGCACGCCAAAGCCGTGGGTGCGGACGTAAGACAGCAGCTTGGGGGCTGCCTTGTCCGAAATGTCCCAGACGCGGAAACCGCCATCGTGATAGCCGCGCGCCAGACCCTCCTCAAGTTCGGGGATATCGGTGACCTTGACCTTCAGCGTTTCGGCAATGGCAGCATCCGACAGACCCTCGGCCCGCAAACCGGCAATCTTTTCCCCCTTGCGCAGGAAGTGGCGCTTGGCCTGCTCGACATTGGTGATCATGATGTCGCCTGCGACACGCACCTTGTGGGTGTGCGACCAATGATCCGGCGGCTCGATGTGCGACACGACAACCGGATTGGCCGGATCGCGCACGTCGATGATCGAGGTGCCCTTGGGCGGGTCCATATGCCCCACATAGGCATAACCGTCCTGCACCACGACCTGCCCGCCACCTGCGATATCCAGATGGCCGACGCGGCGGATGTTGCGCTCAAGCTCCCATTCCAACTCCCGTTTCATTCGGCTGGTACCTCCGCCTGACGTTTGCGCCTTATGCCAAAGACAATGGGCAGGATGATGGACGCCGCGAACGCCACCCAAAGGATGTTGCCCAGCGTTGACGAGAACAGAACCATGATGTCGCCGTCGGATTTCTTGAGCGACCAGAGAAAGTACTTCTCCAAGAGCGGCCCAAGGATCACGCCGATCAGGATGGCCGCCACGTGATAGCCCGTGCGGCGCGCGATATAACCCAGCACGCCGAACGCCAGCGCGAGGTACATGTCGAACATGTACTCACGCGGCACGAAGCCGCCCACGAGGGTAAAGCTGATGATCATCGGGGCCAGATAGATCGTGGGGATCGTCGTCACATGGCTCATGTAGCGGCTGAGCGGCAGGATGGTGAAGATCATCAGCAGGTAGCAAACCGCCATCGCCATGAACATGCCATAGCCGACCTTTGGGCTGTTCTCGAACAGGGATGGGCCAAAGCTGACGCCGTGGAACTGCATGACCACCAGCATGATCGCCGCCGTGGCCCCGCCGGGGATGCCCAGAACCAGCAGAGGGACCAGGGTGCCTGAGGTGACGCCATTGTTGGCCGACTCCGGTGCGATCAATCCTTCGGGATGGCCGGTGCCGTAAAGCTCGGGCGATTTGGAAAAGCTGCGCGATTGCTGATAGGCGACAAAGCTTGCGATGGACGCGCCCGCGCCGGGGATCACCCCGATCACAAGACCGATGATGGAGGTCCACACGATATGCCACCAGCGCTTGAGCGCGATGCGCACGCCCTCGAACGTGTCGTGCCAGTTGGGGGCCCTCGGCTCGCCATCATGGTTCACGATCACGCGCTTTTCGATGATGACGAACGCTTCGGACACCGCGAACAGACCCACCAGCGCCGGGATCAGCGGTACGCCGTCGTAAAGCTCCAGAAAGCCGAAGGTGCCGCGCGGCGTGGCATAGACCACGTCGGTGCCGATCGACCCGATCATCAGGCCCAGAAAGCCGGCGATCAGCCCCTTGACCATGTCCTGCGCCGCAATGGATGCGATCAGCGAGATGCCGAATAGCATCACCACGATCATCTCGACCGAGTGCATGTAGAAGCCAACCCGCGCAAGGATCGGCATCGTGGCCAGCGCGATCACGGTTGTCAGCAATCCGCCGATGCAGGACGCGACAAAGGAAATCGCCAGCGCCTGCTGGCCCTTGCCCTGCTTGGCCATGGGATAGCCGTCCAGCGGCGTGGCGGCGGCACCGGCCGTACCGGGGATGTTGACCAGAATGGCCGGAATACCCGCCCCCATCCGCGCCGAGCAATACAGCGAGATCATGAAGATCAGGCCGGTCTGCAAATCCATCGCCAACGTCAGCGGCATCAGGATGATGATGGTGTTGGCGGCGGAAAAGCCGGGGATACCGCCGACGATCAGACCCAGAAAGATGGTGGGAATGATGACGTACCAATAACCGATGGTCTCCAAAAAGACCTCGGTCAGGATGGTTGCCGTGCTGCTATCCATTGCTCAAAACCGCCTTCATTGTCATCTCGAACCAGCCGCGCGGAAAGCGGGTGTCGAAGGCAAGGATGAACACCGCCCATCCCGTCAGCGCCATCGCGGACGAGATCATGACGATGAACCCCGGATTTCGCCCCTTCGCCAGGATCAGCATGCTGAGCGCCAGGAACAGGAACGTGGTCAGGGTAAAGCCAAGCCGGTCGATGAACGCCACATAGGCGATGGTCACGACAAACAGCCCGATCCGGCCTGTGCGGATATCATCCATGCTGACCAGATTGGCAAAGCCAAGCGTGCCCTCTCCCCGCCGCAGCCAGACCGCACAGCGCACGAAAAAGATCGCGCAAACGAACAGCAATATGCCCCCGACCAGAAACGCACTGACCCGTGCGGTCCAGGGCGAATTCCAGATGGTCGAAAAGAAATAAGCCGTGAAGGCGACGGCGATCAGTGGAATGACCAGCTCGCCCCCGATCTGACGGGACGAAGAGGGGTCTTGCGACGACATGGCTCGGGTGTCCTTTCTAGCGGATGGGGTAGGGTGCGGATCGCCGGCCCTTGGGACCGGCGATCCAACGCGCGCCTTATGCGCCGCTCAGCAGCGACTTGTAGCGGGCGCCCAGTTCCAGCATGGATTGCTTGAAGGCCTCGCATTCCTCGACACCTGCATATTGCAGGTATTCGGGCTGGCCCTTGCTGGCGATATAGGCCTCCATCAGGGCCGGGTCCTCGAACGTCGCCTTGAAGGTCGAGCTGAGCTTTTCGAACCGGTCAGGGAAGTCATCGGCGGCCTTCTTGTGGATGCCGAAGGCCCGAGCCGACAGCATTTCCGGCAGATCCATGTCATAGGCGTCGTTGATGTCGGGCGCGTTGTCCAGCGCCTCGCCCACGATGTTCTGGCCGAACACCAGCAGCGTTTTGACGCTGTCGCCCGCCGCGATGACCGACCCGGACGTCAGGACCGAGAAATCGACCTCACCCGTGACGGCACCTGCGACGGTGCCCTTGCCGCCTTGCAGCGGGATCAGGTTGAAATCAACGCCCAGCTTGTCGCCAAGTGCCAGCAGACCGATCGAGGCAGGGTGCGCCATGCGGCTCGTGCCCACGTTCAGGCGGCGCGTCTTGGCCGCAGCGATGATGTCGTCCATCGTCTGCAGCGGGCTTTCGGCGCCTACGAACAGGCAGCAGGGGTCTTTGTCGACCTGACCGAAGTAGAAATAGTCGTTCACGTCAAAGCTGGGTTCCTGCATCGCCCAGTTCAGCACTTCGGGACCCATGTTGCCAAAGATCAGGTTGTAGCAATCCGGCTCGGCCTTGCCCATGTAGATCTCGTATCCGACGCGGCCCGACGCACCGGGATAGAAACCGGGTTCGAAATCGGTGCCCAGCTTGTTTTTCCACACACTCGAAAAGGCGCGGAAGTTGCGGTCGGCCCCGCCGCCTTCGGCCGTGGGGACGTAAACGTTGATATTGCGCTCGGGATAGTCGGCGGCCCGTGCGATATGGGGGCTGGCCAGCAGAACGCCGGTGGCTGCAACCCCTGTGCTCAGAAAGCTGCGGCGGCTCAGATTGATAAACTTGGTCATTGTATCCTCCCAGTTTGGTTTTGAGTGCGGTTCATCGACTTTTCCGCGCGCGGGGCACTCGCGTGCGCACGGCTTTTGCTTAACTATCCGGCGGTGTTGGCCCCCCGAACAGCAAATCCGTTCCCCCGGCATAGATCAGGCGAATGGCCAACACGGCGAGAATGGCGTTCAGCGCCATCTTGAACCGGCGCTCGTCGATCCGGGCCAGCAACAGGCGGCCCGTCAACGTGCCCATGACGCCAAATCCGATCAGCAGGGCGATCAGCCCGGCCCATTGCGCAAAGGCGAATCCAAGGAATCCAAACGTCAGCGTCTTGAGCAGATGCTGCACCGTCATCAGCATCGCGTGGCTGGCCACGTGGGCGTGGCGTTCAAGCTGCTGGGCCTTGACATAGGTGGCCACAAACGGCCCCGTGCCGCCAAAGAACATCGACAGAAAGCTGGAAAACACGCCTGTTACCGCACCGGATCGGCGCAGGAACGCAGGCGGGTTCGCAAGGATCGACCACAGGATGAACAACCCCACACCGACCTGAATCCATCCCGCATCCAACTGCACCACAAAAGTGCCGCCCAGCGATATCCCGATCAAGGCGCCCAAGGTGAACCCGCCCAGCAGATCAAGGCGCATATACTTTACCATGATTGCCGCGCGCCCGACATTGCTGCCCAATTGCACAAGGCCATGCACCGGGATGATCGCGGTGGCGGGCAACAGCGTGGCCATCACCGCCAGCATCACCGCACCCCCGCCGATGCCGAACGCGACTGTGATCAGCGAACTGGCAAAACTGAACGCCAGCAGCGTCGCCGCAACCGGCCAGCCCAATCCCGCATGCAGCGTGTCCATCATCACTCAGGTGTCCAGTACAGAAGGGTGAAACAGGGCCTCTGGCGCAACCCGGCTCTCGGCCAGATGCTGTTGCACCGAATAGCGGCATATGGCGTCGATCTCGGCCCGGTTGGCGGCGTATCCATAGCTCCAGAAATCCGGGCCAAGGGATGCAATCGTGCGCTCCATCGAGGCACCGAGCCAAGGCAGGGACAGTCGGTTCGCATTGCCCAGCCAGACCGCGCGCAGACGCTCCACCGCCAAGTCGCGGGCCGCAACGAACCCGTCATAAAGCGCGCGCACAAGGGCCGGGTGGGCATCCGCCACGGATCTGCGAATGCCGATCAGGTGCATGATCGGGAAGAACCCCGTCCTGCTGTGATAAGCTTGTTCAGCCGCTTCGAAATCGGGGATCAGACGGACCAAATCCGGATTGCCGTCCAGAAAGGCCGTTGGCGGCTTGGGGGCCAGCAACCCGTCGATCTCTCCGCGCAGCAACATGTCCTGCAAGGTGTCACCGTCCTCGATCGGCTCGACCACCATGCCGTCGGGCAGGCGCAGTTCCAGCCGTTCGCGGCGCACACCGGTGTCAAGCGCGCCGGTGCGCCAGTGGATGCTGTCGCAGTCCACACCGTATTCATCCGCCAGAATCCCGCGCATCCACAGGGCGGCGGTCATCTGGTACTCGGGCACGCCAATGCGACGACCGGCAAAATCGGCGGGGCTTTCAATGCCAGACCCGGCGCGCGCGAAAAAGCCGCTGTGGCGGAAGGCGCGGCTGACAAAGGCGGGGATGGCGGTATAGTCTGACCCGCCCCGCGACAGTTGCAGGATATAGCTCGACACAGACATCTCGGTGATGTCGAACCGCGCCTCCTGCACTGCCCACGGGAACAGTTTCGCGGTTGGGTGGACCTCGCAGGCCAACGCGACGCCGGGAACCGCAACGCGTGCGTCATGAAGCGCCATAACGCGATCATGATCCCATGTTCCCAGCGTCAAATCCAGCATTCTGTCCTCCCAGCAGAAAAACCGTTTCCTTAAACGACTTTCACCTCCAAAGACCCAAGGCCCTCGATGCTCAGCACCATGACATCGCCCTTTTCGACGGCGGCGACACCCGACGGCGTGCCGGACATGATCACGTCGCCTGCGGCCAGTTCGAAATATTCGGACAGATACGAAATCATCTCCGGAACTTTCCAGATCATCTGGTTCAAGTCGGCTTCCTGCCGGACCTCGCCGTTTACTTTCAGCTCAAGATGGCCGTGATCGGGGTGACCCACTTCGGACACCGGGTGCAGCGGGCCGCAGGGACCGGATTTTTCGAATGCCTTGCCGATTTCCCACGGGCGGCCCATTTTTTTCTGGATGCCCTGCAGGTCGCGGCGGGTCATGTCCAGCGACAGGCCATAGCCGAACACATGATCCAGCGCGGTGTCGAGGCTGATGTTGGTCCCGCCCGATTTAAGCGCCACGATCATCTCTGCCTCGTGATGCACGTCGCTGGACTGGCTGGGGTAGGGAAATTCGCCCGAAACGTCGAGGTTGTTGGGGTTCTTCTGAAAGAAAAACGGGTCCTCGCGGTCGGGATCGTGCCCCATTTCAATGGCGTGAGCGGCATAGTTGCGCCCAATGCAATACACACGGCGCACCGGAAATTTCGCGTCTGTTCCGACCACCGGAAGGGCGACAACCGGTGGTGTTTCGATCACGTACTCAGTCATGGGGGACTCCAAATAAGCAGACTTGTGACGGGCAACCTAGGGCACAATTGGTCATAGATCAATCGCAACCAATACGGATTACGCAGAAAAAATCCATTGAAAAGGGCGATTGATCGGTGTTATTCCTACCAATATGGACAATTTGGTCAACCAATCAGACGATATTGATGACGGTGAAACACGCAGCGAAGCAGGCCATCGCCGCAATGGCGTGTCCATCCTGCGTGGCTTTATCGACAGTCATCGCTATGCGCCGGGCGACCGCCTGCCGTCCGAGCGTGATCTGATCGTCGAATTGGGCATGAGCCGCAGTGCCCTGCGCAAGGCGCTCGACGCGCTCGAGCACGAGGGCGCAATCTGGCGCCACGTCGGAAAGGGCACGTTCGTGGCCCAGCAAGGCGGCAGCGCGAATGCCAGTGCCATCGAAGAAATCGGCCAGCAAATGACACCCGTGCGGATGGTGCAGGCGCGCCTGTGCATAGAACCCGCCCTTGCGCGCGAGGCCGCCATTCACGCCTCAAGCAGTGCGATCATGCGGATGAAATCCGCCATCGTGGCCTCGCGCGCCGCAACAACGTGGTCGGAATACGAAACCCAGGACGACCTGTTTCACCGCGCGGTGGCCGAGGCATCGGACAACATCCTGTTGCTGACGCTGTTTGACCAGTTCAACGCGGTGCGCCGCGCCGTATCGGGCGGCACTGTGGTGCGCGCCACACCGCGCCCGACCGCAGATCACCGCAGCTTTGCAGAACACGACGCCATCGCCGCCGCGATCGAGGGGCGCGACCCGCACACGGCCCATAACGCCATGCGCAAGCATATCGGGTCCGTTTCGGACCGTCTTTTCGGAGAAGGATGACAGCAGGACGACACCGGGCAGCACAACAAGGCACCAAGCCAGCGCCCGGTACTATCGACAGCATGATTTGATCTCAGGGAGGAGACACATGAAAACTCTACTTGGAAAAGTGGCTGCATTCGCAACAGCCGTTCCGCTGGCCATCTGCATGATGGTCGCAACCGCACAGGCCGAACCGATCCGCATCGCGCTGGCCGAAACGCCGTCTGACGAATTGGCCGCGTTCTTCGTCGCCCTCGACCGGGCCAAGGCCAACGGTCTGGACTACGAATGGACCGCCTTTTCAGACGAGGAACTGGCCATTCAGGCGGTGCTGAGCGGGCAGATGGACATCGGCTTCGGCACCCCTTACGCGGCCATGCAGCGCTCCAAGGCGCCGCTGCGGATCGTGTTCCAGCTCTCCAAGCTCAAGTTTTTCCCGGTCACGACCAAGAAATACGAAAGCCTCGAGGATCTGGACGGCGAGCCGATCCTGCTGCATTCGCGCGGGGGCGGCACGGATTCCATCGCCAACGTGATCGAGGAACGTGTGGGCATGACCTTCGGCGACCGCTCCTACGTGCCAGGTTCGTCCAACCGCGTCGCGGCTCTGCTGGGTGGGCGTGCGGATGCGACAATCATCGACTTGTCCAACAAGAACAAGCTGATGCGCAGCGAAGCGGGCGCGAATTTCAACGTGCTGGAGATGTTCGATGTGGATGCCAGCGACGAGGCACTGTTCGGCAACCTCACCTGGATTCAGGAAAACGAGGAACAGGTCGATATCTTTGTCAAAGCGCTGGTCAGCGTCTGGCAGGACATGGCCGAGGATCCCACCATCATCCGGCGTGAAACGAACCCCGATGGACCCATCGGGCAGTTGCCCAAGGAAATCCTCGACGAACTTGACGGGTTCTATACGGACGCGGTGGCTGGTGGCCTTTATGATCCCAACGGGGGTGGTCGCAAGGCGGCCATGGCCGACATGGAGTGGTATTCGGCAGCCGGGCAACTCGAAGGCGACCCAAGCACCCTGAACATCGAGGACTTCTGGTATCTGGCCCCCCTCGACGCGGCTTCGAACTGACTTCGACCCACGGCCCGCTGCGCCCAATTCCGGGCGCGGCGGCATTTTCTGCACTGCCATCACGCCGGGATACCCCAGATGCCGCACCGATCCCTCATGCTGAAACTTCTGTCCGCCCTGATCCTGTTCGGCGGGTGGGAAATCGCGGGGCGCATCCCGGTCAGCTTTGCCTTTCCCACATTTCTTGAATCGATGGACGCACTGGTGCGCATGGTCCGCGAGGGCTCCATCTTCGAGGCTTATGCCGAAACACTCCAGCCCCTTGTCGTCGGCGTCGCCATCTCGGCTGTGCTGGGCATCGCCATCGGCCTTTGGGTGGGCCTCAACAGCTTTTTCGACTGGCTGTTCTCACCCATCTTCATCGTGATGCAGGCGGCCCCGCTGGCCGCCCTGATCCCGCTTCTGGTGCTGGCATACGGCATCGGCCTCACGTCCAAGGTGCTGGTGGTGTGCATCATGGCCATGCCGGTCATCGTTCTGAACACATCAAGCGCGGTACGCAACACGCCGGAATCCATCAAGGAAATGGGCAAATCCTTCCTCGCCTCGGACATGTCCATCGTGCTGAAAATTATTCTTCCGGCGGCATCGCCGGTCATCTTCGCGGGTCTGCGTCTGGGTGTGTCGGCGGGGTTCATCGGGGCGATCCTTGCAGAACTCAAGATCACACCGACCGGCGTGGGCGACATCATCACCTACAGCCGGTCCATCGCCGACTATCCCAGCATGTATGCAGCCATCTTTTCGATCATCCTTCTCGCGGTTCTGTTCCTGAACCTGCTCGAAAGGCTGGAAACCGTTCTATTCAAAGGAAATCAACGTGGTTACGTCTCCGACTAAATTGGCCACTGCGGCGGCCACGACACCCGAATTCGAAAGCGCGGTGTCCACGCGCAACATCTCCAAGAACTACGGAGAGGTCGAGGCGCTGCGCAACCTGTCGCTGGAATTTCCCCGTGGACAGCTGACCTCGCTGCTGGGGCCATCGGGCTGCGGCAAGACCACTCTGCTCAAGATCATCGCGGGGCTGTTGCAGCCGACCTCGGGGCAGGTCGAAGTCAACGGCAAGACGGTCACAGGGCCCGGCCCCGACCGCGCCTTTGTCTTTCAGGACTTTGCCCTGCTGCCTTGGGCCACGGTTATCCGCAATGTCGCCTTCGGGCTTGAAATGCGCGGAGTCGCCCAATCCGAGCGCGAGGATATCGCCGCCAAATACATCAAGGATGTTGGACTTGCCGGCTTCGAACAGTCCTATCCGCACGAACTCTCGGGGGGTATGCGCCAGCGTGTCGGTCTGGCCCGCGCCCTGTCCGTCGACGCACAGGTCTTGCTGATGGATGAACCGTTTTCGGCTGTCGACGAACAGACACGGCGCAAGTTTCAGGAAGACCTCTTGTCCCTTGTGCAGAACGAAAACAAGACCTTCATCTTCGTCACCCACTCGATCGAAGAAGCGGTCTATGTCTCGGACCAGATCGCGATCCTGCTGCCGCGCCCCAGCCGTGTGCACGAAATCATCCGCCCCAGCAACTTCCGCGACAAGGGCGTGGACAACATTCGCCGCGACTCGGAGTACCTTGATATCGTTGACGATATCTGGGCGTCGCTGCGGACCTACGTGGAGTAGGGGGGATGGTCGTTTTCGGATACCGTATGCCCGGCATGTCGTCGCTTCTGGTCTGGGGCCTGCTATGGGAGCTGATCGGCCAGTTCAAGCTGACTTTCTTCGTGCCGCCGCTGTCCAAGGTCATGGCGACCCTGTTCGAGGTGATCGGCACGACCGCCTTCCAGAAAGCGCTGGCTGAAACCGCCTATGCCTTTGGTGCGGGCGTGTTCTTTGCCATTGTGATCGGCATTCCGGTCGGCATCCTGATGGGCAAGAACCGGCTGCTGGACGAATTGCTGCTGCCTTGGGTCAACGTCTTTCTCAGCGCGCCTTTGACCGCGCTCGTGCCCGTGCTGATGGTGCTGTTCGGGTTCGGGATGAAGTCGATCATCATCACCACCACGCTCTTTGCAGTCTGGATCATCATTCTGAACGCGCGGGCGGGCGTGAAACAGATCAACCGGTCGCTGGTCGAAATGGCGCACAGCTTTGGCGCGTCACCGATGGACGCGTTCTTCAAGATCTATTTCTGGGCCGCATTGCCCGAAATTCTGGGCGGCGTGCGCATCGGCATCATCCGCGCGGTCAAGGGCGTGATCATCGGCCAGCTCCTGATCTCCATCGTCGGTTTCGGGGCATTGTTCGAGCTTTATTCGGCCAACTTCCTCATGTCCCACTTCTGGGCCGTGCTGATCGTGCTGTTTGCGCTGGCCTTCACCATCTCGGAATTTCTGGCCTATCTGGAACGGCGCGTGTCCTATTACGCGGCCAAACGCTAGGCTCCGGGGGCGCGCGATTTCCTGTGCGCCGATCAATTTTTGCCATTGCAAAGTGGACTCCGGCCCCGTCTGTGGGTACGGGACAGGCAAGCAAAACAAAGGCGCGTATCCATGACCGACACCAACACCCCCGACATCATTTACACCAAGGTGGACGAGGCCCCGCAACTCGCCTCTGCCTCGCTCCTGCCGATCATCCGGACCTTTGCGCAGGCCGCAGGCATTTCGGTCGGGGTCAAGGATATCTCGCTCGCGGGCCGCATCATCGCGGCCTTCCCCGAACGTCTGACAGAGGCACAGCGCCAGCCTGACGACCTCGCCGAGCTGGGCGAACTGGTCAAACAATCCGGCGCGAACGTGATCAAGCTGCCCAACATATCCGCCTCCGGTCCCCAACTTGTCGCCGCGATCAAGGAATTGCAGGGACAAGGCTATGACCTGCCCGACTATCCCGAAGACCCCGCCACCGATGCGGAAAAGGAAGCCCGCAAGCGCTATGACGCGATCAAGGGCTCGGCGGTGAACCCGGTTCTGCGCGAAGGCAACTCGGACCGCCGCGCGGCCGTTGCCGTCAAGAAATACGCGATGGCCAACCCCCATTCCATGGGCACGTGGTCGCCCGACAGCAAGACGCATGTGTCGACCATGTCCGCGGGTGACTTCCGGTCCAACGAAACCTCCGTGACACTCAGTGCAGCGCAGGCCGGCCCTGCGCGCATCGAACATGTGGCGGGCGACGGGTCGGTCACGATCCTGAAGGATGGCGTGACCTTTTCCGCCGGTACGGTCGTCGATGCCACCTACATGTCCGTCAAGGCGCTACAGGCCTTCCTCATCCGGCAGATCGACGCGACCAAGGCCGAAGGCACGCTGTTTTCGCTCCACCTCAAGGCCACGATGATGAAAGTGTCCGACCCGATCCTGTTCGGCCACGCGGTCAAGGCGTTCCTCAAGCCCGTGTTCGACGCCCACGGCCCTGCACTTCAAGCGGGCGGGGTCGACGCGAACTCCGGTCTTGGTGCGATGTTCGACACGTTGAAAACGATGCCGAACGGCGCCGCCATCCGCGCCGAGATCGACGCGCTGATGGCTCAGCGCCCGCCGCTCTACATGGTAAACTCCGACCGGGGGATCACCAACCTGCATGTGCCGTCCGACGTGATCATCGACGCCTCGATGCCCGCGCTGATCCGTGCCGGGGGCAAGGGCTGGGGACCGGACGGGAAAGAGGCGGATGCCAATTGCGTCATCCCCGACAGCTCCTACGCCGCCGTCTACGACGAGGCGATTGCCAACTGCAAAGCCGAAGGCGCGCTTGATCCCACCACCGCGGGCACCGTGCAAAACGTCGGCCTGATGGCGCAAAAGGCCGAGGAATACGGCTCGCACCCGACCACCTTCGAAATCCCCGCTGCCGGGGTCGTGCGCATGATCGCGGCCAACGGCGACATCCTGCATGAACACGAGGTCGAAGCGGGCGATATCTGGCGCTCGGCAAGCACCAAGGCGGCCCCGATCGAAAACTGGGTCCAACTGGCGATCGAACGGCAAAAGGCCGAAGGCTGCGAGGCGATCTTCTGGCTGGATGAAACCCGCGCCCATGACGCGCAACTGATCGCGCTGGTCACGCCCATGCTGGCCGCAGCAGGTGTTGCGGACAAGTTCCGGATCATGACCCCGCGCGACGCCACGCGCGTGTCGTTCCAGACGATCCGCCGGGGCGAAAACTCCATCGCCATCACCGGCAACGTGCTGCGCGATTACCTCACCGACCTGTTCCCGATCCTCGAACTCGGCACATCGGCCAAGATGCTGTCCATCGTCAAACTGATGAACGGCGGCGGCCTGTTCGAAACCGGCGCGGGCGGCTCGGCCCCCAAACACGTCCAGCAGTTGATGGAGCAGAACCACCTGCGCTGGGACTCCCTTGGGGAATTCTGCGCGCTGGGGGAAAGCCTGAAATATTACGGGCGCGTAAACGGCAACGACAAGGCGCTGGTTCTTGGCAAGGCGGTGGATGCCGCGACCATCGGTATCCTCGATCACGACAAGTCACCGGGGCGTAAAGTGGGCCAACCCGACAACCGCGACAGCCATTTCTACTTTGCGCTCTACTGGGCGCAGGCGCTTGCGGCCCAAAGCGACGATGCCGACCTTGCCGCCCATTTCGCACCCATCGCAGAGGCACTGGCAAGCCACGAGGCGCAGATCACGTCTGAATTCGCCGCAGGGCGCGGCGTAGCTGTGGACCTCGGCGGGTACTACCACACCGACCCCGAAAAGACGGCGCAGGTGATGGCCCCGTCGGCGACGCTGAACGGCATTCTGTCGGGCAGCTAAATCGTCATGCAGTCATGGGCGACACAGATCGCCCATGGCGCCTTACCCGACCATATTCCCCCGGCTCCAGATCCCGCGCAGAAGTGCGGTCTGGCCCACCTTGCGCACGCGCAGCACATCGCCGCGCAGCCCCACCTGCAACGCCCCGCGATCCTCCAGTCGGGCAGCGCGCGCCGGGTTCGCGGTGACCGTGGCGATGGCGCGCGGCAAGTCGTCCCAGAACTGGGCCAGCCGAAAGGCCGACAGCAGCAGGGCCGAAGGCACGTAATCCGACGACACGATGTCCAGCAGATCGGCGCGGGCCAACTCTTCGGCGGCGACATTGCCCGAATGCGATCCGCCCCGGATCAGGTTCGGCGCGCCCATCATCACGGCGATGCCATTGCTGCGGCAGGCCACTGCCGCTTCGAGAGTGGTGGGAAACTCGGCAAAGCCGACACCATTGCGCGCAGACGTCGCCACGTGGTCGGCGGTGGTGTCATCGTGGCTGGCCAGCACCGCGCCCAGCCGGTGCGCCTCGGCCACCGAGCCGACCTCGTGCCGGGCGCCAAAGCGGCGTTGCAGGTCCAGCAGGTCTTCCACATGTTCGGCGAATTCCGCGTCATTCATACCGCGTTTCTTGCTGACATAGGTCTTTAGCGCGGTCAGGTCGCGGAACTGGCGTTGCCCCGGCGTATGATCCATCAGGCTCACGATACCCACCCGATCCTCGGGCCCGAAAGCGGCCAGTTCCTCCAGCAACGTCTCCGAACATATCTCTGCCCGCAAATGCAGGAAATGGCTGATCTTGAACATGCCCTCGGCCCGTGCGGCCAGCAATTCATCCGCCAGCTTACGGGCATAGTCGATATAGCGCCCCTTGCCTGAATGGATCGAGCCCACGCGCATCGCATCGAACACGGTCGTGATCCCGGTCGAGGCAAGCTCGGCGTCATGGGCAATCAGCGCGGGCAGGTGGGGCCAGTCGACCTCCGGGCGCGGCTCGATATGGCGCTCGACATTGTCGGTGTGCAGCTCGACCAGACCGGGCACGACCAGATCGCCCGCGCAATCAAACGCACCCGTCGGCACGTGATCGCCCTCGGTCAGGTCCGTGATCACACCCTGCTCGATGGTCACCGCACCCGTGGTCACACGGTCGGGCAGGACCAGTTGGGCATTGGCAAGGCACAGATCACCCGCCGGGATGGTGGCCTCGGCGGGGGCCGGGGAAGGCGCGGAAAAGGGAGAGTTCATATCGTGGCCTCGCTTTGCGATGTGTCATGTGCCGGGTGGCGGACGGGTGTGGTGCCCAAGGATGCGCGCCGGGCCATCACGGCACCTGCGCCGGCTGCAACACCGCCACGGCCCGCGCAACGGTGTCGGGCAGCGCGCCGTCATTGGCAAGCTGGATCACCTCAAGGCCGCCGGGCAGGGGTTTTTCCGCCTGCGCAAGGCGTGCGGCAATCTCTGCCTCGCTCTCGCGACCGCGCGCGGCCAGACGCCGCGCCAGGGTCTGCGGCGAAGCAGAGATATTCACCACCACAAGACGCGGAAAGATCGCAGCCGCCTCGGCCAACGCCGATCGCGAGAAATTCACGATGCAATCGGTGCCCTTGTTCAACTGATACTTGACCGACGCCGGAATGCCGTAAAACAGCCCATGCGCCCCCCAATGCACCGCAAAGGCTCCGTTTTCCACCATGGCCTCAAAGGCGGCCACGCTGACGGCGTCATAGGCTTCGCCGCCAAGGTCAGGCGCACGGGTGATCACCCGGCGCACCAGATGCAGGCCCGGCATGGCGTCGTGGATACCGGCCATCACGCTGTCCTTGCCCACGCCCGATGGGCCGACCACGGCGATCAGGCGCCCCTGTCTCATGCGGCCATCCCCGGTGTAAAGCGGCTGACGTCGATTTCGCGGTCACAGACGCGCGCGCGCGCCGCCTCGTCATGGAAAATGCCGATGATGGCGGCACCCCGCGCCTTGGCGGCCTCGATCAGGGTCAGCACGACCTCGCGGTTGGCCGCATCAAGGCTGGCCGTGGGTTCATCCAGCAGCATAGCCGGATAGGCATGGGCAAAGCCGCGCGCGATGTTGACGCGCTGCTGCTCGCCGCCCGAAAAGGTGGTGGGGGACAGGGACAACAGCCGCTCGGGGATGTTCAGCTGGCTCAGCAGGGTGCGCGCGCGCTCCTCCGCGTCCTCGGCGCTGACACCCAACGCGCGCAGCGGCTCGCCCACCACGTCCAGCGTCGGCACACGCGGCACCACGCGCAGAAACTGGCTGACATAGCCCAGAACCTCCCGGCGCAGCGCGATGACGTCGCGCGGCTTGGCCTGTACCAGATCCACGTCGCCGATGCGGATGGCCCCCGACTGGGTCAGGTAGTTGCCATAGATCATCCGCATCAGCGTCGACTTGCCCGCACCCGAGGCACCCGTGAGGGCGACGCATTCGCCCTTGGCCACCGTCATGGACAGATCGCGGATCACTTCGATCACCGCACTGCCCTGATTGTGCAGGGTAAAGGTCTTGGTAACTTTCTCTAGTGTGATCATATGTTAACCGTTTGTTAATAAAGTAAAAACTTTCGCGTGCGAAAGGTCTCAGACTTGCAGGACGGAGGAGACGAGAAGCTGGCTATAGGCGTGCTGCGGATCATCCAGCACCTGATCGGTCAGCCCCGCCTCGACCACATGACCCGATTTCATCACCATCAACCGGTCTGCCAGTAGGCGGACAACGGCCAGATCGTGGGTCACGATGATGGCCGAAAGCCCCATGTCCCGCACGAGGCCGCGCAGCAGGTCCAGCAAACGGGCCTGCACGGATACGTCTAGACCCCCGGTGGGTTCGTCCATGAACACGAGGCGCGGACCCGTGACCAGATTGCGGGCGATCTGAAGGCGTTGCTGCATGCCCCCCGAGAACGTCGTGGGCCGGTCATCGACGCGGGTCGCGTCGATCTCGACCCGTTCCAGCCAGTCGGTGGCCTTGTCGCGGATGTCGCCATAGTGACGTGCTCCAACGGCCATCAGCCGCTCACCCACATTGCCACCTGCGGACACCCCCATGCGCAGCCCGTCGCGGGCGTGCTGGTGGACAAAGGCCCAGTCGGTGCGGCCCAGCATCCGGCGTTCGGGTTCGGACATGGTGACCGTGTCGCGCGGCCCGTCGGCGCGGGTGTCGAACACCACAGCGCCTGCGTCCGGGGCCAGATGCCCGGCCATGCAGTTGAGCAGCGTGGACTTGCCTGACCCGCTTTCGCCCACGATCCCCATGACTTCGCCGGGAAAGAGGTCGAAGGACACATCGGCACAGCCGATATGCGCGCCGTAACGCTTGGTCACGCCTTGCACCGAGAGAAGGGGGGTCATGTCCATTGCGGCGCCTCGAATTGCGGTTGATAAGTGCCGAAGCTCCATTCGTGTCCTTCAGGATCGCGGCAGCGATAGCGGCGCGTGCCGAATTCGGTGTCCTCGGGGGGATAGACGATGTCGGCACCGGCGGCCTGCGCGCGGGCGAAATGCGCGTCCACGTCCGCCACGACCATGTAGACACCCGGGCTGGCCTTGGCCGGGGCGTTGTCGACGTTGCCCATCATGATGACCGCAGCGCCACAGCGCATCTCGCCATGTACGAGACGCCCGGTGTCGTCGTCGAAGGACTGGATCGCCTCGAACCCGAAGGCGGTTTCCAGAAATGTCATGGCGGCCTTGGCATCCATGTAGGAAAAATAGGGGATCAGTGTCGGTGCGTCGCTCATGCCGCGTCCTTTCCCTTGTGACCCGCCGCACGGCGGCCCTCGCAGAAATCGGTGTCCGAACAGACGAACATCCGCCCGCCCGCGTCATCCACGATCACCTCGTCGAGATAGCTGCCCGTCGATCCGCACAAGCCGCATGGGTGATCGGCCTTGGAAGCTTCGAAGGGATGATCCTCGAAATCGAGGCTGATCACCTGGCTATAGGGCGGCAACGCGTAAATCCGCTGCTCGCGCCCCGCGCCGAACAACTGGATCGCGGCCATGTCGCCCAGTTTCGGGTTGTCGAATTTCGGGATCGGGGACGGGTCCATCACATAGCGCCCCTCGACCTTGACCGGGTAGGCATAGGAGGTCGCGATATGGCCGTGGCGGCTGATGTCTTCGTAAAGCTTCACATGCATCAGCCCGTATTCCTCAAGCTCGTGCATCTTGCGCGTCTCGCTCTCGCGCGGTTCGAGGAACCGCAGCGGTTCCGGGATCGGCACCTGATAAACGAGGATCTGGCCCTCGCTCAATGCTTCCTCGGGGATGCGGTGGCGAGTCTGGATCACGGTCGCCTCGCGTGTCGCGGTCGTGGTGGCGACACCGGCGGTGCGTTCAAAGAAGGTGCGGATCGACACGGCGTTGGTGGTGTCGTCCGCACCCTGGTCGATCACCTTGAACGTGTCCTCGGGCGTCAGCACGGCGGCGGACACCTGCACCCCGCCCGTTCCCCAGCCATAGGGCATCGGCATCTCGCGGCTGGCGAAGGGCACCTGATAGCCGGGGATGGCCAACCCCTTGAGGATCGCGCGGCGGATCATCCGCTTGGTCTGTTCGTCAAGATAGGCGAAGTTGTAGGCCTGATCGGTCATAGCAGCCCCCGTTCGGTCAGGTCCGCCCGCAAGGCGTCGGCCCCGGTGAAATGGATCGCGTCCATGCCTGCGGCCCTTGCCCCGATGCAATTGTGCAGCCCGTCGTCGATAAAGACGCAAGCTTCGGGCTGCACCTGCGCGCGGGCGCAGAGCATGCGATAAATCTCGACGCTGGGCTTGATCATGCCGACCTCGCCCGACACGACGGTTGTGCCGAACACGTCGCCCAGTTCGGGATGGGCCTTCACCCCCTCGGGCCAGGTTTCGGCCGACCAGTTGGTGATGGCGTGCAGGGGCACACCCCTGTCGCGCAAGGCGTGCAGGATGTCCCAGCTCCCTGTGATCTTGTCGGGCACGGTCAGGGTGTATCTGGTCACATAGTCGTTCAGGCGCGCGGCGTCCTGCGCATCCGCGATCCGTCCTGCGGCATCCGCGAACCGCGCGCCCGCATCGCAGGCGAGGTTGATCTTGTCGAACCCGATCCGGGTAAGATAGGCCCGCGCGCCGTCCTCGCCCAGCTCGTCGACGAAAGCCAGATGCGGCTGCCAGTCCACCAGCACGCCGCCGATGTCGAACACGACCGTATGGACACTCATTCCGCCGCCTCCTGCACCTGATCCGCACCCGCCTCGCGGCGCAGTTTGCGCACCAGTTCAAGTTCGGACTGGAAGTCCACGTAATGAGGGAGTTTTATGTGTTCGAGGAATCCCGTCGCCTGAATGTTGTCCGCGTGATACAGGACAAACTCCGCGTCCTGCGCCGGGGCGCCGACATTGTCCTCGCCCAGTTCCTCCCATCGCAAGGCGCGGTCGACCAGCGCCATGGAAATCGCTTTGCGCTCGGTTTGCCCGAACACCAGCCCGTAGCCGCGCGTGAATTGCGGCGGCTCGGTTTTCGAGCCCTTGAACTGGTTGACCGTCTCGCATTCGGTCAGGGTCACCTCTCCGATCTCGACCGAGAAGCCGAGTTCGGGAATGTCCATTTCGACCGGTACCGACCCGATGCGCAACTCGCCCACGAAGGCGTGGTTGCGCGCATAGCCACGCTGGGTAGAATAGGCGAGGCCAAGGGTGAACCCTTCGTCCGCGCGGGTCAGCGCCTGCAGGCGCAGCGCGCGCTCGGCAGGCATTTCCAACGGTTCGCGGGTGAGGTCGGGGGGCGGGGTGTCGTCGGGCGGGGCCTCTTCGATCAGCCCCTCGCGGTTCAGGAATTCGGTAACGTGGGGCACATCCCCCGGTTCCGCATCGCGCGTTGGGGTCTCGGGCACCTCGCCATCGGCGGCCAGTTTGAAATCCAGCAGGCGGTGCGTGTAGTCAAAGGTCGGGCCCAGCACCTGTCCGCCCGGCAGGTCCTTGAACGTGGCCGAGATGCGTCGGTCGCAGGCCATCGCCCCGGTATCCACAGGGGCCGAGGCGCCAAAGCGGGGCAGGGTCGTGCGGTAGGCGCGCATCAGGAAGATCGCCTCGATCAGGTCGCCGCGCGCCTGTTTGATCGCAAGGGCGGCAAGGTCGGGGTCGTAAAGCGAGCCTTCGGCCATCACCCGGTTGACCGCCAGCTTCAGCTGTTCGCGGATCTGCGCGACGCTCAGTTCGGCGACCCCGGTATCTCCCCGGCGTTCCTCGGCCAGCCATGCGTGGGCGTTCTGGATCGCCCGTTCGCCCCCTTTGACGGCTACATACATCAGGACACCTCGGTCGTGCGGGGCAGGGCCGCAAGGCGGCTGCCGCTGGTGAAAATGAAATCGAGACCCATGGGAAACAGCGTGCGATTTGCCTGAAAGCCGGCGACCTCGGGCAGGGACAGGTGGCCCCTGTCCTTGATGCCCGGCCCGCGCAGCGTATTGCCTGTCGCGGTCAACTCTGGGCTTTCCACGATCAAAGTGGCCGAGCGGTCGGGATATTGCGAGGTGCCGATGGAGTACGCGGACAGCGGCGCCAATGCGTCCCAGGTGCCCACCGCGAACATGCAATGGGATGGCCCGGTAACCGGTGCGCCGGTGTGAAACGCAAGCCACGTGCGCACGGGCGCGCAATCCGCCGCACCGGCCAGATAGACCGGCGTGTCCGTGTCGCACAGCGTCAACAGCACAGCGCCCGCCGCTGCGGACAGGGGTGCGGGCGGTGCGGCGCCTGCGATGTCGTGAATCGTGCCGGGGCGCGCCATCGCCTCCATCACGGCCCGGAAGGCATGCGACGACTGGATGGCCGGATCGGCAAAGCCGCCCGCAAGGGTTTCCGCCTGCATCAATCCTCTCCTCTGACCATGGTGAAGAAATCGACCTTGGTGGCCGCAGCCTTGGACGCGCGGGCGGCTTTGCTTGCCGTCATTTCATGTTCCAGCGGGGCAAGGATCGCGGTGCGCAACGTGTCGGCGGCGTCCGTCTGCATTAATGCGTCCACCAGTGCGGCGACTTCGGCATCGCCTTTGCGGCGGTCCTGGATATAGGCATGGCCCACTTCGCCTGTGACGAGTGTCAATGCGCAGCGGGTCACGGTCATTTCGCCCAGATTGAACGGCGCGCCAGTCCCGCCTGCGCGGGCGCGCACCATCGTCGTTCCGATCTCGGGCGCGCGCAGCCAATCGAACTTCGGGCGGGCCATGGCCCCGTCCAGCAGGGCCGCAACCCGACCCTCGGGCGCTTTGGCCAGCAGGCCCATCCAGGCCTTGCGGGGTTCATTTTCGTCGGACATGTCTTTCATCTCGACAACTTTTCGATTTCCTATACAACTATACATATCTTATCACATTAGCCCCGGCTGCACAGAGGAGATTTGTGAAACTTGCGTGACAGTGCTCGCAAAACCCCGATCTGGCGGGCCATCGCGGATGCCCTGCGCAGCGATCTGGCCGAAGGGCGCTATGGCCCCGGTGACAAGCTGCCGACCGAGGCCGCACTGGCCGAACGCTTTGGCGTCAACCGCCATACGGTGCGGCACGGGGTATCTGCGCTGGTTGCTGACGGGTTGATCCGCACGCGGCGCGGGGCGGGGGCCTTTGTTGCCGCTGCCCCGACCGATTATCCCATCGGCAAGCGGGTGCGGTTTCATGAAAACGTGGTCGCAGCCGGGCGCAGGCCGGAGAAACAGGTGCTTGATGTCGAAACGCGCGCGGCGACCCAAGGAGAGGCCCGCGCGCTGGGTGTGGCGACAGGCGATACCGTCTGTGTCTATCACGGACTGTCACTGGCGGACGGACAGCCCATCGCGGTGTTCGAAAGCGTCTTTCCCCTTGCCCGCCTCGACGGGATCGACGCGGCGCTGGAGCACACCAGCAGCGTGACCGAAGCGCTGAAAGCGGTTGGCGTTGCCGACTTCACCCGCGCCTCGACCCGGCTGACGGCGGTGCGCGCCACGGCCACGCAGGCGCTGCACCTGCGCTTGAGCGAGGGCGATCCGCTGTTGCGGTCGTCCGGCGTGAACGTGGATGTGGCGGGTGTGCCGGTGGAATACGGGCGGACGTGGTTCGCGGGAGACAGGGTGACGTTGACGTTGGAGGGGTGAGGGGGGGAAGTCTGCTGTGCGGACGAAGCGGACAGTAAAGAAGTCGACGCACAGGTCCGCTTTGGCATTTTCCATTATTCCGTGGCGGAAGCCTTCAAATAGTATTCCAGGTGTTTCGAAACATGGGCTTCGAGTGCGGCCACTAAACTTTCATCTGCTTCTGGAGTTAAGACGTCCATGTCATCAAGCTCATCAGTCCAAAGCCGTTCGAGTTGACCCCACCGTTCGTCTTGGGTGGCTGATGGAAGAGGCTCGCCCAATTTTGCCAGCACTTCCCGAAGCTGGTCCGCGGCAGGATGTGCGTCAACTTGTTCAAGCGATTGAAGCACCTCTTGAGCGTCCAAATCTGAGTAATTGGTCAGAAACGCATTGAGTCCGCCGTTATTCGCGCCTCCCATATAAAGGCAGGCTATCGCGGCGTTTCGCCTTTCATCACCGACTTCGAACACCTCTGGATCAGCGCTCATCACCAAGTTGTTCCACGCGATCATCTCGTTCGAAGCGTCCATTGAATATGCACCTCAGTCTGTATCTTGCTTCGATCCAATTAGCAGACATTCGCGCTCCATGCAGCATCCGCATCTTTGGGCTCATTCCCGCCCTTCGCTGCATTATGCGCAGACGTCTGGTCTGGGGATTTCGCCGCCAAGTCCAACACCCAAAACTAGGTCGCGCCCGCCCCGTGGGGGCGGTTCGGGCGCTGCCAAAGCCTTGCTTTGGTAATGGGTTCTCACTTCGAGACTCTGCAAGGGGCTCAGAGCCGTCATTGGCTTGCGCACCGAACCCGCTGCCGCCTACCCCCCATACTTCTCCAGAAACGCCTCTGCCGCCAGCGACCGGAAATCCTCCAATGCTGACCTAAGCGCATCATGGGGCCAGTCCCACCAGGCCAGCGCGATCAGGCGGTCCGCGATGTCGCTGGGTTGGCGCAGGCGCAGGGGACGGGCAGGCGTTCCAGCGACGATGGTGTAGGGGTCGACGTCCTTGGTTACGACAGCCCCCGCCGCGACGACCGCGCCGTCGCCAAGAGTGACTTCGGGCTTGATCATTGCGCCCGCTCCGATCCATGTGTCGTGGCCGATATGGGCGGTGCGGGAGCTGCGGTGGGCAAAGAACGCCTCGTCCCGGCTTGCGTCGTCCCAGTAGTCGGCGGAGCGGTAGAGGAAATGGTGGCACGCTGCCGTGTGCAGGGGATGGTCCGTGGCCCCGATGCGCGCAAACGACGCGATGTTGGCGAATTTGCCGATCTTCGCGTTGGCGATGTCGGCGTAGCGGTCGCAATAGCTGTAATCCCCGAACACCGAATGGGACACGCGGCTGCCTTTGCCGATCTCGACGAAAGCCCCGAACGCGCTGTCGGTGATTTCACAGTCGGGGTGCAGGAACGGCGCGTCCGCAGACAGGCGTGCCATCAGTCCTTGCGTCCGATCAGTCTGCCCCGCAGCCAGCCCGAGAACCAGTCCATGAACATCACCATGGCGATGATCAGGACGATGTAATAGGCGACTTCCTCCCAATCCTTCTGGGTCTGGATCGCCTGCGTCAGCATCAGACCGATGCCACCGCCCGTGATCGCGCCGATGATGGTGGCCGAGCGGGTGTTGGATTCGAGGAAATAGAGCACCTGCGCCAGCAGCACAGGCACCACCTGCGGGATTACCCCGAAGCGGTAGCGTTGCAGCGGCTTGGCCCCGGTGGAGGTCACGCCCTCGATCTGTTTCTGGTCGACGTTTTCCAGTGCTTCGGAGAAGATCTTGCCGAACGTCCCGGTGTCGGTGATCAGGATCGCGAGTGCGCCCGTCAGCGGGCCGGGACCGAAGGCGCGCGCCAGCACCACCGTCCAGATCAGCGCGTCCACCCCGCGCACGAAGTCGAACAGGCGGCGGGTGGCCGCGCGCAGCGCCATGAAGGGCGAAAACCGCTTTGCCGCCATGAACGCCAGCGGCAGCGCGATGATCGCCGCCCCCATCGTGCCGAGGAACGCCATCAACACCGTCTCGCCGATCGCCCAGGCCACATCCTTGTGCCGCCACATGGCGTTGTTCCACCAGTCCGACACCGCGCCCGCGATATTGCCCCGCTCGGGGTCGATGCGTTCGCCGAACAGCACCGTGCCAAGGCCCTGCCCGTGATAGGGGCTGTCCAGAGTGAACCAGAACAGCTCCCACCCCGGGAAATAGTTGAACACCTCGGTGCGCGCGCCGGTCAGCGTGATGCGCCCCTCGGGCGTGGTGATGCCGATGCGGCGGTTGCTGGCCGAAATCCAGTCGGGCAGGTCGTCGGGCAGGTTGCTGGTCAGGCTGCGCCCTTCGGCCTGTATCTCGATCAGGGGGAAGTCGGGGATGTCGATTTCCGTGCGACTGTTTGGCAGGTAACGGACGATGTGGTCGCCGCCGAGGTCGATCGTGATCACCTCGTCCCCGCTGACCCAGGCGGGACGCATGCCATCGGGGTAGGTGCCTTTGCGCTCGCCCTCGACCGCATATGTCACTTCGCCCGAGCGGTTGTCGCGGGTCACGTGGACCTTGTGCGACCAGCTGTCAGAGGCCAGCGTGACCGCATTTTCAAGGCTGGCGCGCTGCGCAAGGCCGGGCAGGTCGAAGGCAAAGAAGATATAGGTGAAATAGACAAGGACCACGGCCGGAATGCCGAACGCCATCAGACGCTTGCGCTGGAACATCCGGTCGGCGTCGTGCTTGGTTGCATCCAGATCAATCGCGGTCATTGGCCTTGTCCTTCGGTCAGACGGTTGCGGAAGTGGCTGGACACCTGATCGAAGAACACGATCGTGCCGAACAGAAGGATGAAGATCGCGGCGGCTTCGTCGAACCGGCCCGGCCCCCATGCCATCGAATTGCGCAATTCGTAGCCCAAACCACCGGCGCCGACAAAGCCGAGGATGGCCGAGGCGCGGATGTTGATTTCGAACCGCAGCAGGGCGTAGCTGACGTAGTTCGGTGCGACCTGCGGCAGAACACCCAGCAGCATGCGCTGCGACCACGTCGCGCCGGTGGACTCCAGCCCCTCGACCGGTTTGAGGTCAGCGTTTTCGGCCACTTCGGAAAACAGCTTGCCGAGCGCGCCTGCGGTGTGGATCGCAATGGCGATCATCGCAGGGACCGGCCCGCCGCCCAGAACAAAGATCAGCACAAGAGCGATCACGATTTCGGGCACCGCCCGCATGATGTCAGAGAAGCGCCGGAACAGTGGGATCAGGCGCGGCCATTTGGCGAGGCCCCGCGTGCCGAGCAGGGACAGGAACAGACCACCGATGGCCCCCAGCAGGGTCGACACGGCGGCGATATTGACGGTTTCGACAAGGGCCGGGAAATATTTGACGATCAGCGCGGGCAGATCGGCACGCTTTTCCCAAGCCTCGGACAGCACGTCGGCGGGGTAGTCGCCGATCTGGTGCAGGCCTTCCCAGAATCCACCGGCGTTGCGTTCGTCCGCGATATTGAACCCGGAGACCATCAGGATGACAAAGATCAGCAGCGTCAGGCCGCCATACAGCCTGCGACGTTGCACCTGCGCCATGTAACTGGCCTGAATGCCCTGTACGCTTTGCGGTTCGCCGCTGAGTGTTATGTCTGCCATTCCGACCCCCGGACAAATAAAAACCGGCAGCCCCTAGGGGCTACCGGATACGTCATGAAGATGACTTAGTTACCAATCACGGCCTGACGGGCGGCGACGATGCTGGTGTACATCTCGTGCGTCACCGGCTGGAAGCCGAGCGTTTCGCCTGCAGCGACGCCGTAGGCGCAGTCGGGGTCACGCTCGTGCAATCCATCGACCAGCGCGGTCATTGTGGCTTTGACGTCGTCGGGCAGAGCCTTGCGCAGAACGACGGGGCCTTCGGGGATCACTGCGGATTTCCAGATCTCGACAATGTCATTCATGTCAACCAGACCCGCATCAACCGCTTTGCGCAGCGCACCGGAGTTATAGCCGTCTTCCCAGTTGCCCTGGCCGTCGGCCCATGTCACGCCACCATCGATATCGCCGTTGGCGACAGCGACGATGGTCTGCTCGTGGCCGCCGGTGAATTTGACTTCACCGAAATATTCGCCGGATTCCATGGTGATCCCGTCTTTGTACTGGGGGATCTCAATCGAGGGGATCAGGTAGCCCGAGGTCGAGTTGGGATCGCCAAAGCCAAACACTTTGCCTTCCATGTCGTCCAGCGAGGTGATGCCGGCGTCCTTGCGGGCGAACCCGATGGAGTGATAACCGACGGAACCGTCCACGTTAACCTTGATCAGTACCGGCTCGACTGCTTCGGGGTCTTGCAGGAAGGTCGCGGCGTAGGACGAAGCGCCCAGCCATGCCATGTCGATGGTGCCGCCCAGCAGGCCCTGGATCACGCCGTTATAGTCGGCGGGCGCAAACATTTTGGTTTCAACGCCAAGCGCTTCGGTCGTGTAATCGGCAAGGCACTGGTAGGAGTTCATGCGGTCCTGGGCGTTTTCGCCGCCAAGGATACCGATGCGGAATTCAGTGATGGCGTGGCCGTCCGCCAGTGCGGCGGTGGTCAGGGCTGTTGTGGCGGCAAGCGCCAGGACGAGGGTCTTTTTCATCGTTTTCTCCAGTTTTGGGTGCCCGACCGCCAAGCATCGGCGAGAGGGCGGGGTTGATGAAGGTGTCCCGCGGTATCCGCGGGGTTCAGCTGGCTCAGACGGTGACTTCCGCGGCGCGGATCTCTGGTCTGTCCAGTGTTTCGATTTCGGTTGAAGTGGCGGCTTCGGAAAAATCAGCGCCTGCGCCGTAGATGTCACGCGCGGCTCCGGTCGTCAGTTGATCGGGTGTGCCGTCAAAGACGATGCGGCCGTCGCGCATCCCGATCACCCGGTCGCAATAGCGTCGCGCGGTGTCGAGCGTGTGCAGGTTGGCGATCACCATCCGCCCGTCTTCCTCGTGAATGGTGCGCAGGGCCTGCATGACCACTTGCGCGTTCATCGGGTCCAGCGACGCGATGGGTTCGTCGGCAAGAATGATCTTGGGGTCCTGCATCAAGGCGCGGGCGATGGCGACGCGCTGCTGCTGGCCGCCCGACAAGTCTTCGGCCCGTTTGGGGGCCTGTTCGGCGATACCGAGCCGGTCGAGGATTTCGATCGCCTTGTGGATATCCGCCTGCGGGTAGAGGTTGAACATCGTCGCAAAGGTGGAGCGTTTGTTCAGCGTGCCGTGAAGGACATTCGACACCACGTCCATGCGCGGTACGAGGTTGAACTGCTGAAAGATCATCGCGCAGCGCGATTGCCAGTCCCGTTTGGAAGCGCCGCGCAGCGCGGTGATGTCTTCGCCTTCGAACGTGATTGTGCCCGATGTCGAGTCGCTGAGCCTGTTGACCATGCGCAGCAGCGTGGATTTGCCCGCGCCCGATCGCCCGATGATCCCGATCATCGTCGGCTTTTCGACATAAAAGTCCGCCGAATCCACGGCCGTCTTATCCCCGAACCGCTTTGTCAGCGCGTCAATTTTCAGCATATCGCCCCCATATCTTGAGGGCGCAGATAGAGGCCGCAGGCTACAGCTTCGTGACAGTTTTGAATCGGTTTCTTGACGGCTGCATGAAGAAAATGTGACAGCGCCGGGCCGTCGCGCGCGCAGGCTTCGGTTATTGCTGCACTTTTGCGCCTATGGAAAATTTTATCCACAAGGCGTCATAAAACCGTTACATTTGCGGTCCGAACGCACTACCATTGTGTCATGATGAAAGTTTTTGCTTTTTTTCTGTGCGTTTGTCTGGCTTTCCCTGCGTTGGCGCAGACCCGCATGCCGGATGTCAGTTGCGACGACAGCACGCGGATGACCCGTACGCTGACCAATGTCCTTGGGGCCGAACGTCATGGCGTGGGCCTGCGCGATCCCGAAACCATGGTTGAGGTCTGGGTCACGCCCGCAAGCGGCGACTGGATGATTGTGCAGAACTATGCCAACGGAACCTCGTGCATCGTCGCGATGGGTGAGCATTGGGAAGGGGACCCGCAGGGGCCTGCCTGATCGCCTGTGCGGCTTTGGCGCCTGACGGGCGCTGTTGCGGGCCTGCGGACCGTCCCCAAAGCCCGTGCCGACCGATATTTGAGCAATGTTTGCGAAAACATATGTATATCATTGAGTTGCGCGTCAGAATTTCTGTGAACACGCACCGCGTTTCCCGTTGTCTGCGCCAAAACGAAGAATTTTCCGCAGCGCAGCATTGACTTGCAGCGTTCGGGAAGTACTTTTTGCGACATGGATGTTCTGTAAACGACATATGCACCGCCCGCATAACGCCGCCCTTGGCCGCGATGTGACGACGACGCTCTGCGATGCAACGACGACCCTGATATTTTCCACGAGGTACCGATGAAATACACGTCTTTCGATGGCGACCCATTGCCGACCTCCGTTGAACCATATGCGCGCCCGGCTGTGATCGGCATCGGATCGTGGGGCACCGCGCTTGCCGCGACGCTGGCCGATGATGGCACCCATGTGCGCATCTGGGGACGCAAATCCAGCGCGCTGGACGACATCAACCGCAATCACCGCAACGACGCCTACATTGAAGACGCACTATTGCCTGCAAGCTTGCGCGGCGTGCGCAAGATGGCGGATACGCTGAAGGGGGCGGATGTGGTGCTGATCGCGGTGCCGTCCGGGGCCATCCGCTCGGTCGCGCGGCAAATCGCGGAGTATCTGGAAGAGGGTACGCCCATCGCCGTCTGCGCCAAGGGGATCGAGGCCGAAACCGGGCTGTTGATGTCGCAGATTGTCGAGGAGGAACTGAGCGGCCATCCCGTAGGCTGCGTGTCCGGCCCGACCTTTGCCCGCGAAACCGTGTTGCGCCACCCGACGGCAGCCACAGTCGCATTTCCGTTTACCCCGGCGGACCGTTTGTCACCCAACAAAAGCCCCGCGGCGCGTCTTGCCACATCGCTGACGACCGAACATTTCCGTGCCTATGTCTCCGACGATCTTGTGGGAGTCGAAATAGGTGGTGCGGTCAAGAACGTGATCGCGCTGGCCTGCGGGATGCTGACCGGGGCCGGGTTTGCCGACAACACCCGTGCGGCCCTGATTACGCGCGGTCTGGACGAGATGAAGCGGCTGGCCAGCGCCCTTGGTGGTCGGCGCGAGACATTGACGGGCCTGTCGGGGTTGGGCGACCTGACCCTGACCTGCAACAGCCCCACATCGCGCAACATGTCCCTTGGACTGCAGTTGGGCGAGGGGCGCGCGCGCGGCGACTGCTTTGACGGCCGCCCCGTCGTTGTCGAGGGCGAGGCCAACGCCGTGTCCATCACCGACCTTGCGCGCAAGGTCGGCGTGTCGATGCCGATCTGTGAAACCGTGCGCGCCATTTTACATGGCGGAGCCGATTTGGGTGCGGCTTTTGCCGCCCTGTGGGCCCGCCCGATCGAGGCAGAGCCGATGTCGATGGACGTCGCCTTTGACCACCCTGCAACAGACAAAGATATCGCAACGCTTGCGGAAA
This sequence comes from uncultured Rhodobacterales bacterium, assembly GCA_964351755.1. Classification (GTDB taxonomy): domain Bacteria; phylum Pseudomonadota; class Alphaproteobacteria; order Rhodobacterales; family Rhodobacteraceae; genus Tateyamaria. Next base: position 12,094 of record CAYGPT010000018.1, on the reverse strand, counting down.
GGATCTCATGACCCGCCACGAAACCTTCGCCACCAAACAGATCTCGGACAAGGACATGGTCCTTGCGACCGACCTTGACGGCACCTTTCTTGGGGGCACCGATCAGGCCCGCAAGGATTTTTATGCGTGGATCAACAATAACCGGGACCGGGTCGGGCTGATCTTTGTCACCGGGCGCGATCCCGGCTTTATCCGCCAGTTGGTGCGCGACGGGCTGCCCAAGCCGGACTATGTGATCGGCGACGTGGGCACGACCATCGCGCAATTCGACGGCGACGGTTTTGTCGCCCCGATCGACGCCCTTGAGGGCGAGATTTCAGAGGGGTGGAAAGACGCAGGCACCAAGGTCGAGGCGTCCTTGCGCGGCATCAAGGGGTTGAAGCTGCAGTCCACCGCCTTTCGCTATCGCGTCAGCTACGACCTTGACCCGGCTGCGTTCGATGATGCGGCACTCGACATCATTGCGGGCCTTGGGCTGGATGCGCTGGTGTCGGACAACCGCTATCTGGATGTGCTGCCCCGAGGGGTCAGCAAGGGGCCGTCGCTGCTGCGCCTGTTGGCCCATCTAGGGATCGACAATGCCCGCACCCTCGTGGCCGGTGACACGCTGAACGATCTGTCCATGCTTGAATTGGGCCTGCCCTCCGTCGCCGTGGGTGGATCGGAACCTGCGCTGATTTCGCGCGTTGAGAGTTTGGAGCACGTGCACTGCGCGACCGGGATCGGTGTCGCCGGCATTTCCGAGGCCATTCTGCAACACGGCCTGCTGGCGCGCAAACAAGCATAAGGAGAGCTATCGCAATGTCGTCCGACCTTGTCATCGTCTACCACCGCCAACCCTATGAAGAGACAGTCGAAAACGGAAAAACCGTGCGCCGTTCGCATAAAAGCCCCAACGGGATCGTGCCGACGCTCAAGAGTTTTTTCGGTAGTGTCGATCACGCGGCGTGGATTGCGTGGAAGATGGCGGACGACCCCGACAAACCCGATTTCGACAGACAGGTCGAGATCAGCGACGACCATGGTGACTACACCGTGTCGCGCCTGCCCTTGTCAGAAGAGCAGGTGCGCGAGTTTTATCACATCACGTCGAAAGAGGCGTTCTGGCCGATCCTGCACGGGTTCAAGGAACGCTACAATTACGACCCTGTGGACTGGCAGAACTTTCAGGACGTGAATCGGCAATTTGCCGAAGCCGCCGCCGAGGAGGCAGCACCCGACGCACTGGTCTGGGTGCATGACTATAACCTGTGGCTGGTGCCGGGATATTTGCGGGCCATGCGTCCGGATGTGCGTATCGCCTTCTTTCATCACACGCCGTTTCCATCGGCGGACATGTTCAATGCACTGCCATGGCGGCAAGAGATCGTCAAAAGCCTGCTGGCCTGCGACGATTTGGGATTTCACATTCCACGCTATGCGGCCAACTTCGTCTCTGTGGCGCGCAGCCTGTTCGACGTGGAACTCGGGCCCCGCGTAACCGTGAGGGACGCGATGCTGAACGAGGGTACGGCGTTGAACGAACGCGTCGTGCACGAAAGCATCCGCTTCGAAGACCACAAGACCGCGATCAGCATTTGTCCCGTGGGCGTGAACACCGCTTATCTTGATTCCGTTGCGCGCACTGCAGAGACAGACAGCAAGGTTGCCAAGATCAGGGAAGAAATGGGCGCGTCCCAGCTGATCATCTCGGTCGGGCGTACCGATTATACCAAGGGCGGTGTCGAGCAGCTTCAATCCTTTGAGCGGGTGTTGGAGGCCAACCGCGACCTGCGCGATGCCAAACTGCGGTTGATGCATATTTCGGTGTCTGCCAACCGCAACATGACTGCCTATGCCGAGATTCAGGCAGAGATCGAACAGGTCGCGGGCCGCATCAACGGGCGGTTCGGGACGTTGGACTGGCAACCCGTAGCCTTGCTGTCGCGCGCCGTGCCGCTTGAGGACCTCGTGGCCTACTACCGTGCCGCAGACGTCGCGTGGATCACGCCGCTGGCGGACGGGATGAACCTTGTGTGCAAGGAATTCATCGCGTCCCGCATCGACGAAAGCGGGGTGCTGGTTCTGTCGGAATTCGCAGGTGCCGCCGTGCAGTTGCGCGAGGCGGTGACGACCAATCCGTTCTCGCACCGCGCCATGGACCTGACGATCCGCCATGCGCTTGAAATGCCGGCACTGGAACGCCAGCGCCGCATGAAGTCGCTGCGCAAGGCGGTCGAGGCCGATGATATCGCCACGTGGCGCCCCGGTACGCTGAAGATCGGTGTGCCGAGGAAGGAAGCCGAAGTGGCCTGAGACCAGAGCGGCCCGTTGCAGATCGCGTGGCCCGGGCGCACCCACCGCATCAAAAGGAATACCAGATGACCCATCCCGTCCGCACCGCCATCTTTCCCGTCGCAGGGCTCGGCACCCGCTTTCTGCCCGCCACCAAGGCGACCCCGAAAGAGTTGTTGCCGGTGCTTGACACGCCCCTGATCCAATACGCCATCGACGAGGCGCGCGCGGCGGGGATCGAGCGAATGGTCTTTGTCTCGCACGTCTCCAAGCCTGCGGTCGAGAACTACGTGATGGATGATTTGCGGCTGCGCCGCACCCTTGAGGAGCGCGGCAAGCCCAAGCTTGCGGATGCGTTGCGCGAAGCCGCCCTTGACCCCGTCGAAGATGATGTGGTGTTCACGATGCAGGACGAACCCCTGGGCCTTGGCCACGCGGTTCTGTGCGCGCGCGATCATGCGCTTGAGGGTCCGGTCGCCGTGATCCTGCCCGATGATCTGATCCTTGGTACGCCTTGCATCGGCGAGATGATCGATCAGTATCAAGGCGGGCATATGGTTGCCACGATGACCGTATCGCGCGAGGACGTGTCGAAATACGGCGTGCTGTCGCCGACAGGGCAGGAGGAGGGGCGCGTGACCTTTGCCGATGGCATGGTCGAAAAACCGCAAGCCAACGCCGCCCCGTCGCTGAACGCGGTGATCGGGCGCTATGTGTTGGGGGCCGACATCTTTGACACGTTGCGAACGCAGGCCCCCGGTGCGGGTGGCGAAATCCAGTTGACCGACGCAATTGCCAAGGGGGCGCGGACGCGCCCGATCGCGGGCCTCAATTTTTCAGGCACGCGGTTCGATTGTGGTTCCAAGGCCGGGATGCTTGAGGCGACACTGCATCTGGCATCGCAAGACCCCGATATGTCGGCTGTGCTGGACGCCTATGCCGAGGCACGGACAGCCCCGCGCGCCGTCGCCTGATCCGGGCCTTGGCGTTACCGCATCACGAATGGGTTCGACATCGGGCTGCTTGATGTGTTGATCCACATGGTTTTGGTGCGGGTGTAGTCGTGGATGGCGTCCACGCCCGCCTCGCGTCCGTAGCCTGAGTGGTTGTATCCACCGAACGGCGCGATGGGTGAAATCGCGCGGTAGGTGTTGATCCAGCAAATTCCCGCCTTCAGCCGTTTGGAGACGCGATGCGCGCGGGCCAGATTTTCCGTGAACACGCCCGATCCGAGGCCGAAGGGCGTGCTGTTGGCCAGTGCGACCGCCTCGTCCTCGGTATCGAAGGGGATCAGGGACATGACGGGCCCGAACAGTTCCACATGCGCGGTTTCGGTGTCGTGGGTTGCGCATTGCACAAGGGTGGGGGCCATATAGTTGCCCGCCCTGTCAAGAGGTTGGCCACCAAAGCGGATGCGTGCGCCTTGGGTCTTTGCCTTGGCGAGGGCCGCGACGATCCGGTCGATCTGGGCGCGGGTGCAAAGCGGGCCGAGATGGGTTGCCGCCTCGAGCGGATCGCCCACGATGATGTTTTCAGCAGTTTTGGCAATCCGCTCGATCAACGGCTCAAGAATGGACCGGTGCACCAGCCCGCGCGACCCGGCCACACAGCTTTGCCCCGAGGCGCCGAAATTGCCTGCGATCAACCCGTTTGCGGCCCCGTCCAGATCCGCGTCCTCAAAAACGAGGATCGGGGACTTGCCGCCCAGTTCCAGCGAGGTGACGGCGAAATTCTCGGCCGAGTTGCGCACCACGTGGCGCGCGGTGTCGGGGCCGCCGGTAAAGGCGATGCGGTCCACATCCGCGTGGCGGGTCAGGGGGATGGCGCAGTTTTCCGCATCCCCTGTGATCACCGACACGGTTCCGGAGGGAAAGCCAGCCTGTTGCACCAACCGCGCGAATTCCAGCATCGGCGCGGGGGCGATTTCGGAGGCTTTGAGGACCACGGCGCAGCCTGCGGCCAGCGCCGGTCCCAGCTTGGTCGCGGTCAGGAACATCTGGGCGTTCCACGGCACCACCGCAACCACCACCCCGATGGGTTCGCGGCGGGTGAACACATGCATGTCCGGCTTGTCGATGGGCAGCACCGCCCCTTCGATCTTGTCCGCGAGCCCGGCGTAATAGCGATAGTAGTCACCCACATAGCGGGTCTGGGTCGCGGTTTCGGCCAGCAGCTTGCCGCTGTCAGTGGTTTCGATCCGGCCAAGGTGTTCGGCGTTTTCCTCGATCAGATCGGCCAGACGGTACAGCAACTTTCCCCGCTGGGTCTGGGTCATGTCGCGCCATGCCGGATCATCAAGGACACGGCGCGCTGCCCCCACTGCGCGGTCCACGTCCGAATCCGAGGCGCATGCAAACGTGGCCCAGTCCGCCCCCGTCGCCGGGTTCTGGCTGGTCATGACCTGCCCGTCGCTGCCTTCGGTAAAGACCCCGTCGATGAAAAGCTGGAAGTGGGGGAGATTGGTCATGCGTGTCCTCACTGAAATGCCGGCATCACGTCGTCGATGAACCGCGCAAGCGACGCACGCTTGCGTGTCGAAGACATGCCGCTGTCGATCCAGAACGAGTATTCATCATATCCCAGATCTTCGTAACGTTTAATCTGGTCGATCACCTCTTGCGCCGTGCCCATGGTCAGATCGCGCTGCATGTTGGCCGGGCACATCATCGTGTTGGCGGCCATGTCATCGGGGCCGAGCGTTTCGATCAACCCTTGGCTGACCGGGCGCCTGTTTTGAAACCATGCGCCGAAGTAGTTGTAAAAGCGCGATATTTCCTGAGCGGCCAGCTCTGTGTCCTTGGCGTCCTTGCTGACATAGGTGTGGTGCAGCAGCATGATCTTGGGGCGCGGCCCTGCATGTTCGGTGCAGGCGGCGTTGAAGGTGGCCATCAGCCGCTCGATCTCCTCCATCCCTTGCCACAGGGGAGTGACCTGAACGTTGAACCCGTTCGTGATGGCGAAGGCGTGGCTGTTGGGGTCGCGCGCCGCGATCCAGATCGGCGGGCCGTCGGGCTGTGCTGGTTTGGGCGCAGAGGTGGTCGTAGGGAATTGGTAGAACGCGCCGTTGTGTGCGCAGTCCCCGGTCCAAAGCCGGCGCAGCAGGGGAGCGGTTTCGCGCATCCGCTGCCCGGCCTCCCATGCATCCATTCCGGGCATGAGCCGTTCGTATTCGTAGGAATACGCCCCGCGCGCGATGCCCAGTTCAAGACGGCCCCCAGTGATCAGGTCCGTGGCCGCGGCTTCTCCGGCCAGTTTGATCGGGTGCCAGAACGGGGCCACGACCGTGCCGGTGCCAAGCCGCAGTGTCTTGGTGTGGTAACTTAGGTCGACGATGCTGAGGAACGGATTGGGGGCGATGGTGAAATCCATGCCGTGATGTTCCCCCGTCCACAATGCGCGCATGCCACCGTCATCGGCCATCTTGGCAAGGCTGATCAATTCCTCGCGCAGGGTGGCGTGATCCTGATCGGGGCTGAGCCGTTCCATGTGGGCAAAGAGAGAGAAATCCATTGCTCAGGTCCTTTTCGGATTGTGCTGGATCGCACCGTCTTCGGTGTCGCCCAGATACAGCGCAAAGCTGCGGCTTTGCGCCTCGCGCGCGAAGCGGTGCAGCATGTGTGCGATGGCGGGGGTGGTGAACGCCTGGTCGGACAGGTCCGTGACCGCGACGCGCAGGATGTCTGCATGCGGCTTGATATCGGTCGCTGTGGCCAGAAAATAGCTGTGATGCGAGCGGTCGCGCCGTCCTTCGAACACCGAATAGGCCTGGCCCAGATCCACCCGAATGCCTTTGTCTGAAAGCGTCTGGTGAAGGTCGGCGATCAACCGGCCGCGATGCGGGCTGCTGCATTGCGGTGGGCGCAGGCCTTGGGTCGTGCGTTCCAGCAGGACGTGATCGCCATCCTCGACGATCGCGCCGCAAATCGCTGCGCCGCTGGACTGGTCGAAGGCAGCGCGTTCCAGCCCGAGGCTGAAATACTGCCCGCCTGCGTAGCCAAGGCCCGGACCGCCTGCATGTCGAAAGGCGGTCACTTCGCCAATCAGGATGCAATGGTCGCCTGCGGGCAAGGCCTGGCTTGTCTTGCAGGAAAACTGCGCCACGGCCCCGTCGATCAACGGCACGCCGTCGCCGTTCAGCGTGTGCGGGGTCATCGCGAACCGGTCCCCCTTGAAACCGGAGAACGTGTTTGACACCTCTTCCTGACCTTCGGAGAGGATATTGACCGCGAAACGTGTGCAGGTGGCAAAGCTGTCGTAGTTGGACAGGTATTTGCCCGGACAGACCAGCAGCAGCGGCGGGTCCATCGAGACGGATGAGAACGAATTGGCGGTAAAGCCAACAGGTGTGCCATCTGCGCGTACGGTCGTGATGACGGTGACGCCGGTCATGAAGCTGCCGAATGCATCGCGCAGCGCGCGGGGGTCGAGGTCTGTCATGGCATGGCCTCGTGGATGAATCGCGTCAGTATCGCGTTTGCCTGTGCGGCATGGGTCATGGGCAGCATATGGGCGGCGTCGGGTATGACGGTGGCCTGACCTTGCGGGCAAAGTGCGGCCATGGCCTGCGACATCTGCGGGGTCGAATTGGGTTCCTGTCCGCCGGTCAGGAACAGGGCGGGGCAGTGCAGGGTTTTCAGGTCCTGTTCCGCTGGTCCGTCTTCTTGTGCAAAGACGGTGTAGGCCGCGCGATAGCCCATGGGGTCGACCGCGCGCAGCCAGTCGCGGCAGGCGTCCCGTTCGGCCGAAGGGATGGAGCCGAACCAGCGGTCCAGCGTTGCATTCGGGTCGGCCATGGTTTGCCCATCCAGGCTGCCCGCGCGCTTGCGCACCGCTGCCTTGGCATCCTCGGCACGCCGGAAAATCGCGTTCAGGGCGGCAACCCCGGCTACTTTGTCAGGGTGCCGGATGGCCATATCAAGCGCGATCATTGCCCCGAAGGAATGGCCGATCACGACCGCAGGGGTGTCCAGTTTGGCTGCGATCGCATCGGTATAGTCCGCCAGCTTGGCAGTGGCGGGCAAAGGTCGGCTGTCGCCATGTCCCGGCATGTCCACTGCCACAAAGCGGCCGGTCTGTGCCAGCGCGTCGATCTGTGCCCCCCAGGCTTCGGCCCGCAACCCGACGCCGTGGATCAACAGCACTGGCGGCCCGTCACCTGCGACGATCGCCGCCAGCCCGCCAAGGTCAGAGCGCTGCCGGGTTGTCCAGGTCATGGCCCAAATCCTTGAGGTCCTGATAGCGGTCGCCAATCCGGTGATGCGGTCGCCCCCCGGTCGCACCCCCCAGAACCACGACAATCTCGTCATCGCGCGGAGCGTCGGGAATTGCGAACTGGATGGTCAGGTAGTGCGAGCGTCGCCCGGCATCGTTCTTGTCCATCAGCGGCACCATGATCGGAGCATTCGCCCCGCCGCGCGTGTTGGTGAAGGCAAGGTACGACTTGGCCCCCACGGCCGCGCGGTAGTGATTGCCGAAGCGCAGGGTGTGGATCAGGCCCGAGGCGTGCTCGATCTCTCCGTTCAGTCCGACGACGGCGGCCTTGCCATAGGCCTCGATCGCCTCGCCGGATCCGGCAAGTGCGATCATGCGGTCGCTCAGCATTGCGCCCAGCACCGGGCCATAGGCCTGGATTTCCGGTTTCAGGTCGTCAACATAGCGCCCTGCCCACGGGTTTCGCACCACGGCGGCGACCGCGAACATGCGCCACGGGCGGGCGGCGGTGCGAAAGCCTTCGATCAGCACCTCTTCGTCATAGGTCACGATTTTGCGGATCTCGGGCTGCATGTGCGGGGTCCTTGCTGTGGGTGTCACAGTCTTTGCCGCCGGGGCGGGGTTTGACAAACGAAGGAAACAGGGTCTTAGGTATTAGCCTGACTTATGGATCACTTGCGCATGGCCAAGGCACTGCCCCCGCTCACATGGTTCCGTGCCTTCGAGGCGGCGGCGCGCAAGTTGAGCTTTACCGCCGCCGCCGAAGAGATCGGGATGACCCAATCCGCTGTCAGCCAGCACGTGAAATCCCTTGAAAGCCGCTTGGGTGTGCCGCTGTTCATCCGCCGCGCGCGCGGGCTGTCCCTGACGGACGAGGCGCGCAAGCTATTGCCGCAGGTCGAGGCAGCGCTTGAGACGTTGGCAGGAGCCACGCGCGCGATGGAAACCCGCGCGTCACAGAACCTGTTGACCATCGCGTCTTCGGTCAGTGTGGCGCAATGGTTGATCGCGCCGCAGCTTGCCACGTTCACCGCCCGCCACCCGGATGTCCGCCTGCGGTTTCTCAGCACGATCTGGCCGGATGATTTTCAGAATGTCAGGGCGGATGTGGACATTCCGTTCGGGTCGGAAAAGCAGTTCGGTCCGCGCGCGCAGGCCTTGGGGCCGAAGGGTTTGGTGGCACTGAAATCGCCCCGGTTGAATGGCACGCTGGAGGCGTTGCCGCTGATCGAGGCGGTGGGGACCTCGGCTGGGTGGGGCGCATGGCCGAAGGCACGCGGGCACATCTATGTGCCGCACATCTTTGTGGATTCGTTCGGGGCGGCGCTGAACATGGCGGTGCAGGGAAATGGCGTGGCGCTGGTCAACGAGGTGCTGGCGCGCGCCGCGCTGGACACCGGTCAGCTTGTGCAGGCCCATGACGCGGTGATCGACTGTCAGGAAGGGTATTACCTGCGCATCGACGACCGGAACGCTGCCGCCGTACAGTTTCGCGACTGGCTGTTGGCACAGGTTCCCCCAGCCTCGGGTGTCACTGCGGATAACAGATGACAGACAGGTAGCGGATCGGGAATTCCCGCAGACGTTCGGGCCCGTGGGGCGCGTCGGCGTCAAAGAACAGCGTGTCGCCCGGCTCAAGCGCATAGATGTCGCTGCCGTGCAGGTAGTCGACCTTGCCTTCGAGCATGTAGATCATCTCGATCCCGTCATGCTGGAAGGTCTTGAACGTGTCGGATTCCGAATCCAGCGAGATCAGGTAGGGTTCCACGATCACGCCGCTGGCGTTCGACCCGATGTGACCGAGCAGGTTGTATTGATGCCCGGCACGTGTGCCCGCGCGTTCGATTTCCACGCCTTGGCCCGCCTTGGTCAGGATCGCCTCGCGGCTTTCCTCGTATCCGCGGAAGAACGCGGTCAGGGGCACGGACAGCGCATGGGCCAGGGTTTGCAGCGTCGTGAGCGAGGGCGACGTGTTGCCGTTTTCGATTTTCGAGAGCATTCCGATGGACAGTTCGGTCAGTTTGGCAAGCTCCGCCACGGTAATGCCCTGCTGCTTGCGAAAGGCGCGCACTTCGCGTCCGATGGCGACTTCGAGCACCTTTTCGCGGGCGTCCCGGACGCCGTGGGGGTCTTGCTGAAGGGACTTCGAATTCGGGCGCGGCGCTTTGGGCATCGGGTGTCCTTGGTTGCTGGCGGGATATCGGGTGGTCGCGACGGGCATTCCCGCAGCCGGCGAACGTTTCTGTGGATTGATTGCATCCTGTCCGTTTTGCACCTTTGGGCCGCGCCCAATTAATGAGCGTCATCGTGCAAGAAACTTGCCCCATAGTAAACAAATATTCATTCCAGTTGCTCGGCCGTTGCGTCGATGCTAGCCTTTGCGACAGCCCCCGGGGGTGAGGCAGTCAAGGTGGAGCGCGGCTGACATGTGCGGAATTGTGGGACTTTTTCTGAAGGACAGCGCGCTCGCGCCGCAATTGGGCGCAATTCTGGCCGATATGCTGATCACCATGACCGATCGCGGCCCCGACAGTGCGGGTATCGCGATCTATGGTGCGGACGATCCGGACATCTCGAAACTGACGGTGCAGTCGGACAGCCCCGATCAGGCCTTTGCCACGTTGCAATCCGATATGGCCACAGCGCTGGGCGCCCCGGTCGCCTTGCGCCGCAAGGACACCCATGCGGTTCTGGGCATCCCGCGTGGGCAACTGACCGCCGCGCGCGCTGCATTGGCCACGATCAACCCCGATCTGCGGGTCATGTCGGCAGGTGACACGGTCGAAATCTACAAGGAGGTCGGCCTGCCGCGCGACGTCGCCGCCCGCTTCGACCTGCACACGATGTCGGGCACCCATGGCATCGGGCACACCCGCATGGCCACGGAATCCGCCGTCACGACCCTTGGTGCGCACCCGTTCAATACCGGGCCCGATCAGTGCCTTGTGCATAACGGATCGCTGTCCAACCACAACGCCCTGCGCCGCAAGCTGCGCCGTCAGGGCATCCATATCGAAACCGAGAACGACACCGAGGTCGGCGCGGCCTACCTCACGTGGCGGATGCAGAACGGCGCGTCCCTTGGCGCGGCGCTGGAAAGCGCGCTCGATGATCTGGACGGGTTCTTTACCTTCCTTGTCGGCACCAAGGACGGGTTCGGCGTCGTACGCGACCCCATCGCCTGCAAACCCGCCGTCATGGCCGAAACCGACCAATACGTTGCTTTCGGGTCTGAATACCGCGCGCTGGTGAACCTGCCGGGAATCGGGGCCGCCCGCGTGTGGGAGCCCGAACCGGCCACCGTCTATTTCTGGAGCCACGGCGACAGGTCCACCCCCACCGAAAAGGCCGCGTAGGATGCAGACCATCGACATGGAAACCACGGCCCTGCGCGACCTCAACGCCACGCTTCAGGCGCAGGCCGAGGCGACGAACCAGACTGCGTGGGAAATCGTGAACCCCAAGGGCAGCCACGCCATCGCCGTCGGCCTTGATGCCGCGATCGAGGTCAGCGTCAAAGGGTCCACCGGGTACTATTGTGGCGGCATGAACAAGCAGGCGACCATCAACGTGCACGGATCGGTTGGCCCCGGCGTGGCCGAGAACATGATGTCGGGCACTGTCGTCATCGACGGCGACGCCTCGCAATACGCAGGTGCGACGGGCCATGGCGGGACGCTGATCATCAAGGGCAACGCATCCTCGCGTTGCGGCATCTCTATGAAGGGGATCGACATAATCGTGCATGGCAATGTCGGGCATATGTCGGCCTTCATGGCGCAGTCGGGCGCGCTGGTCGTGTGCGGCGATGCAGGTGAGGCATTGGGCGATTCCATCTACGAGGCGCGCCTTTACGTGCGCGGATCGGTCAAGTCGCTGGGTGCCGATTGCATCGAAAAGGAGATGCGGGCCGAACATCTGGCGCAACTGGCCGAGCTGTTGGAGCGCGGTGGCTGTGATGCCAAGCCGGAAGAGTTCAAGCGCTACGGCTCGGCCCGGCAGCTTTATTCCTTCAACATAGACAACGCGTATTGAAAAGGGCCGGAGCGATGAAAGACGACCATACCGGCGCCCCGCGCACCCTGCCGATCCAGTCGGCTACCTTCACCCAAAGCGTCAACGCCGAAATCCGGCGCGCGGCTGCGACCGGCATCTATGACATCCGGGGGGGTGGGGCGAAACGCAAGGTGCCCCATTTCGACGACCTGCTGTTCTTGGGGGCCTCCATGTCGCGCTATCCGCTGGAAGGGTATCGCGAGGCTTGCAGCACTTGCGTCACGCTGGGTACGCGCCATGCCAAGAACCCGATCACGTTGGACATTCCGATCACAATTGCGGGGATGTCCTTTGGTGCGCTTTCCGGTGCTGCAAAAGAGGCGCTGGGGCGCGGCGCGACGCTGGCCGGCACCTCGACCACGACGGGCGATGGCGGTATGACACCCGAGGAACGCGGCCACTCCAAGACGCTGGTCTATCAATATCTGCCGTCGCGCTATGGCATGAACCCCGACGATCTGCGCCGTGCCGACGCGATCGAGGTGGTCGTGGGGCAGGGGCCCAAGCCCGGCGGGGGTGGCATGCTGCTGGGCCAGAAGATCACCGACCGCGT
>CAYGPT010000017.1:18773-56333 GCA_964351755.1 uncultured Rhodobacterales bacterium | reverse complement strand
TCAGTTTCGGCGCGTGGATCGGGATGCAGTTGCTGATGCGCCGCCCCGAGATCACTGGATTTATCAGCGTCTCGCCGCCCGCGAACATGTACGACTTTTCCTTCCTCGCCCCCTGCCCGTCCTCGGGCCTGATCATCAACGGCACTGCCGACCGCGTGGCACCACCCGCCGATACCGAAGGGCTGGTGAACAAGCTGCACGAGCAAAAGGGCATCACCGTCACCCATACACAGGTCGAAGGGGCCGGGCACTTTTTTGAGCAGCCCCATATGGACACGCTGATCGGGCATACCACAGACTACGTCAAACGCCGCCTGACCGAGACGTCGCGTTGATGGCAGATCCCGTCGTCATCGAAATGGCCAACAAGCTGGCCGAAGAATGTCTGGCCGTACAGGGCGAGTTGGGCGATGATCGCCTGTTCATGCAGGTGGGCGACGTGATCGGCGCGTCCTCGCAAACGCTTGAAGAGGCGTTCCTGACCGCGATCCGTACGCGCATGGCCAATGACGCGGCGCGCAGGTTCCTTGCGCAAAAGCTCAAGGCGCACGAGGCCACGAAGAAGGCCGAATGAACCCGACCGGCAACCCGCCAGCCTGATGATGCGCGGTGCCGCGCGAAGTCCCGATTTGCACCGCTTTCGGAACATCCGGGTCCGGCGTCCGGGGCCCTGCGCGCCGGTCCTTGCGGACCGCGCGGTGACCTGACCCGGCATCTGATCCCGGCACCTGCCGACAGGCCATCACCAAGGGGCCTGGCGCGCAGGCCCATTTGCCGTCTTGGCATGTCTCACAGCACCGCTTGACGTATCCGAGTCTTTTTATCAGAAATTCATTACCTGACAAAAGGACTCAAGAATCATGAAACATCTCCTTCCCCTCCTCCTCGCCGCCGTTGTGGTTGCACCGCTGGCGCATGCCTCGGGCGGCACCAAAAGCTATTCCGATGCCGTCACCCTGCATGACGCACATACCGGCAACACCCGGTATGTCGCGGGTGCGGGCATGACCTATGAGGTCTTCGAACAATCCATAGAACATGTCGATCTGGCCCATTGCCCCGACAATTTCGATGAAGAGGTCGTATTCTGCCGCATGACGCTGGCCTCCGAAATGGCCCATGTGTTCGCCTTTGCCCATGACGGCGCGCAACCTCTCGTGGCCGTGCGCTCCTACGATCTGGCCGAAGGCATGCCGACGTTTTGATCAGGCCGGGGCATCCGGCGGGCAAGACGGGCAATTCGCGTCGCACACTGCTTCCCATGGCGGCCCAGACGCGCTAAGCGCGTGACAGACAGCCAGCCCGAAAAGGATGCCCCATGACCCGGATCAAGGTAGACAACCCGATTGTCGAGATGGACGGCGATGAAATGACCCGGATCATCTGGGACTTCATCAAGAAAAAGCTGATCCTGCCCTATCTGGATATCGACCTTCTGTATTACGACCTTGGCATGGAATCGCGCGACGCAAGCGATGACCAGATCACCATCGACGCCGCCGAAAAGACCAAGGAAATCGGCGTCGCCGTCAAATGCGCCACGATCACCCCCGACGAGGCGCGGGTCGAGGAATTTGGGCTGAAAAAGATGTGGCGCAGCCCCAACGGCACCATCCGCAACATTCTGGGCGGTGTGGTGTTCCGCCAACCTATCATCTGCAAGAACGTGCCGCGCCTTGTCCCCGGCTGGACCAAGCCCATCGTGATCGGCCGCCACGCCTTTGGCGATCAGTATAAAGCGACGGACATGAAATTCCCCGGGCCCGGCAAGCTCACGATGAAATTCGTCGGCGAAGACGGCACCGTGGACGAACGCGAGGTGTTCGACGCACCGTCGGCGGGTGTGTTCATGGGGATGTACAACCTTGACGACTCGATCCGCGATTTCGCCCGCGCTTCGTTCAACTATGGTCTCAACATCGGCTGGCCCGTCTACCTGTCGACCAAGAATACCATTTTGAAACAATATGATGGCCGGTTCCTTGAATTGTTCCAGGAAATCTTCGATGCCGAGTTCAAGGATGCCTTCGCGGCCAAGAAGATATGGTACGAACACCGCCTGATCGACGACATGGTCGCCTGCGCGATGAAGTGGAACGGCGGGTTCGTATGGGCCTGCAAGAACTATGACGGCGACGTGCAATCGGACACCGTGGCGCAAGGCTTCGGCTCGCTTGGCATGATGGCCAGTCAGTTGATGACGCCTGACGGCAAGATCGTCGAGGCCGAAGCGGCCCACGGCACCGTCACTCGCCACTACCGCCAACACCAAAGAGGCGAGCAGACCTCGACCAACTCGATCGCATCGATCTATGCGTGGACCGGCGGGCTGAAACACCGCGCCAAGCTGGACGACAACGCGGCCCTGATGACCTTTGCCACGACGCTGGAAAAGGTGATTGTGGACACGGTCGAAAGCGGTTTCATGACCAAGGATCTGGCGCTGTTGGTCGGTCCCGACCAAAGCTGGCTGACCACGATGGGCTTTCTGGAAAAAATCGACCAGAACCTAAATGCCGCTTTGGCAGGCTAAGCCGCCCGATCCTTGAGCATTTGAAGGGGCCTGCCGCGCGCGGGCCCGTTTCTTTTGGCCCTTTGGCTGGAAGTCGCCGGTCCAACGCCATAGCTGCGCGGACATGGCGACACTCAACGAAGAACAGCTCAACCACAGCGTGCTCGACGACATTCAAGGCCTTGGCCTTGGCATATTCCTGTGCGGCCTCGGTATTCACGTGCTGACCCATGTGGGGCTGATCACCGGACAGACGGCAGGTGTCGCGGTGATCATCAGCTACCTGACGGGCTGGTCCTTTGGCGCTGTGTTCTTTGTGGTCAACCTGCCGTTCTACGCGCTGGCCTATCGCAGGCTGGGGCTGGAATTCACGCTGAAATCGCTGGTGTCGGTGACGCTGTTATCGCTGGTCACCGATCTGTTGCCACTGGGCTTTAGCATCGAGGCGCTGCATCCCGCGCTGGGGGCTGTGATTTTCGGGGCAACCGTCGGGATGGGTTTGCTGGCCATGTTCCGCCACAACGGCTCATTGGGCGGCTTGGGCGTCGTGGCGCTGCTGGTGCAGGACCGCTACGGGTTCAAGGCAGGCTACGTGCAATTGATCACCGACGCGGTAATCTTTGCCGTCGCCACACTGTTGTTCCCGCTCAGCGTTGTTGGCTGGTCGCTGCTGGGCGCGGTGGTACTGAACCTTGTCATCACGTTCAACCACCGCCGCGACCGCTACATCGCGACCTAGGCTATTCCTCGAAACCGTTGCGTTCGCGGAATTCGGCAGCAGTGTTGGATACGGGGTAAGGCCCGGACGGCACCGGCACTCCCAGAAATGCACACAGCGGTTCCCAACCCGACCCCACCTGATAGACAAGCAACCGCTCAGGTGGCAGCGCGGCGGTCACGTCTGCCACGTGGGCGTCGAATGTGGCAACTGCTGTCGCCTCGTCATTGAAACGATCGGCAAATATCGTCTCGGCAATGCGCATGACCCCGTTCAGATGCTCCATGCCCGGAGGCACCGCAGCCTTGTCATTAAAGTCAAAGATCGTTTTGCTGGCCGAGGCATACCACGCCTTTGGGTCACGCACCGAAAGGATCACCTTGGCGTCCGGAAAGTGCTGCGCCAGCTCGCGCCAGATATGCGCGCCCGGCCAGTCGACCTGCGCGCGATAGCCGTCAAACAACTGATCAGGCTGCAGCGGGGCGCCTTCGCATATCATATCGACCCAAGGGCCGACCTTTTCGGGATTCTCGATCAACTCGTACATGTGATGGCACGGGCCAAACCCCAGTTGGGTCAGCGCGAGACGCAAGGATTCCGTACCTGTCCGACCGAAACCGGCCCCGATAATCTCAAGCGTCATGGCGATACGCCCCCTTTTCTTGGCAATGCTTTATGGCAATACGCCATCAAGCAATGGAACAGGGGACGACCACAAGCTTTTTGCGCCGCCGATCCGCCCCCCGTGTTCGAGCAAACCAGCGCGCGCGGGAATAACGGGCGCCTAACCTCGATGCGACGTGCGCTTATACATCTGCGCGATCATTCGGCTGGCCGTCTTTTCGAACAGGCAAGGGATGAAGGCATGCACCAGCGCCGCGCCTCCGGCCAGAAACAAACGGAACGCAAAGCCCGAGGCGAACACGGCATGTTCGGTATAGGTTTCGTTGACGTGCTGCGGGTGGGCGAGGAAAAGCTTGGCGATCATGGCAGTGTCTCCGTGAGTGATGGTGCGGGCGTTATGCCACGAAGCGCCCAAACTATACTCCCAATTTGAGTGGTTAATCGGGCTTGATGCGGGATAATTTCCACATTATGTCACAAAAATGCAAATTATAGACCCAACTGACGCCCGAATCCTGAACGAACTGCAACGCGATGCGGGGCAATCGCTCGAATCGTTGGGCGAGACCGTCGGCCTGAGCCGCAATGCGTGCTGGCGGCGCGTTCGCGCACTGGAAGAGGCGGGCGTGATCAAGGGCCGCGTCGCCCTCGTTGACCCCAAGGCGGCAGGGCTTGGCCTGATGGTGTTCATGCAGGTACGCACCCACAGCCATACCCCCGACTGGCAGGGCAAATTCAATCGTGCGACACGCGCGATTCCGGGCATCCTCAGCGTCTATCGCATGACGGGTGACCTCGATTACCTGATCCGCGCACGGGTGGCGGATATGGATGGGTATGATAGGCTCTATCAACAGCTGATCCACCTTGTGCCGATTGCCGATGTCGCCGCCAGCTTTGTTATGGAAGAGATCAAGGACAGCACCGCCCTGCCCCTGTAAAGGACCCCCGGAAATGCCCCTGCACTACGTCTATCTTATCATCGCCGTGGCGGCCGAAACCATCGGCACCAGCGCCCTGCAGGCCTCGAGCCAGTTCACCAGGTTCTGGCCGACGGTGCTGGTGGTGATCGCCTATGGGGTGGCGTTCTATTTTCTGGGCATTGCATTGAAATACATCCCCGTGGGCATTGCCTATGCGCTGTGGTCGGGCATGGGTATCGTGTTCATCGCGCTGATCGGTTTTGCACTGTTCGGGCAAGGGCTGGACCTTGCGGCGGTGATCGGGCTGGGGATGATCATCGGCGGGATCGTGGTCATTCAGGTCTTTTCGTCCAGCGTGACACACTGACCGCCACGACGCGGCGTCTGCAGCACAACAGTCCTTTCTTTCTGCAGCGCGGCACTATATGGCCCGCTCAAACACCCGGGATTCCGGGTCTGTACGCTTGAAAGAGGCCCGAAATGGATCTGCGCAACATCGCCATCATCGCCCACGTCGACCATGGCAAAACCACGCTTGTGGACGAACTGCTGAAACAGTCGGGCACCTATCGCGAAAACCAAGCGACGACCGAGCGGGCGATGGACAGCAACGATCTTGAACGCGAGCGCGGGATCACCATTCTGGCCAAGGCAACATCTGTCGAATGGCAGGGCCACCGCATAAACATCGTTGACACCCCAGGCCACGCCGATTTCGGCGGTGAGGTCGAGCGGATACTCTCCATGGTGGACGGCGTTGTGCTGTTGGTGGATGCCGCCGAAGGGCCGATGCCGCAAACGAAATTCGTGACCTCCAAGGCGCTTGCCCTTGGTCTGCGTCCCATCGTGGTGCTGAACAAGGTCGACAAACCCGACGCCGAACCCGACCGCGCGCTGGATGAATGTTTCGATCTGTTTGCCAACCTCGGGGCCACGGACGAACAACTGGATTTTCCGCACATGTATGCCTCGGGCCGCAACGGCTGGGCCGACATGGAACTGGACGGGCCGCGCAAGGACCTGACGGCGCTGTTCGAACTTGTACAGAAACACGTGCCCGCCCCGGCGCAGCTTGCCGCGCGCGACGAACCATTCCGCATGCTGGCGACCACGCTGGGGTCGGACCCGTTCATCGGGCGCATCCTGACAGGCCGGGTCGAATCCGGCACATTGAAAGCGGGCGAAACCGTCAAGGCCCTGGCCCGCGATGGCAGCCTGATCGAAAATTTCCGCTGCACCAAGATCCTGGCCTTTCGCGGGCTTGGCCAGCAACCCATTGATCTGGCCGAAGCGGGTGATATCGTGACCCTCGCCGGCATGTCCAAGGCGACCGTGGCCGACAGCATCGTTGCCCCCTCCGTGACCGAGGCCCTGCCCGCACAGCCCATCGACCCGCCCACCATCACCGTGACCTTCGGCATCAACGACTCGCCCCTTGCTGGCCGTGACGGCAAAAAGGTTCAGTCCCGCGTGATCCGTGACCGCCTGATGAAAGAGGCCGAAAGCAACGTTGCGATCAAGATCAGCGACACCCCCGGCGGGGACGCCTTCGAAGTTGCGGGGCGCGGCGAACTCCAAATGGGCGTGCTGATCGAGAACATGCGCCGCGAAGGGTTCGAACTGTCCATTTCCCGCCCTCAGGTCCTGTTCCGGGACATTGACGGCGTGCGCCACGAGCCGATCGAGGAAGCCACGATCGACGTGGACGACGAGTATTCCGGATCGGTCATCGAAAAGCTGACCGGCGTACGCAAGGGCGAACTGGTCGAGATGAAACCGGCAGGTGCGGGCAAGACGCGCATCATCGCGCATGTCCCGTCACGCGGTCTTATCGGTTATCACGGCGAATTCCTGACCGACACGCGCGGTACCGGTGTGCTGAATCGTGTGTTCCACGAATGGTCCCCGCACAAGGGGCCGATCCCGGGACGGCGTGCCGGAGTCCTGATTTCGATGGAAAACGGCCAGTCCGTGGCCTTTGCCCTGTGGAACCTGGAAGAGCGCGGCCGCATGTTCATCGGCGCGCAGGCCGATGTCTATACCGGCATGATCATTGGCGAGCACAGCCGCAACAATGATCTGGAAGTGAACCCGCTCAAAGGCAAGAAACTGACCAACGTGCGTGCCTCCGGCACGGACGAGGCGGTGCGCCTGACGACGCCGATCACGATGAGCCTTGAAGAGGCGATTGCCTATATCGACGACGACGAGCTGGTCGAAGTCACACCCAACGCGATCCGCCTGCGAAAACGCTTCCTTGACCCGCACGAGCGAAAGCGGATGGCAAAAGCTGGTTGAAGGTTCACGGGTCGATCAGGACGGTGTCCACGACCCTGAATCCGCCCTGTCCGTCACGCTGTAACACGACAATCTCGCCACTGCGGGTCGGACGGCCAGCGAGGGCCGAGATGTTAACCTGATGGCTGACCATCATGACACTTTCTTCCGGTGGCAGGTCTGACAGTTGTTGGCGCAAGTCTTGGGTCTGGACCTCGGCGCGGCCCCGGTTCTCGAAAAAGCTGTTGAGCGCTGGGATTTCGGTCACTTCGCCCAAATCCATCAGCATCGCAGTGTCCCGGCTGCGACACCACTGGCTGGTCCACACCCGATCAAACGTAACGCCCGCCGCACGCAAAGCATCGCCCGTGCGCATGGCCTGATCGCGGCCACGCTGATCGAGATTGCGCTGGGTGCTGCAATCCTCAAGCCGAAAGTTTGCGGGATCGCCGGTGCCGGGGGCGAGGGCGTGGCGCATGACGGCCAGCGCACCGGGCGCGCGCAAGGCGCTGAAGTCCTGCGCCTGAACGCAAGTGCCTATCACCAGCAGGAATAAGCCGAACAAATACCGCATCTCGTGCCTCCGTCGCCTGGCTTCAAGGGTAGGTGGCAAGCGTCGGGCGGCAAGGCGCGTTATTCGCTGGTTTCGACGATCAGCAATTCGCGTTCGGACGCACCGCGCGCATGTTCCAGCGCAGCCTGATAGGCATCCGAATGATAGCAGCGTTCAGCCGTTTCCACGTCGGGGAATTTCGCCACGACATTGCGGGGGCGTTCCTTGCCCTCAAGCTGCACAAAGCGCCCGCCACGGGCAAGGAACTTGCCGCCATGTTCGGCAATGGCGACACCGGCGCCTGCCGCGTATTTCTTGTACGCCTCTTCGTCAGTGACCGTCACATGTGCAATCCAGAGTGCTGGCATCTTACCCTCCCATAACCGTTTTGGCGGCCGCGATGGCCGCGTCGGCGTTGCTGATATCCTTGGCGCCGCCCTGAGCCATGTCCGGGCGTCCGCCGCCCCCCTTGCCACCCAGTTCGGCAACGGCGGCCTTGACCAGATCAACGGCGCTGACGCTGGCGGTCCTGTCCGCGGTCACTCCGGCGGCCACGGCGACCTTGCCGTCGCTTTCGGCGATCAGCAGGATCGCACCGCTGCCGATGCGCGCCTTGTGTTCGTCGATGAGCGAGGGCAGATCCTTGCCCGTCACCCCGTTCAACACCTGCGCCAGAAAGGGGGTGCCGTTGACCTGTTCGGCCTCGGGAGCGGCCTGCGCCCCACCGGACATGGCAAGCTCGCGGCGCAACTGTGCCACCTCGCCGGCCAGAGCCTTGCGCTCTTCCAGCAGCACCCTGATGCGCGCGGGCACGTCCTGTGCTTGCGCTTTCAACTCGCTTGCGGCTTGCGCCAGCAAATGATCCTGACCGCGCAGATAGTCCATGGCCGCCTGCCCCGTCAGCGCCTCGATCCGGCGCACACCCGCGCTTGAGGCACTGTCGCCAAGGGCCACGAAGGCCCCGATGTCGCCGGTTTGACGCACATGCGTGCCGCCGCAGAGTTCGAGCGAATAGGTGTCCCCGCTTGTCCCCTTGCCGGACCCGGGCGCGCGGCCCATCGACACGACGCGCACTTCGTCGCCGTATTTCTCGCCGAACAGCGCCTGCGCCCCCAGCGCGCGGGCATCGTCCGGCGTCATGATTCGTGTGTCGACCATGGCATTCTGGCGGATGTAGGCGTTGACCTCGGCCTCAACCCGTTCCAACTCCTGAACGCTCATCGCCGCATTGTGGCTGAAGTCAAAGCGCAGCCGATCCTGAGCATTGAGCGAGCCGCGCTGTGCAACGTGCTCGCCAAGGGCCGCACGCAGGGCCTCGTGCAGCAGGTGCGTGGCCGAATGGTTGGCGCGGATCGCGGTGCGGCGCGCATGATCGACTTCAAGAACGGCTGCTTCCCCTTTGGAAAGGCTTCCTTTTATCACCTTGGCAATGTGGATGAATACGCCGGCTGTCTTGCGCGTATCGGTGACTTCAGCCGTGCCGCTTTCCGTCCGGATGATCCCCGTATCGCCGACCTGCCCACCACTCTCGGCATAGAACGGAGTCTGGTTCAGGGCAATTTGCACCAGGGCGCCTTCACCGACCGTTCCTGCCTGTGCGCCATCCACAATCAAAGCCACGATCTGGCCTTCGGCGGTTTCGCTGTCATAGCCTAGGAAATCCGTGGTGCCATTGGCTTCGGCCACGTCGAACCAGACAGTCGCATCCGCCGCCTCGCCCGAACCGGACCAGGCGGCGCGGGCCTTGGCTTTTTGCTCGGCCATCGCCGCATCAAACCCATCCGTGTCCACACCGCGCCCCTGTTCGCGCAAGGCGTCCTGTGTCAGATCGAGGGGGAAACCATAGGTATCATACAGCTTGAACGCAGCAGATCCCGGCAAATCCGCGCCGTCGGCAAGGTTGGTGACCTCGTCCTCAAGCAATTTCAACCCGCGCTCCAACGTCTGACGGAAACGGGTTTCCTCGGCCTGCAACGTCTCCGTAATCAGCGCCTGCGCCTGGCCAAGTTCGGGGTAGGCCGCGCCCATCTGGCGCACCAGCGTGGGCACAAGGCGATACATGACCGGGTCCTTGGCCCCCAGCAGATGAGCATGGCGCATCGCGCGGCGCATGATCCGGCGCAGCACATAACCGCGCCCGTCCCCCGCCGGCATCACGCCACCTGCAATCAGGAATGAAGTCGAGCGCAAATGATCGGCGATCACCCGGTGGTGCACGTTCTGATCCCCGTACGGGTCAACGCCGGTCGCATCCGCCGACGCCTCGATCAGCGATTTGAACAGGTCTGTGTCATAGTTGTCATGACTGCCCTGCAGCAGCGCACCAATTCGTTCCAGGCCCATGCCCGTGTCGATGGACTGCATGTCCAGATCGACCATCGAGCCATCCTCGAACTGCTCGTTCTGCATGAACACGATGTTCCAGATCTCGATGAATCGGTCGCCGTCTTCCTCCGGACTGCCGGGAGGTCCGCCCCAGATGTGGTCCCCATGGTCATAGAAAATCTCGGTGCAGGGGCCACACGGGCCGGTTGGGCCCATCTGCCAGAAGTTGTCGGAGGTCGCGATGCGAATGATACGTTCCTCGGGTACGCCCAGCTTTTTCCAGATGCTATAGGCCTCGTCATCGGTGTGATAGACGGTAACCGACAACCGATCGGCGGGAATGCCAAACTCGCGGGTAATCAGGTTCCAGGCGAAGGGGATCGCCTCGGACTTGAAATAATCGCCGAAACTGAAATTGCCGAGCATCTCGAAAAACGTATGGTGACGCGCGGTATAGCCGACATTGTCCAGATCGTTGTGCTTGCCGCCCGCGCGTACGCATTTCTGTGCACTGGTCGCGCGGGTGTAGTCGCGCTTTTCGACGCCGGTGAAAAGGTTCTTGAACTGCACCATGCCGGAATTGACGAACATCAGCGTGGGATCGTTACGCGGCACCAGCGGGCTGGAGGGCACGACCGCATGCCCTTGTTTTTCAAAGTAATTCAGAAAGGTGGATCGGATATCGTTGAGCGAAGGCATGGGCGCAGGTCCGGGCATTTGTCGGGTTGCCCTGACATAGCCTTGCCTGCGCGGACTGTCCACAAACGAAACAGGGTGGCGCCGTCGCACCACCCCGTCCCGGATATTGTCCGCATCCCGTCGGATACGCCAGAGGTGTTTTGGGCCACCCCCACGCCCGACTGCTTACGCTTCGAGGATATCGTCGTCCTCGACTTTATCCGTCTCGGACATGTTGAAATCCAGACCGTGCGCGGCGCGGATCTTGTCCTCGATTTCCAGCGCCATATGGGCGTTTTCCTTCAGGAAGGTCTTGGCATTCTCGCGGCCCTGCCCGATGCGCTCGTCGCCATAGCTGAACCATGAGCCCGACTTTTCGACCACGCCGGCCTTGACACCAAGGTCCAGAAGCTCGCCCATTTTCGAGATGCCCTCGCCGTACATGATGTCGAATTCGACCTGTTTGAAGGGCGGGGCCACCTTGTTCTTGACCACCTTGACGCGCGTTGCGTTGCCGACCACTTCGTCGCGGTCCTTGAGCGACCCGATGCGGCGAATGTCGAGACGGACGGAAGAGTAGAATTTCAGTGCGTTGCCGCCCGTTGTCGTTTCGGGCGAACCGAACATGACGCCGATCTTCATGCGGATCTGGTTGATGAAGATGACCATGCAGTTCGAGCGGCTGATCGACCCGGTCAGCTTGCGCATCGCTTGACTCATCAGGCGCGCCTGAACGCCGACGCTGGAGTCACCCATGTCGCCTTCTAGTTCGGACTTGGGTGTCAGGGCCGCGACCGAGTCGACAACCACCATGTTGACGGCCCCCGAACGCACCAGAGTATCGGTGATCTCAAGCGCCTGTTCACCCGTGTCGGGTTGCGAAATCAACAGCTCGTCGATGTTTACACCCAGTTTGCGGGCATATTGCGGGTCCATCGCATGTTCTGCGTCGACAAAGGCGCAGACGCCCCCGGCCTTTTGCTGTTCGGCGATGCAATGCAGCGTGAGCGTGGTCTTGCCCGACGACTCAGGCCCGTAGATTTCTACGATCCGCCCCATGGGCAGTCCGCCAATCCCCAGCGCGATGTCCAGACCAAGGCTGCCGGTCGAACTGGCAGTGATATCCATCACCGCCCCCTTGTCGCCCAGTTTCATGATCGAGCCCTTGCCGAACTGCCGTTCAATCTGGGCCAGCGCACTGTCCAGCGCCTTTTGTTTGTCTGCCGATTTCTTGTCTGTCATTGTCAAAAGGTCTGCCGATGCCATGTTGTTTGGTCCTTTGTGTCATAGGCGGGTGGGTGCCGCCACTGCTGATTTGTTCTGCTTGTGTTCCTTATGAGATCAAAAAGAGAACATTTCAATAAAAAACTATGCACCTACCTTTTGCCACGAAGAGTTAAAGAGTAGTTTACGCGCCAAGCCCTAAGGGCAAAAAACAGATGGGGCATGCGGCATGTTGGTATTTTACAAAGCGAAACTGGCGTTCTTGTCGGTGCCCAAGACGGGGACGACAGCCTACGAGGCAGCCCTGCGCGATCATGCGGACCTTGTGATTTCCGAACCACCCATGCTGAAACACGCTCCGGTCTATCGCTACAACCGTTTCTTGCGGCCGATGTTTCTGAAGGTTTGCGACACAGAGCTTGAGATCATGGCCGTCATGCGCGAACCGATCAGCTGGCTCGGCAGTTGGTGGCGCTATCGCCAGCGCGACTTCATGAGAGGCAAGCCGAACGCAACCCACGGAATCAGTTTCGATGATTTCGTGCAGGCCTATATGAAGGGCAAGAAACCGGATTTCGCGGATGTGGGAAGCCAGTTCAAGTTTCTGGAGAGCCAGCCCAACGGGACCGCCGTCACCCATCTGTTCCGCTATGAGGATCAACCTCGTTTGCAGAGATTTCTGACCGAACGCATAGGCGTCAGCTTTGATCTCGCACGCGAGAACGTCTCTCCGAGCATTCCGTTGGATCTGTCGCCGGATGTCCAAGAGCGATTCAGAAGGAAATTCTCTGAGGAATTCTCACTGTACGACAGTATCGCAAGCGACTGAGCGCCCCGGTCAATGCAACTGTTTGTGCACGGTTTCGGCCAGATCGTTGAGCGAGAAGGGTTTGGGCAGAAAGACCGAGTTCGGAATGCTGTCCTGCTGGTCGTTCAGGCGGTCTTCGGCATAGCCTGACACAAAAACGACGCGGACTTCGGGTCGCACCTTGAGTGCCTCTCGCACCCAACTTGGGCCGTCCTTGCCAGGCATTACGACGTCCGTGACAAACAGATCCACGTTCAGGCTGTTGTCTTCGAGCGTTTTCAACGCGGCCTCGGCGGAATCAGCTTCGAGCACGGTATAGCCGCGCAACCGCAGCGCGCGGCTGGCGAAGGCGCGTACCGGGGCTTCATCCTCAACCAGAAGAATCACCCCTTCGCCATGTTTGGGCTCCGGTTTGACCTCCACTTTCGGTTTTGCGGCCGGTTTCGGAGTGGTGTGTTCCAGAACCGGGAACATGATCGAAAACGTGGTGCCGCGGCCCAAGGTGCTATCCACAAAGATAAAGCCGCCGGTCTGTTTCACGATCCCGTAAGCGGTCGAAAGTCCAAGCCCCGTACCCTCGCCGGTGCGTTTGGTGGTGTAGAATGGCTCGAATACCTTTTGCAGCTTGTCCGCAGGAATGCCGACGCCCGCATCGACGACCCGCAAACACACGTAGTCACCCACCGGCACGGTGACCCGGTCCCGCTCCAGCGGTTCGCTCAAGGTCATGCATTCGGTTTCGATCTCGATCTCGCCCCCGTCCGGCATGGCGTCGCGCGCGTTGACAACAAGGTTCATCAGTACCTGTTCCAACTGGCGCTTGTCGGCACGGATCGGTTTCAGCACCGGGTCATGGGACAGGGTCAGCCGCACCTTTTCCCCAACCAGCCGGTTCAGCAGATGTGTGAGGTCCGACATCGTGTCGCGTAAATCCAGTTCTTCGGGGCGCAGGGTCTGCTTGCGCGAAAAGGCGAGCAATTGGCCGACAAGGGCCGCGGCCCGGTTGGCGTTCTGGTTGATCTGGACAAGGTCACTGTAATCGGGGTCGCCTTGATCGTGGCGCAACAACAACAGGTCGCAATGCCCTGAAATCGCAGTCAAAAGGTTGTTGAAATCATGGGCGACGCCACCCGCAAGCTGGCCGATCGCCTGCATCTTCTGACTTTGGACAAACTGCGCCTCAAGCGTCTTGAGTTCGGTGGCATCGGCCAGCACGGCCACGATGGAGATCGTGTCCTCATCGCTCATCCGGTTCAGAGCGACCTGCACGAACATCTCCTTGTCCGAGCGTTTGAGGCGCAGGAATTCCGATTGCTGCACCGCGCGCCCGGAGATGGTTTCATCAAGCCAGTCCGAGATCGGCCGCCCCAGCCCTTCCATCAGGGCCGAGATATGGATCCCTTCCGCGAGGGCGGGACCGACAAGGTCTGCCCCCTTGCGGTTGAAACTCTGCACTTCGCCCTCGGGAGAAAACCGCACCAGAGGAACAGGCAGATCCTCAAAGGACGACCATGTGGCCGCTGCAGTTGCATCCGTCTGGACTCCCTCGGGCGGTGGCAGCAGGTAGATCGCCGTGCGACCCGCCCCAGCATCCACCTGAGTTGCAAGAACATTTGCACTGCCTTGGGTGGTGGTGATCTGGTTGATTTGGCCGGATCGCACCGGAACAGCGTCGAAAACACCATCCAGCGACTTGGCGCGGGCGCCGATCAGCTTGCGGGCCGCTTCGTTCATGTACAAAACCGCACCCGTACGTCCCACCATGATCATCGGAAGGCCCGGCCCGTCCGCGCTGCGGCCCTGTCCGCTGTCCGTCACGGTTTCAAGCCGCCACAACAGCCGGTCCGCATCCAGCGCGTGTACCGCCAGACGCACGTACCCCTTGCGAGTCACGATATCTTCGCGGGCTGCGCCATTGTCGCCTTGCGCCGCCGATTTCAGGCGAAAGATGATACCGCCGGGGTTGGCAAACGAATTGCGCAACGTCCCCGCAAGTGTTTCGCCGCGCCGGGTCGAAAATGCATGGCGCGCTGCCGCGTTGGCGCGCAGTACCTCGCCATCATGCGTACACACGAAACTGGGCGAGCCATCTTTTTCAATGAAGCCGGTTATCGCACTCATCGCGATGTCCTGTTCGACCCGTACCTTGCGCGCCGCCAGCGTCACCGCAAAGCCAAGCCCCATCAGCGCAAGCGCAGCCGCGCTGAGGCACAGTTGGATTAAAGGATTGGGCGCAAGCGCCGCCATGACGCCGAACAGTACGGCCCCCCCCAGAACAGCGTAGGCGCGGTGTGACCCCGCATGGGCGACCCGCGAGAGCCTGCTCTGGGAAAGCGCGCTGTCAGTCACCGGCTACCTCGTCCTTGTCGATTCGTTCGTTACGTTTTGCCGCAAAAACGGTTAACCGGCCCTTAATCCACACAAAATTGCGCGGAAGCCGCGGCAACTGTAGCACAACTTTTCCGATTGTCTTTAAACTTTAGGTTGCACGCAAGCGACAGGGTGCAACTTAGGCTCGTTCCAGATGGGCGACAAAGAACCCGTCGCCCCAGTCATCGACCGGCCAGCTTTGCGCATGGCTGAGCCGCCAGTCGGGATGTCGACCAAGAAAGGCGTCGATCGGGGCGGTATTCTCGGGTCTCAGAACAGAACAGGTCGCATAGACCAGCCGCCCGCCCGGCGCCACATGGGCCATGCCTGCCTCAAGCACCTGCTCCTGCATTTCCCGCAACTGCGCCAGGCGATCACGCGTCAAAGTCCACTTGGCCTCGGGCGTCCGCCGCCATGTGCCGGACCCCGAACAGGGTGCATCGCACAGAACAAGGTCGAACTGGCCGATGTCGGACACCTCTTCGGGCGCGCATAGGGCGATGTCATGGCCGCCGCGCGCGGAACGGGCAGGCAGATCGCGCATGCGGCCCACATCTATGTCATGGGCGGTCACTTTCCAACCGCGCGCGGCCAGCGCCAGCGCCTTGCCACCCCCGCCGGCGCAGAAATCCAGCGCACGGCCCGTGCCCGAAATTCCAAGGATCGCGGCCTGTGAGGATGCATCCTGTACCTCGACCAGACCGTTCAGATAGCTTGGCGCGTTGCGCAGCCGGCGCGGCCCGACGGTCACGGTCAGGGCCGTTTCGGCGCGGGGATTGGGGATGGTGTCGACCCCTTCGCCCTGCAATTGCGCTTGTGCGTTGGCCAGATCGGTCCGGGCCGTGTTGACGCGCAGCGTGACAGGCGCGCGGCGGGTCAAAGCCAGCGCCGTGGACTCAGCCCGGTCCCCAAGACTGTCGGTAAAGGCATCCACCAGCCAGTCGGACAGGTCCCAATGATCCCCTAGGGCTTCCGGCACCGTTCCGCCCGCGACCTCGGCCTCAGACAAGGGGACGGGCGCATGTCCGATTCCGGTGAACACCGCGTGTACGTCTTCGCCTTGCGCGCGCAGTCGTCCGATCATACGGGCGCGCCCGGTCGCACCCCCCCCGCGCACCGCGTCGCTGCGCCAATGCCGCAACGCATCATAAACAAGGTCCCGGATCGCCGCACGGTCCCCCGATCCCGCAAAGCGGCTGCCCCGCGCCCACCGGGTCAGCGCATGTTCCGCGGGCTGTCCTGCGACAACGGCGTCAAGAATGTCGATCGCGGCGGCAATGCGCGCGCCGGGCGTCACGGCGCGATCACCAGGTTAACTTTGCTGCGCAACATACTGATTTATCACATCGCCCTGTAATTGGGAGCTTCACGCGTGATCTGCACGTCATGCACATGGCTTTCTTTCAGCCCCGCCCCGGTGATCTTGACGAAGGTACAATTCTTGCGCATCTCGTCCACAGTCGCACAGCCGGTATACCCCATCGCCGCGCGAAGCCCGCCGACCATCTGATGCACAACGGCGGCGGCACTGCCCTTGTAAGCCACTTGCCCCTCGATCCCTTCGGGCACCAGTTTGTCACTGGCGGCGTCCTTCTGGAAATACCGGTCGGCCGAGCCGCTGGCCATCGCCCCAAGGCTGCCCATGCCGCGATAGGATTTGAAACTGCGGCCCTGATAAAGGATCACCTCACCCGGAGATTCGTCCGTACCGGCAATCATCGAACCGACCATGGCGCAGGAGGCCCCGGCAGCAATGGCCTTGGCGAAATCGCCGGAGAATTTGATGCCCCCATCGGCGATGACGGGAATGTCCCCTGCAGCGGCGGCGCAATCCATGATTGCAGTCAGCTGCGGCACGCCGACCCCTGCGACCATGCGCGTGGTGCAGATCGAGCCGGGGCCGATCCCGACCTTGATCGCATCGGCGCCAGCATCGATCAGCGCACGGGTGGCGGCGGCCGTGGCCACGTTTCCGGCCACGATCTGAACCTCGTTGGACAGCGCCTTGGCGCGGCGCACGGCAGCGGCGACACCTTCGGAATGACCATGGGCGGTGTCGATGACGATCATGTCAGCACCGGCATCCACCAGCGCCTCGCACCGCTCAAACCCCGCATCGCCCACGGTCGAGGCGGCAGCGACGCGCAAACGGCCAAGGCTGTCCTTGCACGCGGTCGGGTTCAGCACGGCCTGTTCGGTGTCTTTCAACGTCAAAAGCCCGGTCAGCTTGCCCTGCCCGTCGGTGACCAGCAGCTTTTCGATGCGGCGCGCTTTCATAAGGCTGATCGCCTCGTCCCGGTCGGCGGGTTCCATGAGGATGGCGAGGTTGTCCGAGGACATCATCACCGAAACGGGCGTAGCGTCATCGCTGGCAAAGCGCATGTCGCGGTTGGTGACGATGCCCACGACACGACCCTTTTCGTCCACCACGGGAAAGCCGGTGACGCGATACCGCTCCTGCAGCTTCTTGGCATCGGCAAGGGTCTGGTTGGGTCGCAGGGTAATGGGGTTGTAGACGATGCCGCTCTCGAACCGTTTGACACGACGGATCTCCTGCGCCTGAGCGTCCACATCCAGATTGCGGTGCACCACGCCCATGCCACCTGCCTGTGCCATGGCAATGGCCATGCGGGCCTCGGTCACGGTGTCCATGGCGGAACTCAACAGCGGGATGTTGAGTGCGATGCTTTGCGTCACACGGGTGCGCGTATCGGCCGTGCCGGGCAGCACGCTGGACGCAGCGGGCACCAGCAAAACATCATCAAAGGTAAGTGCCTCGCGAATCTCCATGGGGGTCTCCTTGGGGAGGGTTCGTTTGACGATTTCGTATGTCACGGGGCTGCGGGAATGGAAAGAGGCGGTGAGGCATTTTAGGCGCACGGCTTTTCAACACGCCTGCTCTGCGTCAGAGTTGGGAAAGAACCACCCGAAGGATGGCGCGTCATGACCAACACCTACGACACGGGCCGGCTTAACCTGCCCTTCGTCGGCATCTGTACTTTCGGCAAACGCCCCTATGTCGAGGACTGGGAGAGCCTGGACGCGGACGTCGCCATTCTTGGGGCGCCTTTCGATGCAGGTACCCAGTGGCGGGCCGGGGCGCGGTTCGGGCCGCGCGCTGTGCGCGAGGCCTCGACCCTGTTCAGTTTCGGCCATGGCGGAGCGTACGATCACGAGGACGACGCGACCTACCTGCCCAATACGGTGCGCATCGTGGACATGGGGGATGCGGACATCATCCACACCGACACGGAAGGGTCGCACGCCAATATCGAGGCAGGCGTGCGTGCCGCACTCGCCGCGGGGGCCCTGCCGGTTACAATCGGCGGCGATCATTCGATCAACATTCCCTGTATTCGTGCCTTCGACGATCAAGACGACATTCATATCCTGCAGATTGACGCGCATCTGGACTTCGTCGATGAACGCCACGGGGTGCGGCACGGTCACGGCAACCCAATGCGGCGCGCGGCGGAACAGGACCATGTGACAGGCCTGACGCAGGTCGGCATCCGCAATGTCAGTTCCACTGCGCGCGAGGGATACGAGGACGCGCGCGCCATGGGGTCCGATATCATCTCCGTGCGACAGGCCCGCAGCCTGGGGCCGCGCGGCGTAATCGACCACATTCCCGCGGGCGCGCGCCTTTACGTCACCATCGACATCGACGCCTTCTGTCCCTCCATTGCACCGGGCACGGGCACACCCAGCCATGGCGGATTTCTGTATTACGATGTGCTGGAAATGCTCAAGATCGCGGCCCAGCGGCACGAGATCGCAGGCATCGACCTGGTCGAGGTCGCGCCCGACTACGATCCGACCGGCAGCACGGCCATCCTCGCCGCGCAGGTGCTGATGAACCTGCTGGGGTTCATATTCCACGCCCGCGGCATGTAAGGCGCGCGGCGGAGGGGGCGCTGCCCCCGCCCGTGCCGGGCCCCCCGGAGTATTTTTGACGAAAAGAAGGGGGCAGGTTCTTTGCCCCGCAGGATCAAAAGTGACGCGCGCGCCCATGCCCATGTCGCTTGACGGCTTTTCCTTTCCGCGCAGGGCCTTATGCTGCGCAAAGTCAATAACTACGAGGCCCGCATGCGCACTGATCCATTGGTCGTTTTCACCCCCTCCGGCAAGCGCGGGCATTTCCCGGTCGGCACGCCGATTCTGACGGCTGCGCGCCAGTTGGGCGTGGACCTCGACTCCGTCTGCGGCGGGCGCGGTATCTGTTCGAAATGTCAGATCACGCCGGGGCTGGGGGATTTCGCCAAGCATGGCGTGAGGGTCAGTGCCGGTGCCTTGTCCGAATGGAATGCGGTCGAGGAACGCTACAAATCCAAGCGCGGGCTGATTGCGGGGCGGCGGTTGGGATGTCAGGCCACCGTGCAGGGCGATGTCGTGGTCGACGTGCCCCCCGAAAGCCAGGTCCACAAGCAGGTGGTGCGCAAACGGGCCGAAGCGCGCGATATCGTCATGAACCCCTCGACCAAGCTCTACTATGTCGAGGTCAAGGAGCCGGACATGCACGAACCCTCCGGTGATCTGGAGCGGCTGGTGCGCGCGCTGGAAGATGAATGGGGCGTGACCAACATCCACGCCGATCTGAACATCCTTCAAATCCTCCAACCCACCTTGCGCAAGGGCAACTGGAAAGTCACCGTGGCCCTGCATCTGGGGGACACGGAAAACGCGCCGCGCATCATGCACATCTGGCCCGGTTTTTACGAGGGCACGGTCTATGGGCTGGCCGTCGATCTTGGCTCGACCACCATAGCGGGACACCTGTGCGATCTGGTGTCGGGCGAGGTCGTGGCCTCCTCCGGCATCATGAACCCGCAGATCCGCTTTGGTGAAGACCTGATGAGCCGCGTCAGCTATGGGATGATGAACGCAGGCGGCGCGCAGGAAATGACCCAAGCCGTGCGCGCGGGTATGAATACGCTGGTAACCGACGTCGCGGCGGAGGGAAACATCGACAAGCACCTGATCGTCGACGCGGTCTTTGTCTGCAACCCGGTCATGCACCATCTGTTCCTCGGGATCGACCCGTTCGAACTGGGGCAAGCCCCCTTCGCTCTGGCCACTTCGAATTCCATGCGTCTGCGGGCAGGCGATCTGCAGCTTGATATCCACCCCTCGGCGCGGGTCTATTTCCTGCCCTGCATTGCGGGCCATGTGGGGGCGGACGCGGCCGCCGTGGCGCTGAGCGAGGCGCCCGACAAGTCCGAGGACCTGGTTCTGGTCGTAGATGTCGGCACAAATGCCGAGATCCTGTTGGGCAACATGGAAAAGGTGCTCGCCTGTTCCTCGCCCACCGGCCCCGCATTCGAGGGCGCGCAGATCACTGCAGGCCAGCGTGCCGCCCCCGGCGCGATCGAGCGGGTCGAGATCGACCCCGTGACGAAGGAGCCGCGCTTTCGTATCATCGGTGTCGACATGTGGTCGGACGCGGACGGGTTTGCGCAGGCCGCCGACGTGTCCGGTATCACGGGCATTTGCGGCTCAGGCATTATCGAGGCGATTGCGGAAATGCGCATGGCCGGGCTGCTCGACGCGTCGGGCCTGATCGGCAGTGCGGCTCAGACAGGCTCGCCACGCTGCATCGCGGACGGGCGCACCCATTCCTATGTGTTGCATGACGGCACAGCGACCGGTGGCCCGTTGATCACCATCACCAACCCAGACATCCGCGCCATCCAGATGGCCAAGGCGGCGCTATATTCCGGAGCGCGCCTGCTGATGGACAAGTTCGGCGTGGACAAGGTGGACCGCGTGGTGCTGGCGGGTGCGTTCGGCGCACATATCAGCCCCAAACACGCGATGGTGCTGGGCATGATTCCCGACGCGCCGCTGGACAAGGTCACATCCGCAGGCAACGCGGCTGGAACGGGCGCGCGCATCGCCCTGTTGAACCGCGACGCCCGCATCGAGATCGAGGAAACCGTGCGCCGTATCCACAAGGTCGAAACCGCGATCGAGCCGCGTTTTCAGGAGCATTTCGTGAACGCCTCGGCCATTCCAAATTCCGCTGAACCCTTCCCGATCCTGAACAGCATCGTGACGCTGCCGGATGTCAGCTTCAACACGAACGGCGATGCGGATGGCGGGCGACGCAGGCGCAGACGGGCATGAGCAACGCGGATCAGGAAGAGTTCTGGCAAACCGAGGCGGGCCACAAGTGGGTCACCCTGCAGGTGCAGTTGGACACGCTGTTTCAGCCCGTGCTCGATCTGGTTCTGGAACACGCGCGACTGACGCCCGGCGCGCACGTTCTGGACGTGGGCAGCGGGACCGGGGCGAGTGTGGCACAGGCGGCGCAAGCGGTCGGGCCGCAGGGTCATGTCACCGGTGTCGATATCTCGGACACGATGCTGGATCTGGCGCGCAGCCGCTTGCGCGATCACCCCAACACTGTCGGCATCAAGGCCGATGCGCAGGAGCATGCATTTGACACCGCGAGCTTCGATGCGATGATTTCCCGCTTCGGCGTGATGTTCTTTGACGACACGCGGGCCGCATTTGCCAATATCGCCAATGCGTTGAAGCCCGGTGCGCCGATGACCTTTGCCGCGTGGGGTGCGGCCCCCAGGAACCCCTATTTCATGGAGGCGGCAGCCGCCGCCAGGGACGTATTCGGCCCGATGGACAAGATGGACCGCACCCTGCCCGGCCCCTTCGCCTTCGAGGAGCCCGCGCGCATTATTCCCGTTCTGACCTCTGCCGGTCTGCAGGACGTCCGCTGCGAAGACCACGAGGTGCACCTGCTTGCGCCCAGCGATATGCTGGGCATGGCGGAGCTGTTGTGCGAGATCGGCCCCGCCGACCGCGCCCTGCGCCAGTTCGACGCAAGTGCCGAGGACCGCGCCCGCCTGATCGAGGCCCTGAAGCAGCGCTTTGCCCGTTTCGAGACTGAGACGGGCATCGAAATTCCCGCCGCGATCAATCTTTACAAGGCCCGCACCGCCGCGTGAGCGCGCACAAAATCCGCTTGACGGTCAGGGGCTGCGCGCCTATCCCCAAGCTCCAGCGGCGGGTATGGTGAAAAGGTATCACGGCAGCTTCCCAAGCTTTAGTTACGAGTTCGATTCTCGTTACCCGCTCCACTCGCGTTGCAATATACTAAGCGGTCTGGCTCAACCCCACCGCGTCCCCACTAAATTCCAATCGGCACATAAGTGCCGAAAATCGCATAGGTTGAAATTTATTTCCTGTGGACAACGCGACCTCTGTCACAATTCTTTCGAATTGAACCGATAGCCCTCGCGGCAACGCGCAAGCGTGACCTTTACACCTGACGCAAGCAAACGAATGGAGCTGACGATGAAAGATATCGAACAACACCGCATGTCCCCCGATGACTGGGACGAAATGAACTTTCCCCGCCCCGAAGTCCAAGGCTTCGACGACGTGGTCGAAGCGGCAATTTCCCGCCGTGGTTTCATGGGCGGCGTGCTGGCATTCGGGTCCGGTGCTGCCGTGATGGGCACCTCGATGCTCAAGGGGACAACGGCACTGGCCGGTCAATCCGACCGCTTTGCCTTTGAACAACTGCCGGCACAAACAGACGGCACCGTCCATGTGCCCGAAGGCTACACATGGGACGTTCTGGTGCGCTGGGGCGATCCGCTGTTTTCGGATGCCCCCGCCTTTGATCCAGCGATGGGCGTGCCCACCGAAGGGTCCGACCGCGTGTTTGGTGAAAACACCGACGGGATGGAGCTGTTCAAGGTTGGCAATCACGAATTGCTTGTGGTCAACAGCGAGTATGTGAACCCCGACCTCAACCTTGCCCATACCGAGGACGGCATGCCCACATCGGCCGATGATGTGACGCGCCTGCAAAACTTCCAGGGCGTGACGGTCATGGAAGTGGCAGAGGGCGAAAACGGTTGGGAAGTCGTTGTCGACAGCCCCTTCAACCGCCGCATCCACCACAACACGCCGATGACCATCTCCGGACCGGCCGCCGGTCACGACCTGCTGAAGACCGAGGCCGACCCGACCGGCACCACATCGCTGGGCACGTTCAACAACTGCGGCTCGGGCCGCACGCCCTGGGGCACGTACCTGACCTGCGAGGAAAACTTCAACGGCTATTTCGGCGCCACCGAGGAGGCGTCACTGGACGAGGCCGTAGCCGCCGGCTTCAAGCGCTATGGCGTGTCCACCAAGGTCGATCCGGGCCGCTACAACTATCACGGTTTTGACGCGCGGTTCGACATCTCCAAGAACCCGAACGAGCCGCATCGCGCGGGATACATCGTCGAAATCGACCCGGCCAATCCCGACAGCACACCGGTCAAGCACACCGCCCTGGGCCGCTTCAAACATGAAAACGCCGCCTATGCGTTGGCTCCCGATGGGCGCGTCGTCGTCTACATGGGCGATGATGAGCGGGGCGAGTTTATGTACAAGTGGCTGAGCCGCGACAAATACGTCGCTGGCGGCGACACCTCGACCCTGCTGAGCGCGGGCCAGCTTTATGTGGCCAAGTTCAATGCGGACATGTCCGGCGAATGGGTCGCGCTGACCCCTGCCGCCACTGGCATGTCCGAGGCCGAAATCGCCATTTTCAGCCGCATGGCCGCCTCCGAAGTGGGCGCGACCACAATGGACCGTCCCGAATGGATCGCAGTGAACCCCACGGCGGTCGAAGGCTACTGCTGCCTGACCAACAACTCGCGTCGCGGAGCCAAAAACGATGATGGGTCGATCCGCACCAATGCGGGGGGCGAGCCAATGGTGCCCAACGCGCCCAACCCGCGCGAATTGAACAATTTCGGTCAGATCGTGCGCTGGCGCCCGGCAGGCGACAACCATGCGTCCAACACGTTCGAATGGGACCTTTATGTCATGGCCGGGAACCCCAAGACGGAAACCGGCCCCTATGCCGGGTCGGCCAACGTCAACGAGGGCAACATGTTCAATTCGCCCGATGGGATGCAATTCGACACCACGGGCATCATGTGGATCCAAACTGACGGGAACGACAGCAACGAGGGCGAGTTCGAAGGCATGGGCAACAACCAGATGCTTGCGGGCGACCCTGTGACGGGTGAAATCCGCCGCTTCCTGACAGGTCCGAACGGGTCCGAGGTGACGGGTCTGACATGGTCCAGCGACAAGCGCACCATGTTCGTCGGCATCCAGCACCCCGGCGCTCCGTTCCCGGATGGCGAAGGTTCGCTGCCGCGTTCGAGCATCGTGACCGTCAAGCGGGTGGACGGCGCGCTGGTCGGCTAGTTTCGCGTCTTGAAAAAGGCCGGGCGCGGAATTTTCTGCGCCCGGCTTTTTAACATCTGCACTAAAGTGCGCGTTGATGCATCGACTGCTCGAGAACCAGAAAACGCGGCAAGTGGCGCGTCGACAAGCGCGGTCTCGTACTCTGACCTAGAGCGAAATTCAAATAACCTGCAATATCGTGTATCACATAACCCGTTGAAATCTTTGATTTCAAGCAGGGTTATGTGATTCAGGTTTTTGCATTACTGCCTTAGCGCCGAGAAATCGCCGATCACGCGCCACAGGACCTTCGATCAATCTTTCATCACCAAAAGGGTTATGGACTTGAAGGTGGCGAGATCAATGCCTTCCTTCTTCTTGATTTTCTCTGCGGCAATCATGTACCGGCCGTCTTTCTTCAGCAACTCCGGGTCATAGGGGCGAAGCGCATTCGCAGCGTAGTAGACCTGCATGAATATTTCTTTCAGCGCAAGCAAATCGTCATTCAGAAATTTTGCCTCGCCGTCGGCCTTGAAAGTGGCGACGGCACTATCGCGAAGGGACGCATATTTTGCTTTCGCCGCCTTCTTCATATCGCTCGATTTTTTGACTGCTTTGCTGATGTCCTTCAGGACTTCAGGATAGCCTTTGACCTCCGCCAAAAGTCTGCGCACTTCGGCTTCGAACTTGGGTTCGGATTTCTTGATGTCCGCACAATACTGTTCAAGTTTCTTTGCCAGAACCTGCGACTGTTTCAGCCCTTCCGAAACGCCCGCTTTGTTGGCTTTATGAAACTTGTCCAGCTCGTCTCCCACACTGACCTTCTTCGAGGCGCCCGTGGCGACTTTCGCGGTGTCACGCCGTTTTTGCCACTCTTTTCGTGTCCAGATGGCCGTTGGTATCTGCATCTAATCAATCCACTATTTTGCAACGATGTTTTGGTTCTTCGAACTGGGCTTGCAGGAACGGCAAGCCGTTCAGGAGAAAAAATTAAGCCCGCTTCGATGTCTTAGGCAAGCGAAATAATGCTTGGCTTTATCACCGGAAACACGCCGGGATATGGCCAGGCGCAACCGGAGTGGCGGGCGAGGGTCGGCCCGCCGCGGCTTTTCTCATGGAATATGGTGGACGATCAGGCAACCTTGCCCGTCTCCGTGATCCCGGAAATTGCCTGGATCAGATTGTCCTCGGTCACTTCCTCGGACGTGAATGTGCGGATCACCCGCCCGCTATACATCGCGACGATGCGGTCGCTCACATGCAGCACCTCGGGCATTTCGGAGCTGATCACGATCACCGCGTAGCCTTGCGAGGCAAGTTCGCGGATCAGGTTATGGATTTCGGATTTCGAACCGACGTCGATCCCCCGCGTCGGTTCATCCACGATCAGCACGTTGGGGTGCATAGACAGCCACTTGCCAATCACGATCTTTTGCTGGTTGCCGCCCGACAGGTTGCCCACGGTCTGTTTCCAGCCCGGCGTGCGGATATCCAGCTTGTCGCGGTACTGGTCGAAGATCGCAACCTCCGCTCCTTCGGCAACGAAAGGTCCGGCCTTGAGGTCGCTGACTTGCGGCAACGTCATGTTGTCACGGCAATTCATGCCCAGCACCAGCCCCTGCCCCTTGCGGTCTTCGGGCACCAGCGAGATGCCGTAGTTAATGGCATCCGCGGGCGAGTTGATGCGGATTTCCTTGCCATCAAGATGGATGGAACCTGCATCGGGATCACGCAGGCCAAAAAGGGTTTCAGCGATTTCCGTCCGTCCGGCCCCGACCAGACCGTAAAAGCCTAGCACTTCGCCACGGCGCACCTCGAAGCTGATATCCTGAAAAAGCTTGCCGCAGGACAGCCCCTTTACCTCAAGCGCGATGTCGCCCAGTTCGTGGGTCACCGCAGCGCGGGACAGGTCCAGTTTACGCCCGATCATCAACTGTGTGACGTTTTCCTCATTTGTTTCCCGCGTCACCACCGTACCGCGATACTGACCATCGCGAAGGACGCTGATCCGGTCGGTCATCTTGAAAATCTCCTCCATCCGGTGCGAGATATAGATGATGCCGACGCCTTGCGCCTTGAGGTCGGTGATCACATCGAACAGCACGACCTTTTCAGCATCTGTCAGCGAAGCTGTAGGTTCGTCAAAGATGACCGCCTTTGCATCCACGGTCAGCGCCCGCGCGATCTCTACCATCTGCTGGTTTGCGATGGACAGGTCACCCACCCGGGTCCGGGCATTGAATCCAACCTTGAGCTTGGCGAGGATCGCGTCGGTCTTTTCGTACAGCGTGGTCCAGTCCACCCGCCCGAACGAGCGTTTGGGCAATTCGCCCAAGTAGATATTCTCGGCCACCGACAATTCCTCGGCCAGGCTCAGTTCTTGGTGAATGAACACGATCCCCTTGGATTTCGCCTGCAGGGGCGATGTCATGACTGTTGGAACTTCGCCTACGATGATCTGGCCTGAGTCGGGTTGGTGAATGCCGCCCAGCACTTTCATCAACGTCGATTTGCCCGCACCGTTTTCGCCCATCAGTGCGTGAACTTCGCCGGGCATGACTTCGAAGGATACATCGTCCAGCGCGCGCACACCGGGGAAGGTCTTGACGATCCCCTCTAGGCGCAAGGCAGGTGTCTGGGTCGTCATGTCTTCAACTCCTCTTTGCCCTTGAGGTTCAACTGGCGATCAAGGAACAGCACCGCGATCAGGATCAGGCCGATGACAAGGTTCACCGTCTCGGTATCCGCACCGATATGGCCCAGCCCCTTGCGCAGCAGTTGGATGGCAACCACGCCACCGAGGGTCGAGATGATAGACCCCGCGCCGCCCGTCAGTTTGGTGCCGCCCAGCACGACAGCGGTGATGACCCACAACTCGTACAATTGGCCGTCATTGGGGTTCACCGACCCACTTTCGGAATAGAACACAACCGCCGAAAGCGCGGCCAGAAAGCCGATGATCATGAAGTTGACCAGCATGTGCGGCCCGACACGAATGCCTGCGTTGATCGCGGCCTCGCGGTTGTTGCCGATGGCATAGGCGTTGCGCCCGTGCACGGTGCGCGTCATCACGTACCAGATCACCAGCGTGGTGACAGCCAGAAACCATGTGGCAGTGTGCAGGCCCAGAAACTGTGCCTCGGCAAAATCCACGAGGGTCCAGTTCAGGTGCGAGGTCGGGTTTTCGCCGTTATACATGAACACAAGCCCGCGAAAGCCCAGCATGGACCCAAGCGTCACAATGAACGCATCCACCCCGGTTTTCCACACGATCAGCCCGTTAATGGCCCCCAGCACGATGCCGGTGAGAAGAGCCAAGGCCCAGGAAACCGGGATCACCCAGTTGCCAAGACCCGCGAATATCGGCCACGTCATACTGTCGAGAAGGATGACGGCGGACAGGGCGAACGTCGCCCCGACGCTCAGGTCGATATTGCCGTTGATCATGATGATGGTCATGCCCATCGCGATGATCCCGATAGGGGCCGACTGCTTGAGCAACAGAAGCATATTGTCCAAGTCCATGAACGCCTTGTCCGATAGCGACAGGAATTCCCCCGCCACGCTGAAGAAGATCAGCTCAAGAACGACAAAGGCCCATATCGCGCCGCTTTTCAGAAAGCTTGACAGTTGTCCTGCTTGCATCATCCCCGCCCCCTCATGCGTAGCTTGACCAGAAGCGCCCACGCTTGGCCGCGATGTCCAGCCAAACGGCCAGAATGATGATCACCCATGTGACCACGTACTGGACGTAGAATTGCAAACCCACCAAAAGAAGTCCGTTCTGGATAAATCCTAGTATCAGCACGCCGATCACTGTCTTGAATATGGTGCCCGACCCGCCCAGCAGAGACGCACCGCCCAGGATTACGGCGGCCAGAACGTCCAGTTCCAGCCCCTGCCCTACGGTGTTTTGCGAGCCCAGCGAACGGCTCGCCTGAATAAGGCCCGCCGTCGCAACACATCCGGCAGAGATCAGGTAACAGGTGAACACGGTGCGCGCGCGCCGGATGCCCGAAAACGTCGCCGCCGTGCCGTTACCGCCCACTGCATAGACCTTGCGCCCGAAGGGTGTTTTGGCCAGCACGATCCCAAGGAAGGCCGCAAGGGCCAGAAACAACAGGATCGGAATGGGAATGCCAAGGGCAGACCCCTGGCCGAAGATGTCGAACCACGTCCCTTCCTTGTCGGCGATGTCCATGTTCTGTCCGCCTGAATAGGTCAGCGTCAGACCGTGGATGGCCGACAGCATGCCCAAGGTCACGATCAGCGAATTCAGTCTGAGATACCCGACCAGAAAGCCGATGAAGGCACCCAGACACAAGGTCATGGCGAACATGGCCGGGATGGCAAGGGCCGGTCCGATCTTGTCATGCAGATCCAGCACGACGATCGTCGAAAAGGACATCATGGATCCGACTGACAGGTCCAGATTACCGCTGATCACCACGAATGTGACCCCCAGCGCCATCACTCCCAGAATGGCAGAAGACCGCAACACGCCCATCACGTTGTCCGGGCTCAGAAAGCGGTCATTGGCGATTGTGAAGCCGATTATGAACACCGCAAAAGCGATCAGGATGCCCTGTTTCGCCAGCAGACGTCCGACGTCCTGTTTCGAAATTGCAGCCATCGTTCCCTCCCTAGGCGCGCAACGTGCGCATCCATCCTTGACGTGACCCGCTTGGCGCGCGGGTCAAACCAGCGTCATCCCTCCGTCGATCATGACGATTTGCCCGGTCATGTAGTCACTTTCGGGCGCGGCCAGAAATGTTGTGGTCCCGGTGATGTCCTGCGGCTTGGCCACGCGACCGCGCAGGATTTCCGACGAAAACTCCTCCATCGCCTGACCGGGTCGATCTGCGGCACCAATTGCCATCAGGTCCTGATCGACCTGTTCCCACATCTCGGTCGCGACCACGCCGGGCGCAAAGCCCGTGACGGTAATGTTGTGCTTGGCCAGATCGCGCGCGCCCGATTGTGTCAGCGCAACGACGGCCCATTTGCTGGCGCAATATGGGGCAACGTTATCATACCCCTGACGGCTGGCAATGGACGCGGTGTTGATGATCTTGCCCCCGGTGCCCTGGGACACCATCTGGCGCGCGGCCTCCTGCATGCCGATCATGCAGCCCAAACCGTTGACACCCATGATGAAGTTCCAGTTGTCTTCGGTGACATCGAGGAAGTTCATGGGCTTGTTCACGCCAGCATTGTTGAATTTCACATCCAGTTTACCAAAGACGGACACGGTATGGTCGATCATGGCGCGCACGGCGGCCCGGTCGGTGACGTCAACCTGCGCGTGTGTGACCTTGTTGCCGTGTGTTTGGTGCGCATTCTGTGCGGCGACTTCTGCCACCTTGTCACCGTTGATATCGGCGAAACACACGTCCGCACCTTCGGCCAGCAACGCCTCTCCTATGGCGCGACCTATGCCTTGTGCGGCACCGGTCACGATGCAGGAACGACCAGAGACACGACCCATGGGCCTTCTCCTTTTCACTAGATCAAATTGTTCGGAAACGCGGGCGGATCGAAACGGGGGGCCA
Source organism: uncultured Rhodobacterales bacterium (assembly GCA_964351755.1). GTDB lineage: Bacteria > Pseudomonadota > Alphaproteobacteria > Rhodobacterales > Rhodobacteraceae > Tateyamaria. The sequence goes on along the minus strand of CAYGPT010000017.1, from coordinate 26,553 downwards.
AAGCCCCCCATTCCAACGGGAGGAGTTCTTAGAACACCGGCTTGGTGAACTCGCTCATGTTGTCCTGAGTGATCTTCGGTGTGTCGAAGTAGTTCAGGAACGGCAGTTCTTCGCCATTGAGCAGGTCGATGGCCGTTTTGAGAGCGGCCTCGGCGTCATCCACGGGGGATTGATAGATCGAGCCCCAGTATTCGCCACGCTCCATCGCCTCGTAACCAACGGCGAAGTTGGTGGCACCGACAAAGGTGATGCCGTCGGTGCGGCCAGCCGCGTTTGCGGCGTTCAATGCGCCCACACCCATGTTGTCATCCCCGGCATAGACGCCGTCGATGTCGTCATATTTGACAAGAAAGGCTTCCATAACCTGCTGGGATTTTTCGCGGTTCCAGTCGCCGGGCTGGGTTTCGAGCAGCGTGACGTTCGGGCACACCTCGGGCAGACGATCCTCAAAGCCCTTGGCGCGTTCAATCGCGGTAGTGTAACCGGGTTGACCGGAAATCTGAACAACCTGGGCCTCGTTCTCGATACCCAGATCCTTGAACCGGTCACACATGATCTCGGCAGAGCGCGACCCCTGCGTGATGTTGTCGGGGCCAGAGAAGGACGCGACAAAGTCAAAACCCGCTTCGGCGATGTTCGAGTTGGTCACGACGACCGGGATGTCGGCCTGGGCCGCCTTGCGCACGGCGGGAATGACCGCTTCGCCATTGGTCGGCCAGATGATGATCGCATCGACTTCCTGCTGAATCAGGTCTTCCATCTGGGCGATCTGGCGGGCCACGTCACCACCCGCATCCAGCACGACGACTTCGACGTTGTCGTTTGCTTCGGCGGCGGCGATGAACGCCTGTTCATAAGTGGTCTGATAGCTGTCGACACCCACGTTGTTCTGGGTGATCCCGATCCGCATGGGCGAATGCGCGTCTGCGAATGCTGCGCCCGCGGTGGCAACTGCTGCGGTCGCAACGGTGGCCGAAAGAATGGTACGAAGTGTCATCTTGTTGGTTCCTCCCAAAGAAATCTTTTCGATCTCGGTTAAGCGATACCCCCCTCCAAACGGGGAATCATGTCCATCGGACTGGATCAATGATGCAGGCTTGTCGCGGGCGCAGCGGTAGCAAAAATATCCAAACAGAATATCATAATGTCCATTTTGGACATTTTGGAGATATAATCCCATCATGCAAGTGCAGACAGTATGGAGGCAATCCCCAATGGCCAAATCAGATTCGTCCAGTTTGAACAATTCTGACCCGCGCCAGGCAACACGACAGAAAAAACCGACCCGAAAGATAAAGCCTGCCGTAATGAACGCGATGAGCGCAGATACCATGGCCCGGTTCGTGCCCCCCAAGGCCAAGACCGAGATGCTGCAAATCATCGCCTTTCTCGAAGAGTTGGGAGATGAACTGGAGGATATGGTCGAGTTGTCCGCGCCAAATCCCAACCTGCGGATGATGCAGTTGTTGATGCGGGGCCATCTCGAGGGGCGCGTGATCACCGCCACTGCCATGATCGGGGCCAGCCGGGTGCCATATGCCACCGCCAACCGGCGGCTCAAGGAGATGGTCGAAGCCGGGCTCATCGAACAGCGCCCGCGCACCAAGACCGGCAAAAGCTTTTCCATGCACCCCAGCGACTCCTTGCTCGACCAATGGTCCCAACTGTCCAGCCGTGTGGGTCGGCTGGCCGCCAGCCGGTTTGGCGGCAATCAGACTCTGGGTGGGGCCGAGGATTATTATTTCGGCGAATCCTACATGAACGCCAAATCCATCCCGCCGCTGCAAATCCTGACCCACCCGATCAAGCTGCCCGGTGGATTGCGCGTGCTGGTGCACGGCGATCCGACATTCATGGTGATGGACAATCTCAAGCGGCAGTTCGAGCAGTCGATCGGCACGCATATCCACCAGCGCGCCTTTTCCATCGACCGCCTGCACGAAGAGGCGATGCGCAATTCAGAGCGCAAGAACAGCCGTTATGACATCATCGCCGTCGACCTGCCTTGGGTGGGCGACTTTGCGACCCGCGGCATCCTGATGCCGCTGGACGATGTCATGGACCTGGCCAGCGTCGACACAGCCGATTTCCATACCGCTGGCTGGAATGCGGCACAGTGGGGCGGCAAGGCCTATGGATTGCCATCGCAAACGACGCCGGAATTGTTGTTCTACCGCAGGGACTTGTTCGAAGCCGCCGGGCTGAACCCGCCGGCATCCACCCGTGGCCTGCTGACGGCGGCCAAGGCGCTTCACGACCCGCAACGTGGCATGCACGGGATCGCATGGAATGCGGCGCGCGGTACGGCCCTTGGGCACACCGTTCTGATGACGCTGGCCGATTTCGGGCAGCCTATCCTGGATCTGCCGAAAAACGCGGGCGGGTTCGATACCTCACACCTCGCCGACCGCCGCTACAGCGCAACTATCGACACCGATGCGGGCCTTGAGGCCGCTGAATTCCTGCTGGAGATGCTGGACTATTCGCCCCCCGACATCCTGTCGATGTCCTGGTACGAACGTGTCCGCCCCTATGCGGCAGGACGGGTCGCGATGGCCTATGGCTACACCCTGCTTGCGCCCTATTTCGAGCTCGATGAATCTTCGCCCGCCTGTGGCACCACCGGCTATCTGCCGCATCCGGCAGGGCCCGGCGGGGCGCAGATTGCGCCCGTTGGCGGCTACCTGCTGGGTATCCCCGCCAACCTGCCCGAGGATCGCCTGGATGGCGCCATCGAGGCGTTGCGCGTGTTCACCTCGCCCGAGGCACAAAAACTCTACGTCCAGAACGGCAGCCGCACCAACCCGCGCTATTCCGTGGGTTCGGACCCCGATGTGCGTCGGCTGTCCCCGATCTTCGAAGCGGTCGATGCGATGTCCTGGCGTGACGAGCTGCAATTCTGGCCCCGCCCGCCGGTGCCCGAAATCAGCGCCATCATCCAGATTTGCGGCGAGGAATTCCACGACATGCTGCGCGGCCTGATTTCGCCGCGCGACGCGGTGCAGCGCGCTCAAAGGAGGGCAGACGCCGTCATCAGTAAACACGGGTTATCGTGACAACAGGAGGAGACAACCATGGACCCCAACCGCCTCAAAGGTAAGAATATTCTCATCACAGGTGCCGCCCGCGGCATGGGCGAAGCCAACGCGACCAGCTTTGCTGCGCAAGGCGCCAACGTGTGCATTGGTGACCTCGACGGGGACGAGGCGCAAAAAGTCGCCGAGCGGATCAACGATGCGGGCAATGGCAAGGCCGTGGCCGTCAAGATGGACGTGACAAACCGCGCCGACAATGCCGCCGCGGTCGCAGCATGCGTCGAGGCGTTCGGCTCGATCAACGTGGGTCTGTTCAACGCGGGCCTGAACAAGCCCCGGTTCTTCATGGATATAGATGAGGACAATTGGGACATGATCATGAACGTCAACACCAAGGCGATGTGGCTGGGCATGCAGGAAACCGCCCGCCAGATGATCAAGCAGGGCCCAATGGAGGATCACCCCTACAAGATCATCAACGTCGGCTCCATCGCGTCGCGCAAGCCGCTGCTGGACGTAACCGTCTATTGCACCTCGAAATACGGCGTGCTGGCGCTGACCCATTGCGGCGCTCTGGGCCTGTCCGAGCACGGCATCACCGTCAACGGCTACGCCCCCGGCGTTGTAGTGACACCCCTTTGGGAGCAGCTGGACAAGGACCTTGTCGACATTGGTTTCAAGGAGAAAGAGGGTCAGGCCTATGAAGACATCGTCCGCGATGCCTTGCAGATCAAGCGCGTGTCCTATCCCAAGGATATCGTGGGCACCGCCTCGTTCCTGGCCAGTGACGACAGCGACTACATGACCGGCCAGATGGTCCACATCGATGGCGGCTGGTGCATCCAGTAGCCGCCCTTCTTGCCGAACACACCTGAAACATCCGGGGCCTCGCCCCACGGAGGAGACTGCCATGTCACGCGCTTTGATGCCGAACCTGCTTACCCCCAAGGATCTTGAACCCAACTGGGAATGGCGCGAACGCCTGCCCGCATGGGGCCACACCTCGGTCGATTTCGAACGCCGGATCGACCACGACCGCCTGCGTCGTTATCGTCTGGCGCGCACGCGGCAATCCCTGCTCGCCTCGCAGGCAGGGTCGCTTTTGTTGTTTGACGTCAACAACATCCGCTACGTCACCGCCACCAAGATCGGCGAATGGGAACGGGACAAGATGTGCCGTTTCTGCCTGCTGACAGGCGATGACAGCCCTTATGTCTGGGATTTCGGCTCTGCCGCGATACACCACAAGCGTCATTCCGACTGGCTGGAACCCGATCACTGTTTGGCCGGCGTTGTCGGCATGCGCGGCACGATCCCACCCGATTTCGGCTTGATGCAGAAATACGCCAAGATGATCGCCCAGCTGATCAAGGATGCGGGCATGGCCGACATGCCAGTGGGGGTGGATTACGCCGAAACGGCCATGTTCCATGCGCTGAAGGAAGAAGGCATAAACGTGGTCGACGGCCAGCAGATCATGCTGGCGGCGCGCGAGATCAAGAACTGGGACGAGATCCAGTTGCTGACGCAGGCCGCCGCGATGGTCGATGGCGTCTATCACATGATCTACGAAGAGCTGAAGCCGGGCGTGCGCGAGAACGACATCGTCGCGCTGTCGAACAAGATGCTCTACGAGATGGGCAGCGACGATGTCGAAGCGATCAACGCCATCTCGGGCGAACGCTGCAACCCGCACCCGCACAACTTTACCGACCGGCTGATCCGGCCGGGCGATCAGGCGTTCTTTGACATTCTTCAGTCATATCAAGGCTATCGCACCTGCTATTACCGCACCTTCAACGTCGGCCGCGCGACACCGTCCCAAAACGACGCCTATGTGAAAGCGCGCGAGTGGATCGACGCCTCCATCGCCATGATCAAGCCGGGTGTAACAACGGACAAGGTGGCCGAGGTCTGGCCAACCGCTGAATCGCTGGGTTTCCCGAACGAGGATGCAGCCTTTGGTCTGCAATTCGGTCACGGGCTGGGTCTTGCCCTGCACGAACGCCCTATCATCAGCCGCGCCATCAGCCTTGATCACCCGATGGAAATCAAGACCGGCATGGTCTTTGCCCTCGAAACATACTGCCCGGCCACCGACGGTTATTCGGCGGCACGGATCGAGGAAGAGGTGGTCGTGACCGAGACCGGGTGCGAGGTGATCAGCCTGTTCCCTGCCGAAGAATTGCCCATCGCGAACCGCTATTGAACCACGACGGGACCGGCCCCGCCCTGTCACGCACGTGCAGGGCGGGGTTCACCCCGTCACCCGGGAGGACACTATGGCCAAGCCAAAGACGAATACCGAAGACTACCTGCGCATGTACCGCCAGATGGTGCGCATCCGCACCTTCGAGGACAATGCCAACCAGCTTTACCTGTCGGCCAAGATGCCGGGCCTGACCCATATGTATTCGGGCGAGGAAGCGGTGGCCGTGGGCATCTGCGAGGCGCTGGAAACAACGGACAAGATCACCTCGACCCACCGTGGGCACGGCCACTGCGTCGCCAAGGGGGCAAACTTCAAGGAAATGTTCTGCGAGTTGCTGGGCAAGGAAGAAGGCTATTGCCGGGGCAAGGGCGGGTCGATGCACATCGCCGACCAGTCCAACGGCAACCTTGGGGCCAACGCCATCGTCGGCGGGTCGATGGGGATCGCGACGGGGGCTGCCTTTACCTCGAAAATGCTGGGCAAGAAGGACGTCGCCGTCTGCTTTTTCGGCGATGGCGCGACGGCGCAGGGCCTGATGTACGAAGTCATGAACATGGCCGCGCTGTGGAAGCTGCCGGTGATTTATGCCTGCGAAAACAACGGCTATTCGGAATACACCAAGACCGAAGAGATCGCCGCCGGTTCGATCACCGCCCGCGCCGAGGCTTTTGGCATCGAAGCCCACCAAGTCGACGGGCAGGACGTGCTGGCCGTCAACAAGCTGACGGCCGATCTGGTCGCGCGGGCCCGCAAGGGCGAGGGCCCGTTCTTTATGGAACTCATGACCTACCGCTATCACGGCCACCACGTGGGCGACATCAACCGTGAATATTACCGCTCCAAGGACGAGGAAAAGGACTGGAAGGACAACAAGGACCCGATCATCCGTTTCCGCGCCCATCTGGTCAGCGAAGGCATCGCGACCGAGGACGAGATCGAGGCGATGAATGCCGAAATCGCGAAAGACGCCGAAGACGCCGTCAAATATGCGCTCGACGCCAAATACCCGGACGCATCCGAAGTCGACATGCACGTCTTTGCCGACATCAAACACGCGCTGGCCTGAAGGAGCGACAGATGAGAGAGATCACCCTATCACAGGCCGTGAACGAAGCCTTGGCCGAGGAAATGCGCCGCGACGAGACCGTGTTCATCATCGGCGAGGACGTGGCCGAAGCGGGTACGCCGTTCAAGGTGCTGGCGGGCCTCGTGGACGAATTCGGCACGCAACGTGTCGTGGACACGCCGATTGCCGAACCCGGGTTCATGGGCCTCGCAGTCGGTGCGGCCATGACCGGCACGCGGCCCGTTGTCGATCTGATGTTCGGCGACTTCATCTTTTTGATCATGGACCAGCTCTGCAATCAGGCGGCCAAGACCCATTACATGTCTGGCGGCAAGCTGAGCGTGCCGCTGGTGCTGCGCACCAACATGGGGGCCACGCGCCGGTCTGCCGCGCAGCACAGCCAGTCCCTGCACGCGATCGTGGCCCATATTCCGGGCCTCAAGGTCGCGATGCCGTCCTCGGCCTACGAGGCCAAGGGGCTGATGAAAACCGCGATCCGCGACAACAACCCGGTCGTCATTTTTGAGGACAAGCTGATGTATCAGGACAAGGCACCCGTGCCGGAAGAGGAGTATCTGATCCCGTTTGGCGAGGCCAACATCAAGCGGACCGGGTCCGACATCACCCTGATCGGCACCTCGTCCATGGTGCAGGTCTGCGAAAAGGCCGCCGACATTCTGGCCAAGGAAGGCATCAGCGCCGAGGTTATCGACCCGCGCACCATCGTGCCGCTGGACGAGGCGGCATTGCTGAAATCGGCCCGCAAGACCTCGCGCGTGATCGTCGTGGACGAAGGGCACCAAAGCTTTGGCGTTACCAGCGAAATTGCCAGTCGCATCAATGAAAAGGCGTTCTATCACTTGGACGCGCCGGTCCTTCGCATGGGGGCGATGGACGTGCCGATCCCGTTCTCGCCTGCGCTCGAAGACATCACCGTGCCCACACCCGAAGGCGTCGCCGCCAAGGCCCGCCTGCTGGTCGCGGGGGAGATGATAGATGCCGCTTGACGTCATCATGCCCGCGCTTGGAATGGCGCAGGAAACCGGGCAGATCGTCGCCTGGCACAAGCAGCCCGGCGAGGCTGTGGCCAAGGGCGACATCCTGTTCGAGGTCGAAACCGACAAGGCGACGATGGAGGTCGAGGCGCAGGGCGACGGATATCTTACCGACGTGACCGCGCAGGAAGGCACGGATGTGCCCGTGGGCCACGTGATCGCGCAGATTTCCGACAGTGCCGCAGGTGCGCCCAAGGCCGAACCCGAAGCGACGAATGCCAAGGACGAGGCCCCCGCGAACACCGGCGACGCATTGCCCGAGGGCAAGGCCGTGATCATGCCGACGCTCGGCATGTCGCAGGACAGCGGGTTGCTGGTCAAATGGCACAAGGCCCCCGGCGATGCGGTCACCAGCGACGACATCCTGTTCGAGGTCGAAACCGACAAGGCCACGAACGAGGTCAATGCAGGC
>CAYGPT010000017.1:0-18673 GCA_964351755.1 uncultured Rhodobacterales bacterium | reverse complement strand
CGACATCCTGTTCGAGGTCGAAACCGACAAGGCCACGAACGAGGTCAATGCAGGCTCTGACGGTTACCTCGCCGCCACGCTGGCCGAGGAAGGTGAAGACGTGCCGGTGGGTCAGACGATCGCCATCATCAGCGCCGAGGCTCCGGCCAATCCCGTGATACGTTCGGCGGCCTCCGCCGCCGCAAAACCCGCGCCCGCCCCCGAGGACACGCCCAAAGCCGAGGCGGCCAAACCGACCCCTGCCCCAAAGAAAGCCAAGGCAGCCCCCGCCACATCGGCGCAGGGCCGTATCCTCGCCTCGCCCAAGCTGCGGCGTCTGGCGCGTGAACAGGGGCTCGACCTTGCGCGGCTGGTCGAGGCAGGCCATCCCCAGCCCTTTCACGTCAAGGACCTCGAGGCGCTGAAGGCGCTGCCGGCACCGGGCGCGCAGACAGGAGAGGCGACCCAATCTGCCAGCCGCATCACCGCCGAAATCGAGGCCGAAGGGTTCACTGAATTCGCCGCATGGGCGCGGTTGCACGCCGACCTGTCCGATGCGTCCGCGATCCTTGCCGGGTTCTGCGCGGCGAGCATGGGCAAGGACGTTGTTGTCGCCGTCCACGGCGCGAACGGGGCCAATCGGTACGCCGCAACAGCGCAGCTTGGGCAGACCGCACACACCGAAGAGGCGGCAGAGTTGCGTCTGCGCGACCTGCGCACCAGCACCGTCACAACCGTGCAGGTCGGGGCCGAAGGTACCCCCACCCTGACCCTGACGCGGAACGGCGCTGGCATCGCCATCACCCTCGAGTTCACCCAAGCGCAGATGGCCACAGACGACGCCATCGCGCTGCTTTCCAATTTCGCAGGCCGGATGGAGCAGCCGCTCCGCCACCTGCTTTGACATTTCGAAAGGCCATTCCAATGGACTACACCGACCTTTACATCGACGGCACATGGCGCCCGGGCGCCTCCGGCGAACGCTTTGATGTGTTGAACCCCGCCACCGAAGAAGTGATCTCTTCCGTTGCCTCTGCCGAGATCGCGGATGCGGATACGGCGATGGATGCGGCTGAAAGAGCGATGAAGGAGTGGGCCGCCCAGACCCCGCGCCACCGCTCCGAAGTGTTGCGGCGCGCGTGGGAATTGATGACCGCGCGGCTGGATTATTTCGCCCACCTGATCACGCTTGAGAACGGCAAAGCGGGCACGGACGCCAAGGGCGAAGCCACCTATGCCGCTGAATTCTTTCGCTGGTTTGCCGAGGAAGCGGTGCGTGCCGACGGGCTGTTGACCCATGCGCCAGCGTCCGGAGCGCGCATCCTTGTGCAGCACAAACCCGCCGGGCTGGCCGTTCTGGTGACCCCGTGGAATTATCCGGCAGCCATGGGCACGCGCAAGATCGCGCCCGCGCTTGCCGCAGGCTGCGCCGTGATCATCAAACCAGCCTCCGAAACGCCCCTGACGATGCTGGCCCTCATGCCCCTGCTGGAAGAGGCGGGCGTGCCTGCAGGGTTGGTCAACGTCCTGCCTTCCAAGCGCACCGGTGCATTGGTCGATCACATGCTGCACGACCCGCGCGTGCGCGTTGTCAGCTTTACAGGCTCGACTGGTGTGGGGCGCAAACTGCTGCATTCGGCGGCCGATCAGGTGCTGAAACCGGCCATGGAACTGGGCGGCAACGCGCCGCTGATCGTGTTCGAGGATGCGGATATGGATGTTGCCGTGCAGGGCGCGATGCTGGCCAAGATGCGCAACCTGGGCGAGGCTTGTACGGCGGCCAACCGCATCTATGTCCACGCGGATGTCGCTGAAAAATTTACGAAAAAACTGACCGAGGCGATGTCGGCCCTGAAAGTCGGGGATGGCACCGACCCCTCCGTGGATGTGGGCCCGCTGGTCAATGCAGACACCCGAGACAAGGTCGCAGCCTTTGTGGCCGACGCCGTCGCCAAGGGGGCCAAGATCGAATGCGGCGGCACCACGCCCGAGGGCAAGGGTTACTACTATCCCCCCACGGTGCTGTCCAATGTCTCGGGCGATGCAGACTGCGTGCATGACGAGATTTTCGGCCCCGTCGCCGCGCTCCAGACCTTCAGCGATCAGGAGGACGTGATCGCGCGCGCCAATGACACGGAATACGGGCTGGTGGCTTATGTATTCTCGGAGAATATGAAGCGGGCATTGCAGGTCTGTGAGCGCCTGGAATACGGTATGGTCGGTTTGAACCGGGGTCTGGTGTCTGATCCGGCAGCCCCCTTCGGTGGCGTCAAACAGTCCGGACTGGGGCGAGAAGGCGGGCATGAGGGGATGCTCGAATTCATGGAAACACAATATATTTCAGCGAGTTGGTAAGCCTCATGTCAGAAGTCGTCGCAGCACCCTCCGTTCGCGCGCTGGCGCGTGAAAAAGGCATAGACCTCGACAAACTCGCGCGCGAACTGGGCCGCACCACGATCGCGCGCGAGGACCTTGGGGGCGAGGCTTCGCCTGCCCCGGCGCAGAACAATCACGCATCGTTCTGGAATGTCGATCACAGCCAATACGGCCCCGTAACCGAGCAACCGATGAGCCGTTTTGCCCAAGTTGCCTCGGCCAATCTGGCCGCAGCCAACGGGACCATCCCGCAAGTAACCCACCACGACCGCGCGGACGTGTCGGCCATCGAAAAACTGCGCGCGACGTGGAAAGCGGATGCACAGGCGCGTGGTGTCAAGCTGACCGCGCTTGCTTTTCAGGTCGCAGCACTTGCGCGCACCCTGCGCGCCTTTCCCCGCTTCAACGCGTCTTTAAGTGTGGATGGCAAAACATTGATCCTAAAGGATTATGTGCACATTGGAATCGCCGTAGATACGCCCCACGGGTTGATGGTGCCGGTGATCCGCGATGCAGACCGCAAGGGGCTGTGGCAGATCGGGGCCGAGATCACCGACCTTGCAGGCCGTGCACAGGCGCGAAAGGTAAAGCCGGACGAGATGGGCGGCGCGTCGATGTCGATCAGCAATCTGGGTGGCATTGGTGGCAGCGCTTTCACACCCATCGTGAACCCGCCTGAAGTCGCCATTCTGGGCCTGACCCGGACCGAAATGACGCCGGTCTGGGACGGCGAGGCGTTTCAACCCAAACCCATGGTGCCGCTGGACCTCAGCTATGATCACCGGGTGATCAACGGCGCGGATGCGGCACGGTTCACGGCGTATCTGGCTGGGCTGTTGAGCGACCCGCGGCGGATGATGATCTGACAATTTCGAGGACGGTTCGCGCAACGGCACGGGGCGGCGATCACGCGTTTGAAAGGGATGATGCTTTTCGTCTTGGCGCCGTGCGAAAGTCATGGACGTGGCGCGCAGCAGTTCCGAACGAACCTCGCGGGGCCAACGAATACAACCGTTTTTGAGATGGCATAACTTTGAACCTGCAAGGATTGCGCAGCGTCAGTTGCTTTTACCCTATTCATGGGAACACAGGAGTTTTCGGGCGTGTCAGCGCGAACCCGGGCGTGCGATCCAGCCGCTTAAAGGCTTTGCAAGCCCCGTGTTTGGTTTGGCGGGTGGACGCGCAAGGCTGCCTTTGGACGCGCCATCAGGCAACAACCTGAAATGTGCCATTGCCTGCAGGGCTGCGGCCTGCACCGGGTCGATTAGGATGCGGGGAATCTCTTCTTTGATGTCACCTGCAAGACCTGCGATGGGCGCGCCTGCAAGGATCAGCACGTCCGCATGTCGCGCCGCATCGCGACAGGTGTTGATCAGAGGTTGGCGCAAATCCTCTGCCACGTCGGAAATGGACGTGATGGCCTCGGTCGGTGTAAAGGTCCCGGCAAACCGGGTTTCAAGACCTGCGATGCGAACCTGTTCTTCGTACCATGGCGCAAGTTGGCGGCTGAAGGTGACAAAGGCAAAGCGCTGGCCCAATGAGAGTGCCATCAGCATCGAGGATTCTGTCATGCCCATCACAGGACAATCGAACAGTTCGCGTGCTGCAAGAAGGCCGGGATCGCCGAAGGCTGCGATGATGGCGGCGTCGAAATCACCCTGATGTTCGGCCAGAGTTTCAAGCACTTTGGCTCCCGCAAGCTGCGCCTCGGCCCGGGAGGAAATGTAGGGGAACCCGGTTGCGGCAGTGGCTGTAACCAGTGCGACGTCGCTGGGCAGAACTGACAAAACCGATGCCGCTAGCCGCTGTGTCAGCGCCTCTGTCGTGTTCGGGTTGATCAGAAGCAGCCGCATCAATAGCCCAGCCGCTCCGGCAACCATGTCACAACCGCCGGAAATAGCATGCACAGCAACAACATGGCATACATCGCGGCAATGAAGGGCCAGCTTTCGCGCACCAGTTCACCCATTTTCACGCCCGTGATTCCACAGACCACGAACAGCACGACGCCCACAGGTGGCGTCAGCATTCCGATGACAAGATTGAGCACGAAGAGAAAGCCGAAGTGCAACGGATCGAGGCCATATTGCATCGCGATGGGGTGAAACAATGGCACCAGCATGATGTAGGCCGCGTTGGATTCAAGGAACATTCCGACAATCAGCAGCATCACCGCGATCAGGCAAAGAAAGGTGAACGGGTTGTCGGTGATCCCTTGCAGAAGCGCCGCCAACTTGAACGGCAGCATGTCGATTGTGAAGAGGAACGTCACCGTAGAGGCGAACGCAATCATCGCGCCGACGAGGGCGGAAGTTTTGGCCGCCGTGAACAGCACTTCGGGCAGGTCAGCAAGCTTCAGTTGCTTGGTGACGAAGAAGCCGAGCAACAGCGCATAGCAGACCCCGATGGCCGCCCCTTCGGTCGGGGTGAAGGCGCCCGCGACGATCCCGCCGATCACGATAACCGGCATCAGAAAGACCAGTAAGGACCGACGCAATTCCCGCAGGATATTGCCAAGGGTGACGGGGGTGCCCGACAGCGGATAATCCCGCTTCCATGCGATGAACCAGCACAGCATCATGAAAACCGCGAACAGGATAAGCCCGGGAATGACACCTGCCATGAACAGCCCGCCGACAGACACGCTTGACCCCGCCATGAAGGCATAAACGATCATTGCACCCGACGGCGGGATGATTGGACCCAGATTGGCAGCCGCCGCGACAATGCCGGTCGAAAAGCCAAGCCCGTATTGTTTCTTAAGCGAAGGCACGAGGGTGGAGGACAGCGCCGAGGCATCGGCAACCGCCGCCCCTGACACCGAGGCAAGGCCCGCCCCCGAGATGATCGCCACTTGTGCTAGGCCGCCGCGCATCCGCCCGATGAACGCATTGGCGAAGTCGATCAGACGGTCCATGATCCCGCCTTTCAACATCAACTCACCCGCGACCATGAACAGCGGGATCGACATGAGCGGAAACGAGTTGACCGCATTCATCAGGCGCGGCGGCAGGACCAGGAGGTCAAACCCCGCCATCCACAGCCCCAACAGCGCCGAAACACCCAATGAAAAGGCCAGCGGCATCCCCAAAAAGGCGAAGACGAGGAAGGCGATGATGACGAACAGGCTCATGGCCCAGGCTCCGGAACCGGCGGGAAAAGCGCCATATGGGACAGGTGCAGCGCGGCATGCAGCGCACCGACGATGACCGGAAAGAAAAACACGGCAGATGTGAGGTCGATCGCGCCCAGCCGTTCAGACCATGTTGCAAGTGCCACCGTGATCGAGGACCAGAACACGACGAACATCATCGCCGCTGCAAGAACGTTCATTGTGCGGCCCACCACAGTGCGCAGGGTAGCGGGAAACCGGGTCACAAGCAGTTCGATCCCCACATGGGTGCCGTCGCGGATGCCCAGTGGAATGGCCAGAAAGATGGTCCAGACGAAAGCGATGCGCGACACTTCGTCGGCCCAGTCGAACGAGCCGTTGAAGACATAGCGCATGACCACCTGGGCGGACACGACGACCACCATGGCCGCCGCACCGACGATAACGAGGTAACGCGCGCCGATGTCGGCGCGCGTCAGGATCGAAGTGAGAAGCCGATCCAGAATCACGAGATCACAGGCCGATTTTAGCGGTCTCGGCGTCCATCAATGTCACCAGTGCCGGGTCCAGACGCGCCTTTGTCTCTGCCGCAACACCTGCGGTTTGTTCGCGCAGATCGGCCGCCAGTTCGGGAGAGACTTCGGTATAGGTCATGCCCTTTTCGACCAGCTGGCCAAGTCCCGCCGCATCCTGTTCGGCGGCCAGTTCACGCTGAAAGGCGATGGCGGTCCCCATGGCGTCCTTCACCATCGTTTGCGTGTCAGCATCCAAACCATCAAACCAGTCCTTGTTGGACACAACCGATATGAAGTCGAAGAAATGCCCCGTGTTGGAGACATATTTCTGCACTTCGGCATACCCGGCCACGTTGATGATCGCGAAGGGGTTTTCCTGCCCGTCGATCACACCCTGCTCCAGAGCGGAATACAGCTCCTTGACGTCCATCGCCACAGGGTTGGCCCCCAACGCGCGAAAGGTCGCAAGGTGGGTTTCGTTGGGTTGCAGGCGGATCTTGAGGCCTGCGATATCTTCGACAGTCTCGATGGGACGCACGTTATTGGTCAACTGGCGGAAGCCCAACTCCATATAACCCATCGAAGTCAGACCTTCGCCCGCCAGCTTTTCGTCCAGCGCGGCACCGACAGGGCTGTCGACAATCGCAAACGCGGTTTCGCGATCCGGAAACTGGAACGGCAGGCCGATGACTTCCAGTTCGGGCACTGTGCGGGTCAGGTAGGCGGTGCCGACCCACATCAACTCGATCGCGCCGATTTTGACAGCCTGCACGTTTTCAGCGGCGCCACCCAGTTGTTGCGCGGGGAAGATATTGACGTCGATGTCGCCGCCCGAGAGGCGTTCGAGTTCTTCTTCGAATTTCGTCATCGCAAGCGAGGACGAATGCTCTGTGGCAAAGTTACCTGCGACGCGGATCACGGTTTGCGCCTGTGCGGATGCGGCAAACAGGGCGAGCGCGGTGGTGGTCAGCAGTGTCTTGAATACGGTCATGGCAGATTACTCCTGGGGTTCGGTTGTGGACAGAGTGAGGGTTTTGGTCGTTTTGGTATCGGGCCCGAAGGCCGAGGCGGTTCTGGCGCAGATCACGGATGTGATTTCGGCCAGTGTGGTCATATGCTCTTCGAGCGGTGTGGCTGTGAGGCGCTGTTCAAAGGTGGCAAAAAGCGTGTTCAGATCGGCGATCCTGTGCAGGGCGAGGATGAACGGGTGGCCAAAGCGCTGCTGGTAGGCGGCGTTGAGGCCGGACAGCCGGTCGAGGTCGCCCGGCGCCAGATGCAACAGCCCAAGGCGGCTCTGTTCGCTTTCCGAGGCCGGGGTCATCCGGCCTTGCATCGCCTCACGTCCCGCCAGTTCCGGATGCACCTTGAACATGTCCATGCGGCGCGCGGGGTCCGCCTTGAGGATCGTTTCGACCAGCGCGGCGGCAAGGGCCGTGTGCGTCGCGAACGGGCGAGTATCCACTGTGGCCTCGCCCACCCAAGCCGACAATTCGACCAATGGTGTCACCATCTCAATCGCCGTTTGGCGTGGGGCTGAATTCAGAAGATCGAGGGCGGTATGCATCGGTTTCGAGTCTTTGGTGCTGTTCGATGCTTTCAACTTAACGATGTGTGCTTATTGCAATCCATGACATTATCGGCAATCAATCGTTCGCAAAATTAGATTGGCTGTCGGATGTCCCTTCACCTCACCCCCCGTGGTTTGCAATATGTCGAGGCCGTCGCGGAGCACGGCTCGATCCAGTCCGCCTCCCGCTCGATCGGGATCGCGGCCTCGGCCATCGACCGGCAGATCAAGCTGTTGGAAGAGCGCCTTGGCGTATTGCTGTTCGACCGCATGACGACCGGCATGTCGATCACGCCCGCAGGCGAGATGTTCGTGGTTCTGGCGCGTCGGTGGCGGGCCGATGAGAACCAGATACTGTCCGATATCAAGCAGATGCAAGGTATCGACATGGGTCACATCCGCATCATGGCCATGGACAGTCTGGTCAACGGGCTGGTGCCGCGTTTTCTGGCGCGCATGGCGGTCAAGTATCCGCTGGTACGTATCGACGTGGACGTGTCCACGCCGGACGATGCCGCGAGCGCACTGGAGGACGGCAGGTGCGACATTGCTCTTGCGTTCAACCTGCGACCGCAGCGCGACGTGCACATCGTCTGGTCCACGGATTTACCACTGTATTGTGTGGCACGGCCAGATCATCCCCTGGCCGGTGGCACCAAGGTCACGCTTCAGGACGTCAGGAACCATGCCAGCGTCGTTCAAAGCCGCGCCTTGCCGATTCGGCGAATACTCGAAGCGCGCCATTCCTGGATTTACTCCGACAGCCCGCCGCCGGTCGTGACCAACTCCTTGCAATTACTCAAGCATCTGGTGGTCGAGGGGAACCATGTGGCTCTCACCTCGGAAATGGACGCGGCACCAGAGCTTTTGGATGGCCGACTGGTCGGGATTTCCGTCTCCGGCATCAATATTCCCGCGCAAAGCATCAGTGTCGCGATCAATTCGCGGCGCGTTCTGCCACGCATCACGATGATGGTCAGCGAGATCCTGGCAGACGAAGCCGAAACACTGCTTGCGGCCGTTCGCGCGATGGCGTGATGTGTCAGCGGATCGACGTGTGGCGAATGCTCGTGCGCCATATCGGCGCCCGCGCGTCAAATTCCAACGACGACCGAATCAAACAACTGCGCTTGTTCCACAGTGATGCAGTTTCTGAGCGCGGCAACATTCAGGTTTCCGCACTGCGTGACGAATGCTGCACCATCCGCCATTGCTCAAAGGGGACTCAGAGCGGTCATTCGCTGCACTCGCGATTTCCGCACCGCTAGCCCATCAGAACATTTCCGAACTCTTCCCGCAGTGTCCGTTTGAGCACCTTGCCGGTGGCATTGCGCGGCAGCACGTCCGTGAACACCACGCGGTCCGGCACCTGCCATCTGGCAATCTTGTCCTCGAAAATGCGTAGTACATCCGCCTCGCTCGGGTTCTGGCCCTCGACGGCGACGGCGATCAGCACGGGCCGTTCGTCCCATTTTTCATGGCGCGCGCCGATAACGGCAGCGTCCGACAGTTGAGGGTGTGAGATGGCGATATTTTCCAGATCGACCGAGGATATCCATTCGCCCCCCGACTTGATGATGTCCTTGGATCGGTCCTTGACCGAAAGGTAGCCGTCCGCATCCAGGGTGGCGACATCGCCGGTGTGGAACCAGCCGTCGGTCAGGGTCTGCTCCGCGGTGTTGCGGAAATAGGCGTCGAGGATCCAGTGCCCGCGCACCATCAGATCGCCCTGCGCCTTGCCGTCGCGGGGCAACTCGGCGCCGTCCGCGTCCACGATTTTCAACTCCACCCCCCAAGGCGGGCGGCCCTGGCTTTCGCGCAATTTGTGCTGCGCCTCAATGGGCCAATCGGCATGTTTGGCCAGTGGCTGGTTGGTGGACCCAAGAGGCGACATTTCGGTCATGCCCCAGGCATGGATCACGTCCACCCCGTACTGCTCACGGAAAGCGGCGATCATCGACGGCGGACAGGCCGAGCCGCCCACGACCGTGCGGGTGAGGCTGGTGAGGTCCGAGCCGGACTTTTTCGCCTCGCCCAGCAGGCCCAGCCAGATGGTGGGCACGCCAAGCGCGATGGAGACCTTGTAGGTATCAATGAGCGCGACCAGCGACGGTCCGTCCAGACCGGGGCCCGGCAGCACCATGCGCGCGCCCACTTGCGCGCAGGCATAGGGCGTGCCCCAGGCGTTGACGTGGAACATCGGAACGACGGGCAGCACCACGTCGCGTGCCGAAAACCCGATGCAGTCGCGGGTATTGGAGGCCAGCGCATGCAGCACGGTCGTGCGGTGGGAATAGAGCACCCCCTTGGGGTTGCCGGTGGTTCCGGAGGTATAGCAGAGCGAGGATGCGGTGTTTTCGTCAAAGGTCGGCCAAGCGAAATCGGGCGATCCCGTCGCGATCAGGTCGTCATAAAACACCAGCCCATCGATCTCGTTGGCCGCATCTGCATCCTCTCCCCCCATCAGCACGATATGTTCGACGCATCCGATCTGGTCGCGGATCGCCTTGACCAGCGGCACAAAGCTTTTGTCGATGAACAGCACGCGATCATCCGCATGGGTGATGATATAGACAAGCTGTTCGGGAAACAGGCGCGGGTTGATGGTGTGGCAGACGAAACCTGCGCCAGAGACGCCGAAATAGATTTCGAGATGGCGGCGATTGTTCCATGCGATTGTAGCGCAGCGGGTTTGCGGGTCGAGCCCCAGCTTGCTCAGCGCGTCCCCCAGCCGGTGAGCATTGGCGCCGACGTCGGCCCAATTGGTCTGCTCCTCGCCGCCCAGCGTGTTGACGGATATGATGTCGGTCTGCCCGTGATACAGCGCGGCATGATCGACAATTGAGCCGATGGTCAGCGGAAAATTCATCATTTGGCCAAGCATCGCGGCACCTCCCATGTGTTCTTACATGAGGGGCGTTGCGCGCCCCCCCTTGTGGGGAACCCTGCCAATCTGTGTGCCCCCATGCAAGCGTGATGACGGCTTGCATGGGAACGGCAAGGCGACGTGATCGCCGCCTTGCTGGTCAGCCTAGCCGCATTGCAGATCGTCCACGAACTTCATGTGGGCACGGTTGGCCTCGATATAGGCGATGATACCCGCCAGAACGCTCGGCTGGTCCTTGAACCCGGGCCACGGCTTGAAGTGTGGGATGTGCAGGAAGGTGGTCGGATCTTGCCGCAGCAGATTGGCAAAGACAGAGGCCACCAGCCGCCCCCCGGCGCCGGTCAGCTTGCCGTGCCCGTGCGCTTCGGCCTCTTGCAGGCAGTAGAACCACAGCGGTGTCTTGGCAAAGCCGTGATCCTTGAGGATCTTCGGCACCGCGACGGGCGAAACGCCGAACCGCGCAGCCATCTGCTGCCCGCTGGCAAGCTGGTAGGTGTAGCGATCACGCACCATGTTGCGCAATGCGAGGTTCTGCGATTGCGAGATATCCAGCGTTTCGCTGATTTCCGCGAGCTCGACCGGTGTGTGGATGAAGGGCAGATGCAGCAGTCCGTCCCCCAGCTTGGGTCCGACCGGGCGGGCCTTTTGCGATTTGACCGCACCGTTCATCGAAAAGAACTTCGCAAAGTCGATGTTCTCTGACGCATCCCGCGCGCCAAAGCCCAGCATGTCGAGGATCGTGGTCGGTGTGGCCCCGTCGGTCAGCGCATATTCGAACTGCGTCGTGGCGTGGCCGAAACGATAGCCCGCACCGGTGAATTCGACCGGCATGATCGGACCGGCCGAACCGAAGGCGTTGGCATCCAGCGCCCAGTCCAGGCATTCCTGCTGGATAAAGGCGGGCAGCAATTCGCACCACACGATCCACTGGTAGTGCAGGCGGATAAAGCGGCGGACTTCTTCGAAGTTCGTCAGCTTGGGGCTGACATGGTCGTGCCAGACATGTTTTGCGATGCCGTCATGGGCGCAGGCCTTGATGTCGTCGGCTTCGCTGCCGCCTTCGACGCGCTTGCTCATCAGCAGATTGTGCAGTTCGATAAAGATCGCCTGCACCTGTGCGACGATGATGTTTTCATCGTTGCGCGGATCGCCGATCAGCGCCTTGCCGGCGCAGGTGCGGGCCAGATCGCGCGGGTTGTCCTTGCGTCCGAAGACAAGGAACTGCTCTGCCTCATCCGCGCCGTAAAGGTGCGGTGACGCCTCTGGCCCCGCGCCATAAACGCAGTCGAGATCCAGCGAAGGGGTGCGCACATTGGGAATTGTCGCGGGGTCGATCCGTGTGCCAAGCGCGGACGTGGCGTCCAAGGTGATGTCATGATCGACGAACTGACCCAAAAACGTCATGCCCGCGTCGGCCGGCCCGTCTTCGATGGTCGTCGCGCTCATGTCCTCGGCCAATTCGGTGAGCGCATCGAGGACCTTTTTGTGGGTCAGGGATGATCCCAGGTTGACCGGGTTGGCCGGCATCAGCCGCCCAAGGGTTCGTGCAAAGGGCTGTGCCGGTCCCTCGCCTTTCAGACATGCTTTGGTAAGTTGGTCGAGCCGCGTGAGCCCGTGATGAGTTCCAGCCATAATCAGGCCTCCATTTGATTCAAAAAAATAATGGGCAAAAAATATCAAGCGCCCGGACATACCATACACATTGAAATTCTATAGACGCAACCGGGGGTTAGGTCAGGTATTCCACCATAGGTCTGCATACGTCAGCGACTAATCGCTGGCGTATGCGCGTATTCCGCTTAGGCCAGAGCCCTATTTTCTATGGGTATGAAGGTATTTTACAAGGGCACGCGTCGATCCGTCCTTGTCTGTTGCGTTCACCGTGCCTTCGATCACAGGTTGCAGGGCCGTTGCCAGTTCCTTGCCCAGCTCCACCCCCCATTGATCATAGGAATTGATGCCCAGAATCACGCCCTCGACAAACACACGATGTTCATAAAGCGCAATGATCTGGCCAAGCGTGAACGGGTCCAGTCGGGGATAGATCAGCGTGGTCGAAGGGCGGTTGCCAACAAAGACGCGGTGGGCGGCTTGGCGTTCCAGTTCGTCGCCCTCGAACTGGCCTGCGACTTTGCTGCGCGCCTCGTCCAGATCGCGCCCGCGCAACAACGCCTCGGACTGGGCGAAACAGTTGGCAACCAGCAGGGTATGGTGGTGCGCAAGGTCGTCCTCGTGCCCGTTTGCGGCGACCATGAATTCGCAAGGAATGACAGAGGTGCCTTGATGGATCAGCTGGTAAAAGGCGTGCTGCCCGTTGGTGCCCGGCGCGCCCCAGACGACGGGACCGCTGTCAACGGGCAGCGGCTTGCCGTCCATTCCCACGGACTTGCCGTTGGATTCCATCTCAAGCTGTTGCAGGTAGGCAGGCAATTGCCCCAGCCGCTGGTCGTAAGGCAGAACGGCACGGGTGGCATGACCCAGCACCTGCCGGTGCCAGATGCCGACAAGGGCCAGCATCAGGGGCATGTTCTCTGCCCCCTTGGCGGCGCGGAAATGGGTGTCCATGTCTTGCCCGCCGCGCAGAAAGGCGCGGAATCCGTCCGGGCCGATGGCCAGCATGATCGACAGCCCGATGGGTCCCCACATGGAATAGCGCCCGCCGACCCAATCCTCGAATCCGAAGACACGTTCGGGCGGAATCCCAAAAGCCGCCGTCTTTTCGGCACTGGTGGACAGCGCGCAGAATTGCGCGGACGGGTCGCCGCCATTGTCGGACATCCACGCCTTGGCCGTACGGGCGTTGGTCATGGTTTCGATGGTGGTAAAGGTTTTCGAGGCGACGATCACAAGCGTCGTCTTGGCATCCAGTTCCCGCAGCACATCGGCGATATGGGCCCCGTCCACGTTGGATACGAAATGGCAACGCGGCCCGTCGCGATAGGGTGACAGGGCCTGCACGGCCATGGCCGGGCCAAGGTCGGACCCGCCAATCCCGATATTGACCACGTCCGTGATGGCGCTGGCGCGGATTTCGTCCGCATAGGCGGCCATGCGGTCCAGCGTGGCCAGCACATCGGGCATCACATCCTGCCCGTCCACCATGACCGGACCACCGTCAAGATTGCGCAACGCGGTGTGCAGCACCGCGCGCCCTTCGGTCTCGTTGATCTTTTGCCCCTCGAACATGGCATCGCGCCGCGCCGCCACCCCCTTGGCCTCGGCCAGTTGCAGCAGCATCGCGCGGGTGGGCGCGTCGATATTGGTCTTGGCGTAATCGAACCGCATGTGCTGCGTCTGCACGGCGAAATCATCCGCGCGCGCATCGTCGAACAGGTCGAGTATCTTGCGGTCCGCGACCCGGTCTGCCTGCTGTTTCAACACATCCCACATCATGTCTACTCCGCCCAGTGAACGGTCAGCCCGTCCATGACGGCCCGGATAGGGGCCAGTGTCGGTTCCATCACTTGCGCCTCTTCCAATGCGCGGCGCTTTTCAGTGCCGTAGATCACCAGATGCTTGGCCATCGCACCCGCCAGCGCGGGGCCGGAGAATGAGATGCGCGGCTCTTGCCCCTGTACCGACACGGGAACGACCAGCGGCGCGTCGTCGGCCAGCATCGCCGCCAGACCGTCCGCACCCGGAAACAGCGAGGCAGTGTGCATGTCCGCGCCCATGCCCAGCAACAGCAGAGAGATCGGCATTTCCTCTGCCAGTTTGTCCGACAGCAAGGGCGCGGCGGTTTCGGGCTCGTGCCCGTCCATGTGGAAGGGAATGAAGGTCGCCGCCGCCGCCCGTTCGACAAACAGGTGCTCGTTGAGCAGTTTCGCGTTGGATCGGTCGTGATCGGACGGCACCCAGCGCTCATCGCTCAGCATCACGTGGACCCGGCTCCAGTCCAGATCGGCCGCACAAAGGGAATCAAAAATCGGCCCAGGCGTGGTGCCGCCCGGCACGACGAAAGAGGCATGGTCGTGCACCAGCAGGCAATTCTTCAACTCGCTTGCCAGCACATCGGCCAGCCGCATGGCCAGCATTTCGCGATCGGGATATTCCTGAAGGTTCATGAGGACACCTTGCGCCAGACACGGGTATCGCGGGCCAGAAGCTGGACCGCGTCGACAGGGCCTTCGCTGCCACTGTCATATGTTTTGGGCACGTCGCCGCGCCGCAGCCAGCCCTCGATAATGGGGTCGGTCCAGGCCCACGCGGCCTCGACCTCGTCCCCGCGCATGAACAGGGTCTGGTTGCCCCGGATCACGTCCATGATCAGGCGTTCATAGGCGTCCGTCTGATCGCCGTTTTCCCCCAGCGCGTCGGCAAAGGACATGTCGAGCGGCACGTCGATCAGACGCATGCCGCCGGGGCCGGGTTCCTTGATGGTGACGCCCAGCGTCATCCCTTCGTTCGGTTGCAGGCGGATGGACAGGACGTTGCGGTGATCCTCCTGTTCGCCAAAGATGGAGTGGTTGAGGGCCTTGAACACCACGATGATTTCTGAACACCGCGCCTTGAGCCGCTTTCCTGTGCGCAGATAGAACGGCGTGCCGGCCCACCGCCAGTTGCTGACGCCAACCTTCATCGCGATATAGCTTTCAGTGCGCGAACGCGGGTCGTTGACCTCTTCGCGAAAACTTGGCCCTTCGGCCCCGGCGTCGTATTGGCCGCGCACGATGTGGTGGGGTTCGACCTCGTCCAGCGCGCGGATGACTTTCAGCTTTTCATCGCGCACTGCGTCGGGGTCGAATTTGCTGGGTGGTTCCATCGCGATCAGGCAGAGCAGTTGCATCAAGTGGTTCTGGACCATGTCGCGCATGGCGCCCGACTTGTCATAATATTCGCCCCTACCCCCGACACCGACGGTTTCGGCGACCGTGATCTGGATGTGGTCCACGTACTGACTGTTCCAGAGCGGTTCAAACAACATGTTGCCAAAGCGCACGGCCATCAGGTTCTGAACGGTTTCCTTGCCCAGATAATGGTCGATCCGGTAAATCTGGCTTTCGTCGAAATAGGCGGCGAGATCTCGGTTCAGTTCGCGGGCCGAGGCGAGATCGCGCCCGAACGGCTTTTCCACCACGATACGGCTGTGGTCGTTGGTCAGACCCTGCCGGTTCAGACGTTCGGCCAGATCGCCGAACAGGCTGGGGGCGACAGAGAAGTAAAAGGCATGCACCATGCCATCCCGCATCAGGCCTGCCAATTCGCTCCAACCGGTCTCGCCGCGCGCGTCGATAGCCACATAGTCCATCCGTTCGAGGAATGCGTCGAGACTCCCATCCTCTGTCGGTTCTCCACCGCCGAATTCCGCGATCGCTTCGGCAACGAACGCGCGATAGGCCTGCGTATCCATGTCGCTTCGCGCCGCCCCGACCACGCGCGCCTCGGGTGGCATCTGCCCTGCGCAAAACCGGCGAAACAGGCCCGGCAGGATCTTGCGTCGGGCCAGATCGCCCGTTCCACCGAAAATCACCAGATCGAAAGGGTCGACCGGAATGACGCGCGATACCATGTGAATTGCTCCTAGATGTTTGCGCAAACAGTAACAGATTCAATTCCGTACTCAACGCCGAAACGCGAGTATGGCCCTTTTGGACACATCCCTATCACAAAGCTGTCAGCCCGTCATAGACCGCCTTTCCCCTCTCCGCGTCCCGGCTTAGGTCTGATGACAACAGACGACAGCCACGTGACGGGACCGATACTTTATGAAAGACCTCGCCAATCTCGGGAAATTTCAGGACCCGGATGTGACCGCCCAAGGCGAGGCGCGCGCCCGCGTAACGCTGAGCCACCCCGAGACACTGTGGTTCAACACAGGCACGCTGTGCAACATTGCCTGCACCAACTGCTATATCGAAAGCTCGCCCACCAATGACGCGCTGGTCTATCTGAGCGCGGATGAGGTGAGCAACTTTCTGGACCAGCTTGAGCAGCGAAAATGGAACGTGCGCGAGATCGCCTTTACCGGCGGTGAGCCGTTCATGAACCCCGAGTGCATCGAGATGCTGAAACGCAGCCTTGCTTGTGGCTATGACGTGCTCGTGTTGACCAACGCGATGGCCCCGATGATGCGCCCCGCCGTTCAGC
This sequence comes from uncultured Rhodobacterales bacterium, assembly GCA_964351755.1. Taxonomy (GTDB): domain Bacteria; phylum Pseudomonadota; class Alphaproteobacteria; order Rhodobacterales; family Rhodobacteraceae; genus Tateyamaria. Next base: position 2,150 of record CAYGPT010000017.1, on the reverse strand, counting down.
ATGGGATTGCGGGGCTGGTGGCGCGTTATGGGCACAAAATAACCTTCCGCGTCAGCCTCGATCACCATGCCGCAGCCGTGCATGACACCGAGCGCGGCCCGGGGGCGTTTGAAAAGACGTTGCGCGGTATGGAATGGCTGGCCTCGGTCGGGGCGCGCATGGCTGTGGCGGGCCGCATCGAGATGGCCGAGAGCGAGGATGAGGCCCGCAAGGGGTATGCCGCGCTCTTTGCCCGCCGGGGCTGGGACATCGACGCCTTTGACCCGGGCGCGGCAGTGCTGTTTCCCGAGATGGATGAAAGCGTTGAAGTCCCTGAAATAACAACGCAATGCTGGTCGATCCTGAACAAGCATCCCGAAGCGGTGATGTGTTCATCGTCGCGTATGGTGGTCAAGCGCAAGGGCGCGGATGCCCCTGCCGTGCTGGCCTGCACCTTGCTGCCTTACGATCCACAGTTCGAATTGGGCACAACGTTGGAAGAGGCGGAGCGCGATGTGGCGCTGAACCATCCCCATTGCGCCAAGTTCTGTGTGCTGGGCGGGGCGTCCTGTTCGGCGTGATCCTGCGGACGCCTTGCGGCGACGACATCATGAAGGGGCTCTGCCCCCGTCCTTCAGACTCCGCCGCGGTATTTTGGCCAAAAGAAGGTGGGCGTCTCTAATGAATTGTGAATTCGCCGGTCACATTGCGCCATTCGCCAGATGACATCATCTTGCGGTGGGTGAAGCGGACCGAGTGCAGGACCCCTTCGATCTCGGCCTTCCAGAAATCCACGAATTTCAGCAAGCGCGGATGATCCGGTGCGATGTCGTAGTCCTGCCAGACGAACGTGTTCAGCACGTGCGTATAGTCCGGCATCCGGTAAAAGAATTCCGCCGTGGTTAGCCCATACCCCTTCAGCATCAGTTCGGTTTCGCTGCGCTCCATGTTTTTTGCCTCGTTTTGTTGCTCTTCGGATATCAAAGCGCGGCAAAGATTAATAATCAACAAAAACAGCATTCTAGCAGCCTTGTGGCCGGACTGCTAACAGCGGGTCGCTTGAGGCGTTGCACCTTATCTGCGGTTTCTGATAGAGTTTGACGCAACATATAGACCGACGCAAAGAACGGGCAGATCAACGTGAACGACACGCCGCAACCTCCTGAAAACGATGATGAAACGCCACCACAGCGCCCGGCGTACACCGGGCCCAGTGTCACCATCGAGCATGAAATGCGCACATCCTACCTGGATTATGCGATGTCTGTCATCGTCAGTCGTGCGATTCCGGATTTGCGCGATGGCCTAAAACCTGTGCACCGGCGCATCCTGTATGCCATGCATGAAACCGGAAACACGCACGACAAATCCTATCGCAAGTCCGCCCGCCCCGTGGGCGACGTGATGGGGAAATATCACCCCCACGGCGATTCCGCGATCTATGACGCTTTGGTGCGTATGGCGCAGGATTTTTCGATGTCCCTGCCCTTGCTCGACGGTCAGGGAAATTTCGGCTCGATGGACGGGGATAACCCGGCCGCCATGCGCTATACCGAAGTGCGCATGGACAAGCCTGCCGCCTACATGCTGGCCGATATCGACAAGGAGACTGTCGATTTCCAGGACAATTATGACGGCAAGGACCGCGAGCCGACCGTCCTGCCCGCGCGCTTTCCCAACATGCTGGTCAATGGTGCGGGCGGTATTGCCGTCGGTATGGCCACCAACATCCCGCCGCACAATCTTGGTGAAGTCGTCGATGCGTGCCTTGCGCTGATCGAGGATCCGGATCTGAGCAGCGAGCAGTTGATCGACTTCATTCCCGGCCCCGACTTTCCCACAGGTGGCATCATGCTGGGTCGGTCCGGCGCGCGCAAAGCGTACCTTGAGGGGCGCGGCAGTGTCATCGTCCGGTCGCGCACCCGCGTCGAGGAGTTGCGCAAAGACCGCTATGCCATTGTGATTGATCAGATTCCCTATCAGGTGAACAAGGCCACGATGATCGAGCGGATCGCCGAAGCCGCACGCGACAAGAAGATCGAAGGCATCGCCCACGTGCAGGACGAATCCGACCGCAATGGCGTGCGGGTGGTGGTCGAGCTCAAGCGCGACGCGACCGCCGAGGTGGTGCTGAACCAGTTGTTCCGCTTTACCCCGATGCAGGTCTATTT
>CAYGPT010000016.1:431-57093 GCA_964351755.1 uncultured Rhodobacterales bacterium | reverse complement strand
CCTTTATGCAGTCCGATGCACCAGCTGCAGCTGTGCTGGAGATGGAACGGCTGATGCGCCTGCACGACGATGTGATGCGCGTGCTGACCATCAAAGTGGATGCACACAAGGATCTGCCTTCCGTGCAAATGCAAAAACGTGACGAACGTGGCGACCGCGGTGACCGTGGCGAACGCCGCGAACGCCGTTGATCCAGAGCTATAGGAAAAGGACGTAAACCATGGCCGCAAAACCATTTTTCCGTCGTCGCAAAGTCTGCCCATTCTCGGGCGACAACGCACCGGCGATCGACTACAAAGACACACGCCTTCTGCAACGCTACATCTCTGAGCGTGGCAAAATCGTGCCTTCCCGTATCACCGCAGTATCTGCGAAAAAGCAGCGTGAACTGGCCCGTGCCATCAAACGCGCCCGCTTCCTCGCCCTGCTGCCCTACGCCGTGAAATAAGGAGAAACGCACATGCAAGTCATCCTTCTTGAACGTGTGGCCAAGCTGGGCCAGATGGGCGACGTCGTCGACGTCAAACCCGGCTATGCACGCAACTACCTTCTGTTGCAGGGCAAGGCGCTGACCGCCTCGGCCGCCAACATCGCGCATTTCGAAACGCAGAAAGCGCAACTCGAGGCCAACAACCTCGAAACCAAAAAAGAAGCCGAAGCGCTTGGCAACAAGTTGAACGGTCAGCAGTTCGTCGTGATTCGTCAGGCGTCTGACGGCGGCAACCTTTATGGCTCCGTCACGCCCCGTGATGCCGCTGACGTTGCCACTGCCGAAGGGTTCACAGTGGACCGCAAACAGGTGGTTATCCCCCGTCCGATCAAGGAACTGGGCCTGCACGAAGTGCATGTCAGCCTGCACCCCGAAGTCGACGTGGTGATCCAGTTGAACGTGGCCCGCTCGGTCGAGGAAGCTGAGCTGCAAGCCTCTGGCAAGTCGATCCAGGAACTGGCCGCCGAAGAAGAGGCCGCCGCCGAGTTCGAGATCCAGGAACTGTTCGACGATATTGGCGCTGCCGCATCCGAAGACGACGACCTGGCCGAAAGCGCTGGTATGTCAAGCGACGACGACCAGCCCGACACAGCCGAAGAAGAGCCCAAGGCCTGAAACCGCAGCCCTTCCTTTTTGTGAAACGTATCAAGCCGCGCCCGTGAACAGGCGCGGCTTTTTTATAGGCCACACATCGCCACCCACGGCCAAGGCGAATTGACTTGGCCCGCCCCTGCCGTCAAAGCTGCCCGCATGCGCATCCCGTTTCTTTGCCTTGCCCTGCTCGCCCTGCCCGCTTGTCTGGACGAAGACCTCGACACGATGAACATAGCCCCCCGAGCTGTGCCGCAGAACCAGGCCGAGATCGCATTCGTCAGCCGCCTGTTCAACGATATCCAGCCCCAGTCCATCGCCGATGATCGCGAATATTGCGGGCTGATAGGGATTGATGCGCGGGGCGACTATGTGGCCACCGAACCGCGGCGCGGACGCACGGCCACCTGCCTGCCCCCTTCCCCGCACAGCGCCAGTTTTCGGGTGGTCGCGTCCTATCACACCCACGGCTCGGCCAGCCTGGAATACTTGACCGAAATCCCGTCTTTCGACGACATGCGCACAGATATCGAGGACGGCACAGACGGCTATATCGCCACACCTGGCGGGCGGTTGTGGTACGTGGACGCCCGCGCCCGCCGCGCGCATCAGTTGTGCGGTCTGAACTGCCTGATCCCTGACCCGGACCACCGCGAAGACCCCGATTTTCCGGTGCAGTTCAGCTATACGCTGGACGATCTGCGCGGATATTGATCAGCCTGATGAACCGGTGGCGCATCTGAAGGCGCGCAAATTGCCGCATCTTATTGCCCAGCGCCCGATTCCCCCCATCTGTGGTTCAAACAAAAAGGAGAGCCACAAGATGTTCGACATGGACCGCCGCCACGACGGCGATCTTGCCAAGCACACCCCACCCAAGGATCTGCGCGACCGGATCGCCTTGCGCACCGTGAAATTCATGCGCATCTTTGCCGATGCCTTCTTTTCCAAACGCTACGGCCACCGCGCCGTGGTTCTGGAAACCGTCGCCGCCGTGCCCGGCATGGTGGGCGGGCTGCTGCAGCACCTCAAGGCCGTTCGTCATATCCGTGACGATCAGGGCTGGATCCGCGAACTTCTGGACGAAGCCGAAAACGAACGCATGCACCTGATGACCTTCATCAAGATCGCCGAACCCTCGAAGTTCGAGCGGACACTGATCATGCTGGGTCAGGCGGTGTTCTATAACCTCTACTTTTTCCTATATCTGTTTGCCCCGCGCGTCGCACATCGCGTGGTTGCCTATCTCGAAGAAGAGGCGGTGATCAGCTATACCCAGTACCTCGCCGATATCGACGCAGGGCGCAGCGAAAACGTACCCGCCCCGCAGATCGCCATCGACTATTGGTCGTTGCCCGCTGACGCGACACTGCGCGACGTGGTGATTGCAGTGCGCGCGGACGAAGCCGGGCACCGGGACCGCAATCACGAGTTGGCGGACGAACTCGCGGCCTGAACCGCTCATGCCATCGTCAACAAAAAAGGCCCCGCGCAGATGCGCAGGGCCTTTAATGCTTGCAGTGTCGACGATCAGTCGTCGCTTTCCAGCGCCTCGACAGCCGCCTTCAACTCGTCCGTGGACACTTCTTTATCCGTCACGGTGGCGTTCTCGATGATGTGGTCGACCACCTTATCCTCGAACAACGGTGCGCGCAGTTGCTGTTGCATCTGCTGGTTCTGTTGCACGAATTCAAAGAACTGGCGTTCCTGACCGGGGTACTGACGGGCCTGTTGCATGATCGCCTGGCTCATCTCGGCGTCGGTCACTTCGACCTTGGCGACCTGCCCCAGTTCGGCCAGTAAAAGGCCCAGACGCACGCGGCGTGTCGCTAGCGTGGTGTGCTCTTCGGTGGTTTCGATCTCGGGGTGGTCGTGGCCTTGGACGTCAGGGTTGTCCTCGTGCCAGAGCTGGTGGGCGATCTGGCCTGCTTCGGCTTCGACGAGGCTGGGGGGCAGGTCAAAGCTGACCAGCTCGTCCAGCTGATCCAGCAGCGCGCGTTTCATCACGGCGCGGGCGGCCCCTGCATATTCGCCTTCAAGCTGCTCGCGGATGCGGGTTTTCAGTCCTTCAAGATCCTCGGCCCCGTACTTCTTGGCCAACTCGTCATCGATCTTGGCCGAAACCGGCTTTTTGACGTCCTTGATGGTGCAAGAGAACACAGCCTCTTTGCCCGCCAGATTTTCAGCCTGATAGTCAGTCGGGAAGGACACGGTCACTTCCTTTTCCTCGCCTGATTTCACGCCGACAAGCTGTTGTTCGAAACCAGGAATGAACGAGTTCGAGCCCAGCACCAGCGGGTAATCCTCGGCCGCGCCGCCCTCGAACGCCTCACCGTCGACCTTGCCGACAAAGTCCATGACAACTTGATCGCCGTCTTTGGCCTTGGCCCCGGCCTTGCGAGGTTCAAAGTTCTGCGCGTTTTCGGCCAGCGAGCCGAGTGTTTCATCGACCGCCGCATCGTCGGCTTTGACCACCAGACGCTCCAGCGCCAGCTTGGACAGGTCCACTTCGGGAATGGCAGGCAGTGCTTCGTAGGTCAGGTCGACCTTGACGTCGTCGCCTTCTTTCCAGTCCTCGTTGGTCATCTTGACCTCGGGCTGCATCGCGGGTCGGTCGCCGGAGGATTGAAAGTGATCCGACATCGCGCCGTCGATGCTTTCCTGCATCGCTTCGCCCATCAGGCGTTGACCAAACTGCTTTTTCAGCAGTGCCATTGGCACTTTACCCTTGCGAAAGCCCTTCATTTCGACTTCGGGCTGCGCCTCGACCAGCTTTTCGTTAACCTTGGCGTCCAGTTCTGCGGCGGTCACGGTGATGGCATAGCCGCGTTTCAGACCTTCGTTCAGCGTCTCGGTGACCTGCATGTGTGCTCCCATAGCATATTGGCCCCGCTGTCGGGGCTGATCGGAAATTCGCGCCCTTCTATGCAGGGCGCGCACTGTGTGCAAGGGGATAGGGCGACCAAGGCCAAAAAGGCGCTCGTACCGTCCCATCTCAAGGGCTTGTACATGCGCCGGTGGCATAGCCATTGCCACACTCCCAGACTGAGTTAACACAGCTTTAAGGGTAGGCGTAGCATGGTGGGCACAAATGCCGAAACCATTCGTTTATCCCTTGGTCGTCACATGACGACCGTCGCCCCTGCCCGCCCTGCAACGCCGCAGGCGAGCCATGTTTTTGCACATTGGACGGCGCGCTCAGGCGCGCCGCGCACCGTGCCTTGCCGTGCCCGTAAATGATCCTTGATTTCTTACACAATCGCCTGGGCTCGCGGCTGGTGCTCTATTCGCTGCTCATCGGCTCCATTCTATCCGTATTTTCCACGGGTATTCAGCTGCTTGTCAGCTATGATCGGCAAAAGGCCGATGCGACCGCCATTCTGGACCAGATCGACGAGACGCTGAGCGAAACGCTGCAACTGGCGCTGTGGACCTTTGATTTCGATCAGATCAACACCCTTCTGGACGGACTGGCCACCAACGACTCTGTCGCCCATGTCGAGTTGACCAGCGAAACCGGGCAGAGTTGGGAACGCGGCACGCGCATCGAAAACACCGTTGCAGAGCAGTTCGACCTTGTCAGGCGCACACCGGACGGGTCGATCCAGCTGCTGGGTCGCCTGCGGGTTCAGATCTCGCTTGAGATCGTCAACGCACGTATCTGGGAACAGTTTTGGGTCGCCTTTCTGACCAATCTGGCCAAGGCATATGTGGCTGCTGTTGCGCTGCTTTTCGTGGTCTATTGGATGATCACACGGCATTTGCGCAAGATTGCCAAGCACGTGGATGGGACAGACGTGAACGCAGGTCCGACCGATCTGCGACTGGATCGCAGGCCCGGCAAGCGTCCGGACGATCTGGACCGCATCGTCATTGCAATGCACGACTTCGAACAACGTGCAAGTCAGACACTGGCGCAGTTGCAGCAAGAGGTGAGCGAGCGCATCAGGAGCGAACGCGAAGCGCGTGCGGCGCTTTCTGTCCGCTCAAGCTTTATCGGCACGATGAGCCATGAGGTCCGCACGCCACTGAATGCGATCATGGGGTTTCTGCACCTGATCGAATCCGACACCGATGTTCCTGACAAGCAGCGCACCTATGCCCATGTCGCCACCAAAGCGGCCCAGCAGTTGCACAATCAGCTGACCAACGTGCTTGAGATGTCGCGCCTTGATTCACGGGCCGTCACGATCTCGCAGCGCCCGACCGACATCCGCCACCTTGCCCGCCAGTGGCAGGCCACCGCTGCCGCCAGCGTGCATTATCATCAGAAAAGTATTGAGGTGACCCTTGATCTGGATGAGGGACTGGACCAAGCGTATATGCTGGACGGTGCGCGCCTGACCCAGATCGTGACCAACCTGACCGACAATGCCGCCAAGTTCACCGAACGCGGCGAAATCCGCATCGGAGTGCGCCGGGAGCCACTTGTCCACGATGGTCACGACACCCATGGACTGGAAATATCGGTCGCTGACACGGGCGTTGGAATCGATGCCGCACAACGTCAGCTTGTGTTCGAGCGTTTCACCCAAGCCGATGCAAGCATCGGTCGCACATATGGCGGAAGCGGCCTTGGTTTGACCATCAGCCGTGAAATATCGGCGCTGATGGGTGCCACACTGACGCTCGCCGACGCGAAAAAGGATGGTTTCTCGACCCGATTGTTGATAACCCAAGGTTGCATGGTGAGATTGGAACATTGCGATGGCTGATCGAAAGAAGGTGCTGCTGGTCGAGGATGACGCCTTTACCCGTTTCATGATGAAGGAAATCATCGCAACGCTCGGCGTGGATGTGGACGTCGCCGAAAACGGCGATGCAGGCTGCAAGGCGCTGGCTAACGATCCGGAAGCGTATGGACTGATCCTGATGGATTTGCACATGCCGGGAATGTCCGGAATAGATGCGGCCAATCACATCCGCCAACTGCCCTCGAATCCGCCCAACCGGGTGCCGATCATCGCTGTGACGGCGGATGTGAATTATCACGACGACGCCCGCGTCGAACAGTTGGGCATGAACGGCTTCGCCAGCAAGCCGGTGTCGCCCGGCCATCTGATGAGCCTGGTTGACCGATATTGTTTGGCGGCGTGATCCGTCATGACAGGTGACGAAGTCTTCATTGCGATGTCCCACCGTCCCTTGATCCGGTTGAATAGGCAATGACATCGCACACACTGTCCCACACGGATTCGACGCACCCGACCAAGGACCACAGTCAGCAGCGCATGATCGGCATCGCCGCCTCTGCCGGCGGGCTTGAGGCGCTGTCGCTGCTGGCCCAGAACCTGCCCCAGTTCGCGAACGCCATATATGTCGTCGCCCAGCACATGTCGCCCACCCACAAAAGCGTCCTGTCCACGCTGATCGCCCGCGAAACCAAGCTGCAGGTCCGCGAAATTCAGGCAGAAACCATTCCCGAAGCCGACACCATCTATGTCACTCCGCCCAATTCCGATGTGACGTTTGAAAACGGGATGCTGCGCCTGCGCAAACCGTCGGGGCATGCGGCCTCGCCCAAACCTTCGGCCGACCGCCTGTTCAAAAGCCTCGCTGCAGAGTGCGGTGAACGCTGCATGGGCATCGTGTTGTCGGGCACTGGATCGGATGCCAGCTATGGCGTGCAGGCCATCCGCGAGGCGGGCGGCATCACTATCGCCCAAGACCCCAGCACGGCCAAATATGACGGCATGCCCACCTCGGCCATCGAAACCGGCTGTGTGGACCTGACACTGTCGCCCGAACAGATGGGCACCCATCTGGAAAAGATCCTTGCCCGCCCCCGCGACTTCGATGGGTTGCGCGCATTGCAGGATCACCCCAACCCGCTGGGTGAACTGTTCGGGATCCTGCTTGCCCGCACCCAGGTCGATTTCACCGATTACAAAGAAAACACCCTCAACCGGCGCATCGCGCGGCGTATGACGGCGCTCGATATCGACGATTATGACGGCTATGTCGATTATTGCCGCACCAATGTCAGCGAAGTGGACGCGCTTCACCGTTATCTGCTGATTTCCGTCACCCGCTTTTTTCGCGACCCCGACCAGTTCGAAAAGCTTGAGACCGAACTGCGTCTAAGCATGAAAGAACGTGGCGACGCCCCCGTCCGGGTCTGGGTGGTCGGCTGTGCCACAGGGGAGGAGGCCTATTCCATAGCCATCACGTTGGCCGAGATCATGGGCGGCATCCATGCGTTGGCGCGCAATCACGTGCAGGTATTTGCCACCGATATAGATCAGAACGCGGTCGAGGTCGCGCGGCGCGGCGTCTATCCGATCTCTGCCGCACAGGACATTCCGCCCAAATTGCTGAATGAGTATTTCGTCGTCGGCGAGACGGACATCAAGGTCCGCCCAGAACTGCGGGCCGTCACGCTGTTTTCCTATCATAATGTGTTTCAGGACCCGCCGTTTATCAACGTCCACCTGGTCAGCATCCGCAACCTCCTGATCTATTTCAATCAGGCCCTGCAGGAACGCGTGCTCAGCCGCCTCCATTATGCCATGGGCAAGGGCGCGCTGCTGTTTCTGGGCACCTCCGAGACCGTGGGGGAAATGGGCGTGTTCTTCGAGGGGCGGCAGGGTGCGGACAAGGTGTTCGTCAAACGCCGGGGCATGTCCGGCGAACTGACCGTTGATCCCGGCAATCGCATCTATCATCGCAGGCAACGCGCCACGGGCAGTGGTGCCCCCGGCGCGGGCACGGCTGCGGAAAACGCGCAGGCCGAAATGTCGCTGGCGCGCATCGTGGCGCCCAACGGGATGATCTGCACCAAGAACGGCAACATCATCGAGGTGTTGGGCGATCTGACCCCGTTCATGCAAATTCGCGCCGGGGCCTCGACCGCGCTGAACCTCAAGATGCTGATCGAGCCGCTGCGGACCGAGGCGAGCAGCCTGATCGCCGTCGCCCTGCGCAACCAGTCCCGCCGATCGGGGCGCTGGCACTCCGTGTCGCTTGCGGTCGGCAACCGCGTGCGCCTGCAGGTGTTCCCATATACCAGCACCCAGCGCGGCGAGACGCATTGCCTTGTCGGCATCGACGCGAAATTCGAAGATGAAAGGGATGTTCCCCTCGAAGACATCACCGAAGAGGAACACCGCGCCCATGTCGAGCGGATGGAGCAGGAAATCCGTGCCACGCAGGACGCGTTGCAACAAACCATCGAAGAGTTGCAGACCGCCAACGAGGAACTGCAATCTGCCAACGAGGAATTGCAGTCCACCAACGAGGAATTTCAAGCCACGAACGAGGAACTGGAAACCAGCAACGAGGAACTGCAATCCAGCAACGAAGAGCTGATGACCGTGAATGAGGAACTCCAGATCAGCTCGGCCGAACGGCAGGCGCTGGCCTCGGAGCTTGAAGCGACGATGACCTCGGCCCCTTACGCCGTCGCGTTGGTCGATCAGGCCCTGATGGTGCGCCGCCTGTCGCGGGTCGCATTGGACATGTTCGGACTGGACGATATTCCGCCCACAGGCATCCACCTCAGCCAGTGCAACCTGCCCGTCGGCTTCCCTGCCCTTGCCCCCATCGCCAACACCGTATTGCGGGTACAGGAAAACCGCCGTCTGCCGATCCTGTCGCGCGGCAAATATTATGCGCTGGTGATGTCCCCCGTGCACGACCAGCACCGCAAGCTGATCGGCCTGTCCATCACCGTCACCCAATATGACAGCGAACCCATGTCCCGCATCGTCCGGATGATGAGCGAAATCAGTCACGTGGCGCATTGGTCCTACAACCTCGACACGTCAGAACTGTTCTGGTCGCCAGAGATGTTCACGATCTATGGCCGCCCCGGGTCCGGCACCATGCCCACGTGGGACGAGGCGTTGAACATGATCCATCCCAAGGATCGCGCGCGCGCCGTGCAATTGACCGACAAGCTGATCGACGAAGGCGGCAGCGCCGAATACGACATGTGCGTGTTCGCTGCGGCAGGTCACATCGTGCCCATCAGCGGCAAGACCACCCTGATCCGCGCTGCCAACGGGGACCCGGCCCAGTTGATCGGCGTGATCTGGGACAACGCTCAGGAAACCGAGCGCAACATTCGCCTTGCGAGCCTCGAGTCCGTGCAGGAGGCCCTTGGGATCGGCTTTTTCTTGTTTGATGTGGAAAACAACAGCCCGCGCTGGAACCGGTCGATGTACGATATCCTCGGCTATGATCCGTCCAAGCACACGCCCTCCGTCGAAAGCCTGCTGGAGCGGATACGCAGCGACGAACGCGGTGCCGCCAGTGGCCGGTTTCAGGCCGCCCTCGAGCGCGGAGAGACGTTCGAGATGACGCTGAACATCCTGCGCCCGGACGGCGCATCGGTGGTCTGCGAGTGCACGGGAAAGGTGCGCCACCGCTTTGACGACAAGGTGTCCCATATCTTTGGCAGCCTGCGCAAGGTGAGCCAGCGCAAGGAAAGCACCTGAGACCGCCGGTTAATCCCGCATTCACCTTGTTGGTCCACAACGGGTCGGAAACTTTCCCGTTGTCAGGCACGCGCCCCATGTCCAGCCCCGACCAAAGCCTGAGTATCGCGACCATGCAGGCACGCATCGACGCCCTGCAACTGGCGTTGATCGCGCGCGAAGCGGCGGCGCACAAAATCGCGCATGACCTGCGCACGCCGCTCAACACGCTGTCGGGCCTGCTGCATCTGATGCAGGTGAAGCATGCCGCCGACCTGCCCGACAAGGCCTTGGAATACCTCGATTACATGTCCCGCGCGGTGCAGCAGCTGGACGACATGACGGCGGATTTTCTCGACCAGACCGGCGCCACATCGGGCTAGGTGTGCCTTGAGCATTTGGACATACGCACGCTTGTGAAGGCGGTTTTGCGCGATCTCGGGTCCACTTTTGCGCAGGTCGGCATCTCGGGCCTGCCATGGTCGCAGAAGACCGATGCCGGGCTGCTGCGCATTTTGCTGATCAACCTGCTGCAGAACACGGTTCAGCGCGCCCACCCCCCGCGCGCGCTGCGGGTCAGGATCAATCTTGAACCAACCGGCGACGATGCAGGGACGCTGACAATTCGCGACAAGGGCACCGGGTTTTCACTTGGTCAAAGTGCCGGGACATTCGGCTCTTGTCCGAATGACATGGGTCTGCTCACCTGCCACACGATTTGTCAGCGGCACGGGTGGACCATTGCAGCGGAGTCAGATGATTTGACGGGCGCTTGCATCGGGATCGCCTTTCCGGGCGATCCGAGCGATGCCGAAGTGGCAACCCAACAAGGCTCGCGTTGATCTTGCGTTTCCCTTTACAAGTTCTTCAGCGTCAGCCGCTATACCGATCCCGCGTGCCGGCTCGGAGGGTTTGATGGCTGTTGTTTTGGTGCTTGAAGACGATCCCGGTTTGCAATTCGTCCTGCGCGAGGCGCTTTGCGATGAGGGGCACGTGGTACATGTCGCATCCGACAACGACAGCGCCATGGACGTTTTGCGCAGGTGCAAGCCGGATGTGCTGTTGCTGGACCTGATGATCCATGGTGGCCTGTCCACCGATGTGGCAAATTATGCGGCCTATTCCGCACCGGACGCGGCGGTGCTGTTCATGACCGGCAGCAGGCTGTTCCCCAAGGGTGAATTGTTCGGCATGTCCTGCAACGCACGGCTGGTGCTGCGCAAACCCGTCGATCTGGACGAGTTGACCAATATGATCGCTCATGTGACAGCGCGCGAAAAGATGGCGAGTTGACCGGCACAGGGCGGCGGTCCGATGCGCCAGAGCCCGAAGGTGCCCGGTATGGGCCGGTCAGGCCACGCCCGGCTCACCCAGCCGAAAACTTCACCTCAAGCCCGTCTTGGGAAAATCCGTACATGTGCGCAGGCGCAAAGGCGAGCCCGGCTTTGTCTCCGGGCTTCATGCTCACGTCGCCACTGACCCGTACAGTCACCTGCCCGGCCGCGCCGCAATCCATGATCACGAACGTATCCGCCCCAAGGTATTCCAGCACGTCCACCACCCCATCAAGATGTCCCGCCCCTTCCCCGACCAGCGAGATATGTTCGGGCCGGATGCCCAGCGTCACTGCCTGCGCAGAAAGACCCGCGCCGGTCACGGCATCCGCAGGCATCGTGTTCATGCGGGGTGAGCCGATGAATTGGGCCACGAACAGGTTGGCGGGATTCTCATACAGCTCTCGCGGGGTGCCCACCTGGGCGATCCGCCCGAACTCCAGCACTACGATACGATCGGCGAGCGTCATCGCTTCGACCTGATCGTGGGTCACGTAGATCATCGTGGATTTCAGCGCCTGATGCAGCTTGGCGATCTCGTACCGCATCTCGACCCGCAGGGACGCATCGAGATTCGACAAAGGCTCGTCAAACAGGAACGCCGTGGGGTCGCGCACGATCGAGCGACCGATGGCAACCCGCTGGCGCTGCCCGCCCGACAGGTCCCTGGGGCGGCGATCCATGTAGGCGTCCAGCTTGAGCACGCGCGCGGCCTCGTCCACCTTGGCATCGATCTCGGCCCTGGGCAGGCCCGCTGATTTCAGCGGAAAGCCCACGTTGTCGCGCACGGACATGTGCGGATACAGCGCGTATGACTGGAACACCATCGCAAGGCCCCGCTTGCTGGGCGGTTCGGCCGTGGCGTCCCGGTCCCCGATCATGATCTGCCCGCGCGATGTTTCCTCAAGCCCTGCGATCATGCGCAGCAGCGTGGACTTGCCGCAGCCCGATGGGCCGACGAAAATGACGAATTCGCCCTCTTCGATGGCCAGATCCACGCCCTTTATCACCTGCACGTTGCCGAACCACTTTTCGACCGCCTTGAGTTCGATGGAAGCCATTATGCTGCCCCCTCTACCGGGTTTCGACCGGCCCAAGTGAGCCAGATCGCTGCCGTCCATGTAAAACTTGCCCCGCCGCAGGGTGCCCCGTCGGTCGGGTCGAAATATTCCCAGAAGCCCTGATTTTGCAGCATTTCGGCGGTTTCGCGACGCAGCCGTTCGGAAAGGTCCGCGTGGCCTGTCTCTGTGAACCCGATGGCCAGCAGCGCGTTGACCACCGGCCAGGTGGGTCCGCGCCAGTAACGGCGCGGCTCGAATGTGTCGGCGTGCGGATCGGCGGACGGGATGCCATAGCGTACGGCGTCCCAAACGCGCATCAATTGCGCGTCAAGCTGCGCGTTCCCGGCCCCCGCCAGATAGGCCAGAAACGCCCCCGACCCCACGGCCCCCGCGAAATTCCCGGTGCGCAGGTTGCGCGCGTCATAGGCCCCAAGATCGTCGTTCCAGATTTCGGGCAGTGCCGCGCGCAAGTCCCGCGCCCAGCTCTCGAGTTCGCTGACATCTTTGCCCAAGGCGCGCCCCAGAATGGCAAGGTCCTCATGCGCGCGCAGCAGGATGAAGGTGATGCCGGGATCAGCCATAAGGAACGGGCCGTCAGCCACGATCGTCGCCCCGTCCCAGCCCGATTTGACCCCGAACTGGACCATCGCGATATAGCGGTCGTATTCCTCTTTCTTGGGGCGCATGGAGGGGTCCACGTGGCCCGTATCACGCCGCGTGTATTCGCCCACGCCCGACCCATCGACCCCCGCCATGCCGATATCCCAGTCCGGGCAATTGTCGCGTCCGCTTTCCCATGGATGGGTGATCGCGGCGGGGCCATGGGTGCAGCGGATGTCGTGCCACCAGCGGTGCCAGTCGACCAGCTTGGGATAGAGCGCGGCCATACGGTCACGGCTGGCCTCGGGCGCGCCTTCCCAGATCAGCCGGGCGATGGTGGCCGCGACGGGGGGTTGCGAGATTCCGGATGTCGGCGGCGTCTGCCCCGTCGACCACACGTCAGGACCCGGAAAGTAGAACGGATCGACCTTGTGAAAGATGATGTGGGGCACCATGCCGCTGTCCCATTGCGAGGCCATCAGCGTGTCCAACTCGTCCCACGCGCGGTCCAGATCAAAGGTCGCGAACCCCCATGCCGCAAAGGCGCTGTCCCAGTTCCACTGGTAGGGATACAGCCCATGCGTCGGCACCGTATAGCCGCCCCGGTCGTTCTGGCGCAGGATCGCGCGGGCCTGATCGTCGAGTGAGGTCATATGTTATCCCTTGACCGACCCGGCGGTCAGTCCCTTGGTCATGAATTTTTCCAAACCCAGGAACAGGATCATGATCGGTACAGTGGCGATCACCGATCCCGCCATCAGGTGCTGGCGTGGAATTTCGGAAGAGTTGAGCGAGGCGATGCCCCGTGTCAGCGTGAACTTGGTCGGATCGTCCAGCAGCATGAAGGCCAGCAGGAATTCGTTCCACGCGATCATGAAGACGTAAAGCGACACCGAGGCGAGCGCGGGCAGCGACAGCGGCAGCGTGATTTTCCAGATCACCGCAAGCCGCGACAGCCCGTCCATGAGCCCGGCCTCTTCGACCTCGCCCGGCAGGCCGCGGAAATAGCCCTGCAGCATGTAAAGCGCCACGGGGATCGTTGTCACGGGATAGATCATGACGATGCCCAGAAACGAATTGCGCAGGCCCGTCATCGAAAAGGCGATGTAGATCGGCAGCGCCAGCACGATCATCGGGACCATGTAGATTAGCAGGATCGAGCGTGAAAACGCCGCCCGGCCCGAAAACCGCAGCCGCGCCACGGCGTAGGCTCCGGGGATCGCAAAGGCCAGCGTGATGAACACTGTCAGCACAGAGATGAAAAAGGAATTGAACAGGTACGTGCCGAAATTGAACTGCGTGAACAACTCGTCATAGGATCGCAGAAGTTCGGCACCTTTGGACAGGTCAATGGAGAAATCGAGCGGGTTCTGGATAAGTTCGGACTGGTTTTTCAGGCTCGTCATCACCATCACGTAGAACGGGATCAGTACGATGGCGGTAAAGAAGATATAGCCGAACCCGGTCAGGAACCGGATCACCGCCCCTTCGAATTCGTGGCGGTTGAGCGCGCCGGGCACGACTTCGTCGAGGATCGGCTCGATCGAAAGCGCAAATGCAATGGCGAGCGTCGCGGCCCCGAAGATGCGCGCGGTCATACCCGCCTCGGCCCCCGTCAACATTGGCCCGACCCCAGCCAGCACCGCAACCGCGATCACCCCGCCCACCGCCGCCTGCATCGACCGGGAACCCCGGGCAAAGACCATGGCCCCGCCTGCCACGGTCCCGAACAGCAGCGACAACAACATGCCGGGCCGGAACGGATCGCCCGTGGCAAAGGACATCGCAACCGATACCGTCACCGACAGCACCACCATCCACAGCGCCGCGAGGACAGGACCCGTGACGTATCCGTGGCGGATCATAGCCCCTCCTCCTGACTGATGAATTTGAGGAAAAAGATGGAAAAGGCGAGTAGACAGCCAAAGATCACGACCGCCACCGCTGCACCTGCCCCGATGTTGGAAATGGCAAACGCCTGTTCATAGACATTGACCGTCAGCGTCCGCGTGCCCGCGTTGCCGCCTGTCAGCAGGAAAATGTCGTCGAACTTGTTGAACGTCCAGATGAAGCGCAGCAGGAACAGCACCGACAGGATGCCCAGCAGTTGCGGGACGCTCAGATACCAGAATTGCTGGAACGGGGACGCCCCGTCCATATCCGCCGCCTCGTACATGTCGGTGTCGATGGACTGCATCCGTGCAAGGATGAACAGGAAGGACAGCGGGAAATAGCGCCAGATCTCGAATACCGTGACCATGATCAGCGCCAGGGGGCGTTCCCCGAAAAAGTTGATGGCTTCGTTCGTCACACCCATCTGCACAAGCAGCGCATTGGCCGAACCCGAGAACGGATCGAACAGGATCAGCCACGCAAAGGCGACTGCGATCACCGGGGCAACGTAGGGAAACAGGTACAGCCCGCGTAAAATTCCCTGCCCCTTGAAGGACTTGTTGAGCAAGAGCGCCGCAAACAGCCCCACCAGCAGCGCCCCGATGGTTCCGAAAACGGTGTAAAACAGGGTGACCCACAGCACTTCGAAAAACTCGTCCCCGTCAAAGATGCGGGCGAAATTGTCGAGCGTAAACGTCGCATTGGTCAGCACATTCGAGGATTTGCCCGACACGGTCGCGTCGCTGTCCTGCGGGCGCAGTGCGTTATCGATGTACGACTGCTGGACAGTGACGGGGATGGTCAGCGTCTCTCGATGCCCAGCTTCCCAATCTCCCAGCGCACAGGCAAGGGCGCGCCCGTCCAGCGTGCAGCGGTCATCCAGATCGACAACGACCAGCCCTTCGGGGATCACATCGGTAAAGGACACCGCCCGGATCGGCTGATCTTGCGAGGAATTGCGCAACCGATACCGGATTTGCGCCTCGTCCCCCGCCGCTTCGTCGTCCCCCCGCAGATCTTCGCGCAGCACCACTTCGGGCGG
Organism: uncultured Rhodobacterales bacterium; assembly: GCA_964351755.1. GTDB lineage: Bacteria > Pseudomonadota > Alphaproteobacteria > Rhodobacterales > Rhodobacteraceae > Tateyamaria. The sequence goes on along the minus strand of CAYGPT010000016.1, from coordinate 41,665 downwards.
ACGCAAGTCGCCCAGTTCGACCGGTTTGACCGATATCCAGAATATCGCCAGCAGTGGCAGGATCACGACCAGCGCCACCGCCGTGATGGTCGGCAAAAGCAGGCCCCACGCCAGACGTGCCTCGCGTTTTGCAAGGGGTCCGGTCCCGGATGGGGGATGGGTTTGCGCCATCAAGCGATCCTGCTGCCGTTGGAGTTCGGGGGGCACGGGGCGAGGCACACGTGCGCCTCGCCCTGTTTTGCGCTTAGTTGATCGCCGCGATCGCGTCGTTCATAGCCGCCACCGTGGCCGCAGCGTCACGTTCACCGTCGATATATTCACGCACAAGACGATTGATGACCTGACTGTTGATGATGGCCGAGGCCGCGCTGAGCTGGCCATCGGCCACGCCCCAGCGTTGAGCCACATCCAGACCGCCGACAATCTCGTCGATCATCGCCTGATCATAAAGCTCTCCCAGCGGTGCCTTGCGGTCCACGCCCACATCCAGCGTCGCCCACAGATCGGAAAACGCGGTGGGGTTGTCAGCTGTGCCGCGCCGCACCGGGAACTTGCCCTCGGGCGCGATGGCAAGGGTCGCGCCGTAGCCTTCGTTCATCGAGTAGGACACAAACTCCATCGCAGCGTCGGTGGAGGCATCGGAGGTGATCCCGAAATAGCGCAGGTCGCCCCATGCCGCCCCGTCCGGGTTGGATGGCCCGGAAAAGTTGGTGACGATGCCGGTCGCCGCGGCCAGCGCGGGTGATGTCGGATCATCGTTGATCGTGGGGGGGGCGCTGTCGCGCAGGCCTGCGAGTTCATCGAGGATGAAGGGCGACCAGATGATCATCGCCGCATTGCCGCTGAAATAAAGGCTGCGCGACTGGTCCCAGTAAAGGTCACCGGGGGGCGAAGCCTCTGCAATGGCCTTGTAGAAGTCGAGCACTTCGATGGTCGCCGCCTCGTCAAGTTCCTGCACCCCGTCCGGACCCACCGGGGATACGCCATTGGCAAGGAACACATGCTCAAGCACCTGGGACATGAAGTTCTCGTCGATCTTGGTCGCGGCGACGAAACCGTACATCTCGGGCGGGTTGTGCAACGCTTCGACTGCCGCGAGCACGTTGGCGTAGGAGTTTGGCGGTTCCAGCCCAGCCTCTTGGAATTTGTCCGCCCGGTAGACGATCATCTGAGTCCAGCCATCCACGGGCACGGAGGCATAGCCGCCATCGACCGCCGCCATTGCAAGTGCACCAGGGGCAAACGTGTCGGCCCCCAGTTCTTCGATCACGTCCGTGGCGGCGTCGATATCCAGTATCCCCGCCTCGGCCCAGGGTGCTGCATATTGCAGCGTGTGATAGATCACGTCCGGCAGATCGCCTGCTGCATAGGCCGCCGTGGCACGTGTGCCCAGATCGTTTTCGGATACCGGGATCACCTGCACGGTATGGCCCGATGCCGCGGCAAAGTCCGCCGCCATCGCCTCTTGCCGGGCCAGCCGCTCTGGTTGTTCCTCGGTCGTCCAGAACCGCAGGTCTTCGGCCTGCGCCCCTATTGCGCTCAGGACCAGCGCCGTGGCCGTGGCTGATCTTAGCATCGCCTTGTTTGTTGGTTTCATGTGTTTTCCTCCCTTATTTGATGGTCTGTTCGTTTCGTTCGTTCGTCAGATCACAGGCCCGGTCGAACCGCGATCCATGAATGTGGCGCAGGCGGTCTCGCGCAACGCCTCGGGCGCTTCGCCCTTGATGTGACGGATCAGCAAAGTGGCCAGACGCGTACCCGCAGCGCGGCTGTCCACGGCGAATGTGCTGAGGGGCGGGTTGGCATAGGCCCCTTCCGGGATGCCGTCGTAAGCCACCACCGACAAATCGCGCCCGATGTGCAATCCGCGCTCCTGCGCGGCGCGATAGACCCCAAGGGCGGTGAAGTCGACAGCGCAGACCACGGCCGTAGGGCGCTCTACGCAATCCAACATGCGGCACGCCGCGCGCGCACCATCGTCCAGCGTCACGCAATCCTCGAACATCAGTTCCGGGACCGTCGCCAGCCCCGCTTGCGCCATACCGTCCGCAAAACCCCGCGCGCGCAGGGCGGCATAGGCATATTGGCGTCCGCCGTTGATAAAGCCGATGCGGCGATGACCAAGGGCTGCCAGATGCAGCACAGCATCGCGCATCGCATTCTCACCCAGGATATCGAACCACGCACAGCCCCGGTCATCCTCGGGCCGTCCGAACAGCACCAGCGGCACCCTTGCGTCGCGCAGCAGATGCACACGCGGATCATCGTTCAGGGCGCGCGGCAGGATGAACCCATCCGCCTTGCGGTCGCGCAACAGGGCGCGATAGGTCTCCATCAGATCAGCGTCGTTGCTGGAGGCCGCGACCGTCAGCGTCCAGCCGTCCGCCTTGGCCCCTGCCGACACACCAGCGAGGAACTCTGCCAGAAACGGGCGCTGCGCATCATGATCGGCAAACTGCAAAACAAGGCCCAGTGACCGGGTCCGCCCCGTCTTGATCGCCTGCGCGTGGCTCAGCGGTTGATAGCCCAGTTTGGCGGCGAGATTCTTCACGCGAATCTGCGTCGCTGCCGAAATATCCGGATAGCCATTCATCGCGCGCGATACGGTGGATTTCGTGACACCCAGCACCTCGGCCAGATCAGAAATCGTGATGCGACGGGCTGCCCGATCGTTTGGATCGAGCGCAGTTATTGCCTTCATCGTTATGCCTCCCGATCTCAGGATCGTCCACCGAAACCGGTTTCGGCAAGAAGAAAGTGACGCAGCTATTCAGGCGGCACCACGCGGCGTCGGGCTTTCCGCAAGCCAGCCAGTCCTGAGGCCTTCGACGCGGCTACAGCGCATTGGACGGTTTGTGTCGCGCACCGGATGTGCCGTGGTCTGCTAGAGGCCGGCCCCATCTGTGCGCGTCCGGACAGGTCCATGACCGATCCTGGCGGACATGGGGTGCCGCCTTTCGGTCGCAGACTTCAGCTAAAGGAAAAATGGTGCCCCCACACGGCATGGCATTCCAGTCTCAGGGGACCCCAGCTAATCCCTTAGATGCTTGTAATGAATGTGTTTTCCTAGCGCGGCGACCTCAGGAGACCTTGCGTCATCCCAGTAAATCCCGTAGCTTGTGGGGGATAATTTGGGGGATATATTCTTGGGGAACCTAACAGCCCTCTTCATCAAATCCGCGCCGCCGGGCAAGCATGAGGATGGCCACGGCCTGCGACTGATCAAGCGCGAGGATGGCGGCGGTCAATGGGTCTTCCGCTACACGCTTTACGGACGCCGTAGGGAAATGGGTCTCGGAGGCCTTAGGGCTCTCTCCTTGAAAGACGCACGGGACCTCGCCTCCGAGTATCGGACTTTGGTCGCCAAAGGCAAAGACCCCATCGAGCATCGACGCAGGCAACGCCAGGACGCCATGCGCGACCGCCATCTTCTAAAGGATGTAGCTTTGGATGCCTTCGAAAGCCGCAAGGCCGATCTCAAGGGGGACGGGGCTGCGGGACGATGGTATAGCCCGTTGGAGCATCATGTGCTGCCCAAACTCGGGTGGATGCCTGTCACCGAGATCACCCAGAATGATATCCGAGACGCCCTTGCACCGATCTGGCATTCCAAGGCTGCGACGGCCACGAAGGCGGCCAATCGCCTCAAGATCGTCCTGGATCACGCAGCTGCCTTGGGTCTCGATGTCGATCTGCAGGCCGTTGCCAAGGCTAAACAACTCCTCGGTCGGCAGCAGCATGAGGTCACATCGATCCCAAGCATGCCATGGGTGGATGTGCCTGCGTTCTACGCCTCGCTGGAGGAGCCGACGATCACGCATCTCGCGCTGCGGCTGCTCATCCTTACAGGGCTTCGCTCACGGCCCGTGCGGTTTGCGCGGCCGGAAGAAATCGACGGCGATATCTGGATCGTACCCGCCGAGAACATGAAGGCGCGCCTCGGCGCTGCGGAGGACTTCCGAGTCCCTCTCAGTGAAGAGGCACAACGTGTTATCGAGCTTGCCCATCCCTACGAGCGAGATGGGTATTTGTTTCCGTCGGTTCGCAAGGGGGTCATCAGTGACGCGACGATGGCGCGGCTGATGGAGCGCAGGGGGTTGGAAGCACGTCCGCACGGCTTCCGGTCCAGCCTACGCACCTGGCTTGCCGAAGAGACGGACGCCCCGCATGAGGTGGCCGAGATGGTCCTGGCGCACGTATCCGACAGCAAGGTGGTCCGCACCTATCGCAAGACCGACTTCCTGGATCAGCGGCGGCCGTTGATGGAGAGGTGGGCACAGTTGTGCATGGGGTAGCGCCCCAAAAACTGCGTGGGGCCGCAGGCCTTTTGAGGATTACTGCACCAAGGGGAATCAACCTTCCCGGTCCGCCTCGAATGCGCTCTTTCCCTTCCCGGCCCAGACTTCCCGCGCATGTTCTCCTTGGTCGCTCTGCAGCTTCGCGGCCATCCACAGGAGCCCGCCGTAGATCAGCGCACGGTTGTCGTTGGTCAATTCAACGATCCCGGACTTGACGACGAGACCACCCAGCTCAATCAGATGCCGGGTGCGTTTGCGGCGTTCGACCTGCCAGCTGCGCATATCATGCCGCGCCCGGGCGGCCTGATGCCGACGGCGCGCCGCCAGATTGTGTCGGAGTGCTTTTCGCGTCGCGGTCAGTCGCTTTTGCAGGTTTCCGCGACCGCCCTTGAAAGAACGCGGCCCCGCGTTTTGACCAGGCCTCCCTTTTTGCTACATCCGTAGTCTCGGCCAGCTCGATCAACGCACCGGCGAGTTCCTCTGCACTGAATGCATCGGCTCCAGTGGCGATGACCAACTCGCCGAGTTGTTGCACCTTGCGTGTCTTCAGCTCTTTCGCTTTCTGCTCCAGTCCTTTCAGTTCCGCATCGTAATCCCGTGGTTTGCGCATTCCCGAACGGGTTGGCTAGGCGAACAGCCACTTCGGGACTGACAGGTTTGGGTTCTGCCAGGACGTCGTGAAGATGTTGGCGCGAAATACCGAGCATCCGCGCGATTTCAGACTTGGATTTGCCCGTCGCGGGAGCGATGTCCCCGCGGAGCACTTCGCCTGGATTCGAGGGGCAGCGGTCTGGGTTGCAGCTCATTTTCGGCTCCTAGTCATATTGCTCGAAGTTCAACCTATAGGCGTTATCATCAGCGCAGCTAAGAAAATGTACCCATCCTTGCCCGTTAAATGCCGCCCATTTTATCGATGTAAACAGTGGGCTCGAAGCAGCCTTGCAGCAGCGCATCGTAAAGGTTGCTACGACCATCGTAAGAATGACAGCTTCGAATGTTGGTCCCTTAGATTTAGTACTTGCGGAGAATGACCGCATTCCGCCCCATGAGCGCCTATCATGTAGATAAAGAGGTTATCACAATCGTAAGTGCGGACCAAAGCACTTTTGGCTCAACCGACCTGTCGAAGAACGTCAAACAGGCTTCAACTGGGGGATGCATTGGGGGATACATCTTTACAAGAAACACGCAAATTACTGAGATATGTGTATTTCTGCTAAATAAATGGTGCCCCCACACGGACTCGAACCGCGGACCTACTGATTACAAATCAACGGCACCGATGCTAAATTTTGCATAAATATCAATTATTTGCGGCGCTTATTGGGAAAAGTTTCCCATGTTTTTCCCATGTTCATGCCGGGATGAGTTGGGCCATGTGCGCTCCAATGGCGTCCCGCCGCGCCGCAAATTCGGGTGTCAGATGTCCATAGGTGTCCTGCGTGAAGGCCACGGAATGATGCCCCAACATGCGCGAAAGTTCGAACATCGAAACGTCCGCCGCGAGAAGCTGGGAGGCGTAAAAATGGCGCAGGGAGTGGATGCCCTTGCTCGGAACTCCGGCGCGTTCAATCAGGGGGAGCCACATCTTATTGCGCACCTGCGAATACTGGATCGGGTGACCCTCCCTCGTCGCGAAGAGCCATTCCGATGCGCAGTTGTTCCGATGGTCTTCTAGGTAGGCGACGATGTCGGACGGGATTGCAACGGTCCGGTTCCCGTGTTCGCTCTTCGGGCAGCCGATCCGGTCGCCGGGTTCCATCCCGTCGAAAGGCACCGTGGTACGACGTGAGACGTCGGCAGTAGACCAATCATTGCCGAAATCTGCCCATTTCAGGCCCAGCGCCTCGGAGATGCGCACGCCCGTCTTGGCTAAGATCAGCAGTAGCGGGAAATACCGGGTCCACGCGACACCAACAGTCCCGCCACCAGCCCGCAAGGCCTTGGCCGTCTCGATCAGGGTCGCCATGTCTTCGAGGGAGTAAATCTCGATCTTCTTCTTGCCTTGGCGCTTGTCCAAGGTGACCGTGAGGTCTTCGCCCGGAACACGAGAGATGATCTTCTTGGCCCGCGCGTATTTCAGGATCGTCTTGGTCAAGTTGAAGTACAACTGGGCGGTCCGCCGTGACATGTCGCTGGTCAGAAGTTCGGATTGGAAGCGCTCCATGTCCGCGTCAGTGATCTTCCGAACCTGCTTTTCCCCAAAGAACGGGTTGATCGTCCTGTCGAGGTTCTGGGCGTAGTCGTAAAGCGTCTTCGGTCCCAACGGAGCCTTGCCGCTACGCCCGATCTTGCTGTCGTCAAGAAAGCGCTGCGCGAAGTCTGGCCAGCGGATGGCGTTGGTGTTGGACGGTGAGGCTTCCGCATTCGCCAGATCGTGTTTGATGAAGTGATTGGCCTCGGCTTTCGTCTTGAAGGTCTTTTCGTCCGGCTTCCCGTCTTCCTTCGTAAAGCGAACACGGAAGTAGCGAATTCCTTTGATCGTGCGTTCAGTAATTGTGGTCATGTCGGCTCCATGAAGATTTTTTCCCGTTGGATTCAGTGATACCACCGGATTCGGGCCGTTGCGGAAAAAATGGGCCGCGCATGTGTGGGGCTTACCCGTTTGCTGTTGAAGGCGAACCGCTCGAACGGTAGGGACTGAATCCCTGTCGAAGTAGCCGGACGTGGGATGAGTGTCGTGGAGGTGGAAGAAATATGAGCATCATACGGACCCTTTTCGCTCACGATGCGACGCAATGGGTCTTGCGCAACATCGACACGCTTCCGAAGCGCGCGAGGTTTCGTGCTTATAATGCCATACGAAATTTGGAATGGGCAGACACGGCTTTCGAAGCGGCCATTCCAATCCCAGCAACCTATTGTGCGCTCCATGCCACCGAAGAGGCCGTCGCAGCCTTCGTGTCTTGCGCGAAGGAATGTGGTTACGGTGATGACGCAAAGATCAACATTCGTGACCATGAAGCAAAAGCGGCGGTTTCGCTTCTGACGCAGGCCGTCATCAATGCCCTGCAAGGGGTCTCGCCTGCTGTTGCCTATCACGAGGAGAAAGACGTAGTCGCGGCCCGGCTTTCATTCGATGGTGAGCATTCCTTCGGACCGGCCAGCCTTGGGATGGTGGAGTTCTTTGATGGACCAGAAAAAACCAAGACGGCGGAACATCTCACCGATGTCCTGCACAAGCAATTCAAGGATCAAACAGCGCTTCGGCATGAGGTTCGAAGAATTCAAACCGCCAGAAACGCGATTTTCTATGCCAACGAAAAGGGAGTTCCGACAGGATTTCACGAACCGCAGGAGACACTCGAACGTGAGTGCAAGATCGTGCTGGCGCTCGTCTGGGGTGCAATCGACCTCTACGACAAGAAGAGCTATAAGCTGCCTCTTGTGGTTCAGGCGCTTAGAACGGCAACGCTGTTGATCGAAGACCTGAAAGCAAACAAGAAATAGCGGTCTCCTCGGATCCGAAAATCCTCATGTCGACCACCCGCGCGTAGATTTCGCCGCCCAGCGCGCAGCCCATTCCGACCAGGACCTTCCGGCCTTTTGTCAACGGAGTGACAGCTTGGTTGTCGTGCAAAATCGCGGGAATGCCGGAGGTGTTTGCCGTGCCTTCGGCGTAGGTTGGGGTGTGCCGGAAAGCAGTGGGGCTGGACCTAATCGGCCGACAAAACGGTTCAGGTTTTTCCTATAATGAGAACAATGGGTTGTGCTGACGCTGATAAACGCGATACCGAGATGTCCGCGCGGCTACTACGCGCGCAATCTGAGATTGTGGGTACCCCCGGTTTGGGTCCCTATAAGGAATTAATATCAATGGGTTACGGAGGTTGTCTGCGGGTTTGACCCGCTAACGCGGGCTTACTTCGTCTCGCCCGACACGCAATACGGGTGGCGCACCGGGTCGGCGGGTAGGTGGTGGGGCTTGGCTCGCCGGGTGTGGTGGCGGGCCACTTGGCTGGTCAGGCGGTCGATTGTGCCCCAGAGTTAGCTTCGGCTTCGCGCAGGTAGCGATAAAGAGAGTCACGGGAGATTCCCAAAGCGGCTGCTGCGGCGACCTTTGACGTATGTTGTTGCACCGCCTGCACCACGTCCTCTTTGTTGATCGTGGCGGGACGGCCCCGGAAGGGGCTGTCGTCGCCTTTGGCCAGCGCCGCGTCGATACCTTCCCTTTGCCGTGCCTTGCGAAGTTCCGTTTCGAACTCGCCGATTGCGCCGAGCATGTTGAAGAAGAGCCTACCTTCTGCGGTACTGGTGTCTATAGCTTGTTCGGTCACGACTAGATCGACCTCGCGTTCGCGTAGTTCGTGCGCGATGTTTTGCAGGTCGCGGAGGCTGCGCGCCAGACGATCCAAGCGAGTTACCACCAATTTATCACCCCGACGCAGGCCACGGTGAAAGAGCGCTTCCAGTTCCTTGCGGCCCTCCCGCTTCGTTCCGGTGACCTTCTCTGCGTAAAGGTGCTCATGGGCAACGCCTGCGCGCGTCAGCGCGTCGATCTGCGGTTCGATGTTCTGTCCCTTCGAAGAGACCCGCGCATATCCGATAAGTTCGCCCATACCTCTGTCCTCCCGTCCGATGTGTCAGTTTTGAGTGTCTGACAATAGCGTAGCGTCAGATAAATGATTCGTGAAGTCTAATCTGACAGATTCCGCGGCTTCTCGGATGTACGGCCTGAGTATACTCTATTCTGACACCCGCTGACGCGGGAGCGCGGTTCGGGCAGGAAGCGGGTCGGGTGATCCGGCACGGTTCGAGATCGTGGCAGAATTCGCACGAGCGGGTGTGGCGCTGCTTGTGTGAGGAGGTGGAGGCCGCGTCAGCGGCGTATCGTTCAGGAGGTCTCTACTGGTGGACGGCGATACGGCGTTGTGGCAGTGGGCCTGCAATCCCATGGCCTGCGGGCAAACTACAAGAAATTAGGGATCATTGAAGATGGCACCAAAGCAGCGTTTCTCGGCTTTCACATCGTGACTTACCCACAAACTGTAGTATGTAGGGCCTCGCACCAGCGAACATCTAGCTATTGGAGTGCTGCGAATGACGGCTTTCGGTGACCCTGCAACGCAATTGGCGTTCTCTATGCATGAAAACAGGGGCGTTTTTGCGCTCTTGCTGGGTTCCGGCCTGTCTCGCGCGGCTGAGATTCCCACGGGCTGGGAAATCACACTGGACCTTGTTCGGCGCGTGGCACTCGCACTAGGCGAAGAGGAACAGGACGATTGGGCGGCGTGGTACGTCGAAAGGGAAGGCAAGGAACCCGACTATTCGGCATTGCTGGCGCAACTTGCGTCCACACCGGCAGAGCGCCGCGCTATCCTGCATAGCTACATCGAACCGGATGAGGAAGACCGCGAGGAAGGCCGGAAGGTGCCCACGGCTGGGCACAAGGCAATTGCCGAGCTGGTGCGGGGTGGATACGTCCGCGTAATCGTCACCACGAATTTTGACCGGCTCATGGAAAACGCACTCCGAGAAGTTGGAGTTGAACCTACCGTAGTAGGTTCGCCCGATGCCTTGGAAGGCGCGGAGCCTTTGACGCATAGCGCCTGCTACATCCTGAAACTGCATGGCGACTACAAGGATGCGCGGATTCTCAACACCGATGCCGAGCTAGAGGCGTACCCGGATGCCTACAACACGTTGCTAGACCGGATCATTGATGAACACGGGCTGATTGTCTGCGGCTGGTCAGGGGAATGGGATCATGCCTTGCGGTCCGCGATCTTGCGCGCGCCGAACCGGCGGTATCCCATGTTTTGGGCTTCCAGAGGCGATTTGCGTGGGCGTGGGGCGGAGTTGTGCAGCGCCCGCAAGGGCGTGGCAGTTCCCATTGCCGACGCGGATTCCTTCTTTGTGAAGCTTGTGGAGCAAGTGAAGACGCTGGCACAGTCGCAGCGGCAAAATCCGCTTAGCGTAGATATGACTGTGAGCCGCGCCAAGCGGTATCTGGCAAAGCCTGAGCATCGAATTCAACTTTCGGATTTGGTGTCTGAGGAAGTGGAGCGGATCACCGGCAGGCTGGATCAAGACGACATGGGCACCCAAGGGACATTCTCGCCAGAGGAATTTCAGAGGCGCGTGGCGGTGTACGAAAGCGCGACAGAGGGCCTTGCGAAAGTCTGCGGGTTGATTGGCAGATGGGGTGACGATGCTCAGGTCGACTTGGTCACGGACGCAATACGCACGTTAGTAGACCATGCAGAGACTACCATGGGCGGACTCGTCGTGTGGCTCGAAATGCGCCGCTACCCCGCTGTGTTGTTGTTTCAAGCCTGCGCTCTCGGCCTTGTAAGGTCTCAGGCTTGGGGCAAGCTGCACCTACTTATGGGCGTTGAGTTAGATACCGGCTACGATGGAACCATGCGCATCATTGATGCGGTTTCACCGTCGATGTGGAAAGGCGACAAGCGTGAAGTCTGGAATCATCTTCCTGACTTCGAAAACCGATACACGCCTCTGAGCGATCACCTGACAGACGCGGTTTTTGCGAAGTGGGGGAAAGCATTCCTACCCTCTACCGGCAAGCTTTCCCAAGATGTTCTTCTCTTGGAGACGCTTATTGCCATCCGATACCTAGAATCGTCCGACATCTCGGCGCTCCGGGCAGCAATGGCGCAAGAGAACGGTGACGGTAGAAACTTCATCTGGGTTCCGGTTCGGCGGGCGGGCTGGGACCGCGAATTTCGGCGTGCAATCTTGCCAAAATTCGAGAAGGGCGAATTTGTCGAGTCCTTGGCGCAAGCGGGTTTTGGTCGTCGCGACTCTGACTACGTTTCTCTAGCGATTGAAAACCACAACCGCGTGGCCGCAAGGATGCACTGGGGAATGGGCTGGATGTAAACCTTGTTGATGGAACAAGCACGAAATCCACACCGAGTTTACTAGCCTGCATGAATTCGCGACGCGTTCCTAGGTGGCGGCACCGACAGATTTTTTTTGTCAGCGATGGCTTGCCGTTTTGAGAAAGGGCCGGGCGATCTTGCACATGAAGCCGATGACATCCGAGGCCAAGGTGTGATGTCGCGCTAGCGCGAAGGCGGTCGGGCGTATAACGGTAAGCCGTTTGGGGCTGGCTCGAATTGATCGACCGGTGACGTGCTCCACGAAAAGGGAGAACGTAAAGATAGCCGTGGGTTTGGCGGACCCAATGCTGACTTCCTCGAAAAATCCTCAACTCGACGCTTGCCGTCGCTGTAACCCTTACCGGGCAACCGGGCGAACCGGGCGATTCCGGCCAAAATCCCGCCAGCAAAATATGTTTACGCGCGCCTTGATGGCGGAAACGGGGCAAGGGCTTCATCGCCATAAATATCTTTCTCTCTACTTCTCTAGTTCAGAAGAATCACCCGGTTACCCGGTTTTCGGGGCCATTTTTGGCATAAAAATAAGGACTGAAATGAATAACCGGGCGATTTGAATCGCCCGGTTTTCGCCCGGTTGCCCGGTTCTGGCCGATGTCACCCCGGAAGCGTCACCTTGCTCATCACGTAGTACGCATGGCCTGCCGTGTCCTTCTCCTCGGACAAGGTCACCGCCCACCGTCCACCCTCATCGTCGGTGCAGTGGAAGGTCTGACGCACAAGCTGACGGAAGCCCGCCCCGGCTGACGCCGGGTTGCAGTAATCCCCATCGACCATGCCCCACTTGTCGAGGAAGATGCGCTCGCCCGTAATTTCGTGCGGCGTGTTCAGGATGTCGAGCAACTTGACGACCGATTGCCCATCGGCCAGCCTGACGCCTTGCGGGGCCTTGTCCGTCCCGGCCCGGATGATCTGGCCGTTGTTAAAGTTGCACAACCGATCCATGAGCATCTGAACGGGGTCCTCCTTGGTGCTGGTCTGCCGGACAAGCTGGTCCCGGTTCTCCATGAAGCCCTCGACCTCGGCGGCGGCGAGGATTCCACCGATTACACGTACCCACGCTTCGAACCCGCCCAGCCTGCCCGTGCCTGCGGGCTTCCCCTTTGCAATCCAGTTCTGGATCAGGATCAGGCACGCCCGTACGACTGCGGGCCGGTTGTCACGCACCCACGTCAGGATGTCGGCATGGCGGAACTCGGAGCGCTGTCCGGGCTGTGGCATGTGCGCGTTCAGTTCGACCAGCGTGTGCCGCTCCGCCAATTCGCCGGACAGCCCGACGTTGTTGCCCGTTGAAATCCAGAGACACTGGACAGGGACAGTGACGGACTTAGTCGATCCCAACACACGGGCCGTATACCGCCGCGCGGTCATCGCTGACGCGAGTTCACCCGAATCCACCTCGTGATTGATGTTGTCAAAGAACACGATGTTCTGTCCTTCCTTCAAGACCGTCGTGAGGGTCTTCGACACTTCTTCCTTGTTCCCCGGCATGGCGAGCGCCGGGGCCGGAAAACCGGTCGCGATGGTCGTCACCGTGTCCGCCAAGAGCGTTGCGCCCGTCCTCGGCTGCGGTTTCTCCAAGAGGTGCCCCGGCGTCGGCCCGTCGATCATCTGGCGCGCGAACGGCAGGATCGTGAGGCCGATCAGGTTTGCCCATGACGGGTTCACTTCATCACCGTGATATGCAGCCAAGAGGTCATCCCGGTCGGCACCACCGACGGGGAAGTCACCGAAGACTTCCTGCGTGAGCAGGAGGAGACCTTCATTCACATCGTCTTCCGTTGGAGTGTTCGGCACGTCGAGGTCGCGCATGCCTTCCGGCAGGTCCAGCCACACTTGCGCGTCCGGGTGGTAACCGGGTTCGCGCACGAGCCTGCCGTTCGCCGCAAAGAACGGCGTGGTTTGAACCGACACGAGCGGCGGGAAGTGATCGGCGTTAGGTTCACCCCAAAGCCAATCCCGAACGTCCTTCGGGACAGCAATGTTCTTTCCGTCGCGGTCAAAGGGCGCGACACGACCGATCTCATTGCGGAGCGCGTTGTGATCGACCAGAGCAGACTTGGCGATACCGTCCTCGCACTCAATCCGCACCAGACCGTCGCCCGCGTGGAAGACGGTTGGCTTGTCGCGCCGATCTTCGAAGGCATGGGCCACGTAGCGGCACTGCACATCGAAAGGCTCGTCGTCGCAGCAAGACCGGCCCTTGGAAGCCCGCCGGGCCTTTTCCTTATCGGCCCGCTTCTTGGCGGCAAGCACTTCGCTGATGATCTTCTGGATGGCGCGCTTGCCCAGTGGCGAGGCCTTCGCGATCTTGTCTTTTTCGAGTTCCAGAATGGCCAGATCGGCCGCCGCCGCGATCAGCTTTTGGAAGTGTGCCTTCACATCCTGAGACCGCGTGTGAGGCCCCCAGTTCGGCCCGTCATCTTCAATGACCTCTTCTTCGTCGCCGTCATCATCACCTTCGTCGGGTGCGGCCTTTGTCTCCGCGTCGAGGCGCTGGGCGATTTCGACTCCTCCGAAAAACAACTCGATGGGGTCGGTTTCGTCGTCACCAAGCTCGTCATCCGAGGGGCGTGAGTAGTTGTCGAGGTCGGTGAGGTCGTTTTCCTCGAACCACTTCTGGTCGATCATCTCCTTGAGAAACTCGGACTTGTGCCGACTCTGACAAGAGTGGTGGTGGCAAAAGACGGTCCACAATTCCTTCTCGTTGGCCTCGGGGTTCATGGCCATCGCGGCGGTCCCGCCTTCCTCCGAGTGCAGGTGCTCGAACGGGCACTCGATGTGAATCTGACCATGGGCTTCGCCGCCAGCAACGCGGACCTTGTCCGGTGCTTTTGCGTCGATCAGGTCGGCAATCTGGAAGCGGTGCATCGCCAGCGTGTGCCAGTCGTTGAGCACCAGTCCGGAGTCCAGCACGACACGGGGAGTGCCAAACTTGTCCGCCGTATCCGTGCCCGCAACCGTGAAGGCGTTGTCCGCCCCGATCTCGCGGCTGCGCGCATACTCCGCCTTCGACGCGGGCGGCACGTCCTCGAACTTGATGGGAGCACCCTGCATAAACACACAGTCCCACTCGGCCCCCTTGGAGTGCCGGGCAGTGTAGAAAAGGCGCGAGGGATCGGTGCAGGAGGTGTCGAAGTGGACGCCCAGCATCTTGGTGGCCAGACCGGTGATCTTGTCTTCAAAAACCCGCAGAGCGTCGTCGTGGCGGTCGGCAAGGTCGGTGATCCGGACGGGCTGGTCGAGCGGCAGGATTACCCGGAACTTGTCCAAGGGCGGGGTGCCCACGATGACCTTGGTGCCGTCCTTGGTCTGTTTCTTCTCTTCAATGATCTTTACCGCCGCGATGAATGACTCCTCGAACCGCGCCTTCGAGTGGTGGCGCAGATAGTCGAAGATGTCCGCATCCGTCAAAGGCCCGTCGAGGTCCAACTTGCGCAATACGTCGTCGCGCTTGAGTTCGAGGCCAGACTTTCCGTGTGAATGCGTGGTGTAGATCAGGGCCATGAGTCCGAGGGACTCCAAAGTGTCGATCACGTCGTCAAGTGATGCGCCGCTGTCGATGTCGAGGCCCAGCGCGTACATAGATGTCATCGCCTTGGCCTTGCGCGCCCCGTCGAGACTGTCGCCCAAAACGATGCCGTCGCCTTCCTTACGCTTGCCGACTGGGTGACGCGAAAGGCCCCATGCACGGTTGTTCGCATCGCCGGGACCGCCTTCGATCCACTGGCCCCACGTCATGTTGATGGTCTTCCAGCCGCCGTCCTGCGTGTTGCGCTTGTCATGTTGCTTCCAAAACTGGCCGCGAAGGAATGTGACAGGTTCCTCGATGAGTTCGAGCATCCGATCCGTGGCCTTGCCGAAGACGATGGCGTCGTTCAGAGGGGCCTCCCCGTCGGAGGCGGGTTCGACGGGTGCGGGTGTAGGCAGGGTGCTACCGTCGCCGTCGATCATACCGGGCGGCGGTGGCGTATTGGGGGAGTTCAGGGAAATACTTTTGGGGGCAGTCATTTATTGCGGTCCATCTTGCGGGATTCTCGCGACGACCGGGCAAGCTGTGCTATTATGACAGCACATCTTCCGCAGGTCATTGCGGTCGGTTGTGATTAGAAAGGGCGGCTCCGTGGTGGGGGCCGCCCTTTCGCTTTCTCAGGAGCCTTCGATGCGTGCATTGTCGGTCAAGTCTGGGTGCGTTGCGCAGCTGGTCCGAAAAAAATTTATGGCCGAATGCGACCGTGCCGGATCAGGCGTGAGCCGGGGGTGCGTAGTGAGCCATCAAGCGCCCCAGCATTTCGCCCGGCACGCCCACGTCTTGAAAGAGCGCGCGGAGGTCGTCAGGCGTCCGCTAGACGCGCGACTCCACGCCGGTCGCGCACAGAAGGTTTCCGATGGCCGGTTCCTTCTCCATCCCGCCAGAGGTCCGCAAAATGAAGCTGTTGTCGAGGTGGAGGTGGAGGCGCTTGGTCACGCGTCACCGCCAACCGACATCAACGGGATGACTGTATCGACGCTGATCCGTCCGACCGGCACTCCGGCAGTGTGGAAATAGTCAGTGCTGATCGAGTCGTCGTGGACACGAACAAGGCCCAACAAAGCCGCCGCCAAACGGGCGGTAACCGCATCTTGTTCCAGCACCTCTTCGAGTTCCTCCGCCTCGATTGAAGCGATGCCGTTGCGAGCATTGACCTGCGGTTCAATCGCCGTCGCAATCGCAGTCGCGGCGACAAGCCGATCTGGAAAGAAAGCGACAAGTTCGGCAACGGCGTTCGCCTTCACACTTCCCACGGACGAGTCCGTGGGGTCAGCTTCCAACGCGCGCAGCATTGCGAGGTAGAGGCGACTGCGCTTGGCGGTATCGAGGTTCAAATTCATTTCAGTTTTCCATGGTTTGAGAGGCCTTCTATGAGTGTCGGGGAGGGTTGGAGCGCAGCGGGAAGGGTTGCCGATACACAGCCGTTCGGGTTCGGTCGGACCTGCTAAACGCAGGCCCACATTTCATCATCGTGTGAATTATTGCACCAACGCGCTGGGCCGTTTTAGAGACCCGCCTAGCGCCTCTACAGACCGTCGGGAAGGCGTGTGTCCACAGCAGCCTGTAATCCACCGCAGGCACGGCAGGAGCCGTTCTGTAAGGCGCTGCGCAGACGTGCCAGCGCTTCCACGACATCTGGCAGGTGGACAGTGGGTCCCGCGTCAGCGGTCGTCTTCGAAGCCCGGTGTTCGTCGGGCAGGTCGTCGATCCGCTTTGCAAGTGAATCGACGACCTTGCTCAAAAGCGTCGCCTGTTCGCCCACTGCGCGTGTCGCCGCCTTTGGATCGATTTCGAGGTCAGCCACCGCGAGGCGAAGTGCGCCCAGCGCCGCCTTGGCCACACCTACGAGCGCCAGCGTGCCTTCCTCGTGCGCAGTGAGATCAGACATTATCGCACCGGCACACGATGGGCATACGTTCGAGCGCTGCGCTGACGTGGTCCTCACAGCCCAGTGCAGGGCGATCCTTCGGGGGCGCTAAGCGGTTCAAACGCCCTACGTGGGTCACCAAATCAACCCTGAGCTGGGCGACTGTCCGGGGATTTCCCGATGCCCGCTCAAGCGCCTCAATCGCGCGCTGGAATGCGATGGTGCCTTCCCGCATCAAGTCCACCAAATCTCCGCGAGAGAGCGTCTGAGGGCCTTCCACTTGCCGCCGAAGGGCATCTTGGCGAAGCCACTCCACACGAGCCGCGATGGGTGCTTCCTTGGCAATGCGGTGCCCATTCTGACGGGCAGTTGCGTCGGCGATGTTGCCTGTTCCGGTGGCGCGGTAGGCCGCGCTGAGAGGCTGTCCCCGTGATACGCGCTGGGCAAACGCCTCCCGGCGTGGATCGGGATGCGGTGAGTCTGGGGTCCAGCAATCTGGCACCTTGGAGCTTCCGTTGCGCCGTGTCACTTGAGGCCCGCCGCACGCGCGGCGTTCATGCGCTGCGCCGGATTTTCAATGGCTTGAATTTCGGCGAGCCGTGCCCGGTCGCGCGCCGCTGCGTCGTCTTCTTCCGCCTGCGCCGACTGGTCGAGAATTTCCATGAGGTCCAGACCGCGCGGCGTGGCCTTGAGTTCGGCAATAAGCGGCGCGAGAATCTCCCTTTCGCTGTCGTAGGCACTTTCGTATTCGCAGTCGTTGGCCTGCTTTATCGGGATGGTGCCGAAGATCGCGCTCCTACCACTCAGTGTGTGGCGAAGTTGATCCAGCAACAGGTCACGGGCGCGCTCGTTCGCGATCTCTGAGGCCAGCGCGCGGTCGAGCCGCGCCCGGAGTTCCAGTTCCGCGATGCGTTGTGCGTGTGTCTTGTCGGTCATTTGGTGAGTTCCAATTCTTCAAGGGAGCGAGCGGCTTCAAGGAGGGCCAGTTCGGTGTCGGGCGGCACGCGGGGCCAAAGGCCCTTGATGAAGGCCAAGGTATGTTCGAGGGAATAGTGCGAGGGAAGCCGACCACGGGGGGTTACGGAGCCACCCCGCTGGTCGAGTTCTGCATGAAAAACCCTACGAACTGCCCGGAGGTCATGCCCGGAAATGCCCAGCGCGTCCGCGATATGATGATGATAAAGGCGCAATTCAGCCATGCGAAAACGATCCTTGTGTGATGTGTGGAGAGGAAGGAGAGTAGCCGCTCGGAGGTCTGCTCAACCTTGTAACACCGTTATACAACATTCTGCTTGACAAGTCAAGAATTGTGTTTAATCGGTTCAAGGGTTTGATTCGATTTTTGCAGGGAGATGGGCGTACCCGCGCTTGCAGGATCGTTGGTTCAGCGATGGGCCTGCTGTCGCAGGCTTAACGTAGGCCTTGGATGCAAAACGGCCCTGCCGATCTGGGTGAGGCCATGATGTTGTGGGTGTCAGAGAGGCAGACTGCGGTGCGTCTCAGCGTGCCAGCGAACGACGATGCGCTGAGACCGCATCGGGGCCGCGCAGGCGAATAGGAGTGATAAACGCAACTGACCTGTCCCCGTCCACGAGGAGATACTCACGCTCCCCGTCGTCGTCGGTCTGGACGTCCAGATGCACCTCGAACACTGGCACGCCGCCTTCGGTGCCGCTCTGAACGTACCGGGTCGAGAACGAACGGCCTTCATCGAGCCATCGCTGTAACCCTTTGGGCGTGGTCAATCGCGGGGCGTTTTCAATCTCTGACATTGTCATGGGCGCGGCCTCCTGTGCATCTCGTTGAGACGATAAGCGCGGCTGTGAGTGGGTGGCAAGGAAGTCGGCTGGATGCCGCCGTTAGGTGGCGATACGCCGGTCAGCACACATCCGCGTAGAAGCCATCAATCATCCGGTCGATGTCGGACTCAAGAAATCGGCGCTTGTTCGCAATCACAACGCAAGGGAGTTCCTTCCGGTCCGCTTTGTTCTGCAACCACTTCTTGCTCAGATCATCCAATCCGGCGGCATGGAACTTGGCCAGTGCCTTGTCGTAGGAGAGTAGAGGCGAACGCTTCTGGGGCATCGTGTGTCGGGGCAGGCTCTCTGTTGATCGGACTTGCACAACATAACCGAACCTCAACAGCGTTGCGGAAAACACCCTAAAAAATCTTTCAAACGCCCAGAATCGCCCCCGAAAGTTTCCCACATTTTTCCCGTGTGTTTCCCAAAACAGTTCCGGTTTCCCAAGTTTTTCCCATGTTCGGGGAGGTTCTCGGAGGTTCGCAGAGGCTGCGGGAGGTCACGCAACGTACTGAAAATACTTGGATTTTTGTGGTGCCCCCACACGGACTCGAACCGCGGACCTACTGATTACAAATCAGTTGCTCTACCAGCTGAGCTATAGGGGCTTTGCGGCGTGGGTCTAATCCCTGAGCGCCGCACTGGCAAGATCAAATATGCACGCCAGCCAGAGGTTTTATCCCGCGACAATTGGAGTATAGCTATCGTCAAAGGTCGATCACCGATCACGAGGCACGACACGATGCAACTGGTCCTGCACGCAGGCGCACATTTTACCGAGGAAGAGCGGCTGTTGCGCTGTCTCTTGCGCAATACCGAAGATTTTTCGCGCCGTGGCGTCGCCGTACCGGGACCGGGCAAGTATCGGGTCTTGCTCAAGGAAACCATGGCCGCTCTGCAAGACGCCCCACCCTCGCCCGACGCGCGCGACATTCTGTTCGATGTGATTCTGGACGACGACAATGCAGACCGGGTCATTCTCAGCCACATGTTCCTGTTCGGCGCGCCGCTGGCCAGTGTCCGCGACGGCATGATTTACGAATCCGCGCCGCATCGCATGGCGCTGTTGGCCGATCTGTTCAAGCATGACGAGATCGAGTTGTTTCTGGCCATACGCAACCCCGGCACCTTTCTGCCCGCGCTGTTCGGGAAGGCGCCGCAAAAGGACATGAACGCCTTTCTGCGCGGCGCCGATCCGTTCGACATCAAATGGTCCGACACGCTGATCGCAATCCGCAATGCGGCCCCCAGCGTGAACATCACCGTGTGGTGCTTTGAGGACATGCCGTTGATCTGGGCGCAGATCATCCGCGAAATGGCCGGGCTGGAGCATGGCGAAAAGATCATTGGCGGCTTCGATCTTCTGTCCGACATCATGTCCAAGGAAGGCATGCAACGGTTTCGCACCTACCTCAAAGCCCATCCCACGATGACCGAAATGCAGAAACGGCGGGTGATTTCGGCCTTTCTGGACAAATTCGCAATCGAGGACGAAATCGAGGAAGAACTGGACGCCCCCGGCTGGACCGAAGCCGATATCGATACCATCACCGAGCTTTACGAAGAAGACCTCCACGTTGTTTCGCGCATTCCCGGTGTGACGTTTCTGGCGCCCTGACCAGGTCCGGATTGACCTGGTTGCACGCGGCACTGGAGAATGGCGGCATTGTCGCGAGTGGCGCGATGACGGCCCCTGACACTGCCTGCGCCTTCAGCATCCGACGCGCGTTGCGGGGTACCCATACTGTTTTGTCTGGTCCCGCACGCCGTCCCACGCTACGCTCTTGGCTTCATTCCACAAGTTGATCCTTCGGACTCCAAATGCCCAATCCTGAAACAGACCCCATCCGAACCAGCCCTGTGCCGATGGAACAGTGCGGGGCCACGTTGGCCCTCGACATGGTGCCTGATCGCTGGACATGGCTGATCCTGCGCGAACTGTTTTTCGGTGTGACCCGATTTGCGGACATCCAGGCCGATATCGGCATCCCTAAATCGGTGCTGTCGGGGCGGCTGTTGCGGATCGTTGAAAACGGTTTGGCCACCAAACAACCCTATCGCGACGGCGCGAGCCGCACGCGCCATGCCTATGTGCTGACGGAAAAGGGCCAGGATCTGGTCCCGGCGATCCTCGCGTTGATGCAATGGGGTGACAAGCACATCAAGGGCGGCAAACCGACCCTTGCCCTGTTCAACAATCGCAACGGCAATCCGCTGAAGATCGCGATCGCCAATGCCAGCGGCGGAGTTCCCCTGCCAAGGCTTAGGATCGAGCCGATCTGGGACCGCCCCGAAAACAAGCTGTGACGGCGCGCAATCACTGCATGCCAAGTGCTTCCTTGTACATTTCCAGCACCGCTTCTTCCTCGGCGATGTCGTCCTTGTCGCGCTTGCGCAGGGCGATGACTTTGCGCATCACCTTGGTGTCGTAGCCCCGCGCCTTGGCTTCGGCCATCACTTCCTTTTGCTGGTCGGCAAGGTCCTTCTTCTCCATGTCCAGACGTTCGATCCGTTCGATGAACTGGCGCAGTTCATCCGCGGTGACGCGGTAGGTTTCGGCGGTGGGGGACGTGTCGGACATGCGCGGCTCCTGTCTGGGCAATGAATGCGCTGGATAGCGGCGCGGCTTGCCCCCTGCAAGAGGCAACTCGGCTTGCCAAGTCCGCAGCGCTGATGTAGCCCGGCAGCCATGGAAACCGCCACCTCACCGACCGTTTTCGACGCCCTGATCTGGGGCGGGGCTTCTCTGTCGCTGCTGGGTCTGATCGGACTGGTGTGGTGCATTGTCACCGTCTGGCGGGCGCGGCGGGCGCAATTGTCAGATGACGAAATGCGCAAGCTGATGGCGCGGGTTCTGCCGCGCAACCTTGCGGCACTGTTCGTGTCGGTGATCGGCTTGATGCTGGTGATCGTTGGCATCTTTCTAAGTTAGACGTGGGGCGTATCATGGATATTGCATGGATTTACGGTCTGCTGGGCGGTTTGTTGATCGGCACGGGTGGCGCGGTTCTGCTGCTGGGCACGGGGCGGATCATGGGCGCCAGCGGCATTGTCGGTGGGCTGGTTGATGGTACAGGGTCGGATCGTGGCACCACTTTCGCCTTTCTTGTCGGTCTGGTCGGCGTGCCTGCCCTGCTCAGCATCGGTGGTTGGACGGTGGCGACGCAGGCGACTTCGCAGCTGTGGTTGTTGATCCTTGGCGGTCTGGCCGTCGGGGTGGGCACGCGGTTTGCAAATGGCTGTACGTCCGGTCACGGCGTGTGCGGGCTGTCACGGTTTTCGCTGCGCGGGCTGGTTGCCACGCTGTTCTATATCGGCGCGGGAGCCATGACAGTCACCGCCTTGCGCGTCGGGCTGGGCCTGTGATGCGCGCGGTTCTGGCATTGATCAGCGGTGCGTTGTTCGGGGCGGGCCTGCATATTTCGGGCATGACGGACACGACCCGCGTGCGCGGATTCCTTGACATTGTGGGCGCGTGGGATCCCACGCTGGCCTTTGTCATGGGAGGGGCCATCCTGCCGATGCTGCTGGCATGGCGTCTGACGCGCGGGCGCACCCCGGTCGCGGGGGGCACGTTCCCTGCCCCGCCAAGCGCTGAAATCACACGCCCTCTGATATTCGGCTCCGTCCTGTTCGGGATGGGCTGGGGCCTTGTGGGCCTGTGTCCCGGACCAGCGCTGGCCTCGATCACCTATGGCGGCTGGCAGGGGGTCGTATTCCTTGCGGCGATGCTGGCGGGCATGTGGGCGGTCCCGCCCCTGCGGCGCGCACTGGACAGCCCGCGCGCACGCGCTTAAGCCTTAAACCCATGGATATCAGACAGATCACCCCGACCTATTTCGTCGCCCCCCAGATTGATCCGGGCGACATGAACGCCATTGCGGCCGCTGGCATCACAACCGTGATCTGCAACCGCCCCGATGAAGAGGTCCCGCCCCCCTTTCAAGCCGACGCGTTGGAGGCGGCGGCACAGGCTGCGGGCCTTGTTTTTTACCGCTTGCCCCTGACGCACCAGACCATGACCCCGCCCAATGTGGCGGCGCATATGGATCATATCAACGCATCCAAAGGCCCGGTGCTGGCCTATTGCGCGTCCGGAACACGTTCGACCATCGTATGGTGTCTGGGGCAAGCAGGCGAGATGGCGACAGACGATATCCTGTCCGCCGCGCAGGCAGGGGGGTACGAGTTGAGCAATATGCGCCCAACCCTCGATGCTATTGCAGACGCCAAGAGGCGCGGCTGAAAGGCTCAAACGCCGCAGAGCGGATTGATACGAAGCCGTCGCAGCATAGTGCATTCCCGCCCGCCGGTTCGGAGCTGCGTTACAAGGTCGACATGTCTTTCGGATCGGGGGCGGCGGGCATCTACCCCACAGATTGCATCGCCAGATCAGGCAGGTTCTCAAGATCAGGCAAGTCGTCCAGGTCCGGCAGATCCGCAAGGTCGGGAAGATCATCGAGGTCCGGCAGGTCGTCCATGTCCGCAAGCGCTGCCGGTTCGGGCACAGGGTCGGCGCGACGATCGCTGTTCGCAGTTTTCTTCGGCTCGGGCGTGTCCTTGGCAGACACCGGATACTTTCCGGACACCGTCACATCCAATGCGCGCATTGCTTCTTCAAGCTCGTCATCACTCACATCCGCTTCGCGCGGAACGGTCGTGCGGCGGCCCGTCGATGTCAGCACCTCGACTTCCGGCATCTCGACCTTCGACTTGTCGCTGGCGCGGCGCAGCGGTTGGGTGGCATGTGATGGCGCTGGCAGCGGCTTGACAGCGCGCACCCCGTCCACATGGCCCACAACGCCGCGTCCCAGCACCCGGCCCGTGCGTGTGGTGATCTGCACATTGGGAAAAGCGCCGGGCGTCAGGGTCAGGGTCCGGCCCGGTTTCAGCCCGCGCAATGTGTTCAGCGTCACCTGCAAGCGACACACCACCATTTCCAGATCGGCGTTCAGGGCCATCACAGTCTTGGCGATATCGGGACCTTTCGGTGCTGTGTCTGCGTCGACCTCGTCTTCGGGGGTGGTATGCGCCTGCGCACGGGCCACCAGCGTGGGCAGGATCAAAGTCATTTCGCCCTGCCGCGTGCCGCGCGCAATATCCAGGGTCAGCTTGATGCAGACATATTCGCTGGCATCCAGCGCCATGGCGAGCGTGCGCGCGTCCTCGGCCTTGGCCCCGAACTGAAAGCCATCGATCAGCGCCGCCTCGTCCGGGTCATCCATGATCGGAGCGGCACGGGTGAACAGCGCATCGATCAGCGGCGCACAGATCGCCGCATCGGTCCGCGTCATCGCCCGCGAATGACCGGAGTCGGGCAGAACAGAACCGATGGTCTGTTGCTGGATCAGCCCGCCAACGACAATGGGGTCGAGCATCGCAGCCCCCGAACAGCGCGCCGGGCCGTCCAGCAGCAACAGCAGGGCAGACTGGTCGAGCGCACCCTCGACATCGTCGCCCGCCACGTCCTGCACGACGGCGCCGATTACCGCCATCGGCAGGTCCATCAGCGCGTCCGCCACCTTGGCCATGGTCACGCGCAACGCCTTCTGGAGCGTCATGGCACGGGCCCTGCGCTCTTCCTTTCCGGCGGCTGCAATGCGCCCCAATACTGTCTTTGGTTCGGTGTCGCCCATATCCTCCGCCGATGTCCGGCCTTTCAATACAGGCCAACACCTACGCAGGATTGGTTACCAACCGCTTTATAACGGAGAGTTTTCAACGCGCCGGCGGGCTTGATCACTGCGCTGCCAGCGCCTCTTGCCGGGGCAAATGCACGGCAAAGGCGTTGCCCGCAGCACCCGGCACATA
This sequence comes from uncultured Rhodobacterales bacterium, assembly GCA_964351755.1. Classification (GTDB taxonomy): domain Bacteria; phylum Pseudomonadota; class Alphaproteobacteria; order Rhodobacterales; family Rhodobacteraceae; genus Tateyamaria. The sequence goes on along the minus strand of CAYGPT010000016.1, from coordinate 17,492 downwards.
AGTGATGTCGCCCCCCAGCCGCGTCATGATTTCGCGGCAGATCGCAAGGCCAAGACCTGCGCCCGAGCCGTCCTGATCGCTGATGCGCGCAAATTTTTCGAAAATCAGGTTGCGCGCGGCTTCGGGGATCGCGGTGCCATTGTCGGCAAAGATCACTGCGACATCCGCGCCGTCGCTTTGCACCGAGATGCTGAGCATCGGCGTTTCGGCATCGCAATATTTCTGCGCATTGGTAATAAGGTTGATGAACACCTGCCCCAAACGGTCCAGATCGGTCGTCAGCGTGACCGCCTCATCCACATGGCGGCGGCGGATGTCCATCTTGCGGATGCTGCCCGCCTGCGCCGTCAGGATCGCCTTTTCCAGCAGATCATTCAGCCGCCCCGTTTCATAGCGCAGCGATACCTGTCCGTTTTCCAGCACGCTCAGGTCCAGCAAGTCGTCCAGCAGGCGGGTCAGGCGGATCGCCTCGCCATGGATGATCGAGGCATAGCGCGTCTTTTCCACCTGCCCCATCCCTTCGGTGTCGCGCAGGATCTCGGAAAAGGACCGGATCGAGGTCATCGGCGTGCGCAATTCGTGGCTGATCTGGCTCAGAAACGCGTCCTTTTGGACCGACAGGGCAGTCAGTTTCTCGTTGGCCTCGCGCAGCTGCCGGGCGGTGCGGCTCAGCTCGGCAGACTTCGCCTCAAGCTGACTGGAATATTCCAGGATCTGGGCGGATTCGTCGGCCACCGCCATCAGGTCCTGCACCGAAACGGACGCCCCGCCCACAAGCTGGCTGATCATCGCGTGGGCCGTGGCGGCTCCGACGGAAGCGGCCAGTTCACGCTCAAGGTGCTGCAGGAAGGCTTGTGTCGGTTCGGGCAGGTTGCCTGTCAGCCCCTGCCGGTGCGCCTCGGTGCGAAACAGCGTCTGCGCCTCATCCGCGCCAAGGATGCGCTGGGTCATGACCATAAGATCCTCGGACGTGGCGCGGGCCGCATCCCACCCCTGCGCCTGGCTTGAGTGGTCGAACACGTTGACGAACTGCGCGCCCTGCAAGCGTTCGAGCGGTCCGGGAAAGGTCACCAGCGACACGGCGACAAAAGCGGCGACGTTCAATGTCAGCGACCACGCGACCGCATGGACTGTGGGATCCACCCCCTCGATCCCGAACAGGGCCTGCGGGCGCAGCCAGCTCATGCCCCACAGCCCATTTTCAAAGATTTCGGCCGACAGGATCGCGCCGGGGCCGAAACTGGGCAAGAGCGAGCAGTAAATCCAGATCGCAAAGCCCACCACCAGCCCCGCCAGCGCACCCCAGCGAGTTGCCCCGCGCCAGACGATGCCGCCCATCATCGCAGGCAGGAACTGCGCCACACCGGTGAACGAGATCAGTCCGATCGCGGCCAGCGCCGCCCCGCCCCCGGAAAAGCGGTAATAAAGATAGCCCAGCCCTATGATCATCAGGATCGAGGCGCGCCGGGACAGGATGACCACGTTGCGCACATCACCCGACACCTGCGCGCCCTGACTGCGCGCGCTGAGCCACACAGGCATGACCACGTGGTTCGACACCATCGTGGACAACGCCAGCGTGGCCACGATCACCATCGACGTGGCAGACGAAAACCCGCCCAGAAAGCTGAGCGTCGCCAGCCCCACCTGCCCTTGCGCCAGCGGCACGGTCAGTACGAACAGGTCCGGGTTGGACCCGGTGGGCATCAGGTCAAGCCCGATCACCGCGATGGGCACGACGAACAGGCTTATCAGCATCAGATAAAGCGGAAAGGCCCAGCTGGCGATTTGCAGGTGCCGCTCGTCCTCGTTTTCCACGACCATCACCTGAAACATGCGCGGAAGGGTCAGAAAGGCCGCCGCCGACAGCGCCGTCAAGGCAACCCAGCGGCTGCGATCCATGTGCCATGTACCGATGGGCGACGTGTCGATACGCTCCATCATCGGGGCGATGCCGCCCGCAATGCCCCAGACCACGAAGATGCCCACGGCCAGAAGAGCGACCAGCTTGACGATGGATTCAACGGCAATGGCGATGACGATGCCGTCATGGCGCTCGTTCGCGTTCAGGTTCCGCGTGCCGAACAGGACGGTGAAAATGGCAAGGCCGAAGGCGACCCAGAACCCGGCGGTAAGCTGGTTCAGGCTGCCCGTCCCCTCGGGCATGGAAAAGATAGACAGTGACAGGGTGACAGACTGCAATTGCAGGGCGATGTAGGGGGTGACCCCGACCACGGCCATCACCGTTACGACGATGGCCAGAAGGTTGGATTTGCCAAAACGGGCGGAAATCAGGTCGGCTACGGACGTGGCGCGATGCACGCGCCCCACCCGCACCAGCTTGCGCAGCGCCCACCACCAACCGATCATCACAAGGCTCGGGCCAAGATAGATCGTGACGTACTCCATCCCCGACCGGGCGGCATAACCGACCGCGCCGTAAAACGTCCATCCGGTGCAATAAATCGACAGTGACAGCGTGTAGACCAGCGGGGATCGCAACCACCCGCCCCGCCCGCGCGCCGCAGCACGTTCGGCAAAAAAGGCGATGGCGAACAGAAAGGTGACATAGGCGAGGCTGACGCCGATCAGTTGATTGACGGACGCCATCAGCTTTTGTTGCGCGGGCGTGCATCCTCGCCCGCGTCGATCCCGGGGCGCAGAGCCCACCACAAGGCAAGAGCCGAACCGATCAAGATCAGCCAAACCGCGAAAACATAAGTGACCGCATCTGACAGCATCATGGGATCGGGCGCGCCCGGCCCCTCGGGGCCTGTGGGCCAGAACAGTGGAAACAGCCAAAGCAGCATTCCCACCATCGGCAGAATGCGCAACGCATCCATTATCCGGCGGCGGCGATAGCTGTGCCGCTCAAGGAAAACCGGAGGCAAACCCGGCCCGCTCATTGTGCCAACTGCACCAGATCGCGCACTGCGGCGACGACCTCGGTATTGGAAAATGGTTTGGTCATGAAGCGGCTGACCCCGGCCTTTTCGGCCTGTTCACGGTCGCGCGCTTGCCCACGCGCAGTCAGCATCAGCACCGGCAGGGTCTGGAACGCCGGGTCGGCGCGCAATTCGGTCAGGATATCAAGGCCGCTCTTGCCGGGCAGCATATGGTCAAGGACGACAAGATCCGGTCGTGTTTCCCGGATACGCTCAACAGCATCGGCTCCGTTCGAATGGGTATCCACATGCCAGCCCTCGCGGGTCAGCAGAAAACGGATGGCTTCGATAATATTGATCTCGTCCTCGACAAGCAGAACGTGCTTGCCCATGGTGCGACCCCTCCCCCTGGCGCGACCGCGCGGGCGTTCGCCCCCCTCCGGTCAACTTGAGTATGTGCCGATTTTCAGAGTCTGTCAAAATCTCAGAAGCCGTCGCTGAGGATCGAGGGTTCACGTCGTGCCGCGCAGTCGTTGACGGCGCAAATGCGGCAGGCCGGTCCGACATTGAGGGGCTTGGCGGTGGTTCCGTTCTCGCCCCCCAAAACAGGCACAACCAGCATGGTCGATTGCACCAGCGGCGGGGCGTTCAGGGCCAGATGACCGATGGTTTCGGCTGCCGCATAACAGTCGAACTGCGCCGCGTCCCGCCCCGGCATCTGCACCCGCTGATACAACACCTGCCCCGGCAGGCCCAGGGCTTGGAACAGCGTCCAGAGCGGACAGGCCGCCCCGTAGCGCGGGATCGAGAACCCCTTCGCACCCTTGCGAAACAGAAGGCTACCCGACCGGTCCGCCACCACAAGGCCGTAGCCAAGCTCGGGCATCGCCGCGAGTCGCCGCAGCACGAAGGAAACATTGACGCGGAACCGCTGGGCCAGCGCTGGCGGGTCGAGGCCGATGTCGTGCAGTGCTGTGCCCAATTCCGGCAGCGGCAGGCGCGCGCTGTCTGCCTGGATCCGCTCCAGCACACCGTGGGCGATGTGGCGGGCAGCCACCGATGTCAGATGCGGTGCGTCGTCGATCAGCGTGGCGATATCGGCCTGCCCGGCTTCGAGATCGGGAAAGGCATAATCATGCGCCTCAAGAAACGCCTCGACCTCGTCCTGCGGCGTTCCGGTCACCGCCGCCTCGCCGGTTTCGGCGTCCAGAAACCCGACAAGGGTTTTGGAACTGTCCGCAAGACGGCGGCTGTCGGCGTCTATATTGGCGTGAAAACGATCGCGCCACTTGGCGTCCAGATCCTTGTCCTGCGCGAGGATCGAGGCGGTGGCGCGGATCGAGGCGGCAGTGGACAGCACCTCATGCACCGAGGCGGCAAGATCGGGATCGTGTGCCAGCCGGTCGCTCAGGACCTCGACGGTATGTTCCAGATCGGCGACCTTGCGATGGGCGCGCGCAAGGGCGGCGGCCCATGCCGGAAAGCGGCCCGCGAAATCCTCGACCCGGTCCAATTCGCCCTGCGCCATCCCGGCCCCCCCACCGACTTCGCGCAAGGTGGCGACCAGCGTGGCCTCGGCCCCTTCGGTCAGGGCCGACATCTCGACTCCGAGGGCGGCGGCGATATCCAGCAGCAGTTTGCCACCGATTCTGCGCCGATTGTGTTCGATCAGATTGAGGTAGGAGGCGGAAATGCCGATCTGGCGCGCAAGGTCGGACTGTTTTGCCCCGGCCATGACACGGCGTTCGCGGATGCGGGTTCCTGTCAGTGCTTCGCGCATGGTGCCGTTCCTTGTCTGTTTGCCAGCTTTTTCAACGTGTTTCTGCGCTGCAACATAAGAAAATTTACAAACCGTAAGCTCTCTCTGTGTATATGTTTACAAAATAAGTGATAAAAACAAGGGGTTTATTGCGTAATTTTCAGTCTTCCCCCCATAACGTATTTGCATCAAAAGGTGCCGCGCGGCCCCGCGCCGACGTTCGGGAACGCGCATTTCAACAAATGGGAGGATTTTCATGTCCAAGATGAACCTGACTCGCCGCGGCCTCATCAAAACCGGCGCGATTGCCGGTGCTGGTTTTGCCGCTCCGACGATCTTTACTGCACAATCCGCGGCCGCGTTCACGAACGAGCCTACCGGGTCCACCGTGACACTGGGTTTCAACGTACCGCAATCAGGCCCCTATGCGGACGAAGGCGCGGACGAGTTGCGCGCCTATGAACTGGCGGTCGAGCACCTGAACGGCGGCGGCGACGGTGGTCTGATGAACACGTTCTCGTCCAAAGCCCTGCAGGGCAACGGTATCCTGGGCAAGAAAGTGGAATACGTCACAGGTGACACGCAGACCAAATCAGACGCCGCACGCGCGTCGGCCCGTTCCATGATTGAAAAAGACGGCGCCGTGATGATCACGGGCGGCTCGTCCTCGGGTGTGGCCGTGGCCGTGCAGGCGCTGTGCCAGGAGGCAGGCGTGATCTTCATGGCCGGTCTGACCCACTCCAACGACACAACCGGCAAGGACAAGAAGGCCAACGGCTTTCGTCACTTCTTCAACTCCTACATGACCGGAGCCGCCCTTGCCCCCGTTCTGGCCAACAATTACGGCACGGACCGCAAGGCCTATCACCTGACAGCGGACTACAACTGGGGTTACACCACAGAAGAGGCCGTGCGCACATCGACCGAAGCCATGGGCTGGGAAACAGTCGCCTCGGTCCTGACGCCGCTGACACAGACCGACTTCAGCTCTTACATCGCGCCTGTGTTGCAGTCGGATGCCGACGTTCTGGTTCTGAACCACTACGGCGGGAACATGGTGAACTCGCTGACCAACGCTGTTCAGTTCGGCCTGCGTGACCGCATGGTGAACGGCAAGAACTTCGAAATCGTCGTTCCGCTCTATTCGCGCCTGATGGCCAAAGGTGCCGGAGCCAACGTCAAAGGCATCTTCGGGTCCACAAACTGGCACTGGTCGCTGCAGGACGAAGGCTCCAAGCAGTTCGTGCAGTCCTTCGGCACCAAGTACGGCTTCCCGCCCAGTCAGGCGGCGCACACGTGCTACGTTCAGGCCCTGCTGTATGCGGACGCCGTCGAACGGGCCGGGTCGTTCAACCCATGTGCGGTTGGCGAGGCGCTCAAGGACTTCGAATTCGACGGCATGGGCAACGGCCCGACGCTGTATCGCGGCGAAGACCACCAGTGCTTCAAGGACGTGCTGGTCGTGAAGGGTAAAGAAAACCCGACATCCGAATTCGACCTTCTGGAAATCGTCGAAATCACGCCGGTCAGCCAGGTGACGTATGACGCGTCCATCTTTGGCGGCGAGCTGGGTGCCTGCAACCCGGGCGCGTAAGCCTTTGAAACCATGGGTGGGCAAGTTGCCCACCCAATCCTGCCCCGCCCCATGGGCGACGCGGCACTTACTGCTCAAACCAAGGGTCAGACCGATGGACGCGATCATCCTTCAAATTCTCAACGGACTCGACAAAGGCTCTGCCTATGCGCTGATTGCGCTGGGTCTGACGTTGATTTTTGGCACGCTCGGCGTGGTCAATTTCGCCCATGGCGCACTGTTCATGATCGGTGCGTTCTGTGCTGTCACGCTCAGCCGTATCCTGCAATGGAGCCACACGGTCATCGACGAGACCCAAACAGATTTTCTGGGCAACCCGCTCAAAGTGGAAGTCCCCTATCTATATGACATTTTCGGGAAAGCAGGCGGTGATGCGATCATTGACTGGGCGGTTCCCATCTCGATCCTTTTTGCCATTCCAGTCATGATCGGAATCGGCGTGCTGATGGAGCGTGGCTTGATCAAGCACTTCTACAAACGCCCCCACGCTGACCAAATCCTTGTGACCTTTGGCCTGGCGATCGTGCTGCAAGAGATCATCAAGTATTACTACGGAGCCAACCCGATTCCGACGCCCGCCCCTGATGCGTTCCGCGGCTCGTTCGACTTTGGCGCGGCCCTTGGCTTTGATCCCAATACGATCATCTATCCGTACTGGCGGCTGGTCTATTTCGCCTTTGCGGCTGTGGTCATCGGCGCTGTGTTCGTCTTTTTGCAATTCACCACGTTCGGCATGGTGGTGCGGGCCGGGATGGCGGACCGTGAAACCGTGCAGCTGCTTGGCATCAACATCGACAAACGCTTTACACTCATGTTCGGACTGGCCGCCGCCGTCGCGGGATTGGCAGGTGTGATGTACACCCCCATCAATTCGCCCAATTACCACATGGGGATGGATTTCCTTGTGCTAAGCTTTGTGGTGGTCGTCGTCGGGGGCATGGGCAGCCTGCCCGGCGCGGTGCTGGCCGGTTTCCTGCTTGGTATTCTTGAGAGTTTTGCGTCGATGCGCGAAGTGCTCGAATTCCTGCCCGGCATCAACCAGATCATCATTTATCTGGTCGCAATTATCATTCTGCTCACCCGCCCACGGGGTCTGATGGGCCGCAAAGGCGTGATGGAGGAATAACCCATGCTTGGTCTCGATAAAAAACACACGAAGCTGCTTGTCCTCGTCGCGATACTGACGATGCTGGCGCCATTCCTGCTCAACCCCTTCCCCGAAGGCTCGGGCATGGCACAGTTTAACGCGGGCTACCCCGACCTGATGCAGCGGTTCGTGATCTTCGGCATCTTCGCCATCGGGTTCAACATCCTCTTTGGCCTCACCGGCTACCTCAGCTTCGGTCATGCCGCCTTTCTGGGTGTCGGATCTTATGCGGGGATGTGGATGATGAAATTGCTGACGATGAACATCATCCCGGCGATCATTGTGTCGATCACCATCGCAGGCCTGTTTGCGCTGCTGGTGGGATGGATCAGCCTGCGCCGCTCGGGCATCTACTTTTCGATCCTCACGCTGGCCTTTGCGCAGATGTCCTATGCGTTGGCCTATTCCGTGCTGACCCCGATCACGGGCGGTGAAACCGGCCTTCAGCCCAAACTGGACGACCCGCGCATTCTTGACGGCGCTCTAGGTGCGGGGGAGCGGCCCGGTGCCAACCTTTTCGGTCTGGACATGGGGTCCAGCTTTGAATGGTCCGTGGGTACGTGGCTGTTTACATTCAACGCGGGCTACTATGTCGCGGCGGTCGCGATGCTGGCAAGCTTTTATGTCGCCATCCGCATCTTCAACTCGCCCTTCGGGATGATGCTGCGGGCGATCAAATCCAACCAGCAGCGCATGAACTATACCGGGCTGAATTCCAAACCCTACACTCTGGCGGCTTTCGTGATCTCCGGAATGTATGCGGGTCTTGCCGGTGGTCTGATGGTCGCCATGGACACGCAAGTGGGTGCCGAACGCATGTTCTGGACCGCCAGCGGCGAGGTTGTGCTGATGACGATCCTCGGCGGGGCCGGCACGCTGATCGGCCCTGTCCTTGGGGCGGGAATGATCAAGTACATGGAAAACATCATGTCCAAGATCAACGAAACCATCCTGCATCAATGGTTCGCCTTCCTGCCTGACGGGATCGAGGATTTGCTTGTGGCGCTGGTCTATCCGTTCATCGGCAAGGGCTGGCACTTGACGCTGGGGCTGATCTTTATGCTGGTCGTGATCTTCCTGCCGGGTGGTCTGGTCGAAGGTGGCCAACGCATTGCAGGCCTGTTCAAGCGCAAGAAACCCAGCTCGGACACGCCGGACGGCAAAACGACACCCGCAGAGTAAGGAACCGGATGATGAGTATTCTCGAAGTCAAGAACGTCGGAAAACGGTTCGGTGGCCTGCAGGCGCTGAACAACGTGAACCTGAGCGTCGCGGAAAACACCGTGCACGCGATCATCGGGCCGAACGGGGCGGGCAAGTCCACACTGCTGAACTGCCTTGTGGGCAAGCTGATCCCGGATACGGGGTCGGTCATGTTCGACGGCAAATCCGTGCTGGGCCGCAAACCCCACGAGATCAACCAGATGGGCATTTCCCGCGTGTTCCAGACACCGGAAATTTTTGGCGACCTGAGCGTGCTGGAAAACATGCTGATCCCCTGCTTTGCCAAGCGGGACGGAGCGTTCACGCCCAACGCCTTTGCCAGCATGCTGAAGGATCGCGAGATGATCGACCGGGCCGAATATATGCTCGAAGAGATGAAGATGATCGACAAGCGCAACATGCACGCCGCCTCGATGAGCCGGGGGGACAAGCGGCGGCTTGAGATCGGGATGTGCCTAAGCCAGGAACCCCGCCTTTTGCTGCTGGACGAACCCACGGCTGGCATGGCGCGGGCCGATACCAACAATACCATCGACCTGCTGAAGCAGATCAAGGACGAACGCGACATCACCATCGCCATCATCGAACACGACATGCATGTGGTGTTTTCGCTGGCTGAACGGATCACGGTGCTGGCGCAAGGCACGCCGCTGGTCGAGGACACGCCGGACAAGATCAAGGGCCACCCCAAAGTGCGCGAAGCGTACTTGGGCGAAACGCAGGACGCAGCATAAGTGGGCAATTCGCCCACCCTTCTCCAACGCCTCGCGTAGGGTGGGCAATTTGCCCACCGACGCTGCAAAATCGAGGACACCGCAATGAACGTCAAACCGGACTTTTCCAAGAACGCCAATCAGGCCCAGACAGCACCTGCCTTCCTGAGCGTTTGGGACATGCACGCCTACTACGGCGAAAGCTACATCGTGCAAGGCGTCAGCTTTAACGTGCACGAGGGCGAAATCGTTGCCCTGCTCGGGCGTAACGGGGCAGGCAAGACCTCGACCTTGCGTTCCATCGCGCGGATCGGATCACCGCTCGTCACGCGCGGTGAAATCTGGCTCGACCATCAGCCACTCCACAAGATGACCAGCCATCAGGCCAGCCAGGCTGGTCTGGGCCTTGTCCCCGAAGACCGCCGCATCATCCCCGGCCTCACGGTCGAAGAGAACCTGAAGCTGGCCCAGATCGCCCCGCCCATCGGCTGGTCGATCGAACGGCTATACGACCTGTTCCCGCGTCTGGGCGAGCGGCGCACGCAGGAAGGCACGACCCTTTCCGGGGGAGAGCAGCAGATGCTCGCCGTGGCCCGTGCGCTGGCACGCGACATCAAAGTGCTGCTGCTGGACGAACCCTACGAGGGTCTGGCCCCCGTCATCGTGGACGAGATCGAAAAGACGCTCGCCATCATCAAGGAACAGGGAATCACGACCATCCTTGTGGAACAAAACGCCGTGCGCGCACTGCAACTGGCGGATCGGGCGGTTATTCTGGACACTGGCGGAATCGTTTTCGACGGAACGGCCGCAGAAGTTCTGGAAAACGCCGAATTGCGCGCGGAATACCTCGCGATTTGACACCCGTTTCCCGAGAGGAAACACAAGGCCTCCCGCAATACGGGAAGTTTCGGTATTAAAGATCAAAAAAGCAGGGCTCCGCGCCCTGCTTTTGTTTTTATCACCCGGAATTCCGCACAATGTTTCCAATTGCGAAACGGCTACCGAATACTCTGGCTTGCGCTGCGGAATTAAGGCAAATTTAAGGCATGTTCACTGGGGGACACTTGCATGCCAATTTCAACGACAGCCACAATCAGCGACTTCGAATTTCTCGTATCCGGCCGGGCGGACTACCCGGAGGTCATATTCAGCGGCGATGACTTCACTTTGGTCTCAGTGCCAACCTTCGGGTTTGAAAACGCATTGTTTTTTGGCACAGAAAACACTGTCGCCTTGGTCGATGGAGAAGTCGCCAATGGTATCGTGGGCGGCGGCGATGGGTTCGCTGCTGTTCTGATCGGATCCAACGGGTCCGTTCTCGCCGGCAATGCGACCAATGCCATCGGGCTGTTCGGAACAAATGCCAACATCGTGCTGAATGCCGGGTTTATCGACGGCGGCATCCAGATGAACAGGGGCCAGAACCTGGTGGTCAATGTCGGCCTGATCTTTGGCGACGTGCGAATGGGCGCAGGCGACGACTTCTTTATCAACGACAACCCCACCGCCTTTGGACTTGAAGGGTTCAGCGACATCTTCGGCAACGTCTATATGGGCTCTGGCGATGACACGGTGCTGAATGCGTCGGTGATGGAAAACGTGTACCTTGGAAATGGCAACGATTTCTATGCAGCTATAACCCCCCTGTCCGAATTCGATAATTTCGACAACCCGGACGTTTTTCATTTTGGCAGCATTTATGGCGGCAATGGCAACGACACGGTTTTCGCGGGGGCCAACAACGACGTTATCTTTGGCGGTGCGGGCAATGACGAACTGAACGGCCACAACGGGGATGACCGCATTTCCGGCGGCAACAACAAGGATGTCTTGCGCGGTGGCAATGGCGACGATGAGCTGAATGGCAACGCCGGCAAGGATGTGTTGAATGGCGGGAACGGCGATGACACTCTCAGAGGTGGCACCGGTGAGGACCGGATCATCGGCGGACGCGGCGATGACAGGCTCATCGGGGGGTCCGGGGGCGATGTGTTCGTGTTCAACGCCTTTGCCAACAGCATCGGAAATGACACGATCGTTGATTTCCGCGAGGGTGATCTGATCGAAATCCGTGACCCTGCCGACCTGGACTTCGACACGCTGGTCAACTTCATAACCTACGACTCCGGCACCGCTCAAATCGATCTTGGGGCGGCACTTCAGGCGGCCGGCAACACCTTTGACAACGGACAGGGCAACATCCTGACCTTGCTGGGCGTCGCAAACGGATCCTTGGATGCGGACGACTTCCTTCTGTTCTGAGGCTCGGATAGCTGTCTGTTTTGAACGCCGCCCAACCTGATCGCAGGATGGGCGGCGCTTTTGCATGTGGCCCCTGCCGCATTGCAGGCGGCTGAACCTTGGCAATCAACGACGCTTTTCACTCAGGCGTTCCCCGGCTATAAGCGGGCCAACGCAATTACGGCGTGCATGACAGTGCCAATCGGTTGAGGACAAGAATGAGCAAGAGCAATCACGACGCGGATGTCGCCTTTATTCAGGCACTGGCGGAACTTCTGCGCGAAAACGATCTGACCGAACTGCAGGTCAAACGCGAATATGGACAAGATGACAGCCTGAACGTGCGCGTGTCGCGCCACATGGGGCAGCACGTGTCGGCCCAGACGTTCAGTATGGCCCCCGCGCCCGCCGCGCCTGCGGCGCCCCCTGCGCAAGCTCAGGGGATTGTGGCTACTGCCTCCTCCGACCCTGCAGACGATCCGGGCGCTGTGCCCTCGCCCATGGTCGGCACCGTCTATCTGCAAGCCGAACCCGGCGCGCCCGCTTTTATCAAAGTCGGCCAAAGCGTCGAAGAAGGCGACACGCTGTTGATCGTCGAAGCCATGAAAACCATGAACCACATCCCCGCGCCGCGCGCAGGGACGGTCAAGCGCATCCTCGTCGATGACGGGGCAGCTGTCGAATTTGGCGCGCCTCTGGTCATCCTCGAATAGGGGGGCTGACCATGTTCAATAAAATCCTGATTGCCAACCGGGGCGAAATCGCCCTGCGGGTCATCCGTGCGGCCCGCGAAATGGGCATTGCGACCGTGGCAGTTCACTCCACCGCCGATGCGGATGCCATGCACGTGCGCATGGCCGACGAATCCGTCTGCATCGGCCCACCCAGTTCCGCGCAATCCTATCTGAGCTTTCCGGCCATCATTTCGGCCTGCGAAATCACCGGGGCCGAGGCGATCCACCCCGGTTATGGGTTCCTGTCCGAGAACGCGCAATTCGTGCAGATCGTCGAGGATCACGGGCTGACTTTCATCGGCCCCACAGCCGAACATATCCGCGTGATGGGTGACAAGATCACGGCCAAGGACACGATGAAGGCGCTTGGCGTGCCGTGCGTGCCCGGATCGGACGGAGGTGTGGCCACGCTTGACGAAGCCCGCGCGCTTGGCGACTCAATGGGGTATCCCGTCATCATCAAGGCGACCGCCGGCGGCGGCGGACGCGGCATGAAAGTCGCCCAGACTGCCGACGAGATGGAGCGCGCATTCATGACTGCGCGTTCGGAATCCAAGGCGGCCTTCGGCAATGACGAAGTCTATATCGAAAAGTACCTGACCACACCGCGCCACATCGAAATTCAGGTTTTCGGCGACGGCAAGGGGCGCGCGGTACACTTGGGCGAGCGGGATTGTTCGCTGCAACGTCGCCACCAGAAAGTGTTCGAAGAGGCCCCCGGCCCCTGCATTTCGCCCGAAGAGCGGGCCAAGATCGGCAAGGTCTGCGCCGACGCCGTGGCCGCGATAAATTATACCGGCGCGGGCACCATTGAATTCCTTTACGAAAAGGGCGAGTTCTTTTTCATCGAGATGAACACACGCCTGCAGGTCGAACATCCGGTAACGGAGGCGATTTTCGGGGTCGACCTTGTGCGCGAACAGATCCGCGTGGCATCTGGCCTTGATATGTCTTTCCATCAGGATGACCTGACCATCAACGGCCACGCGATCGAGGTGCGACTGAACGCGGAAAAACTGCCCAACTTCTCGCCCTCTCCGGGGCGCATAACGCAGTACCACGCCCCGGGCGGACTGGGCGTTCGGATGGACTCGGCGCTTTATGATGGCTATTCCATCCCGCCCTATTACGACAGCCTGATCGGCAAACTGATCGTACACGGGCGCGACCGGTCCGAGGCGCTGGCGCGGTTGAACCGAGCGCTTGGCGAATTGATCATCGACGGTGTGGACACCACTGTGCCGCTGTTCGGACAATTGCTTGGCGAAAAGGACATCCACACCGGGGATTACAACATCCACTGGCTGGAACACTGGCTGGAAACGCACGTCGCCTGATCAGCGCAAGCGCAGCGCACAGAACGCGCGGCGCTTGTTGCCCTCGCGGAAATAGTCATGCAGTCCCGTCGTGTCCGACCCGAACCGGGCCGCCGCATCGTCCCATCCCACGGCAAAGCCTGCGGCCTGCGCCAGCTTTTCCATCGCCGTGATCGACGGAATACCGACAATGGCCTGCGACTGACCCTCGTGCTGTGGAGCAGCGTTCAGGTCCTTGCCCGTATCCTCGCGCACCAGTGTGATCGTCGCACCTTTGGCATGCGTGAATTCACTGTCCACCAGAACAAGGCGCGCCCCCAGCCTGCGGATCATCAACAACAGGCGCATATGATCCATGATGTGGTAGAAAATACCAAACAACGTGACCACATCGAACGTTTCGCCCTGCGCGATATACCTGTCCAACGTTTCGAACAGATCGCCCTCGACCAGCCGCACCTTGTCCTTGAACGGGGCCTGCGGAAAAGCGGCGTATCGCGCGATCAGATGGCCGCGCGCCTCAACGCCCACGACCTCGGCCGCGCCCGCTGCTGCCAGGGCATAGGCCCAACGGCCATCATGTGCCCCCAGATCAAGCACACGCACGCCGCGCAAATCACTTGCAAACGGAACTACAAGCATCAAATGGCGCCGATTCAGTCGCAGCATGTCATTGGAGTCACTGGAATATCCGGGCAGTGTCGTGATGAAGTCGAAAAAAGCCAATATGCCGAAACCTTGCTGTGCGGGGTTGGTTCGGATTAGCCCGCCGATTACTGTTCTGGCAACCCCGCGAGGTGCGCGGGCAAGGTGAATGCATGACGAAACCCTCCCTTACGCCGGATCTGCTGTTGCAGGGATATGCTGCGGGCATCTTTCCGATGGCGGAATCGCGCGACGACCCGGACATTTTCTGGGTCGATCCGCGCATGCGTGGCGTGCTGCCGCTGGAGGGGTTCCACATGTCGCGCTCGCTGGCGCGAGACATGCGGCGCACGGACTGGACACTGCAACTGGACATGGATTTCGAAGGCGTCCTCAACGGCTGTGCGGATCGGGCAGACACGTGGATCAACTCGGAAATCCATAACCTTTACATGGGACTGCACGACATGGGCCACGCCCACTCGGTCGAGATTTGGGAGGGCGCGCAGTTGGTCGGCGGTGTCTACGGTGTGACACTGGGGGCTGCGTTCTTCGGGGAAAGCATGTTTTCGCGCCGCACCAACGCGTCAAAAATGGCACTGGCGGGGGCGGTCGATCACCTGATCCGCACCGATTTTACGCTATTTGACACGCAGTTTCTGACCCCGCACCTGTCCAGCCTTGGGGCCATCGAAATCCACCGGCAAGATTATCATCGTCAGTTGAAGGTTGCGCTGGGACGCTCTGGGCGCTTCACCGACACGCCGGTTGCCACCCTTCACGAGGTGGTGCAGCGCATGACCCAGATGTCATAGCGCGGATGATCCATTGCACTGAGGGCGGGGGCCGACGCGATCATCCAGCCGGAAAACACAACGCCCTCGCGCCCGGTTTCGGTGATCTGCACTCCGGCATAGGCGTTGCCCGAAGGGTTGCCTGCGGGATAGCGGCATTCGGTCAGCGTGATATTGAGCCGCTGAAACCGGGCGGTGCGCCCGGCGGGTAGTTCGATATCGACCACCTTGCCGCTGAATTTGTCGAGGCCGCGCAGCACGGCGCCCGTGGCTTTCTCGGTCTCTTGCTGGGCATGGGATACGCTGGCGATCGTAAGCGTGCTGGCAACGATCGTCGCCGTCAGACGACGTGTCATTCGGCCTCTCCACCGGAGACGAATTTCAGCAGCAGAGAAATCAGGCTTACCGCCCCTTGTGTGTCCACGATCTCGTCCCCCGGCCCAAAATAAAAAGGCGAGCCGCCAGGTACGATTTCGACGAAACTGCCCCCCAGCAGCCCTTCGGAGCTGATGATGATGGCGCTGTCATCTGGCACTTGTGTCGTGCTGCGCAGCGACACCACGGTGTCGGCGCGATAGGTTTCGGGGTTGAGGGCCACATCCGTCACCGTGCCGACCTTGACGCCAGCAAGGCGCACGTCCGTGCCCACATTCACGCCTTCCAGGCTGCGGAAGCTGGCCGTCAGCGGGTACGTCGCGGCACCCGAATTGCCAAGGCCCGCCACTTGCGCGCCATATATCGCAAATCCGATGGCAGCGGCCAGAACGACGCCGCCAACCAGCACTTCGGTGGTGTTTTCGCGCATCTCGGAGGGCCTTATTCGGGGGTCCATGCTTCGTAGTCGGAGCGGTCCGCGGGGTCGGCGCGCCGGATCGACCCGGCGGGGGCATAGGCCATGGCCGTGCCAGTCAGGTTGGGCTGGTGTGGTTTTTCCCAGGTCTTGCGCTTGAGCGGTTTGTCGGTGGGCGGCTCGTCCCACGTGCGGTGCAGCCAGCCGTGCCATTCGGGGTCCACGCGGCTCGCCTCTGCCTCACCGTTGAAGATCACCCAGCGTTTGGCGTCATCATGTGTTTTGTAAAAGATGTTGCCTTGCCCATCTTCGCCCACCTTCACGCCTTTGCGCCATGTGAACAACTGCGTGTTCAGCGTCTGGCCGTTCCACCATGTCACGGCCCGCAGCAAAGTGTTGAGAATGCCCATCTGTCGCCTCCGAAGCTTTCATTTGTCTATGCCGCATCGGGGTGGCGGCGTCCAGTGGACATGCGGGCGCGGGTGCCCGATCAGGCGGGCAGCAGCGCAGTCACCTCGATCTCGATCCGGTATTTGGGGTCGATCAGCGCGCAGGAAATCATTGTGGCCGCAGGCGGGTTGACCCCGAATGTATCGGACAGAATGGGCCAGCAGGGTTCGAATTCGGTCGGGTCTGGCAGCATATAGGTGACTCGCACCACATCGGCCCAGTCTGCCCCCGCCTCTTGCAGAGCCTTGTGGATGGTTCCAAGTGCCGCGCGGCACTGGTCAGTGACCGTGTCGCCCTGCCCTACCGTGCCGGCGACATGGACCCAGCCGCCTGCGACGACGGCGCGGCAATAGCCGATCTTGGGCTCGAAATCACCGCCCGAATGGATGCGTCTGATCATAAGGCAGTGTCCTGTGGGCGACGGCACACCACTGGTGCGCCTTGCACGTGTCTGTGGCTTAGCCAGCCGTTGCGGATTCTTTTTCCGCATCTGCATGGATCATCAGCGGGGCCGCATCCGACATCACCGCTTCTTCGTTCACGACGACTTCGGTCACCGAGTCCAAACCCGGCAATTCGAACATGGTGTCCAGCAGAATATCTTCGAGGATGGAGCGCAGGCCCCTCGCACCCGTCTTGCGTTCGATCGCCCTTTTTGCAATCGCCGCCAACGCATCCTCGGTAAAGGTCAGCACGGTATCCTCAAGCTCGAACAGTCGCTGGTACTGTTTGACCAGCGCGTTCTTGGGCTGGGTCAGGATGGTGA
>CAYGPT010000016.1:0-421 GCA_964351755.1 uncultured Rhodobacterales bacterium | reverse complement strand
CCTAAAGCGTGGCAAGCACCGGCAGACGGCCGACGAATTCGGGGATCAGGCCGAACTTCAGCAAATACTCGGGTTCGAGATCGGTAAAGATTTCGCCGACCCCGCGCGCATCGTTGTCACGCACATCAGCGCCAAAACCCATAGCCGAGCCCTTGCCCCGCGCCGCGATGATCTTGTCGAGACCCGCAAAGGCTCCGCCGCAGATGAACAGGATGTTCGTCGTGTCCACTTGCAGGAATTCCTGTTGCGGATGCTTGCGCCCGCCCTGCGGCGGAACACTTGCCACGGTCCCCTCCATCAGTTTCAGCAGCGCCTGCTGAACGCCTTCGCCACTCACGTCACGGGTGATCGAGGGGTTTTCGGACTTGCGCGTGATCTTGTCGACCTCGTCGATGTAGACGATGCCGCGTTGTGCGCGTTC
>CAYGPT010000015.1:0-57108 GCA_964351755.1 uncultured Rhodobacterales bacterium | reverse complement strand
ATATCGATATGCGCCTTGGCCGAGCCGGGGCTGAAATCGGCGATGCGTCCGGTGATGCGGTCATCGAAGCGCGCGCCGATATTGATCATCAGATCGCAACCGTGCATCGCAAGGTTGGCCTCATACAGCCCGTGCATCCCCAACATGCCCAACCATTTGTCGCCGGACGCCGGGTAGCTGCCCAGGCCCATCAGGGTCGAGGTGATCGGAAATCCGGTCGCGTCCACCAGTTCGCGCAACAGCGCGCTGGCCTTCGGGCCGGAATTGATCACGCCGCCGCCGGTGTAGAACAACGGGCGTTCCGCCTGTTCCATGGCTTCGACAAGCGCGGTGATGACGGCGATGTCGCCTTTGACCTTGGGCTGGTAATGCGACACGCGCGCCTTGGCTTTTTCGGTATAGGTGCCGGTCGCGAACTGCACGTCCTTGGGAATATCGACCAGAACCGGGCCGGGGCGCCCGCCGGTGGCGATGTGGAACGCCTGATGGATGGTGTCGGACAGGTGTTCGGTATCCTTGACCAGCCAGTTCATCTTTGTGCAGGGCCGCGTGATGCCGACGGTATCGGCCTCCTGAAAGGCATCGGACCCGATCATGAAGGTCGGAACCTGCCCGGTCAGCACGATGATCGGGATCGAATCCATCAGCGCGTCGGTCAAACCGGTCACCGCATTGGTCGCACCGGGCCCCGAGGTCACAAGGCAGACGCCGGGCTTGCCCGTGGCGCGCGCATAGCCTTCGGCGGCATGCACCGCGCCCTGTTCGTGGCGCACGAGGATGTGCTTGATCGAATTCTGCTGAAAGACCTCGTCGTAGATCGGCAGCACAGCCCCTCCGGGGTATCCGAATACCGTGTCCACACCCTGATCTATCAGGGCCTGCACGACCATTTTCGCTCCGGTCATTTGACGTGTCATATCCGCGTGCTCCGCGTTGTCGGTTTCATTCAAGCAAAAAAAAGCCCCCGGGTTTCGGGGGCGCATGGGGATGGTTGTGGAATTCCGTTACCGGCCCATGCGCGTGTCTCCGACGATGACGACTAGAGGTGTCATTGACCAAAAGGCCCTTTCTTTGCGTTTGGGGACATTATGCGCGGTCAAAAAGGGCGTCAACAGGCAAATCGCAGAAAAAAGTGTCTGTGGGTCAGAATATTTTGATATTTTATTTCGCGCACAGTGCCTGGGTCGCAAGAACCGGAAAGATCACGGCATCCCGGCACCGGGCGAGGGCAAGTGCGCAACCGCGTCGGCCGGTACGCGTCACAGCGCGTGCCCGGTCCCCTGCAACACCCCATGTTCCAGCGCATAGCGGGTCAGGCCCGCGGTCGAGGATATGCCCAGCTTACGCTTGATGTTCTTGCGGTGCGTTTCGACAGTGCGCACCGAGATGTCGAGCGCGTTGGCCACGTCCTTGTTCGACAGGCCTTGGGCCAGTTTCAGCAGGATCGTCTGTTCGCGCCCCGTCAGCGCGCCGGGCACATCGGCGCTGCGCGGCGCGATGGCCCCTTCGGCCCCCGTACACAGATAGCGTTCCCCCCGCATCACCGCCTGAATGGCATGCGCGATCTCGTCGGTGGGCACGTCCTTCAGCACATATCCCATCGCCCCGTGGCCGAGGGCGGACGAGATGTATTCGGGGCTGTCATGCATCGACAGGATCAGCACACGGGTGCCGGGGCGCTGTTCCAGCACCAGTTCCGTCGCGGTCAGCCCGCCCATGCCGGGCATGTTCAGGTCCATCAGGATCACGTCCGGGTCCAGTTCGTGCAGCCGGTCGATCGCCTCACGCCCGTTGCCGAGGGTGCCGACCACTTCGATGCCCTCGTGATCCTCGAGCACGGACTGGATGCCTTGGGCGACCATCGGGTGGTCGTCCACGATCAGCACGCGGATCGGGGCGGGGGCTAAATGATCGGTCATGCGCGGGCGCGCTCCTTCTTGGGGTCTGCGGGTTCGGGGGGCAGCAGGTGGGTCAGGGGCACGGACACTTCGATCATGGTGCCCGTCGTGCCGCTGGCCCCGGACAGGATGCGCAACTGGCCATCGAGCTGTTCGACCCGTTCGGCCATGTTGCGCAAACCGATGCCGGTGGCGCGCTGGCGGCTGGTGCGGTCCAGACCGGTGCCATTGTCGCTGATGCGCAGGGTGGCACCGCGTTTGTGCCCGCGCAGGTCCATGGACACTTTGGTAGCCGACGCGTGGCGTTCGATGTTGGTCAGCGCCTCCTGTGCGATGCGGTAGAGCGCGATCTTGGCGTCCTGATCCAGCCGGTTGCGGAACACGACCGTGTTGAATTCGATCTCTGTCCCGGTGCGCTGGCCGAAGTCCTCGACCAGCGCCTTGAGGGCAGGGCCGAGGCCAAGGTCATCCAGCGCGCCGGGACGCAGATCACGGCTGATCCGGCGCACTTCGGAAATCGCGGTACCAAGGTTGTCGATCCCCTGCTTGAGTGGAGTTGCAGCGTCGCCATTGCCCTTTTCCATGCGCCGTCGGGCGGAATCGAGCGCATAGCGCACGCCGACAAGGATCTGGCTGATCCCGTCATGCAATTCGCGTGCCACGCGCCCGCGCTCTTCCTCTTGCGCATCCAGCACCCGCTGGGTCAGCTTTTTCAGCTTGGCATCGGCAAGCCTGCGTTCGCGCAGGTTCAAGGCCATGCCGGACCCGAACACAAGCAACAGGGCTGCAAGGGTAATACCCGAGATATAGTAGAACGTGCGCTGCACCCGGGCTTCGACCTCGGCGCGAGCGGCAGCGACCGATGTCAGGACATCGTCGATGAACACACCCGTGCCGACCGCCCAGCGCCAAGACGGGAAAGACGTGACATAGGTGATCATCTCGGCCTCTTGTCCGTTCGACGGTTTGGGCCACAGGTGCGTCAGATAGCCGTCACCCTGTCGCGCGATCTTGATCAGTTCTGAAACGACGGGAGTGCCCCGGCTGTCCATCAGGTCCATGTGGTTTTCGTTGATCATGTCGGTCTGGCGTGGGCTGACCAGATTGGTGCCGTCATAGTCGTAGACAAAAAAGAAACCCTCATCCCCGTAAATCATGGCCGACAATATCTGGGCGACCTGATCCTTGGCGGCCTGATCGTCGGGCGCAGCCGAACCGTAGATGAAATAGAACCCGTTGCGGGCTTGGGTGACGTAATTGCGCAATTCGCGCTTTTTGGCTTCGATCAGCTGGCTTTCGAGCGCTTTTATCTCGCGTTCGGCCAGCGCGCGCGATTGCAAGGCGACAAGGGCCGCAATGGCCGCCACCGCCAGAATAAGCGGAATGGCCGCCACAAGCGACAGCTTTTGCGCGTAATTCAGGCGCGGGATGGACAGGTTCGACATCACACCCGATTCGATACGCCGAAAGTGCCGCGAATCAAAGGGTCCGTGCCGTGTAAGGTCGTGCTGACAATTCGGTGTCGCAGGGTCGGCACGCGCAAATCGGCTGCAAATCGGGCGATCATCGGCACTTTTGCAGCGTCTCTACGCAGTACTAGGTATTTCCATCGGCGGGCGCATCGCTAGTGTGGCGACACTCGAAACGCACCGCGCGGGCCTGCGCGCAAGCGTTCACATATTTGGGAGGAGTATCTCTATGGATCGTCGTTCTTTTCTGAAGACGTCTGCACTGGGTGGCACAGCCGCCGCCGCAACAACACTCGCAGCCCCGGCTTACGCTCAGGGCAAGCGCACACTGACAATGGTCACATCCTGGCCCCGCGGCTTCGCGGTTCTGGATGACGCGGCCAGCTATCTGGAACAATTCGTCGGCGCAATGTCCGACGGCAACCTGACAATCGAAAAGAAAGCCCCCGGCGAACTGGTCGGCGCGTTCGAAGTGTTCGACGCCGTGTCCTCGGGCCAGGCGGATATGTACCACTCGGCCGACTACTACTTCATCGGTCAGCACCCTGCCTTCGCCTATTACACAGCCGTGCCCTTCGGCGGCACAGCGCAAGAAGTCACCAACTGGTACGAGCATGGCGGCGGTCAGGAACTGCACGACGAACTGGGCTCGATCTTCAACCTCAAAGGCCTGATGGCGGGCAACTCCGGTTCGCAGTCCGGTGGTTGGTTCCGCAACGAGATCAACTCGGCTGACGACTTTAATGGTCTGAAATTCCGTATGCCCGGTCTGGGTGGTAAAGTGCTGGGTGTGCTGGGCGCATCCGTGCAGAACATCCCCGGCGGTGAACTGTATCAGGCCCTGTCCTCGGGCGCTCTGGACGGCCTCGAGTGGGTTGGCCCGATGGCTGACGAGCGCGCCGGCTTCCAGGAAGTCGCCAAGGTCTACTATACCGCCGGTTTCCACGAGCCGGGTTCGGCGCTGGTGGCCAACATGAACCTTGACGTGTGGAACGACCTGACGCCTTCGCAACAGGCCATCATGCAGGGCGCGTGCCGTGCGACAACGTACTACCAGTTGTCCGAGACACTGGCCAACAACGGTGCGGCCCTTGCGCGTCTGCAACAGCAGGGCGTCAAGACGCTGCAGTTCAGCGACGACGTTTGGGATGCTTTCGGAGCGGCCTCCAAGTCCGTCATGGACGAAAACATGGGCGACGAACTGTTCGCGCGCACCCGCGCATCGTTCGAGGAAAGCCTTGCCACATCGGCAAGCTGGATCGGCAAGTCGGACGGTTTCTATGTCGAACAGCGCGTGCGCGTTCTGGGCGGCTGATCCACGATCACCTTATCGCAAATACCAAGGGCCCTCAGCGAGGGCCCTTGGGACGTATAAGATCAAGGGAAGCGGTCGGCGCTGTAAATGGCGGCCTACCTGCGGAGGGGCACAGCAATGGAAAACGAGAACGCTGACGGCGGGGCAGGCTTTTTCGCGGCTTTGGCCGACGGGCTGATCTGGTTCATTCAGAACCTCGCGATGGGGTTTTATAACATCGCCTACGCGATCACGCACCCCGCATCGTGGCTGGACTGGCTGTCCTGGGCCAACACGACCGAAGACAAGGAATCGCTGATGCGGTTCGTCTATTACGGTGGCTCGACCGAGTTCTTTTTCTGCGTCTTCGCCATCATCCTTGTCGTGTTCGGCGTCGGTGTTTGGCGCAACGCATTCATGTGGGGCTGTGTGCGCGTGCTCGAAGGGTTTGCCAACGGCATCGGGCGCTTTTTCGCATGGGCGGGACTGCTGATGGTACTGCAACAGATCATCATCGTGTTCATGCAGCGTATCTTTACCCGTCCCGACATTTCCTTCGGCTTTGGCATCCCGCTGCAATTCGACATTTCGTGGTTCGCCGAGGAGCTCAAGCTTTATAACGCCATGGTCGTGTGCCTGTGCGTGACTTACACCTTCGTGCAAGGCGGCCACGTGCGCGTCGATCTGGTCTATGCCGCCGTCAGCCACCGCGCCAAGCGGGCGATCGACATGTTCGGCTCGCTGTTCTTCATGATCCCGACGGCCGTTCTGATCTGGCTTTATGGCTGGTTTTTCCTGTGGCGGCACCTGATCACGCCGAATCCGGCGGCCAGCTACGACCTCGAACGGCTGCTGCGCACCTCGCGCGCCCTGCGCTGGAGCGTTGAGACCATCGGCTTCAGCCCCAACGGGTTCAACGGCTATTTCCTGTTCAAGATCCTGCTCGTGCTGTTTGCGGGCACCGTCTTTCTGCATGGGATTTCATTCTTCATGCGCTCGTATCTCGAATGGAAAGAGGGCGAAGAGAGTGCGGACAAGTATCTTGACCGCGACAGTTTGGGTGAGGGCGAAGAAGCCTATGAGGGGACGCACTGATGATCCTTTCAATCCTTCGCACGCACCACATCCAGCCCGTCCCGGGCTGCACGACTACACAAGGACGATAAGCAATGTTGTTTGGACTTGATGGCGTAGAAATCGGCCTGATCATCGTCTTTGTCTGCCTTTTTGGCGGTATCCTTTCTGGCTTTCCCGTGGCCTTTGCCATTGGTGGGGCAGGGGTTATTTCCTTTGGGATCATCGCGGCGCTGGACAGCGCTGGGTTGCTGATCCACCAGGCGATTGATCAGGGCAGTCAGGCTTACCGGGACCTTGTGAACAGCGGGGTCAAACCGGACGCGATATCGGTGTTCAGTTACCCTGAACTTTCCCGCATCGCCGAACCTGTCTTTCCCTCGGGTTGGGAAGTGGCGTTGGACCGCAACGTGTCCTTTGTCGTGAATCGCATGAACGAACGGGTGCTGGCGGGCCAGTCGATCGAAACGCTGTTGGCCGTTTTGATGTTCGTTCTGATGGGTATCACGCTCGAACGTTCCAAGATTGCCAACGACCTTCTGACGACCATGGCGCGGGTGTTCGGCCCGCTGCCGGGTGGTCTGGCCGTGTCCATCGTGGTTGTGGGGGCCTTCCTTGCGGCCTCGACCGGCATTGTGGGAGCAACCGTGGTCACCATGGGCCTGCTGGCCCTGCCGACCATGCTGCGCAACAACTATTCGCCGGAACTGTCCACCGGGGTCATCGCGGCCTCGGGCACGCTGGGGCAGATCATCCCGCCCTCCATCGTTATCGTTCTGCTGGGCACACTGGCGGGCGACCTGTACTCGGCCGCGCAAGAGGCGCGCGCGCAGGCCGCAGGCTGTACCGATGCGCTGACCTATCTGGGCGAACCTGCGGTCGTATCCGTGGGCACGCTGTTTCAGGCGGCCCTGTTGCCGGGGATCATGCTGGCGCTGCTTTATGCGCTTTATGCCTTCGGCTATGCGCTGCTGAACCCCGAAAAAGCCCCTGCGGTCGAAATGGGGGCCACCAACGCCGAACCGGTCACCCGGTCCGAGGCATTCACATGGTTCCTTGGCGCGCCGGTACTCATCATTGCCGGCACGATCCTGCTGGGCAGCCTGAACGTGGTGGGCAGCCAGTCGACCACGATCTCGTCCTTCTCCGACATCGGTGATGCGGCCTCCCTGCGCACCAACGTGGGCGAAGAATGTCAGGCGGCGATGATCGAACTGCACGGGCAAGAGGCCTGGGACACAGCCGTCGCACAGCAGGAAGAGATTTCAGCCGCAGGTGGCGTGCAGCAGTCCGAACGTCTGAGCGAAGAAGAACTGGTCGCCGCACTTGATGAGAAAGTCGCAGACGCGGCACCGATCGGGACGGGCACCGCGATCCTGTTGATCATTCTGGGCCTGATCCTGACGACCGCGCGGGGTATTTCGCCCAGCCGCGATCCGCAACCGCTGATCATCGGCGGCATCGGTGTGGTGCTGGCCTTGCTGGTTGATATCGCTCTTGTGGGGCCGCTCAATTCCTCGGGGTACTACGTGGTGGTCATGGCCATTCCGTTCGCATTGATCATGTACGGCGTGATCGAAGCGACCAAACGCTGCGCGCAGAATGAATTGATCCGCGTGGTGTTCCCACCGCTGATCCTGATCGTGGCCGTGCTGGGGTCGATCCTGGGCGGGATCACCAACCCGACACCGGCGGCGGCGCTTGGTGCGGGTGGAGCGATCATGCTTGCGGCCTATCGCAAGCTCAAGGATCAGGACCGCAGCCCCAAGGTGATCATCTGGTCCACCCTTGCCATCATCATCTGTATCCTCGTGGGCGTGAACTTCGATCTGCGCATCAATCAGGACGTGGTGACGGCGCAAAGCTGGATCGCGTTCTTCGTGGCCTACGCCGCTTATCTCTATGCGCTTTTCGGGTTGCTGTTCAGCTGCTACGTGCTGTGGACCTCGGGCGTGCTTAGCCCCGTGGTGCGCGAAACGGCAAAGGTGACCTCGATGGTGTTCACCATCCTGATCGGTTCGCAACTGCTGAACCTCGTGGTGATCTCCTTTGGAGGAGAGCATTACATCCAGCAGTTCCTAAAGTCGTTCGACAATGAATTCACGGTGTTCCTGATCGTGATGCTGGTGCTGTTCATCCTCGGCTTCGTGCTCGATTTCCTCGAGATCATCTATATCGTGATCCCGATCGTCGGCCCGGTGATCTATGGCGGCACTTTCGACCCCAAGTGGGTGACGATCATGATCGCGGTGAACCTGCAAACCTCGTTCCTGACGCCACCCTTTGGCTTTGCGCTATTCTATTTGCGCGGTGTGGCGCCCAAGGAGGTCACGACAGGCCACATCTATCGCGGCATCATCCCGTTCGTGCTGATCCAGGTGGGGGCACTGGCGCTCTTGTGGTTCGTGCCCGGCATCGTCACGATCATCCCGGATTTGATCCCCAACTGATGGGGCAGGGCGGCCCTCGGGCCGTCCACCTCCCAGATGGCGGAGTGAGGAAACCGGGCAGTGGCCCGCGATGAGCGGACTCTGCGCGCTTTTGGGCGAAATCCCGCACATTCATGGCTCTGAGAACTTCATTCTATGCGTTTGCTATGGGATGTGATCAGTTTTCGCGTGCGCGGCAATTATTAGCGCGCGCCCAAAAATATTGTTGAAACATTGAAATTTCCGTTTGAAAGGCGATCCAATGACAGGTGAACTCAAATTGGCCGCTCTCAACTTTTTCAGAGAGGGCATCGAAGAGCATTACAGCGACGTCACCGACGTTACAGACAAGAACCTCAAAAGCGCTGAAATGGCTCATTACCCCAGCAAGCTCGTCTCGGGGTACAAGAAAGACTACGCGGTGGTCGAAAAGCTCTATGATAAATGCGACGCGGCGTTTGAAGAGATGGAGAAGAAAGAGGTTACAATCCCGCGCATCAAAAAGGCACAAGGGGCCATGGACGGCTTCAACACCGCAGTCATGATCCTGGAAGAGAGCAACGCGATGTTCTCGGCCCACAACAAACAAAAGACGGCTTCCCAGGCGACTGCGATCCTGATTTTGCTGAAGGCCATCGTCAAGGGCGACGAAACGAGGAAACTCAAGAAAGACCTCGAAGCCCTGAACAAAAAGCTCAAGACCGCAAAACGGGACGTGACAGGGGCCAAGGCGCAACGCGCGTTGAACCTTGCGATTACGGGTGTGACCATGTGTATCCCGGCAACATCCGTTGCGGGCGTTGCCTTTGTTGTTGTTGCCACAACGGCCACACGGCTTGGCGCGGATGCGGCCCTCGGGCCGACAGGCCCGTCCACGGGGGCTGCTGTCAAGACGACGGCGGGTGAATTTGCCGGCGCGGTGGACCTTGTCGGAAAAGGCAGTGGAAAACTGATGTCGGCGGTCGGTGCAGTTGATGCGCTGGTGTCCGATAGCAAGGAAATCGCGGGCGCTGAAAAGGCGCTCAAGGACATTCAAAAGCAACTCAAGGACGTCAACAAACGTCTCGCGAGCCTGCACAAGCACATGTTGGCATCCAACAAGACATTCCTGAAACTGGCGGTGGCTTATGAAACGTCCACAAAGGCTGCCAGCGATGCCGTGTCCAAGTTCAAAGCGGCCAAGCAAAAGCGCTTTAACTTGAAGAAAGAACTGGAAGAGTGAAGCGCGTCACGCAGCGCCCAACCCAGGTAATGCACGCCCCTTGCTGATCTCATTCGGGCCGGGGCGTGCTCGCTTGGTGCGCGACGGCATCGCTAGGACTTGGCGACGGGCTCACCGGTGCCGGTGCGGCAGTGCCACATTGCCCGTACCGGTGTCGCAACGTCAGCAAACGACAACACGACGTGCCTGCGCGTGCGGGACGCCATTTCGCAACAAACGGACAAGTCGCCCTTGCAACGCATTGATTTGATGTGAGCGCGCGTGCGTCCCACGCTGGGACACCTACCGTGTGGGCCGGGTGTCGGGTAGCGAGATATTGGCCACCTGTTCCGCGATCGGGTCGGTCGACAGCGGGTGCGTGTTCGGCTTGAAATTCTGCGGGTCGGGCATTTTTTGCCACTGGCCACCAAGGTAGACCTCGAGCCCGGAAAAGTTGGACTTGTATCCCATCTTCTGGCTGCCCGGCACCCAGTAGCCAAGGTAGACATAAGGCAGGTCAGCCTCTTGCGCGATGCGGATATGGTCGAGGATCATGTAGGTGCCAAGCGAGCGTTTCGGCATGTCCGGCGCATAGAAGCTGTAGACCATGCTTAGCCCGTCGCTGAGCACATCCGTCAGGCTGACGCCGACCAGATCGCGGGTGTTCTTGTCCGTGTATTCGATCACCCGGCTGCGGATCGGCGTTTCCTCGATCATGGCGGCGAATTCGAACACGTCCATATCAGCCATGCCCCCGTCCGCGTGGCGGCTGTCGAGGTAGGTGCGGAACAGGTCGTACTGGTCCTCGGTCGCCCAGGGCGATGTGGCGCGCCGTTCGATGTCGGTGTTGCGGTTGCGCGTGCGCCGCTGGCTTTTGCTGGGCGCAAAGGCGGAAACGTCGATGCGTGCAGACAGGCAGGCCGAGCAATCCGCGCAGGAGGGGCGATAGAGCACGTTCTGCGAGCGGCGAAACCCTTGCTGGCTGAGGCTGTTGTTCAGCTTTTCCGCATTGTCCCCTTGCAGGGCCGTGAACAGTTTCCGCTCCATCCGCCCCTCAAGATAGGGGCAGGGTTGGGGGGCGGTCACGTAGAACTGCGGAGCGAGTGGAAGCGTGTGGCGCATTGATTTCCCGAGTGGTTGGACGGGATGATACCAAGGATGGCCGTTGTGGCAAGTGGGTAAGCTACGTCAGGCGCGCGCTTTGCGGTTCATGGCCGCTGTGCCCATGACGCTGTCCGTCAGACCCTGACCCCGGTTCGAGGTCGCCATCAGCACGATCGAGATCAATTGCAGCGGCGCGACCGCCCAACTGACCGTATAGCCCAGTGTGTGCAGGAACGCCTGGCCAAGGTCCAGCCGCGCGCCGCTGGCGTCCCGGATTTCGATTGCCATCAGCCGCATTCCCCAGGTGGCCGAACCTGTCGCCAGTGTGATCACCCGGTAGATGAACCCGACAAGCGCCATCAGGGCGAGGAAAAAGAACGCCGCGACAAAGGCCGTAAATGGCACGATCAGCAGGCTGATCAGCGCCACGACAATCGTGTCCACCACCCAGGCCAGCAGCCGTTTGGCGGCGACATCGCGGTAGAATTGCGGTTGCGTGATTGGATCGGCAAGGGCCATGGGTGTCGTCTCCGGTCGCAAGGCAACGGCCCCCGATCAAGGGGGCCGCGATGGGTCGTCTTAGTCTTCGGACTGGGCGGCCTTGGCCCGTTCGTCCATGAACTGGTCGAACTCGGACTTGTCCTTGGCCTCGCGCAGCCGTTCGAGGAAGGCCTCGAAATTGTGCTGCTCTTCTTCGAGTCGGCGCAGGGTGTCGGACTTGTAGGCGTCGAATGCCGCGTTGCCGGTCGATCGCATCGTGGTCATGGACGCACCCATGCGGCGCGACGTGCAGGATTTCGAAAACATGCGTTTGCTCCAGATCATGTAGAACAGAAGGGCCAGCCCGACGGGCCAGAAGAAGATGAAGCCGAGAACCATGGCCGCGATCCAGGCGCCTTTGCCCTTGTCGTCAAGCCAGCGTTCGGTCTTGGAAAACCAGCTTCCGCCGTATTGCGGTGACGGTGCTGTCGTGGACATGGATGTCATTTTCAAACCTTTCGCGAATGTGGGGTGACGTGCCCCGCTGTGACTGTTCTTTGTTTATGTGAATGTGCTTCACATTGAGTAAATTGGCATCGGTTCGGGTTTGCACAAGGGGGAATGTGAATGTTTTTTACATAAATCTGGATTAGGTTTTAAAATCAGATATTTGCGCGTCGGAAATTTTGACCAGATCAGTCGGTCGCACCCGAAAGACGTGATGCGGCGTGCCCGCGGCTGCCCAGATTCGGTCGAACTCCATCAGCTTTGGGTCGATAAAGGCCATGATCGGGTTCAGATGCCCGACCGGACAGACCCCTCCGATGGCGAAGCCGGTCTGGGCGCGGGTCAGCGCGGCGTCCGCCTTGCCCAGCTCTTCGCCTGCAAGGGTCGCGGCCTTTGCAGCGTCAACCTGATTGCCCCCCGCGGTGATGAACAGCACCGCGGTGTCACTGACAAGACCGCGAAAGATGATGGATTTGGCGATCTGGTCGATCTCGCATCCGATGGCCGCCGCCGCATCCGCTGCCGTGCGCGCCAGCGGTGTTTCGATCACTTCGGTGTCGATCCCTGCCGCATCAAGTGCGGCGCGGACCCGTTTCAGGCTTTTACTCATGGGTTTGAACTTGGCCTGCACGGCACGGGTGTTCAAGGGGCATTGACGGCGGCAATCGCCGCCCGGATGGTGCGCCCATGCGCCTTGGCGATCATATCTCGCGCGTCCCGCGCCCCTTTCGCCCTGAACGAGGGGATGAGGCCGTGGCCGCAATGCCGTCTATTGCGGGGCCTGTGCGTGATCTGGTGCATGGGGCAGCGGCGTGCAGCCCGTTCCTTGCAGGGCTCATCGCACAGGAAGCGACATGGCTTGCGGGCGCGGTCGAGGACACGCAAGCCGCCCTTGCATCCACCCTGACAATGCCCGACGGCGATCTTGCCACCGTGAAACCGCTGCTGCGCACGGCCAA
Organism: uncultured Rhodobacterales bacterium; assembly: GCA_964351755.1. Classification (GTDB taxonomy): domain Bacteria; phylum Pseudomonadota; class Alphaproteobacteria; order Rhodobacterales; family Rhodobacteraceae; genus Tateyamaria. The sequence continues at coordinate 44,693 of CAYGPT010000015.1, read as the reverse complement.
GAAACGTGTCGCACTGCTGGCCGGTCTGGCGGATCTGGGCGGCGCATGGCCGCTGGAGCAGGTGACCGGGGCGCTGACCCAACTGGCGGACATGGCCTGCGAGGCGGCCCTGAACGCCGCCATTGCCGAACAGGTGCGCCGGGGCAAGTTGCCCGATGCCGACACTGGCCTGTTCGTGCTGGCCATGGGCAAGATGGGCGCGCACGAGTTGAACTATTCTTCGGATATCGACCTGATCTGCCTGTTTGACGAAACCCGCCACGCGCCCGGCGATCATGCCCTGATCCGCAAGGCGCTGGTCAAGGCAGTGCAGGATATGTCGGGCGCGCTCAGCGACCTGACGGGCGATGGCTATGTGTTTCGCACCGACTTGCGGCTGCGCCCGGACCCTGCGGTCACGCCCGTTGTGGTGTCGGTCGGCGCGGCCGAGCGGTATTACGAAAGCGTCGGGCGCACGTGGGAGCGTGCCGCCTATATCAAGGCCCGGCCCTGCGCCGGGGACATCGCGGCGGGCGCCGCGTTCTTGCGAGAGTTGCGCCCTTTCGTGTGGCGACGTCACCTTGATTTCGCGGCCGTGCAGGACGCGCACGACATGCGCCTTGCCATTCGCCAGCACAAGGGGACGGGTGGGCCGATCACGTTGCCCGGGCACAACATGAAGCTCGGGCGGGGGGGCATTCGAGAGATCGAATTCTTTACCCAGACCCGGCAGCTGATCTCGGGCGGGCGGGATGCGGACCTGCGGGTACGAGGTACGGTCGAGGGGTTGGAGCGGCTGGCCCAGAAGGGCTGGGTTGCCCCCAGTGTGGCCAAGGATCTCAGCGATCACTACCGCTTTGCCCGCACCGTCGAACATCGGATGCAGATGGTGCGCGACGCGCAGACCCATGCGCTGCCGATGACGGAGAACGGCTTTGACCGCTTGGCGGCGATGATGGACCGGGACCGCGCGGCGCTTGAGGCCGAGTTGATCGACCGGCTGTCGGCGGTGCACAGCGAGACCGAAGGCTTCTTTGCGCCCGATGCAGCCCAACCTGCGGTCCCCGAATTCGAGATCGATGACAAGACCAAGGCGCGCTGGCGTGGTTATCCGGCGCTGCGGTCTGAACGCGCCGTGGCGCTGTTTGAACGGATCGAGCCTGCGCTGCTGACGCGTTTGGGAGCAGCCGGAAAGCCCCAAGAGGCGGTCGCGGCCTTTGACGGGTTCCTGTCGGGCCTGCCTGCGGGGGTGCAACTGTTTTCCCTGTTCGAGGCGAACCCGCAACTGGTCGACTTGCTGGTGGACATCGTCAGCACGTCGCCCGCGCTGGCGCGCTACCTGTCGCGCAATGCATCCGTGCTGGATGCCGTGATCGGGGGCAGCTTCTTTGCCCAGTGGCCGGGGCAGGAGGCTTTGGGCGATCAGGCCAGCGCGCGGATGCGGGCCGAGCCGGACTATGAGGCCAAGCTGGATGCGATCCGGTCCTGGGCCAAGGACTGGCATTTCCGCATCGGTGTGCACCATCTGCGCGACCTTACGACCGCGATCGAGGCGGGCAGGCAATACAGCGATCTGGCCCGCGCCGCCCTTGTCGCCCTTTGGCCCGAGGTACAGGCCGAATTCGCGCGCAAGCACGGGGCCGCGCCGGGGCGCGGTGCGGTGATCCTGGCGATGGGCAGCCTCGGGGCCGGGATGCTGACGGCGCAGTCCGATCTGGACATCATCGTGATCTATGACCCGGCGGACGCCGAAGTCTCCGAAGGCCCCAAACCGCTGGCGGTGCGCGCCTATTACACCAAGCTCACACAAGCACTGATCACAGCCATCACGGCGCAGACCGCTCAAGGGCGGCTCTATGAGGTGGACATGCGCCTACGCCCTTCGGGCAACCAGGGGCCGGTGGCGACCAGTTGGCCGGCCTATCAACGTTACCAGCTCAATGATGCGTGGCTCTGGGAACATCTGGCGGCGGTGCGCGCGACCTGCGTGGCCGGGCCGTTCGACCTTGCACAGGATATCGCGGCGTTTCGCAGTCACCTTCTGACCCTGCCGCGTGCACCGGACGACGTGATGGCAGATCTGGGGGACATGCGCGCGCGTATTGCAGCGGCCAAGTCTCCGGCCAGTGTCTGGGACGCCAAGATCGGCCCCGGGCGGATGCAGGACATCGAACTGCTATCGCAGGCCGGAACGGTCCTTGCGCCCAGCGCAGAGGCGGATGTGGCAGGCGGTTTGGCGGCTTGCGTCGCTGTGGGTGTGTTAAGTGACGCAGGCGCACAGGTGCTGAATGACACGTATGCGATGCTTTGGCGGGTGCAGATGGCGACGCGGCTGCTCAGCACCGGAACGGTGCGCGCGGACGAAGTGGGAACTGGTGGCATGGCGGTGGTGTTGCGTGCAGTGGGCGAAGCAGATGTCGCATCGGCAGAGGTACGGTTGGCAAAAGCCCACAGTGACGCGAAGGCAGTGATCGACGCGGCCCTCGGGCCGGTCGGGGAAAAGGACGCGGGATGATCCACAAGGGCGATGAACACGACCCCAAGGGGTTGATCTATGAATCCTACCGCATCGACGGGATAACCAAGTCCGAATGCCGCACCATCTTTCTGGACTGGGCGCTGAGCCTGCCTGTAGGGCAGGAGGCGCGGGACGTGATCGACCATCTGCTGGCGCAATACGAAGGCGACAACCCGCAACACCCCATGACAGAAGTGCTGCACGAAGGGCGACAAGCCACGGAAAAACCGCGTCGTCGCGGCGGCTGGCGCGGTCGCAACCGACCCGCCTGAGCCACTTGGAAGAAGCTTTCGGTGCCAGTCCGGGCCCGCAAGAGCAGCCCAACACATGGTGACCCGGTTTCCACACCCGCAACAAAACCGTCAAACTACCCCGCATTTGCACCAAATTTGTCCAAATTCCGCCGCAATCTGCCCGCATCTTCGTAAAGAGAAAAAAGGTGGCGCGGGGAACTCCGTGCAAACGGAGAGAGAAAATGAAACGCATCAAACTGGTTCTTGTGCTTTTGGCGGGTGGCCTCGTGTCGGCCTGCGCCAGCACAGACGCAACCACACGCAACGCACCCTTTGAAGCAGCCCCGCTGCCCTTCGCCGAAGCCGCGCAGCCGTCGCAACTGGCCGCTCCTGTCACGGACGTGCGCGTCGAAGACATCACCGTGCGCGTGCCCCGGTCGCTCAGCGTGTCCGAAGCCAACCGCTATCTGCCTTCCAGCGACATCGTCTGGCGCGAAGATCCCATCGGCGATCGCCACGCCCAGGTCGCCGCCATCTTCTATGGCGCAATGGAGCGCGGCACAGCCGCCCTCGATGGCGCCACCCCCGTCGTGCTCGACATCGAAGTCGGCAGGTTTCATGCGCTGACCGAAAAGGCGCGCTATACCACGGGCGGCGTGCACAACATCAACTTCACCCTCACCGTGCGCAACGCCGAAACTGGCGCGTTGATCGGTGAGCCGCGCCGCGTGCGTGCCGATCTGGATGCGTTCGGGGGCCGTCAGGCGCTGGCCGCGGAGGCCCGTGGACAGACCCAAAAGGTGCGCATTACCAACCACCTTGCCGAAGTGATCCGTCAAGAGCTGACCACAGCCGAAGGGTTCCACAACCCGCAACTTGGCTTCATCCAGGCGCTGAACCAACTCTGAGCTTTCACACCGCTTTGATACCGACTAGAGGAGGGCGCTATGACAGCGCCCTCACTCACATCAGACACCCGCCCCGTAATCCGCCTGCGTCCCAAGATGGACCCACGGCGCATCCGCCACGGCTTTCCCTGGGCCTATGCCAACGAGGTGGTGACCGACAGGCGCACCCGCGCCATGGCTCCCGGCACCATCGCGGTGCTTGAAGACGACCAGCGCAGCCCGCTGGCACTGGTGGCGGTCAATCCGGATTCAAAGATCATCGCGCGCGTCGTGGACATGGATGTGGCCGCGACCATCGACACAGATTGGTTCGCCGCGCGCCTGCAACGCGCCCTTGATCTGCGCTTGCGCCTGTTTGATGCCCCCTTCTATCGTCTTATCCACGCCGAGGCCGACGGGTTGCCCGGCGTCGTCATCGACCGTTTTGGTGATGTGCTGGTGATCCAGCCCAATGCGGCCTGGGCCGATGCCCGTATAGACATGCTTGCGCAGGCGGCGATGAACGTCACAGGTGCAACTGTGGTGATCAAGAATGCCGCAGGGCGTGCGCGCAGCCTTGAAGGGCTGGATGATGTCAGCCGCGTTTTGCATGGGGCTGAACCCGACGGCCCAATCCCGGTGCCGATGAACGGGGCGACCTATATGGCGGATGTCACCGGCGGGCAAAAGACCGGCCTGTTCTATGACCAGCGCCCCAATCACGCTTTTGCCGCCGATCTTGCCCGCGATGCACGTGTGCTGGATATGTTTTCCCATGTGGGCGGGTTCGGGCTTGCGGCGTTGGCGGGTGGCGCGACGTCCGCGCTATGTGTTGACGGCTCGGTCCCCGCGCTTGAGCTTGCGGCCCAGGGGGCGGCGGCGATGGGGGCGTCAGAGCGGTTCGAGGCACGTCAGGGCGATGCGTTCGACGTGCTGACGGCATTGGGCGAAGAAGGTGCGCAGTTCGATCTGGTGATCTGCGATCCGCCAGCCTTTGCACCTGCCAAGCCCGCACTGGATGCGGGCCTGCGCGCATACGAACGTATCGCGCGCCTATCCGCGGCACTGGTCGCGCCGGGCGGAATTCTTGTGCTGTGCAGTTGCAGCCATGCCGCCGACCTCGACAAGTTCCGACAGGCCTGCGTGCGCGGGATCGGGCGGGCCGGGCGTGCGCCCGCGCTGATCCGCACCGGCTTTGCCGGACCTGACCATCCATTGATGCCGCAACTGGCCGAAAGCGGATATCTCAAGGCGCTGTTCTTTCGCCTTTAGGACGTCTCGGTCGGGCAGCATCCCCAAACGCTGCCTGTCTCGTTCAACTCCAACAGGTTCGGGGATGAAACATGTTCCATGCAGTCCGAGACTTCCCGATATGAAGGTGATGATCGACGCCTGCGTGCTTTATCCCACCGTCATGCGCGAGGTGGTGCTTGGCGTGGCCAAGACGGGCCTGTTCACTCCGCAATGGTCCCCCCGCATCCTTGAGGAATGGGCGCGCGCTGCCCAAAAGCTGGGACCGCAGGGCGAGGCGCAGGCGCGCAGCGAGGTTGCGATGCTGCAAGCCGCGTGGCCGGGGGCCGAGGTGCGCCATCCGCCCGAGTTGGAGGCGCGGCTATGGCTGCCGGACCCAAACGATCTGCACGTGCTTGCCGCCGCCATTGCCGGATCATCCGATGCGATCATGACCATCAATGCCAAGGATTTTCCGCGCAACATCCTGACCGAGGAAGGGCTGCACCGTCTCGATCCCGACAGCTACCTGCAAGGATGCGCTGAGGCGAACCCCGATCTGGCCATCCCCGTCGCGCTGGCCGTCCTGGACGAGGCCCGCCGCCTGTCGGGCGCGGACTGGACCTTGCGCACTTTGATGAAAAAGGCGCGCTTGCCGCGTTTCGGCAAGGCGGTCGAGCGATTGATCTAAGGCGTCACCGCCCATTTGGCCTGCAACGCCTGCAAGGCCTTGATCCGTTCGCCTGTCTTGGGGTGGCTCAGCAACCACGCAGGCGCGGCACCGCCACCCGATTGCGTCAACCCTTCCAGTTTTTCGAACAGCGAAATCTGGGGTGCGATCCCGATACCGGCCTTGGTCAGCAACGCGGCAGCATAGGCGTCGGCCTCGTATTCGTCCTGGCGCGACAGGCGTGCGGCCAGCAAAGTGGTGGCCATGTTGGCGATCCAAACACCCAGGCCTGGAATGAAACGCGACAGCACCAGCGCCAGCGCCGTGCGAATGGCGTTCTGCCCGGAAAAGTCGATCATCCTGCGGCGACTGTGCCCCAGTGCGACGTGTCCCAGCTCGTGCGCAATCACGCTCGCCATTTCAGAGGCGGAAACGACGCCCGTGCGGAATTTGTTGTAGAACCCGCGCGTGATGAAAATGCGCCCATCCGGAGCGGCCAACCCGTTGACCGGCTCGATCTCGTAAATGTGCACCTTGATCCGGGGCAGATCGAGGGCCGCGGCCAACTGGTCGCACATCTGACGCAGCATCGGATCAGCAAGCTCGGTCGATTGCTCGTCCAGATTACGCGACGTGCGCCAGACGGAAAAGCGGTACATGACCAGACCGTAGATGACGGCCAGCAGGATCGGGGCGACTTTCAACATGAGCTAGATATGGGGCAGAAGGGATGGATTTTCCATCTGCTTCATCAGGAAAATTGTCGCGCAATCTGTTCAGCCACATCGACGGGCATCGATGCGTGACAGGTGCATGCCCGTTCAGGTAGCAAATTCATCAAGAAACCAGCATCCAGGCGTTTCCCCAATGGAAACAATGGGTTTCCAATCGCTACACCGCACGTTTTTGCTAGGCCTCACCGGACGAGTTGGCTAACGTTTAATGAACAGCCTGGGGGGGCGAGATATGTTTGGTTTGATTATGCTTTTGATGGGCGGAGTCGCGGGTGCGACTTTGCTGGCGACGGATGGGGATGACGAGATTCAGGGGACACCTGATGCCGACATCGTCGATCTGGGCGACGGAGACGACTTTATCAACGCGATCGGCGGCGCCGATGTGATCGACGCAGGGCCTGGCGATGACACGGTGCAGGCCGGGTCCGGCCATGACACCGTGGCGGGTGGCGACGGCGATGACCTCATCCGCGGTGGGCATAACGACGACGTGATCGACGGTGGTGCCGGCAATGACAGCGTCGAGGCAGGTACAGGTCAGGACATCGTGCTGGGCGGTGACGGCGACGATCTGCTCGAAGGGCAGGGAGGGTCCGACTGGCTGCGCGGCAATGCAGGTGACGACGGCCTGATCGGCGGCTTCGGCAATGACCTGCTGGGCGGCGGTCAGGGCGACGACGTGGTGCGCGGCGGTCAGGGTCTGGATACGCTGAACGGCAGCGGCGGCGACGACCTGCTGATCGGCGGTTCGGGCGGCGATGAGCTGAACGGCGGCGCGGGCGAAGACAACCTGCGCGGCAACTCCGGTCAGGACCTGCTGAACGGGAATGATGGCGGCGACCGTCTGGATGGCGGATCCGGCGATGACACGCTGGATGGTGGCGGCGATTACGACATCCTGTTTGGCGGCGTTGGCGATGATCTGCTGATGGGTGACAGTTCCGACACCGCGGACAACCAGTTCTTTGACGACCTATATGGCGGCGATGGCGATGACACGCTGTTGGGTTATGGCGGCGCGGACTGGCTGTTCGGCGAAGGCGGCGACGACGTGCTTGAGGGCGGTGCCGACAACGATTGGCTTGCGGGTGGCGATGGGGCTGACGTGCTGGATGGCGGCGCGGGCAATGATTTGCTGGAAGGCGGCAATGGTGCGGATACGTTGTTTGGCGGCATCGGCACCGATACATTGGACGGCGGCAACGGCGACGACCTGTTGATCGTGGACGAGGATTCGGAGGGTTTTGAATTCGTGACCGCTGGAAACGGTGCGGACGAAATCCAGATTTCGGGCAATGTCAGCGTTGTGCTTGACCTGAGCGAGTTCGAAGACTCCGTGGACACAATCTTTCCCTTTGGCGGCTCAAGCCAGATCGAGGTCAGCGGCTTTGACCTGCCCGACAGCGATGGCACGGGCGGCGACCAGCTTGACCTGAGCGAGTTGACGACATTTGCGGGTACGCCGCCAACAGTCGCGGACATCAGCGTCGATATCGACACATTCGCGGAATTCGACGGCACGGTCAGCCAGATCATTCTGACCATTCCGACGGGCGAGGGTGCCGACGCTGTGACCATGTTCCTGATCCTGAACGAACCAGCGGTGATCGAGGACACAGCCGCGCTTCTGGTCGCCTTGGGCGTTGCCGCCTAGCGCGTCAGCGCCTTCATCCCCCGGCTGAGGCCTTCGAGTGTCATGGGCACCATGGCCTCAGCCCCGAAAATCTCCTGAATCATCCCGATGGAATGGGTGTAGCCCCAGTATTTCTCGGGCACCGGGTTGATCCACAGGTGTGACTGCCACTGGTCGCGGGCGCGGGCCAGCCAGACCTGCCCGGCCTCGGCGTTCCAGTGTTCATTCGCCCCGCCTGGATAGGCGATTTCATAAGGTGACATGCTGGCATCGCCGACAAAAATGCATTTGTAATCAGGGCCATAGGTGCGCAGCACTTCGTGTGTGGGCACTTGGGCATCCCAGCGGCGGCGGTTGTCGCGCCACACCCCTTCGTACAGGCAGTTGTGGAAATAGAAGTGTTCGCAGTGTTTGAATTCGGACTTTGCGGCTGAAAACAGCTCTTCCACGATCTTCACATGGGGGTCCATGGACCCACCAATATCGAAGAATAACAACACCTTGACGGCGTTTCTTCGTTCGGGGCGGGTCTTGACGTCTAGATAGCCGTGTTCGGCTGTGGCACGGATTGTGCCGTTCAGGTCCAACTCTTCAGCCGCGCCGTCGCGGGCCCAGCGGCGCAGGCGTTTCAGTGCCACCTTGATGTTGCGTGTACCCAGTTCAACTGTGTCGTCCAAGTTCTTGAATTCACGCTTGTCCCAGACTTTGACCGCGCGTTGATGGCGCGATTTGTCCTGACCGATCCGTACCCCTTCCGGATTGTACCCATAGGCTCCAAAGGGAGACGTTCCTGCGGTGCCGACCCATTTGTTGCCACCCTGGTGGCGGCCTTTTTGTTCCTCAAGCCGATTTTTAAGCGTTTCCATGAGCTTATCAAAGCCACCTAAAGATTCGATTTCGGCGCGTTCTTCTTCGCTCAAGTGCTTTTCGGCCAGTTTTTCCAGCCAGTCCTGCGGGATATCCACCGCCTCAAGCACCTGTTCGATGCTGATCTGTTCAAGGCCCGCAAAGGCGCTGGCAAAAGCGCGGTCGAACTTGTCGATGTTCCGCTCATCCTTCACCATGGCTGTGCGGGCGAGGTAATAGAACGCTTCGACGTCATAGGTTGCAAGGCCTGCCTTCATCGCCTCGAGAAAAGCGAGGAATTCGCGCAAGGACACGGGCACACCGCTTTTCCGTAGATGCTCGAAGAAGGGCAGGAACATGTCAGACCCGGACGCTCCGGTCGATCATGACTGTGGCAATCAGTCCCACGATCACGAAGGCCAAAGCGTAGCCAGCGGCGTATTGGGCGATGTCCAGACGGTTGCCACCGCGTTTGCGCGCGGTAAAGCCACCGATAAGCGCGCCGATTATGGCGGCTGCGAGTACGATCATTTAACTTGCCTCTCAATTACTTGGGGCGGCAAGTTCATCCATTCAGCGGGTTCAGCGAGGAGATTTCCCGCAGCTTGGCCCGAACCGCCCAGTCCGGTCCGAATCCGTAGCGTGCCCACCCGATGCTGTCCAGCCTGACGGTGCGTGCCTCGGCCGAGCGGCCCTGCAGGTCCAGCGCCTCGGCGCGCAGCAGCAGCAGGGTGGACAACAGGGCGGCATTCTCGTTGCGCGCGGCCTGGTCGATATGGGGGGCCAGCAAAACCAGCGCGGTGTCACCTTCACCGCGTGTGATGGCATAGGCGGCCAGTTGCGTGGCCACATAGGCGCGATGCAGCGCCGCGCCCTGTGTGGCCGCGTAATACTGGTCAGCGGCGCGGAAATGCGTCTGCGCGGCCTTGGGGTCGGAGGCCAGAAGCAGGCGGCCATTGGCGTAATGTGCAAAGGCGCGGCGGTGATCGGTCCAACCCATAGCGCGGGCGATTTCAAGCGCCTTCTTGGCCGCAGTGCGGCGTGCCGCGGGGGTGGCACCGGGGCCAAGCGCGGTCTGGACCGCTTCGCTCCAGGCGCGCGGAGTGCGGGTCGCATACTGGGCGGGCAACCCTTCGCCGCGCGGATTGATGCGGGCCAGAATGCCGGGCAGCTTTGCCGAGACCTGTCCGCGCGTCATGCCGGAGCGCAGTTCGGGGGCGTAGTACGCCTTGAGGACCATCATGTCGAACCCGGTCAACACCGTGTGCACGTTGTCATCGTTGAATACGCTGTCGGGCAGGCGATAAAGGTCGTTGAGCGGACCGATGGCCTGCGCCAGCTCCTCGTGCAGGCAGTCGCGCACCTCTTGCGGGCTTGCGTCATTGGGCAGGAAGATGGCGAGTTGCTTGCGCGTCGTCAGATGGCTCCAACTGGTGCGTACGGTGCGCCGGTTGGCCTTGTATTGGGAAATGTCGGTGATGTTGGGCACCACGAAACAGGCGGCTTGCGGCAGCGCGCGACGGATCTGGGCGCGGGTGACGGCCTGAATGGTGATGTTGGCGGTATTGCCGGGAGCGGCCTCGTAGATGTCGATGCCTGCCTCGGTGCGCAAACGATGCATCAGCCGACGCAGGTCGGTGCCCAGCGATGCGGGCGGCGCACCGGTGACGCGCACCGAAATGGGCCCCTCGAACCGGGTAAAGACAGGCAGGTCACGCCCGGATTCCAGTTGAAAGCTGAGTTCGATGAAATCGAGCGCCAAATCATTGTTGGACCGGATCGGCTCGCTCGGATGCGGCGCGCCAAAGGTCTTCATCGGGGGCAGGTCGCTGAGTTGGGGCAGGGCGCGCGTGGCTGTGTCACCGGGGATGACAGGCGCGCACGCGTTCAGCAACAGCACGAAAGGCAGGACAAAGCGGCGCATCATGGTCATGCCCGATCATACTTGATAAAGGGCGTGAGCTTGCCGATGCGGTCATAAAGCGTGCGGGCCTGCGTGTTGAAATCCTGGGTCAGCCAGTAGACGGCAGGCGCACCGGCGGCATCTGCGGCGGCATAGACTGCTTCGATCAGCTTGCGCCCGACCCCTTGTCCGCGGACCGAAGGGTCAGCGTAAAGATCCTGAAGATAACAGACATTTTCCACCCGCCAGCCGTGGCGGTGGAACAGGTAATGGGTCAAGCCGACAAGCTTGCCGTCACGTTCGGCCACCAGTCCGTTATAATCTTGCGGGTCATCGCCCAGAAGGCGCTCGAAATACGCATCAAAGATATGTTTGGGACGCGATGTTTCATAAAAGGCGAGGTATGCCGCCCACAAATCGCCCCAAGCGAGACGATCCGACGAAGAAAGAGGGCGCACAATCAGCGCGTCGGAACCGTTCATTGATACTGCCTGCCTGCTTTATAGCATATTGGATGTGGGTGTTTTCACCCTTCATCAAGGTCAGGTTATGGAGCATTTCAGGCAAAATAAAGACATTTTATCCACAGGCTCCCCTGCCCGGGCCAGGCAAGTCCTGGCTGTGACCGAAATGACTCGTGTCTGGACGCGTGTATCGGCTCAGCCGTAGGCGGCCTGCCCGGATGCGGAAAGCGCGGTGTCAAAGCCTATGTCGGCCCCGTGCATTTTCAGGAACTGTACCGCGTCCCGTGTGCGCAGAACAGGGCGCGCGGTGTCGGGGATGGTGTCCAGCATCTGCATCGAACGCATCGCTTTGGCAAATGAAGGCACGGCATCCAGCAGGGCGGCGGTCGCGTCCCCAACAAAGAGGCTTTCACAAAGCGCGCCGTTGGCGCGGATCACGTGGTGTTCGCGCAGCAATACGTGCACGTAAGTCAGCGTCGGCTGCGGCGCGCGATGCACGCCCTCAAACCCGATGAACGCCTTGGCCGGGGCCAGCATTTCGTTGTGCCCGTGATCGAGGGCCAACCGGGCAGAGCGGATCAGCATCCGGTGTTGCAAGGATACGGTCAACGGGGCTGTGTTGCCGATCGCTTCGGTCGGGAAAGTGACAGGCGCGTCGGCGCGAAATCCCATACAATCGCGCTGCCCCACCCAGATCACTGGCTCTGGTCCATTGTCCAGCGTCAGGACCCGGTCGTTCAACCCAAGGGTTTCGACGGCGACAGGGCCACGGACGGTGTCGATCAATGTTCCGGCAGCAAAGCACACATAGGTGTGGGTGTAAGACGCGTTGCCGTCTTCGGTCCAAAACTGCGGTTCGTTGGACGGGTTGTAATTGTCACTGTACCACCCTTCGAGGTCGAAACCGGGTGTCCAGATGACCTGTGCCGGGTCGCCGTTTTCATCAACCCCTTCCAGCACGATGATGCCGCCCCCGCCGGGGGCCTCGTCCGACCGAACAACAACCGCATTCAGGATGGTGCCACCGCCGCCCTGACCGCCCCAGCTGACGTCATAGGTGTCGCCGATTTCGAACAGGCGCGGATCGTCATCGCCGTCTTGCACGGTGATCACCAGATCCTTGGACCCGTTGGGCGGGTTGTCAAAGGTCGAACTGTTTGCCGTCGTGCCGACGTTGTCACCTGTCGCGACGGCAAATTCGTTGTCGATTCCGTAAAAGATCAGCGCCATGGTCCCACACTCCTTGTGCGGACCATGGCTCAGGCCGTGTTAAGGAAACCCGAATCTGACAATTGGATCATTTAGGGTTTGAATAAACCCGTATCGTGTCAGCGCTGCCCCCGCGCCATGAAGGCGAGCCGTTCGAACAGGTGCACGTCCTGTTCGTTCTTGAGCAGTGCCCCATGCAGTTTCGGCAGCGCGTTCGCACCGCCCTGTTTCAGGTCTTCGGGGCTCAGATCCTCGGCCAGCAGCAGTTTCAGCCAGTCGAGCACTTCGGAGGTCGAGGGTTTCTTCTTCAACCCTTGCTGGTCGCGGATTTCAAAGAACTGGGTCAGCGCGGTGGTCAGCAGGCCCTGTTTGATATCCGGGTGATGCACGGCGACGATCTGTTTCATCGTCTCCATGTCGGGAAACTGTATGTAGTGAAAAAAACAGCGGCGCAGAAAGGCATCCGGCAGTTCTTTTTCGTTGTTCGATGTGATGATGACAATGGGGCGATGGCGGGCCTGAATGGTCTCGCCCGTTTCGTACACAAAGAACTCCATCTTGTCGAGTTCCTGCAGCAGGTCGTTTGGAAACTCGATGTCGGCCTTGTCGATCTCGTCGATCAGCAGCACGACTTTCTCGTCCGCGTCGAACGCCTCCCACAGCTTGCCCTTCTTGATATAGTTGGCGACGTCGTGCACCTTGTCTTCGCCCAGCTGGCTGTCGCGCAAACGGCTGACGGCGTCGTATTCATACAGGCCCTGCTGCGCGCGCGTGGTTGATTTGATGTTCCATTCGATCAGGCGCAGGCCCAATGATCGCGACACTTGCTTGGCCAGTTCCGTCTTGCCCGTGCCCGGTTCACCCTTGACCAGAAGCGGGCGTTCAAGAGTGACGGCGGCGTTCACCGCGATGGTCAGGTCGTCGGTGGCCACATAGGCGTCGGTGCCTTGGAATTTCATTTCAGTTCACCCTGTTGCGCGGTTTCGTTCATGACGCTGCTTTTACCCAAAATGGCGCGGGAATGGGTAGTGACAATCTGTTTTGCCTCGGATAAACGCTGCGGCAGGGAGCTGGGCGGGGCAGTGCACCGACACCTCAGGGATACCATTATGGGCAATGTCAGTCGAATTGAGGGGAAGCAAATGAAACAGGAAACGTTTCTGCCGGACGATTATCGCCCAGCCGAAGACGAGCCGTTCATGAATGACCGGCAAATCGAATATTTTCGTAGAAAGTTGCTGAGCTGGAAAGCAGAGTTGCTGGCCGGGACGCGCGACACCATCGAAGGATTGCAGGACGGCACGCGCAACATACCGGACGTCGCGGACCGCGCCAGCGAAGAGACCGACCGCGCGCTGGAACTGCGCACCCGTGACCGTCAACGCAAGCTGGTGTCCAAGATCGACAGCGCGCTGCGCCGCATTGAAGAGGGTGAATACGGCTATTGCTCGGTCACGGGTGAGCCGATTTCCCTGAAACGTCTGGATGCGCGCCCCATTGCAACCATGAGCCTTGAGGCGCAGGAAAAGCACGAGCGTCGCGAGAAGGTGCACCGGGACGACTAAATCAGGTTTACGAATGTAAACACGATTGGTGGCAAGGACTGCTTTTATTGCAAAAGGTTGCGGCCACACTTTGAATCATCGGGCGTACCTTCGGGCGCGCCCTTTTTTGTTGTCGCCCCGATCTGTTTGCCTTTGGCAACGCCGCCCGGCCCCAACCAGCCCAGTGCAATGGGTCCCGGCGGATCACCCGAGCGGCCGACAGCTATTTGTTGAAGCGCAGTCCTTGCCAACGCGCGTCGGTCTACGCAGTCGCGCGCTGCAGCATTCCAAACAGGTCACGCGGATCGTCTGGATCGGCCAGCAAATCGAGGGGGTGGAAATAGCTTGTGCCCCTGATCGCCGCGCGCACATAGCGCAGCGCCGAAAAGTCCTCGATCGCGAAACCGACACTGTCAAAGATCGTGATCTGCTTGTCACTGGTGCGCCCCGGCGCCTGACCGTTCAGGACCTGCCAGATTTCGGTGACCGGGTGGTCGGGGCCCAGTTGCTGGATGTCGCCCTCGACCCGCGTCTGGGGTGGGTATTCGACAAAAATGTCACCCCGCTGAAGGATCGCGGGGGCGATTTCGGTCTTGCCCGGACAGTCCCCGCCGATGGCGTTGATGTGCACGCCTGCGCCCACCATGTTATCCGTCAGGATCGTGGCATAGGCCTTGTCCGCCGTGCAGGTGGTTAGGATTTGCGCGCCCTCGATCGCCTCTTCGGCTGAGCCGCACTTGGTCACGTGAAGGCCGGTGCCCGAGAGGTTGCGCGCGCATTTGGCGGTTGCGGCGGCGTCGATGTCGAAAAGGCGCACGTGGGTGATCCCGGCAATCGCCATCATCGCGAGGCTTTGAAATTCGGACTGCGCGCCGTTGCCGATCATCGCCATTGTCGTCGCCCCCTTGGGCGCAAGGGTTCGCGCCACCAGCGCCGATGTTGCCGCCGTGCGCAGCGCTGTCAGTATGGTCATCTCTGTCAGCAGGACCGGATAGCCCGTGTTCACATCCGCGAGCAGGCCGAAGGCCGTCACGGTCTGTAAACCGTCAGCCGTGTTCTTGGGGTGGCCGTTGACGTATTTGAACCCGTAGGTTTCACCATCCGATGTTGGCATCAGTTCGATTACGCCCGTCTCGGAGTGGCTGGCGATGCGGGGGGTCTTGTCGAACAGCTCCCACCGTTTGAAATCCGCCGCGATGTAGTCCGCAAGGTCGCACAACATCTCGGGCAGACCCACGTGATGGATCAGCTGCATCATGTGATCGACGGAGACGAAAGGCACCAGAGCCTTGTCGGACGGGGTCAGTTGGGTCATCGAAAAGGTCCTAAGAGAGAGGTCAGGAATAGGCGCGGGTGGGGCGGTCGAAAATGCGCCGCCCGAAGGCGGATGCCGTAAGGTCGACCATCGCTTGGGCCGTGCGCCCGCGTTCGTCCAGAAACGGGTTGAGTTCGACAAGGTCGAGCGAGGTCAGAAGACCGCTGTCGCAGATCATCTCCATCACCAGATGCCCTTCGCGCATGGTCGCGCCGCCGGGGACAGTTGTGCCCACGGCGGGGGCAACGGACGGATCAAGGAAATCGACGTCGAGCGACACATGCAGCATCGCGTTGGCCGCGGCGGCCCGCTCCAGAAAGGCCGACAGGGGGCGCGCAATGCCATGTTCGTCGATATGGCGCATGTCGATATAGGTGACGTCGGAGTCTTCGAGCGCGGCCCGTTCCTCGGGATCGACAGAGCGCAGGCCGATCATCGCGATCTGGTCATGCGGAATCGCGTGTGGAACAGGCGGAAAGCCGTCAAATCCATCGCGCCCCGTCAGATAGCCCATAGGCGTGCCGTGCAGGTTGCCCGAAGCGGTAGATTGCGGCGTGTGGTAATCCGTATGCGCATCGAGCCAAAGCACAAACAGCGGTCGGTCCGCCTGCGCCGCATGGGCCGCAACCCCGTGCACCGTGCCAAGGGCCAGCGCATGATCGCCGCCCATGAAGATCGGCAGGGACGTCGTGCAGGCTGTCGCGGCGGCCAAAGACAGGGCGGTGGTCCACGCAATTGTTTCCCCGAGCGCGTGCAGATGCGGGTGCGGTGTCGGGTCAAAGGTACCGGGTGTCACGTTGCCGGCATCCGTGACCTCGTGGCCCAGACTGCGCAACGCATCCTCAAGGCCTGCCGTGCGGTATGCGTCAGGGCCCATCAGGCAGCCCCTGCGACGTTTGCCGCTGTCCATGGGGACGCCGATCAGTTGGATGTTTTGCGGTGTCATGGTGATCTCCTGTGCTCTTGTTGCGTAACTCTGCCCGAAGTGAGGTGTATACAAGCGATCAAATTGGCCGTATCGGAAGTTGAATTGCCAAAACGGAGGGTGTTATGGACGAAACGGATCGCCGCTTGATTTCGGCTCTGCGCCATGATGCCCGTGCGTCCCTGTCCGACCTGTCGCTGCGACTCGGACTATCGCGCACAACAGTGCGCGCACGCATGGAAAAATTGCAGGTCCGGGGCGAAATCATCGGCTTCAGCGTGGTGCTGCGCGAGGATACGCTGCGCGACCCGGTGCGTGGTCTGATGATGATCGCGATCGAGGGGCGGGGAACGGAAAAGATCATCCGCCAGCTTCAGGGCATGTCCGAACTGCGCAGCATCCATTCCACCAATGGGCGCTGGGACGTGATTGTCGAGATCGGGACGGACACGCTGGAAAGCTTTGATGCGGTGCTGTTCCGCATCCGGCGGCTCGACGGGATTACGTCCAGCGAGACCTCGCTGTTACTGTCCACCCGCAAGTCGGCCTGAACCCGTACGCCACGCGGCAATCCACAGAGCAGCCAAGGCCAGTGAAATCACCATATTCCAGCCCGCCATGCTGAGGCCCAGCATTTGCCATGCGATGTCATCACAACGGACCAGCGGGGCGGCCATGATCTGGTCGAACAGCGCGGTCGCGTCCACACTGTCGACGGCGCCCGAAGAGCAGCTTGTCGGACCCTGCCACCAGCCCTGTTCGACGCCCACGTGATAGCCGCCGATCATGGCCGTGGTCAGCGCGGCAAGCGCCCCAAGCGCCAGCAGCGCGGGAAGGGGGATGAACAGCGCCAGCACACCGATCAGGATCGCGATGACGTGGGGATAGCGCTGCCATATGCACATCTTGCACGGGGCAAGCCCGCCAAGGTGCTGAAACGCGAAGGCCCCCAGCAACAGCGCCACCGATCCTGCAGCGGCCATGATGGTATAAGACGTGCGTGTCATAGTGCGCTCACTGCAAGAAATCCGGCCAACAGGATCGCCACGAACAGGATGAACATCAAGCCCAGCCGGCGCTCGATGAAATCACGAATAGGTGCGCCGAACCGCCAAAGCAGACCTGCGACCACAAAGAATCTCAGGCCCCGCGCAATGATCGACGTGACGACAAAGGTGCCAAGGGGCATGCCCGTCCAGCCGGACATGATCGTGATGACCTTGAAGGGGAAGGGTGTGACGCCCGCCGTCAGCACCGCCCAAAAGCCCAGATCGTTGAACCGGGCGTTGAAGGCGTCGATCTTGTCCGCCTTGCCAAGCGCGTCGAGGATCGGCTGACCGATCGTGTCGAAGGCCAGCGCGCCGATGGCATAGCCCAACAACCCACCCAAGACCGAGGCGACAAGCGTCACCCCCGCGATCAGCCATGCCCGGCGTGGGGCGGCAAGGATCATCGGGATCATCAGCACGTCCGGAGGGATCGGAAAGACCGAGCTTTCGACAAGGGCCACAGCCGCCAACACCCACAGCGCACGGGGGTGTTCGGCCCAGGCCATGGTCCAATCGTAAAGGCGTCTGATCATGGGCGGGGCAGACCATGGGATCGCCATCCCGTCAAGACGCTTTGCACTTGCCAGACCTGCGCCGTTTCGATAATCGGGCGACCTGAGGCCGATGTGGCGGAATGGTAGACGCAGGGGATTCAAAATCCCCCGCCTTTGCGGGCGTGCCGGTTCGAGTCCGGCCATCGGTACCAGCCTCAAATCACGATGATGGACGGCGCATTTGCGATCGGTTCACGCGCGTCGATGTGCCGGGTCGTCACAAATGAGGGCTTGTTGACCGTTTTTGGCGTCAGGGTTGCAAATCAGCCCCGAATCGATTCGGGAAATGTGGCAGCATGTTGCCCAAAACGTCACCAGTCTTGGCCAAATTGCAGTATTGGTCATCGTTCGGGCACCGGTTTTGATCAGATCAAGGCAGATTTGTGGCCAATACGGGTGCGTCTGATTGTTTCCGGAACAGAAACCTGACGTTGAAAGGCATCATGTTCAGTTTGATAGACAAACCGTTGCTTCGTGGCGTGTTCTGCGGTTTTCCGCCTAAAATGCAGGGTGCCGTAGGAGGAATAATGCCACCGACGGTTGTGTATTGTTCACATATGGGGCCGCATGGTGCCCGATTGTCAGCCTCAACCTCGACGTTTTTCTGACATTTTTCCCTTTGTTTGCATCAAACCAAAGCTTATTAATCGACCTGCCCAACTGGGGGGCGATGTTTGTTAGGTCACGGGGGCGACCGCACAAGGCGCGTATCTGTAACGGATGCGGGAGATGTGTGTTCGCTGGTTTTGCTTCGGCAAATCAAGTGTCACGTGAAGTGCCATGGCCGTTTGGCTGTGGCGTTGTCGGTGCTCGTGATCGGCTGGTCTCCTGATTTGGTAAGCGTATGAGTGCGGTCGCTGTGATCTGTCGGACGGCGCTCGTTCCGGGGTTTATTTTGGATGTCCGCGGTGGTGCGGCGATGCGTGCCGGACACCGGTAGATGGAGATAACGATGGCTGATAATTTCAATGACCCCTTTGCAACCAACCTTGTCGGTCTTTGGGACTTCCTGAGTGGCAACCCCAAGGGTGACACCGGTCTGGCCGATGGCATCGCGCAAAATGGAACACTTGAAGGCGGCGCGGGGATCTCTGGCGGTCGTCTGCATCTCGACAACTATTACGGCGGGCACGAATATTTCGACGTGGACGGCGATGACGGCGGTCCCAAGGAAAGCGCGTTCGATCTGTCCGAAGGCACGATTTCCGTACAGTTCACTCAAGACAAGCATATCGGCTCATCCCATGACACGCTGGTCAACCGCGGCGAATATGATGACCGCAGCCACGAAGGCTGGTTCGCCATTCAGGTGACGCACAGCGGCGAAGTGAAGGTGCTGCACCACGCGAACGGCAAAAGCGTTCTGCTGCGCACGTCCGAGCATTTCTTTGACCAAGGCGACAACGTCAAGGCGACGTATGCATGGTCTGAAACCGAAGGGCTGACCTTTACTGTCGAGAACCTGACAACCGGCGCGACCGAGACCATCACCAATGGCACGACCGGCCTGACGATGGATATCGGCGACAACGACGACGAGATTTTCACCTTCGGCGCACGCGAAAGCGACGACGGGTCCTATGACCAGTTCTTTGATGGCTCGATCGACTATGTCGCAGTCTATGACCGCGACATCCTGAACGCGGTCGACCCCGATGGCGCGGTGGACGGCGAAGAGTTCGGCGAGGTCATGGAACTTGGCTATGACGACTCCAACGCCCCGACCAATCAGGGCGGTGACATGATCACCAATGGCGACGACCTGATTTTCGGCAACGGCGGCGATGACACCATCGACGGTGCGGCGGGTGATGACACAATCTATGGCGACACCGGCAGCGACTTGGGCGTTGTGGGCCGCGAAAGTTTCAATTGGGAAGGGGCATCCGAATCCGAAATCGACCATGGTTTCGCACAGAACACCGGATCGGTGACGGTCACGTATGACCGTATCAAAGACACCGGGAACCACGAATCCTTCCTTGACCACGATGATCTGAACGTTTCTGGCATCGACACGGGCGGTGAAACCATTGACGACGACAGTGGCTTGCGTTCTGAAACCAACGGCCACGGCAACCAGGGCGATTTCGAGTGGGTGTTTTCTGATCCGGTCGGCAATGTCGAATTCAACGTCAACGATATCGACGGCGACGGGGTTGTGCGTATCAAGGCTTACGACTCCGAAGGGCGTCAGATCGACGTCGAGCTTGTGGGTGGCTCGAACCTCACTGTCACCGGCAATGTGGCCGACAGCAATGGTGGGTACCAAGACACTGACAGCAATGCCTATAACCTTCAGGTCACCATTCCCGGCCCTGTTTCGCGCATTGTGGTCGAACATGATCAGAACGGTGGCAACAATTCCGGCATCACGGTCACGGATATCTATTTTGACGTTCTCGACCCGGCTGCGGCGGAAGGTGGCGACGATGTCATCACCGGTGGTGCCGGTTCGGACGACATGTACGGTGAGGGTGGCGATGATACCTTTATCGTCGGCAGCGCATCGGACGGCGACGGTGATGTGATCGTCGGTGGCAGCGGCCCTGACGACACGGCGGACAACGACGTGCTGGATCTGCGCGGCGCTGGCCCCGTCACAATCGTGGATGCCGACGATGCGACGGATGACGGCGCACGCGCCGGAACCGTGACGTTCGAAGATGGTTCGACCCTGACATTCAGCCAGATCGAAACCATCCTGACCGATCCGGTCGAGGAAGCACCTGTCGCCAATGACGATACCGCAGTGGTGGACGAAGACGACACCGTTGTCATCGACGTGTTGGACAACGACACCGACGCGAACGGCGACGACCTGACCGTGACAGAAGCGACGTCGCCCGATGGCGAAGTGACCATCAACCCTGATGGCACGCTGACTTTTGCGCCGAACGAGAACTTCAACGGTGACACGACCATCAGCTACACTGTAACGGATGGTAACGGTGGCTTTGACACGGCAACGGTCGACGTGACTGTGAACCCGGTCAATGACGCACCTGATGCGGTCAACGACGCTGAAACCACACCCGAGGACACGCCCGTCACAGTTGACGTTCTGGGCAACGACACCGATGTGGACGGCGACATGCTTACCATCACCGGTGCTTCGGTTCCTGCCGATCAGGGCACTGTGGCCATCGTCGACAACAAGCTGCTGTTCACGCCCGCAGAAAACTTCAACGGCGATGCGACCATCAGCTATTCGATCACGGACGGAAATGGTGGCACGGACACTGCCGATGCGGTCGTGACTGTGACACCTGTCAACGACGACCCTGTCGCCGTGGACGATCTGGAAGAAACTGACGAAGATACAGCCGTCGTCATCGATCTTGTCGGCAACGACACGGATGTGGATGGCGACCCGCTGACCATTGGAACAGTCTCGGTTCCTGCGGATCAGGGCTCGGTCGTGGACAATGGCGACGGCACCGTGACCTTTACCCCGGCGCCGAATTTCAACGGCACCGCGACCATCGACTACACCGTGGTTGACGGTCAAGGCGGCGAAGATGACGGCCAGGCTATCGTCAACGTAGGCGCTGTGAATGACGGCCCGACGGCTGTTGATGACATCGCGACCACGGATGAAGACACACCCGTCACCATCGATGTGCTGGACAACGACACAGACGTGGACGGCGACGATCTGACCATCACCGGGGCTTCGGTGCCTGCCGATCAGGGCATTGTCGAAATTGTGGACAACGAACTGCTGTTCACCCCGGCCGAAAACTACAACGGCCCGGCCACCATCACCTATACCGTCAGCGACGGGCATGGCGGTACGGACACGGGCACAGTCGATGTGACAGTGAACCCGGTCAATGATGACCCGGTTGCCGTGGACGACATCGAAACCACGGACGAGGACGTCCCTGTCGTGGTAGATCTGCTGGGCAATGATACCGATGTGGACGGTGATGACCTGACCCTTGGGACTGTCACGGTTCCGGCGGATCAGGGTTCGGTTGTGGACAATGGCGACGGCACGGTGACCTTTACTCCGGCGCCGAACTTCAACGGCCCCGCGACGATCACCTACACTGTTCTTGACGGTCAGGGTGGCGAAGACGAAGGCCAGGCAATTGTCTCGGTCGGTGCGGTCAATGATGGCCCGGTGGCAGGCGATGATGCCGACACAACGCCCGAGGACACACCTGTCACCGTTAGCGTGCTGGACAACGACACCGATGCGGATGGTGACGATCTGTCCGTGACCTCGGCGGTCGTACCTGCGGCGCAGGGTTCTGTCGTGATCAACCCCGACAACACGCTAACCTTCACGCCTGCCGAGAACTTCAACGGCGAGGCAACGATCACCTACACGATCACTGACGGCAATGGTGGGTCGGACACGGCTGATCTGGTCATCGACGTCACCCCGGTGAACGACGATCCGGTCGCAAACGACGATGCAGAGACGACACCGTTCGACACGCCGGTCATTATCGACGTGCTCGACAATGACACGGACGTTGACGGCGACACCTTGCGCGTGACCGAAGCGACATCACCCGATGGTGATGTGACCATCAACGCCGACGGCACGCTGACCTTCACACCGACAGCCGGTTTCGAAGGCGACGCGGTGATCGACTACACCATCACGGACGACAATGGCGGCTTTGACAGCGCGCAGGTGGTTGTGACGGTCGAAGAACAACCGCTCGATGGCATCGTGTCCGGTACGGATGACGGCGAACTGATCGACATCGACTACCTTGGCGATCCCGAAGGTGACCGCGTTGACAACAACGACGAAATCCTTCCCGGCGAAGGCCCCAACGATGACATCATCCAAGCAGGCGGCGGCGATGACACGATCATCGCAGGCGAGGGCAACGACGATGTGTTTGCGGGCGAAGGAGACGACCGGGTCCATGGTGGACCGGGCGATGACATCCTGCGCGGCGAAGAGGGCGAAGACGAGATCAATGGTGGTGCTGGCGACGACACCATCGACGGCGGCGACGACAACGATGTGATCAACGGCGGCGACGGCTCGGACAGCATTCTGGGCGGCGATGGCGATGACCTCATCACGTCGAGCGACCCCGACAACGATCTGAAGATCGACAAGGGTTACCCCGGTTTGTTTACCGGAGAAGAAGGCACGCCCGAAGCTGAGAACGAGCGTGACTTTGTCGATGGCGGTGCCGGTAACGACACCATCTCGACCGGGGACGACCGTGACACCATCATCGGTGGCACTGGCAACGATGTGATCGATGGCGGTATCGACGACGACGAAATCACCGGCGACGATGGCGCCGACCGAATTGTGGGTGGCGAAGGCTCCGACACAATCGAGGGCGGAACCGGTGACGACACCATTTATGCCGGGAATGACCCCGTTCTTGGCCTTGATGCGCTCAATATCGAAGATGACGGTTCCAACCCGTTTGGTCCCGATCTGCGTCCCGACAATGGCCGCGATTTCGTGGATGGCGGTGAAGGCAACGACCTGATCTTTGGTGCTGACGACGATGACACTCTGATCGGCGGTTCGGGTAACGACACCATCGACGGCGAAATCGACGACGACCTTATCGATGGTGGTATCGGCGACGACAGCCTGCTGGGCGGTCAAGGCAACGACACCATTCTGGGTGGTGACGGCAACGACTTCATCAATGCGGGCCGCAACGCGGACTCCGTGGATGGCGGTGACGGCAACGACACCATCTTTGGTGAAAACGGAGCCGATGTCCTGAACGGTGGCGCTGGTGACGATGTCATCGACGGTGGTACGGGTGACGACACACTGAACGGTGACGACGGCGACGACCTGATCATGGGTGCGACGGGCGACGATGTGATCGACGGGGGTGCCGGCAACGACACCATCGACGGTGGCAACGGCGGGTCGGATATCATGCGCGGCGGTGACGATCGTGACCTGTTCATCAACGTGGATGCGGGCGAAGTCGTCGACGGGGACGAGGGCGGCGACGACTTCGACACGCTCGATCTGCGCGGCTCGGCCCCCGGTGGCGGTTCGCTGAACATCGTCTACGATCCAACCAACCCGGAAAACGGTGTCGTCAACTATTTCGACACGAACGGTGATCCCGCAGGATCGCTGACATTCTCCAATATCGAGAATGTCATCCCCTGCTTTACCCCGGGCACGCATATCGCGACGCCGAAGGGTGAGCGCCGTATCGAGGAGCTGATGGTCGGTGATCGCGTGATCACCCGTGACAACGGCATCCAGGAAATCCGCTGGATCGGTCAGCGCACAATGACAGGCGAAGAACTGGCAATCGCAGAGCATCTGCGCCCCGTTCTGATCCGTCAGGGCGCACTGGGCAAAGGCCTGCCGGAGCGCGACATGCTTGTGTCGCCGCAGCACCGGGTCCTGATGTCGAGCGACAAGACCGCGCTGTACTTCGACGAAAGCGAAGTGCTGGTGGCGGCCAAGCACCTGACCGATATGGACGGGATCGACGTGGTGGAGGTGTCTGAAACAACCTATATCCACGTGATGTTCGACCAGCACGAAGTCATCCTGTCGGACGGCGCCTGGACTGAAAGCTTCCAGCCCGGTGATCAGACACTGTCTTCGATGGGTGACGCGCAACGCGCTGAAATCCTTGAACTGTTCCCCGAACTGAGAACAGTCGTCGGGATCGAGGCCTATGCAGCCGCGCGCCGCTCGCTGAAAAAGCACGAAGCCAAGCTGCTCACGCAGTAAGGCTTCGGCCCACACTTACACTCATATGTGCAGCATTCCCCGCGTGATTCGCGGGGGACGCGGGAAACGGGGCAGGGGGCTGCACCCGTTTTTCGTGCTTAATCCGGGCGAATTCTTACCATTGTTTCCATTACGCTGCCGTATGGCGCTGCATTGCAGCATCAGTTGTTCAAATAACCGCTGGGTTTACCAATTTCGCAAAATTCCCCCTAAATTTGTCCGAAATTTGGGGTAAGTGTGGCGAAGCTGTGTTGGCCCATTGGGGGATGGTTCGACCGGCGTTGTATCTGAATTTGTGAGTGAAGGCTGCCGCCATGCCCGTAATAAACGGAACGTCAAACAACGACACCCTTCAAGGGACAAACGAGAACGACACCATCAACGCCATGAATGGTCAGGACCTTGTCTCTGGCGAAGGTGGCGATGACAGCATTCTGGGCGGGGACGGCAACGACACCCTGTTCGGGGATGTCGGCGTCGGCACGGCCCCGGGCAACGATGCTACGGCACTTGTCATCGACATCAACAATCTGGTGACCAGCGATAGCGCTGACAACAACGCCTCTCCGGGTCAGTCGGCCGTATACAAGAATGTAGCCCAACTTGAGGACGGCACGCAGGTGTCCGCACGCATCGTGCTGGTGTCGAAATCGGATTCCAGAATGACCGTGGATCTGTCGGGGGGCAATGGCTCGGAAATCCTGATGAACGGGTTCGGCACAGGCGACACGGCCGACTTTCGCATGGAATTCTTCATCCCCGACAGCCCGAATGCGACGACCGGCACGCCCGTCGCACTGAATTCGACCGCAACCGTGAACGATCTGGACCGCAACAGCCCCGGCGATCAGGAATCGGTGACGATCAACGCCTCCAGCTTTACTGCTTTTGCCACCAGCGCGGACACCTCGCTTGCCATCAGCACGGGGCCGGGCACGGTGACGGCAGCAGGCACCGAAGGGAACAACCCCGACGATCAGGACGCATGGTTTTCGGCGTCGTTCGAGAACCGCGAGTTCATCGAATTCACCCTAGAGGCGCGCAACACCGATTCCGGTTTCTCGTTCTCGGGAGATCTGATCGACGACGCCGTCGTGACCCCCATCGAGGCGGGCGACGACACGATCGAAGGCGGCAGCGGCCAGGACCGGATCTTTGGTCAGGGTGGCGATGACAGCCTGCTGGGCGGTGACGGTGATGACAGCGTCGAAGGCGGCGAAGGCGCGGACACGCTGGAAGGCGGGCAGGGTCAGGACACCCTGGTCGGCGGCGCGGGCAGCGATTTCCTGACAGGTGGTACGGGCGACGACCGGTTGTTCGGCGGTGACGGGACGGATCAACTGGTCCTCGGCCCAGACAATGACCGCGCCGAAGGCGGTTTCGGGTCGGACCTGTTCACCATTGACGGTCTGGGCAACCATACCATCATCGGCGGCGAAGACCCCGATGGCACCGATATCGACGTTATCGACCTGAGCGGCGTGCGTGCCAACGTGATCCCGTCCGGCGCTGAATCCGGCACAATCGAATTGCTGGATGACAACGGCAACATTGCCCGCCGCGTGACCTATTCCGAAATCGAACAGATCATCATCTGTTTCACCCCCGGCACCCGCATCGCCACTCAAAAGGGCGAAGTCGCTGTCGAGCGTCTGAAGGCGGGCGACAAGGTGTTCACCCGGGACAACGGCGCGCAGACATTGCGTTGGGTCGGGCGGCGTGACCTGACACCGCAGGAAATGCAGGCCCATCCCGAATTCCAGCCGATCCTGATACGTCAGGGCGCGCTTGGCAAAGGATTGCCCGAACGCGATATGCTTGTGTCGCCACAGCACCGGATGCTCGTGACCTCGGACATCGCAGCCTTGATGTTCAACGAACGCGAAGTGCTGGTTGCGGCCAAGCATCTGACCGGCCTTGACGGGGTTGATCAGGTCCGCACTGGGGCAGTCAGCTATCTGCACCTGATGTTTGATCATCACGAGGTGGTGTTGGCCGACGGGGCGTGGTCCGAAAGCTTTCAGCCGGGTGATCATTCCCTGCGCGGGATCGGTGCGGAACAGCGCGGTGAAGTGCTGACCCTGTTCCCCGAATTGCAGACCATCGCCGGGCTTGAGGCCTATGGGTCAGCCCGCATGTCGCTGAAACGGCACGAGGCCGAAATCATCGTGGATCGGCTCAAGTAGCGTCGCCCGACCGGGCCGCGCGCCATGCGGTCCAGTCCTCGGGCGTGTCCAGATCGGCGCGGGCCTGTGCGCCGGTCAGTGGCACGAGGTGGACGGCATTCCCGGCTTTTCGGACCACTGCTTGTCCGCCGCGGTCGCCCGTAAGGGTCTGAAAATAATCGAAAAGACCGCGTGCGAAAATAATAGGATGGCCGCCCATGCCATCCAAAGTGGCGCCTCGCCAGACCAGTGCCTCGGGATGGGCGTCACTTGCCGCGATCACCGTGCGCAGGTCGTCTGCGGTCAGGTCCGGCAGATCGGCAAGTAGCAGCATGGATTTTTTCACGCCTGTCTCAAGCGTGGCAAAGACAGCGCGCAGGCTGGCATTCATGCCCTCGGACGCATCGCGGACTTCGACCAAACGCGCAGGTAAATCGCCTACCGCGTCATAGCGGGCATGCGGGCGCGGGGGTAGGGCGATGCGCACGTCGTCGCTGACGTCCAGCGCCATCAACGCCTGCCGTCGCAGCAGCGGCACACCGTCGACATCCAACATCAACTTGTCCGCGCCACGCATGCGCGAGGACGTTCCGGCGGCAAGGATGAGGATCGGCATCATTGGGCGATCCTATCACCCCCGCATCCGCGCGCCATCCGTATCAAACAGAGGTGTGGTGACGACGCGGGCCTTGCACATCTGCCCGAGGATTTCGATCTCGACCCCGAGCCCGTCCGCAATGCGTTCGGTTGGCAGGAAACCTTGCGCGACGGAAAGCCCGGCATGGTGCGAAAAACCGCCCGAGGTGCAAAAACCGACAACCGCACCGTCCAGCCAGATCGGCTCGTACCCGTGCACATCCGCATCCTGCGCCTCAACCACAAAGGCGCACAGACGGCGGGCCGTGCCTTGCGCCCGCTCAACCTCTGCTGCCGCGCGCCCGATAAAATCCGTATTCTTTTTCCACGAGACGAAGCGATCAAGCCCCGTCTCGGCCGCCGTGTAGTCGGGCGAAAATTCGGACATCCACGAGCCAAAGAACTTGTCCAGCCGCAGCGACATCATCGCGCGCATTCCAAAGGGTGTTATCCCGTGGGACTCACCTGCCGTCCACAACGTTGTCCACAGGCTGCGCTGGTCCATGGGGTCGCAATAAATCTCGAATCCCAGATCGCCGGTATAGCTGACGCGCTGCACGATACAGTTGGTCATGCCGACGCAAATTTCGCGCACGTCCAGAAAGGCCATGCCGGAAATGTCGCTGCGCGTGCAGGCCGCCAGAACGTCGCGCGCATTTGGGCCGGCAAGTTGAAAACCGGTGCGTTTATCGCTTATATTTTCAATGGTTACGCCGCTGTCTTGATGTTGTATGAAATGGCGCATGTGAAAGGCTTGCCCCCCATAGGAGGCGGTCAGTTGGAACCGTTCCTCATCCAGACAGGACATGGTGAAATCACCAATCAGCTTGCCCTTTTCGTTCAGCATCGGGGTCAGGGACACCCGCCCCGGTTGCGGCACCCGACCGGCCATCACCCGGTCCAGCCAGGCACGCGCTCTTGGTCCCGTAACGCTGTACTTGCCAAAGTTGTGCACCTCGTTGATACCGACGCCGCCACGCACAGCGCGCACCTCGCGCGCGGTTGCCTCGAATGCGTCGGAGCGGCGGAAGGACGGGGTTTCGTAGGTCGGCTCATCGCCGGTGGCGAAGTAGTTGGGCACCTCCAGGCCGTATTGCTGACCCCAGACCGCGCCCATGTCCGAAAAAATGTCATACATGGGCGTCGTGCGGTGGGGCCGCGCGGCGGGCAGTTCCTCGTTCGGGTAGGAGACGGAAAAGCGTTTCTGGTAGTTCTCGATGACCTTGGGGCGGGTGTAGCCCGGCGTGATCCAGTCCCCGAACCGGGCCACGTCCATCGCCATCACGTCCCGCTCAGGCGCGCCCTCGATCATCCATTGCGCAAGCATCAGACCGACACCGCCGCCTTGGCTGAACCCGGCCATCACACCGCAGGCGGACCAATAGTTGCGCATGCCCGGCACCGGGCCGACCAGCGGGTTGCCGTCGGGGGCAAAGGTGAAGGGGCCGTGGATGACCGACTTGATCCCGGCGGTTTCCAGCACGGGAAAGCGTTTGTAGGCAAATGCGATGCTGTCCTCGATCTTGTCGAAATCGTCGGGCAGCAATTCGTGTCCGAATGTCCAGGGCGTGCCGTCGACGGCCCAGGGGCGGCAGGGCTGTTCGTAGAATCCGATGCACAAGCCGCGACCCTCCTGCCGCAGATAGCTTTCGCCCGCGGGGTCCATCACATGCGGATGCTCGGCGCCGCGTTCATAGATTTCTGGGATGTCGTCGGTGACGATGTACTGATGTTCCATCGGGTGCAACGGGAAATAGACGCCTGCCATCGCGCCCACTTCGCGCGCCCAGAGGCCGCCTGCGTTTACCACATGTTCGGCATGCACCGTGCCCTTGTCGGTCACCACGTCCCATGTGCCGTCCTGCCGTTGGTTGGTCTCTTTCACCATGCAATGGGTTTCGATGGTGGCCCCGCCCATGCGCGCCGCCTTGGCATAGGCGTGGGTGGTGCCGGAGGGGTCGAGGTGCCCGTCGAGCGGGTCATAAAGTGCGCCGATAATCCCGTCGAGATTGGTGATGGGCGCGATCTTGGCGATCTCATCCGGGCCGACGATCTCGGTCTCGAGCCCCATGAAGCGGTGCTTGGCCCGCTCGGCGAGCAGCATGTCGAAGCGGTCGCGGTTGTCCGCAAGGGTGACCCCGCCGACATGGTGCAGGCCGCAGGACATGCCGGTGATCTCCTCCAACTCCTTGTAAAGCCGGATAGTATAGCCCTGAAGTGCGGCCATGTTTGTATCACCATTCAGGGTATGAAAGCCCCCCGCGGCGTGCCAGGTCGAACCTGAAGTCAGTTCGGAGCGTTCCAGCAACATCACATCCGACCAGCCCAGTTTGGTCAGGTGATACAGGACCGACGCGCCGACGACGCCGCCGCCGATTACAGCGACTCTTGTGGTGGTTTTCATGGGAAATCTCCGCAGCTTTTGGTGGTAAATTGCGGGCGGTGGGCACGGTCTGCTGGTGCAAATGCGACAGGTTGTGTCGTTTGGGTCATTTTGGTCCCGCCGGCCCGTCATGGCGGCCCCCAAGACCTTTTTCGCAAGAAAGCTCGACTTCCCTTGTCGCAAAAAAAGGGCGTGCCAGCGCAGCCGCAAGTCTTGTTGGCGTGAAGCAAATGCGGGCTTGGGGTGCTGCGTGGACACCGATAGAGTGGCGCAATGACACTGTCCGATTTCATGTTGCGCCCTTTGCTGCGCACCGTCCGCGAATACACCCGCAAGCTGTCGGTGCGTGTCGCACTCATGGGCCTTCTGGCGATTGTCACGCTGGGCTTGACGCAATGGGTCGAACCGCTGGTGCCGCAGGCGATGACCTCGCTTGTGGGTGGGCAGGCGGCGGACCGGCTGCTCAACCTCATCGCCAACGCGATGCTGGCCGTCACTACCTTTTCACTCACCGTGATGGTCAGCGTCTACCGCTCAAGCTCGACCCAATGGACGCCGCGCGTGCACCAACTGATCATGCAGGATGCGGTGACGCAGAATACTCTGGCCGCCTTTATCGGGGCCTATGTCTTTGCGTTGGTCGCCATTATCATGCGCGAGATCGGGCTTTATGCCAATCAAAGCGCGGCAGTGCTGTTCTGGGTCACTGTTCTGGTCGTCGCATTCGTGGTGTGGTCGCTGATCCGCTGGACGCTGCATTTGCAAACCCTCGGCAGCTTGATCGACACAACCCGGCAAGTCGAAAGCATCGCCAAAATCCAGTTTCGCGAGCGTTTGGCGACCCCCTGTCTTGGGGCCTGCCCGTGGGATGGGACTGTTCCGGAGAACGCTTGGGCCATCACAGCCCGCGAAAGCGGCTATGTTCAGGTCGTCAGCCCCGAAGCGTTGCAGGAGCTTGCAGAGAACCGGGACCTTCACCTCTATGTCGATCCGGATGTGGGCAGCTTTGTTTTTCTTAACGAACCGCTGGTCTGGGTGTGCGGAGAGGTTGACGACAAGGAGGCGCTTGCCGACGCAGTGCACCCGCTGGTCACCCTGGGCGATGTGCGCACATATGATCAGGACCCGCGCTTCGGGTTATTGGTGATGTCCGAAATTGGCTCGAAAGCCCTGTCGCCCGGCATCAACGATCCTGGAACCGCCATCGACGTGCTGAACCGCACCACACGGATCCTGTCGTTTTACAAGGATGAAACCAAGGGCGATGGCACTCCCGATTTCGCGAACCTGCATGTGCGCCCGCTTGCTGCGGCTGACCTGATCGAGGATGGCTTTGATTCCATTGCCCGCGACGGCGCTGGTGTGGTCGAAGTGCAGGAACGGTTGCAACGCGCCCTCGCCGCGCTGACCCATCACCCCGATGCAGGGCTGGCGCGCGCTGCGCGCGATATGGCGCAGACCTGTCTGGAGCGTGCGCATGCCACGATGTCGTGGGCGCCTGACCGCGCCCGTGTCAGCGCCAAAGCGCCCAAAGGTGTCGCCAAGGAATAATGCGGCCTTGCTTGGCAGCGACGCGATGTGTCGCGTGCGGGCAACCGTGGCCCGCCACGGGGGCGCAATTTGGGTCGCAACGAAGTATCGCAAGGGCATTTTCACATGCGCACCCACGCACAGGCTGTCGTCATCGGCGGCGGCGTCATCGGCTGTTCGATCCTCTACCATCTGACCAAGCTGGGCTGGCGCGATGTCGTGCTGCTTGAGCGATCCGAATTGACCTCAGGCTCCACCTGGCATGCGGCGGCCAACATTCACGGGCTGCATGACAGCACAAATATCAGCCGCATCCAGCACTACACCATGGGTCTTTATAAAGAGCTTGAGCAGGAAACCGGGCAGGGCTGCGGCGTTTTCCAGCCCGGCAGCCTTTATCTGGCCCAGACCGAGGCCCGAGAGCATCAGCTGCGCCTGCAGGCGGCCAAGGCCAAACTATACGATATGCACTTTTTCGAGGTGAACCGGACCGAGGCCGAGCGTCTGCATCCGCTGGTCGATTTCGACGGCATCCGCTGCATCATGTGGGAACCGGACGGGGGCAATGTGGACCCGTCGGGCGTCACCAACGCCTATGCCGCCGGCGCGCGCCAGAACGGGGCCGAGATCATACGTTTCTGCCCTGTGACCGGCACTGAACAACAACCTGATGGCACATGGATCGTGCGTACTGAAAAAGGCGATATTTCAACCCCTTGGGTCGTCAACGCCGCGGGCCTATGGGGGCGTGAAGTGGCGGCGATGGCGGGCGTTACGCTGCCGCTTCAACCGACCGAGCACCAGTATTTCGTGACCGAATCCATCCCCGAAATCGCGGCGATGGATCGCCGCCTTCCGTCCGTGGCCGACCGGGACGGCGAATATTACCTGCGCCAAGAGGGGCAGGGCCTGCTGGTGGGGGCCTATGAGAAAGACGTGCGCTTCTGGGCCGAAGACGGCACCCCTGCAGGCTTCGGGCACGAACTGTTCGCCGACGATCTGGAACGGATCGAGGACAACATGATGCGCGCCATCGACCGGGTTCCGGTTGTGGGCACCGCTGGCATCAAGCGCGTGATAAATGGTCCGATGATCTGGTCGCCGGATTCCAACGTGCTGTTCGGTCCGGTGCCGGAACTCACGGGCTATTTCTGCTGCAACGGCATCATCCCCGGGTTTTCCCAGTCGGGGGGAATGGGATTGCTGGCCGCGCAATGGATCATCGAAGGGGAAACCAAATACGATATGTTCGCATGGGACATGGCGCGGTTCGGCACATGGGCCTCCAAAGCCTTCACCAAGGCGCGGGTGGGCGATCAATATGCAAACCGGTTCAAGATCCACTTCCCCAACGAAGAACGCGCGCCGGGTCGCCCCGTGCGCACGCGGCCCGTTTACAAGATGCAGCGCGACATGGGCGCTGTCATGGGTCTGAATTTTGGCTGGGAGCATCCGCTTTGGTTTGCGGATGCGTCGGGGGTCAAGGACACGGAAGGTTTCACGCGGCAGAACTGGTGGGGGCCCGTGGGCAAAGAATGCAGGATGCTGCGGGAGCGCGCGGGCATCATCGACATCTCGAACTTCGCAAAGTACGTCTGCCGCGGCCCGGCGGCCGAGGATTGGCTCAACGCTGTCTTTGCCAACCGGATGCCGAAAACGGTGGGGCGGTCCTGCCTGACTCCGTTGATCTCGAAACGGGGGGGCATTGCCGGCGACTTCACCGTGACGCGGCTTGCTGAGGATGAATTCTGGATCATCGGGTCGGGCATGGCGGAACGCTATCACCAGCGGTTCTTCAAGCAGGTGCCGCTGCATGACGGAACAACATTTCAGAGCAAGACCGAGGCCATGTGTGGGTTCAACGTGGCAGGACCGGACAGCCGCGCGATGTTGCAACGGATGACCAACGCCTCGCTTTCCAACGTGGATTTTCCGTTCATGCGCTCGGCCCGAATCGAATTGGCGGGGATCGAAGTGATTGCGCTGCGCGTGTCGTTCACTGGCGATCTGGGATGGGAGCTGCATTGCGCGACGGAAGATCAGGCGCAGCTCTACGCCGCCCTGATCGAGGCTGGCCGCGATATGGGCATCGGCCCTGTGGGCAGTCGCGCACTGATGAGCTTGCGCATCGAAAAGGGCTATGGATCGTGGAGCCGCGAGTACAGCCCCGAATACTGGCCTCAGGAAGTGGGGCTTGAGCGGTTGATCAAGATGGACAAGGATTTCCTGAACAAGGATGCGGTGGCACAGGTCATGGACAACGAGGCGCGCGAATCGCTGGTGCTGCTGAAACTTGATGATGAACCTACGCAGGCGTCTGCAGCGGATGCGACCGGTGGCGAGCCGATATTTCTTGGTAACAAAGGCGTGGGCAGAGTGACCTCGGGTGCCTACGGGTATTCGGTCGGCATGAGCCTCGCGCTGGGGTATGTAAAAGGTGTCGGACCCGGGGACCGGGTCGACGTCATGGTGCTGGGACGCCCGCACAAGGCAACTATACTTGACGAACCGCCCTTTGATGCGGACGGATCGCGCCTGCGTGGATAGTTGAACAGGGGATAAGGGCGGGGTGCGGTCAGCAGACGGACAACCAACGATACAGGCCTGTAACTGACACCGATTCCGTTGCTCTGCGCACCCCTTTCAGGCCGTTGTGATACGTTTACTCTAATCAGCGTCACATGGTAGACTTCTACCATGTTGGGTAAGGCTTCTGATCACGAAGTGCACGTTTTTGTCTCGAATGGCAGCGTTGCACTTTTCACGTTGCGTGAGTTGCACACGCTGTATTTGTCGTGGCAGATGTGGGTTCTTTGTCTCGTCGGCTTTTTCATCATGTCCACGGGTCATCCGATCACGATGCCACAGTTCGAAAGCTTTGGCTTGCGAATGGCGTTCTGGATCGTCGCGCTGTTGTTTTATCTCATCGTTTCCACGCCCTATTCACGACTGACGGGACGGATGTGGCACCGACTGTTTGGGGGGCCAATCCCCCTGATCTTTTTGTCCTCACCGTTGGTTCTGGCTGCGACCTATGCGGCGGGTACGTTGCTGGCCATTCTATTTGAAACCGGTCGGGACCCGTTTTCGGTCATGACGTGGCAGATGAACCTACGCAACATTCTGGTGGCCCATGTGTTCGAGACCGTGGCGCTGCTTTGGCTGCTTCCGGCACAGCGGGCACGCTTGGCCAAGGCGGACGATCGCCGCAAGATCACACTGGCTGGCCGCAAGTTCGCGCTGGCGGAAATTGGGCGCGTGAAGGCGGCAGAACATTATCTGGAAGTGCACAGTGATGCGGGCATAGAAATCATTCGCGAACGCATGTCTACGTTTCTTGAACAGGTAACACCGGAAGACGGCATTCAGACCCACCGTTCGCACTGGGTTGCGGTGAAAAAGGCAGCCGAGATCAAGGGCGGCAAATTGCGCCTGTCGTGCGGTGAAAAAGTGCCCGTTGCGCGGGGACGGCGGGATGCTGTGCACGCGTGGTTGCAGGAGCGCGGTTTGATCGGCGAACCGGCCTGACCCTCAGTCGAGCTGGTTGATCCGCAGCACCGTAATGCGGTTGCCATCGCGTTCGCGCACTTCAAAGCGGAAGCCGTGAAAGCTGAACACCTGTCCGACCGTGGGGATCATCTGCGCTTCGTGGATGACCAGGCCGGCGATGGTGTTGGCTTCCTCATCCGGCAGGTTCCAGTCGGTCGCGCGATTGAGGTCGCGTATGGTCATGGCCCCATCGACCAGATAGTGTCCGTCCTCGCCCTGGATCACCGGCTGGTCTGCGTCGGGGTCGAATTCGTCAGTGATTTCGCCCACGATTTCCTCAAGGATATCCTCAAGCGTGATCAGCCCCTGCAGCGAGCCATATTCGTCCACCACCAGCGCGAAATGGCTTCGAATGCGCAGAAACTGGCGCATCTGTTCGTCCAGCGTCGTTGTTTCGGGCACGAAATAGGGGTGCATCGCCACCGCCGAAATATCAAAGGACTTGAGGGCGGACGCATCCCCGCTGGGCCCTCCCACCACTTGATACATGGCGCGCAGCAGGTCCTTGGCGTGGATCACCCCGATGATGTTTTCCTGTTCGTCGCGATAGACGGGCAGGCGGGTGTGGCTGGATTTCAGGCACTGTTCCAGAATGGTTTGCGGGTCGTCATCGGCATTGATCATCTCGATGCCGGAACGGTGCAGCATGATTTCCTCGACCGTGCGTTCGCCAAGGTCGAGTGCGCCAAGGATGCGGTCGCGGTCCTCCTTTTCCACCACGCCTTCGGAGTGGCCAAGGTTCAGCGCACCCGCAATTTCCTCGCGCACGGCCATGATGTGACTGTCCGGGTCGATCTGCACCCCAAACACGCGCAACAGTCCACGCACCAAAAGCCGCACGGCGGCCACGACCGGGGAAAACACGGTGATCACCAGCGAAATCGGGCGCGACACGAGTGCGGCTGCGGTCTCTGAATTGGTGATGGCATAGGTTTTGGGCAACACCTCGGCAAAGATCAGCACCAACAGCGTCATGACCAGAGTGGCCAGCGCCACACCGCTTTCGCCGAACACGCGGGTGAACAGGCTGGTGGCAAGGGACGCGGCCAGAATGTTGACCATGTTGTTACCCAGCAGGACCGATCCGATCAGCCGTTCGTTGTCTTCGGTGATGTCGAGCGCACGTTGCGCCCCGCCCGATCCCTTGTCCGCCTGCGCGCGCAATTTCCCGCGCGAGGCCGCTGTCAGCGCCGTTTCCGAGCCAGAAAAGAAGCCCGAGAGCACCAGCAGAAACAGGATCACCCCGGCGGTGATCCAGAACGCGGCGTCATAGGCCGTAGAGGGGTCGTCCATGCGTGATATTTCCTTTGATCTTAGTCGGGTTATGGGGGCCAAGGGCCGCGCAATCAAGGGATGAGGCGTGCCGCACGCACAGACGATGCGGGATTATGTGCGTCCGTTACATCACGTGGCGGTGTGTTCGCTTGTGCGTTGCCTTTGCCAAACTGTAATGCTGATGAATGGCTACCGGTTTTCCGAGGATGTCTTGCCCGACGGTTTGCGGGTGTCGGCCTTGGTCAGTGGATGATGTTCCATAACCAGTTGCGTCAGGCGTTCGTCCACGACATGTGTATAAATCTCTGTCGTGGCAACATCCGCGTGACCCAGCATAGTCTGGATCGCCCGCAGATCCGCGCCACCCGCCAGCAGATGAGTGGCAAAGGCGTGGCGCAAGGTGTGCGGTGTGACCTTGGCCGGGGCGACATCGCCAAAGGCCGCGAGCGATTTGATCCTGGCGTAGAACCAATGCCGGGTCAGATGCCCGGATGCGCCGCGGGAGGGGAACAGGAAACGGGACGCCGGTTTGCCTTTGGCCTCATCCGCTGCTTGGACCTGGTCACGCACCTTGATCCACTCGACCAGAGCCGCGCGGGCCGGGGGTGACAGGGGCACCATGCGTTCCTTGCCGCCTTTGCCAAGGATCAGCAGCATCTGCGGATTACCCCGCGCCGCGGACACCGGCAGGCTGACCAGTTCGCTCACACGCATGCCGGTGGCATAGAGCAGCTCCATCAGGCAGGTGTCGCGGCTGCGGTCATGCGCACCACGCCCGTAATTCCGGGCGGCGACCAGAAGGCGTTCGACTTCGGCCTCGTCCAGCGTCTTGGGCAGGCGTTTGTCGAGACCGGGGCTGGCGATCTGGATGGCGGGGTTTTCGCTGCGCCAGCCTTCCTCGAACGCGAAGCGGAAAAGTTGTTTCAAGGCCGACAGGCGGCGGGCGCGGGTGGATTTGGCCAAGCCCTGAGCGTCGCAGTGGATCAGGTAGGCTTCGATGTCGGATTGCGTCGCCTTGGCGAAATCCGTACCCTGACCGGCAAGCCAGCCCTGTGCGTCGATCAGGTCGCGTCCATAGGCGAGCAACGTGTTGCGCGCGGCCCCGAGTTCGGCGGCCTGCGCCTCGAGAAAGGTCGAAATCCATGTCCCGCTCATGGCGAGCCTTCCAGCAGAAGAACCTGTAGCGCTGTGCGGCGGGCCACGTCCTCAAGCCCCAGCGCGCGCAAGGTGGCAAGGCCGGTTGTCAGGCGCGCGACATCGCCATGCGCGCCCTCAAGCGTCAGTGACAGCGTGTCGAGCAAGGCGGCACCAAGCGCGCCGCTTTGGGCCCGCGTGATGATGCGCGGATCGGGCGGAGCGTCGCGAAAAGCGGCAAGGATAGCCCCTGTCATACCATCGGCCTCGAGGCTGGCAGGTGCCAGGCCTGCGGCGATGGCGGCAAGGGCCGGGCGGCGCTGCGCGCGCAGCGGGAACATCTGGGCAGCCGTTTCGTAATTCGCTGACAGCAAAAGGATGTCAAAGGCGATATCGGCCGTCTCTCCACTCAAGGTAAAGCCGGCCAGATCGTCGGCAAACAAATCGGCGAAGTGAACGCGCAGCCGCGCTTCACCCATCGCGCGCCATGCTGCAGGCAGGGTTTTGGACACCGCCGCGGGGCTGCCGGTGCCGATGGCGGTTTCGAACCGTTGCAGGGCCGCTATCCGGTCCCATATTCCGCCCGAGGCTGCGGGCTGGCGCTGGGTGTACAGGCCAAGCAGGCGGTTGTCGGATACAGCACCGGTGCGCGCCAGCCGCTCGGCCGCTTCCACTTGCGCCTTCCATCCGGCGGTGTCGGACAGATCGGCATTCGCATAGACCACTGGCCAGCCGCGGGTCGGGATCGGTGTGCCGATCGCCTCAAACAGGCGGAACATCAGGGGGCTTGGCGTGCGCGGGGATTGAAGGCTCGGCTCACCCTCGAACAGGTCGGGATCTAGGAATCGTTCGAGCGCGCGCGCGGTCGTCTCGTCAATCAGACCCAAGGCGCGCCCGGTGCCAAGTTGCAGCGCCGCCGTGCTCCAATCGCCGGCGCGTGCTGCGCAGACGACCTCGAACGCCTTGCCGGGGGACAGGTCAGGGCGGGCGCGCAGAATGGCGCAGGCCTGTGCCTGGGTCCCGGCCAGCAGGGACATGTCCATGAACCGCGCAAAATGCGCGCGAGAGGTGTCCGGGCCGGCCTGTTCGAGCAGGGCAAGGGCCGGGTCCAGTGCCCCAAGGTCGAAAAGGGCGTCGACACGCGCCAGATCGAACGGCTCGGCCCCTGCACTTGGCGGACGCGCTTCGGCCAGCAGCAGGGTGTAGTATAGCGATTGCAGCGCAGGCTGCCGCAAAGCGGGCATGGCCGACAGCGCACGCGCCAAAGCCTGCCCGTTGCTTTCCGACCATAGCGTATCGGGAAGGCCGGTCACATTGGTCGGGGCCAGCCCGACCCGTTTGGGTGCCGAACCGCCAAGGGGTCGGACGGTCACGTCCGGAACGGTGGCCGTCGCCGCGACGCCAGGTTCGCTCGGCGGCAGGGATGGTGTGGGTTGGGACACTTGGGTGTCGAGCCAGTCGATGACGTTCAGCGGGGCCGCGCCCGGGTCCTGGGCGGACAAGGATGTCGCCACCATCAGCCCCGCAAGGCACAGACCATATCCCAGCCTATTCAGCATTAAGTGTCACGGGTGTGCGCACCTCATCCTGAGGTGGCGAAAAGTTGGCGCCGAAATACTCGCCCACATAGGCATAGCCCACCAGTCCGATGAACCCGATGATCGCAAGAAAGATCAACAGCTTGAAAAGTCGCACCATGGTTAGAACTGCCTCGGCCAGCGGCCTGTGTTTGTTGTTTTGAGGTAAAGCATATATGGCCTTTTTGCGAAAATCACGTCATTGACAACGCAATGAGCGAAAATCAGCAAAATCAACGAGTCGCTGCGCGCTACCACCTCAAAAAGACGGTTGTCATGGTGGGGATGATGGGGGCGGGCAAGACGGCGATCGGGCGCGCGCTGGCGCTGCGTATTGGCGTTCCGTTTCTGGACAGCGATGCCGAGATCGAGGCGGCTGCGCGCAGCACCGTTCAGGAAATTTTCGCGCGCGATGGCGAAGCGTTCTTTCGCGCCAAGGAAACGCAGGTGATCGCGCGCCTTCTTGAGGCCGATCGGTGCATTCTTTCGACCGGGGGCGGGGCGTTTCTTGCGGCCCAGAATCGCGAGAATATCTCCAAACGTGGCGTTGCCGTATGGCTGAACGCCGATCTGGACCTGCTGTGGCAACGGGTGCGCCACAAGGACACGCGGCCCCTGTTGCGCACCGAAAACCCGCGTGCGACTTTGGCCCAGATCTATGACGCGCGCGTACCGCTTTACGCCCTCGCGGACGTCACCGTTCGGTCGCTGCCCGAACTGTCCATCGAAGACATGGTGACCCGTGTGATCGACACATTACTGACCGACCGCCCTGACGTTCTGGAGAAACATGATGCGTGAGGTTGTGCATGTGCCCTTGGGTGCGCGGGCCTATGATGTTCTGATCAGCCCCGGTCTGATGGCCGATGCGGGCACATTGATCGCGCCCCTGTTGCCGCGTCTGCGCGTCACCATCGTGACCGAGGCCCATGTTGCGGCCTTGCATCTTGACCGCCTGCGCGCCGGACTGGCCAAGGCCGGGATCGAGTCCGCGACCCTTGAACTGCCCCCCGGCGAAGCGACCAAAAGCTGGGCGCATCTGGGGCAGGTCACCGAGTGGCTGTTGGACCAAAAGGTTGAGCGGCGCGATGTGGTGGTCGCCCTTGGGGGCGGTGTCATTGGCGATCTGGTCGGTTTCTCTTGCGCTATCCTGCGGCGCGGGGTGCGATTTGTGCAGGTTCCGACCTCGTTGCTGGCGCAGGTCGACAGTTCGGTGGGCGGCAAGACCGGGATCAACACGGCGCAAGGCAAGAACCTAGCCGGCGCATTTCACCAGCCCAGCCTTGTGCTGGCCGATACGGATGCGCTTGATACCCTAAGCCCGCGCGACTTCCTGTCGGGCTACGGCGAGGTCATGAAATACGGCCTGCTCGGGGACGCTGCGTTTTTCGAATGGCTTGAGGTGAACGCTGCCGCCATGGCCGCGGGCGATGTGGCTTTGCGCGTGGCCGCCGTCAAACGGTCAGTCCAGATGAAGGCCGACATCGTGACCCGTGACGAGACCGAGCAGGGCGAGCGCGCGCTTCTGAACCTTGGCCACACATTCTGTCACGCGCTTGAGGCTGCTACGGGCTACTCCGACCGTCTTTTGCACGGTGAAGGGGTTGCGATTGGCTGCGGGCTTGCGTTCGAGTTGTCCGCGCGGCTGGGCCTGTGCAGTCAGGAAGACCCAAGCCGCGTACGCGCCCATATCAAGGCGATGGGGATGAAGGCTGATTTGCGCGACATCCCTGGCGATTTGCCAGATGCTGGCGCACTTCTGGACCTGATGGGACAGGACAAAAAGGTCGTCGCGGGTACGCTGAATTTCATTCTTGCGCGCGGGATCGGACAGGCGTTCGTGACCTCTGATGTGCCGCGCGATGTGGTTCTGGGTGTGTTGAGCGATGCGCTGGAGTCTTGCTGATCCACGCCCGTAGCGCTGCTGTCACAACTTTGTATGCCCAAAAGCCCGGCACGTTATGCTAGAATATCCGAATTAATTCTTTGATTTATGGATATTTGACATGCCCGATTTGATCCCCAATGCCGCAAAGAAAAAGATGGAAGCCGCCTGCAAGAAGGTCGCCAAAAAGGTCGGAAAGGCGGTCAAGCCTATAGACGACAAGGGTAAACTCGAAAAAGCGATCAACGAAAAGTGCAAGAAGGAAATCAAGTCGATCGACAAGACGGCGACGAAGTTCCTTGTGGATCAGCTAAAGAAAGAGTTGGCCAAGAAGAACAAGAAGATCGATGGAGAAACCCCGATCCCAAAGGTCGATTCACAATGGAAGCCGAAACCACCGGGGTCCGGCGTACCGTCTTTGACCATCCCGATCACCGAGTTTGTGTTGGACCCGAAACACGACACCAAGGGCAAATTTTCAATCAAGGTGTGGGCCGACCCACGTGACTTCGAAAAACAGGACAAAGGTGTGATGGTGAACTTCACCATCGTGAACTGGTGAAACCGGCCCGGTTACATTCCGGGATCAGAGCGCAGGAGTTATGCGGGTCCCTTTATGGGGCCCGCTGTATCGCAACGAGCGCCCGCTTCAGAACGGGATTTCGTCGTCCAGATCACGGCTGGGAGCCGGGCTGGATTGACCACCACCTCCGCCACCGTAATCGCCGCCGCGATCATCATATCCCATCTGGTCGCCGCCACCGCCGCCACCGAAGTTGCCGCCACCGCCGCCGCCATCCCGGCCATCCAGCATGGTCAGTTCGGACCGGTAGGGGCGCAGCACGACTTCGGTGGAATATTTGTCCTGACCGGACTGATCCTGCCATTTGCGGGTCTCAAGCTGTCCCTCGATATACACTTTCGAGCCTTTCTTGAGGTACTGCTCGGCCACCCGCGCCAATGGCTCGGAAAAAATCGCAACCGAATGCCATTCGGTCCGTTCTTTCCGCTCGCCCGTGTTGCGGTCTTTCCACGTTTCGGATGTCGCAATGCGCAGGTTGCACACTTTCCCGCCGTTCTGGAACGTCCGCACCTCGGGGTCGCGCCCCAGATTGCCGATCAGAATGACCTTGTTCACCGACCCTGCCATGTTCTTCCCCTTTGTCCGTTCGGGCACTGATTCCGCGCCCGCTTTCCTGTTCTGGCTAGACTACACATGGTTAATGCCACGTAAAACCGCAGAGGGTAGAACAATGCGCAAAAATCCGTATATAATCGCGCCAGGGCGCTGAAGCCGTCAATTGGGGTGTGAGACGACATGCGGGCAGTCTTGGCTTTGGCCTTGATCTTGGCACTGGTGGCAGAGGCGGGGATGGCGCAGACTTTGTCGTCGCGCAATCGCTCCAAGCTGTTCAATTCCCAGACCAAAGTTCTCGATACCAGGGCGTCCAAACAGTATACCAATTCAGTCCGCCTGCAGCCACCCAAGGTGGTGACGCCGACCAAATGGGATACCGGGGACACCCCCAAGTATCGCGGTCGCTATTCTGGTCCCTATCTGTCTGTGGCCAAGGATGCGGCACGCCGTCACGGTGTGCCGGTTGATTTGTTCCTGCG
This sequence comes from uncultured Rhodobacterales bacterium, assembly GCA_964351755.1. Lineage (GTDB taxonomy): Bacteria > Pseudomonadota > Alphaproteobacteria > Rhodobacterales > Rhodobacteraceae > Tateyamaria. Next base: position 2,537 of record CAYGPT010000015.1, on the reverse strand, counting down.
GCTGGTCCAGCAGGAATCGGGCTGGAACCCCAATGCTCGGTCGCACAAGGGGGCCTACGGCCTGGCCCAATTGATGCCCGCCACCGCCCGCACGCTTGGCGTTGATCGCGAGGACCCCGCGGAAAACCTTGATGGTGGGGCCAAGTACCTCAAGCAGCAATATTTGACCTTCGGCAGTTGGCGTTTGGCGCTGGCCGCCTACAATGCGGGTCCCGGCGCGGTCAAAAAACACAATGGCGTACCGCCATATCGTGAGACCCGCAATTATGTTCGGGTGATCTGGGGCAGCTAAACCCCTATCTTATATACACTAAGCCACTTACGCCATCGTTGTGAGCCGAAGTCCGCCCATGGCGTCGGGAACCAAAATGACGCGGGTGCTGTTGTCTTCCAACGAACCGCGGCTGACGACCTGTGCCCAATTCGGGCAGGTCAGGCGCAGACGCAGCGAAAGGAAACGACATGACACGTTTTATGAAAAGCACAGCTCTTGCCGCAGTACTGGCCACCGGATTCGGCATGGCGTATGCCGCCGAACCTTTGGGCAATGTGGTGGTGGAAACACGCACCGCAGGTGTAGAGGGCAACGCCGCACCCACATTCTTTCCCAACATCACCGCCGACCTCGAAGCCGCGATCAAGGCCCAGTTGGTCACCACAGGTCTGGACACGGATTCCCTGATCGAAGTCGAAGTGATCGAGTTGCTTATCGATGGCAATGTCATGACGCCAGATGACACGGAATTCAACGAGATGCGGATCACCGCCAACTATTCGCACCCCGACAACGTCTTTCCCTCGGAAATCTATCCGATCATGGTCACAGCGACAGAAGTCGACGTCGTCGCCCCAGAAGGCTACGTCGTCGTGGACGCCGAAGCACCAGATTTCTACAAGGCGCTGATCATCGGCACCGCTGCCCGCGTGATCGAAATGATGCCCGAAGAGATTGAAGCCGCCCGCGTCAACTGACGCGTTTCACGTTTCAAAATCAGCACCAAAGCGCGCCATGGCAACATCCATGGCGCGTTTTTTTTGCGCTTTGACGCCCTATTGCCGCCCAGATTTCTTGCCACAACCCAATCAATACAGACGCAAATCGTCACGGAGCAGGATATGAAACCCGGACAATCGACATTTGATGAGCGGCTTTCGCGGATCAATTCCGGCAAAACCAGGAGCGCGAAAGACGTGGTTGTCAAAAGCCGCAGGCTGGTCAACCACTCGGGCAAGACACGGCGCTTTCATCTGGAACTGATATTGGCGGGCGTTTTGGTCGGTGGTATCGCGGGTACGTTATTTGAACAGAATCTGGGGCTTTTGTTCATTCTGTCACTCGACTGGGTGACTCTTTATGGGCTGTTCCTTGCCGACTACCAACTGGCAGCCTACGCCGCTGCCTGCGCGATCGGCCCTGTCGGCTTTTTGATGGCGTTGATATTCAGCTGTCGCTCCCAGGGATGGTTCCAGTTCTGGGTTTTCTACAACATCGGTGTCATCGGCGCGAACCACGTCGACGTGCGCTATGTGGTTGAATACATCATTGTCCCCGGATTCTGGGAATATGTCGGCCTTTACACCTCGGCCAGTGACATAGTGAACGACGCCGCCGCTACTCAGCCGCAATTTTGATGACAGGTTCCATCTGCGCAAGGATGTCGTCTGCCAGATGGCATTTGACCTGATGGCCCTCCGCCAGGTGACGCACCGGCGGCACCTCTTTTTCGCACAGGCCGCCGGGCACCTCTGACTTCCAGCGGCAGCGCGTCTGGAAGGGACAGCCCGGGGGGGGATTCATCGCCGAAGGGATGTCGCCCTCAAGCACGATATGCTTTTTCTGCACCTTGGTGTCGGCAATGGGCACGGCGGACAGCAGCGCCTCGGTATAGGGGTGATAGGGGGGCGAAAACACCTGATCGGTGCTGCCCAACTCGACCACATGGCCCAGATACATGACCATCACCCGGTCGCTGAGATATCGGACGATGGACAGATCATGGCTGATGAACAGCAGTGTCGTCTTGTGCTCGCGCTGGATCTCCATCAGCAGGTCGGTCACGGCGGCCTGCACGGACACGTCAAGCGCGGATACAGGTTCATCCGCCACCACGATGCGCGCATCCCCGGCAAAGGCGCGGGCGATCCCAACGCGCTGCTTTTGTCCCCCGGACAATTGGCGCGGCATACGTGTGGCGAATTCGCGGGGCAGCTTCACAAGGTCGAGCAATTCCAGCATCCGCTGCCAGCGCTCCTTTTCATTGGCCCCGATCTTGAAGATTTCCAGCGCGCGCACGATTTGACGTCCCACGGTCATTGACGGATTCAGCGTGTCGAACGGGTTCTGGAACACCATCTGGATGTCGGCCACGGTCTGCGTGTCGCGCTTTTCTATAGGAATGTCCTGAATGGCTTTGTTGCCAAGGGTAATCGTGCCTTCGGTTGCGGTTTCCAGACCCATCAGCACCTTGGCAAAGGTCGACTTGCCGCATCCGGATTCGCCCACGATGGCCAGCGTCTCGGATTCGCGGGCCTCGAAA
>CAYGPT010000014.1:0-57837 GCA_964351755.1 uncultured Rhodobacterales bacterium | reverse complement strand
CGCCGCCATGGCCGCAGACGCGGTGGAGGGGTTCCCCGAACCCTTCCGCAGCCATGCCCGGCAGGTCACGATACAGGTCAAGGACTGGCCCCAAGCCGACATGTTGTCGTCCCTCGATGTCGACGATCCGCTGGATTTGACGGGCATGTACGAAGGCACGCCGCTGCCGCTGAAATCACCCGCCGATCCGTCCCCTTACCCCGATGTCGTCTGGCTGTTCCGCGAGCCGATCCTTGATGAATGGTCCGAACGCCCCGGCATCTCCTTGCAACAGATGATCACCCACGTCGTCGTGCACGAATTCGCACATCATTTCGGCTGGTCCGACGATGACATTGCTGAGATTGACCAGTGGTGGGAGTAGTCGCGAGCACAGACGGTTCGGACCAAGGCCACTCACCAGAAACAGACCTTAGACTTTGCCTGCCGCCTCAAGTCGCTTCCACGCGTAGTCCAGATAATCGCGGCTGAACGAATGACCGCCCTCAAAGGTGCAGAACTCCAGCACGTCGCCCGCCGGATTGTCCCGCCGTGCACAATCCATGTCATCGACGCGCATGGTCTGCGCAGGGCCAAACCCACCTGCCTTGCGATACATCGCCAGCACCTCCATTACGTCACCCTGCCGCGTCGGCCCGATGGCGCGGCCAGTCAGGGGCACGGTGCGATCCTCGGTCCCGTGGATGTGGATCACGCTGGCCGGTTTGACGCAGACCTCGGGCGGGCCCTGCCAGAACGTGCCCGACACCGGCGCAAAGCCGGCGAACAGGTCGGGGCGATTACAGGCCAGTTGCCATGTCACCATACCCCCTGCGGAAAAGCCCGACATCATGATGCGGTTGGCATCCAGATCAAAGCGCTGCGTGGCATCCGCAACCACTGCCTCGAAATAGGCCATCTCGACCGCTCCATCGCTGTCCATATCACTCGGTGCGCCGGGAATGTCCCAATCGTCGCGCGCCGATTTCACTGCGATCAGGGCAAGGCCCATATCCGCCACCATGCGGCGCAACCCCATGTTGCGCATGACGCCCCGCGCCGAACCGCGATAACCGTGGGCGAACACAATGGCTCCGACCGGGCCCGTGGCACCTTCGGGCATGGCAATGCGATAATGACGGTCGCCAATCATGCAGTCGCTGTCCGGCCCACAGGCGCGCGCCGCCGAGACGGACAGAAGAACAGTGATGCAGGCCGCGATACACAGTATGAAACGCATGTCCTTGAACCCTTCCGTTTGTGAAGTGCGCCCATGGACGCCAGCAGGTATCCCACATACAAGTCACATCCCCGTGTGACACCCAATCAGGATGGATCGCGCCAACGGTTCACGATTGGATAGCGGCGGTCGAGCCAGAACGCACCCTTGGTCAACCTTGCGCCCGGTGCCGACTGAAAGCGCTTGTATTCGCTGAGATAGATCAACCGCTCGATCTTGCGCGCGGTGTCCGCGTCGAACCCTGCGGCCACGCAATCGGCGATGGAGCCGTCCAGATCGACCAGAATGGTCAGCAGCGCGTCCAGTTCGGGGTAATCCGGCAGGCTGTCGCTGTCCTTCTGATCCTCGCGCAACTCGGCGCTGGGGGGTTTGGTGATGATCCGTTTGGGGATGACCTCGCCCGCGTTGCCCATCATCCAGTCACGATGGTTGGCATTGCGCCAGTGGCAGGTTTCAAAGACACGGGTTTTGTAAAGGTCCTTGATCGGATTGTAGCCCCCCGCCATGTCGCCATAGATCGTGGCATAGCCGACCGCGACCTCGGACTTGTTGCCGGTGGTCAACAGCATCTCGCCGAACTTGTTGGACAAGGCCATCAGCAAAAGGCCGCGAATGCGGCTTTGCACGTTTTCTTCAGTCAGGTCCGCCGCGCGCCCCTCGAACAGCGGCGCAAGGGTGCTGGTCACCGCCGCGCGCGTGTCGGTGATCGGGACGTAATCGTACCGACAGCCCAGCGCCTTGGCACAGGCCTCGGCATCTTCAAGACTGTGGGGCGAGGTGTATTCGGAGGGCAGCATGACGCAGCGCACATTCTCCGAACCCAGCGCATCGGCGGCGATGGTGGCGACCAGCGCGCTGTCGACACCGCCCGACATGCCAAGCAGCACCTGTTTGAAACCGGTCTTGGCGCAGTAGTCGCGCAAGGACGTGACCATGACGTGATAATCCTGCTCCCACTCATCTGGATGATGGGCCTTTTCCCCCTCGACCACACGCCAGCCCTCTGGTCCGCGCTCCAAATCGATATGGGCAACGACCTCGTCAAAGATCGGCAGTTGAACGGCCAGCGTACCACCGGGGTTGAGCGCGAAACTGCCCCCGTCAAACACCTGATCGTCCTGCCCGCCCACCATGTTGAGGTAAATCAGCGGCAGACCCGTCTCGATCACACGGGCAACCATGTGGTTCAATCGCGTGTCGAACTTGCCTCTGTAATAGGGCGACCCATTGGGAACGAGCAGGAACTCGGCCCCCGTTTCGGCCAGCGTCTCCGCCACATCGCTGTGCCATGCATCCTCGCAAATCGGGCTGCCCACGCGGGTGTTGCCTACGGAATACGGACCACCCAATGGACCGGCATCGAAAATGCGTACCTCGTCGAACACGGTCTCATTGGGTAAATGATGCTTTAGAACGCGGCTGGCGATCTTGCCCCCCTTGCAGATCAGGTAGGCGTTGAACAATTCGGCCCCCTCAGACCATGGACTGCCGATCGCTAGGGCAGGCCCGTCTGCGCAATCCTTCGCCAGATCCTCGACCGCACGCATGGCGACGGTGTGAAAGGCGGGTTTCATCACGAGATCCTGCGCGTTGTAGCCGGTGATGAACATCTCGGGCAGGGCCACAAGGTCGGCACCGGCCTCTTTCCCGGCCGCCCATGCCTCGCGCGCTTTGGCCGCGTTTCCAGCAATGTCACCGACCGTCGGGTTCATCTGACCCAGGGTGATGCGGAATGTCTCTGCCATCGGGGCGCTCCTTGAAACTCCGGCGTGATGTAGCAGAAACCTTGCCCGAGGAAACCCACACGCGTCACGATGGCCCCGCTGACTTCTCGTGGCCAATAACACCGCGGGCGAGTCGCCGTCAGGCGACTGGGGGTGTCACCAGTGTCGCTTGGACCAATTGCGTTCCAATGGCGACCCCTCCCCGCCCGCCGCAGGCGCAAACCTCTACAAGGCAACTTGGGTGCGATCCTTCACAATTGGTTAAGGCCATTGCCCCTCGCCCGCCCCTGCCTTAACCTTGTGACGCCAGCGCTTGTCCCGGTGGCCATCGAATCCAAAGAGGTAAGACATGTCCTTGCGCAGCCTGATTTTCTGTATCGCCCTGTTGCCTGGTGCGGTCCTGGCACAGTCGGATGCGGTTCTGACCAAACAATATGACGATGGCGGCATCTATGAAGGCACATTCCGCGGCGGCCTGCAGCATGGGCAAGGCACCTATCGCCTGCCAAACGGGTACCAGTACTCCGGCACTTGGGTCGACGGCGAAATCAAGGGCGAGGGCGTAGCCCAGTTTCCCAATGGTTCGGTCTATGAGGGAAGCTTTTCCAAGGGCAAACCGGATGGGTTCGGCAAGATAACCTTTGCCGATGGCGGCACCTATGAGGGCGAATGGGACACCGGCGCCATAATGGGCCAGGGCGTGGCCTTATATGCCAACGGCGTGCGATACGAGGGCGAATTCCGCAACGCCAAGCACCACGGCAAGGGGGTCATGCAATCCCCCGGCGGATACGAATACAAGGGTGATTGGGTCGATGGCGTCAAACAGGGGATGGGTGTGATCACCTATCCTGACGGGGCCGTGTACGACGGACAGATCGAAAACGGCGTACGTCAAGGCACCGGTACGCTGACCATGCCCGACGGGCTCATCTATGTCGGCCTGTGGAATGACGGTCAGATCGACGGCAAGGGCACACTGACCCAACCCAACGGCGACGTGTACGAGGGGGACCTGGTGTCAGGTCGCCGCGAGGGCAAGGGGCGCGTCACCTATGCAAACGGCGATGTTTACGACGGCGAGTTCGCCGATGACCGTCGGCATGGTCAGGGGACCTTCATCGGCAACGATGGCTACACCTACATCGGCCAGTGGGCCGAGGGGCAGATCGAAGGAACAGGCCGCGTCACCTACCCCGATGGCGCCGTGTACGAAGGGGACTTCAAGGATGACCTCGCTGATGGCACCGGCAAGATCACCTATACTGACGGTTCTACCTATGAAGGCGACTGGGTCGCGGGTGTGATCGAAGGCATGGGCAAGGCAACCTATCCCAATGGCGTCGTGTACGAGGGCAATTTCAAGAACGCGCGCAACCACGGGCAGGGCGTGATGACCTATGCGGATGGTTACCGCTATGAGGGCGAATGGCTGAACGGACAGCGCCACGGGCAGGGCACAGCGACCTATCCCGATGGCACAGTCTATACCGGCGAGTTCGCGGAAGGGCAGAGGCACGGAACCGGCAAGATCGTGATGGCGTCGGGCTTCGTCTATGACGGGGCCTGGACGCGCGGCGAAATCGACGGCACCGGCGTGGCCACCTATGCCAATGGCGATGTCTACGAGGGCACGTTCCAGAACGGGAAGCGTCAGGGCACGGGCACAATGCGCTATGCCACAGGCGAAGAAGCAACCGGAGAGTGGGAAAGCGGCGCGCTGAACGAGGGCGGCTGATGCGTGCCCCCTTGTGGCTGGCTGTGGTGCTGAGTTCGCTGGCCACTTCGGCCTTGTGCGACTGGACTTTCGCACCGACATGGACCGAACCGATACAGGGTTTCGAAACTCGCGCCGCTATAACCGTCAACCCCGATGGCTTCGCCTTGCACCTCTACCGCAATCCGGTAGGGCGAGTTTATGCACTGATCTCGTTACCACAAGGCACGCCCGATCTGCAGCGGGACGGGGTTGTAGCAATACTGACACCCCAAGGCTTCGCGCCCAAGAACATCGAGGCCCAGGACGAACGTGGCCGCGTCGTCGAATATGCCACCAGCACCGGCCGCATGTTGCGCGACCGGCTGTGGCACGGCGAGGGGCAATCGCCCACATTCGGAACCTTCCACGACATTCTCGAGGCACCCAGCCTGAACGCCACCCTGATGCTGACGGACGGCACGCAGGTCGACACAACCTGGAGCATGGACAGCGCGGGCACCGTCATCGCTCAGGCCCTCGGCATCTCGATCGACGGCATCCCGGCGGGCGCGGAATGGGAGGATGCCGCGTCCCAGTCCTTGCTGGCCGCCATGACAGCCTGCCAATTTCCCAAGCTGGACGTGCTCTGCGTGCAGAAAGTGACCAATTGTAGCGCACAGATCAGCGAAGAGCGGGATATCGATGGATTCGAAGCGTGCGTCGCCGAAGGTGGCTGAGCCTGAACCATCTATCTGGCGAATGCCTTCAGGGCTGCACCAACGATGATAGCGGCGTCAGAAAACCATGGATCGCCTGTATCTTTTGCGAAATCTCGCGGCCCAATTCCTCGGGCCGCGCGGTCAGCGATGTTGTCCACTGCGCACTGATCGCAAGTTGACCGTCAATAGCCAGTAAAGGCATGTCGCACATCTCGGCATCGCAGTGGACGACCAATGCAATTTTGCCCGGATAGGGCGAGGCAAGCTGGCAGCTTGCCCGCCCCTGTCCCGGATGATCCACGCAAAGAAAATCTGGTCCACGAGTCACTTTCGCACCGGATGCGGCCAACGACGCCGTGTGCGGGGTCGCGTTTACATCAGCCAGCGCTTGCATATCCGTGACCGACCGCACCCCTAATGCGATCACATCGAGGCCTGCCTTTGGCGGATCATAGTGGATGTCCGTCACAACCGGAATCGGGTTCAAGCGACCGTCCTTTGATACCTCGGCGACAGCCAAGCACTGCGTCTTTTCCAGCAGCAGCAACGCCTGACCATCAAACCCTTCGGCACGAAACAGAGCACCACCGCGATGGATGGAACCGTCACGGGCTTCAAGCCCGAAATCGACAAAGCGAAAAAACGCGGGGCAACCTTCTGCGCTGGCGCGTCCTGCGCCCAGCAACAGCATGGTGATCGCAATGAATTTGAACATGACGCCTCCCCGACTGGCTGACTTAAACCGTGTCCACAGCCCCAAGACAACATACCTCTAAACGACGTCGCCCTTGCTCATCCGATCAAGAAATTCCTCAGCCTCCACCAGCACAGTTTCGCGCTTTTCGGTGTCCATGCGATCCCACGTCCTGTACATGTTCCCCATCCGCGCATTGTTAGAAAACCGGTCCCGGTGTCGGTCGAGAAAATGCCAGTACAGCAGGTTGAACGGGCACGCCCCCTCGCCTGTCTTGACGCTTACCTTGTAATGGCACCCTTTGCAGTAGTCAGACATGCGGTTGATGTAAGCCCCTGAACTCACATAGGGTTTCGACGCGATCACGCCCCCGTCGGCAAATTGCGACATGCCCACGACATTGGGCGCCTCCACCCACTCGAAAGCATCGGCATAGACGGCCAGATACCATTCGGACACCTCGGCAGGGTTCAATCCAGCCAGCAGCGCGAAATTCCCCGTGACCATCAGGCGCTGGATGTGGTGGGCATAGGCCGCGTCGCGTGTCTGCGCGACGGCCTTGGACATGCAGCGCATGTGCGTCTCGGCCCCCCAAAAGAAATCAGGCAGCTTTCGCTGGTGGTTCAACCCATTTCGGCGCGGATAATCGGGGCCTTCGTGGAAATAGATACCGCGCATGTATTCGCGCCAGCCAATAACTTGCCGGATGAACCCTTCGGCAGCGTTGATCGGCACGTCACCCGCCTTCCACGCGTCCTCGACGGCACGGCACACTTCCATCGGGTCCAGCAGCCCGATGTTCAGATAAGGCGACACCAGCGCGTGATAGAGAAACCGGTTATCTGCCAGCATGGCGTCCTGATAGTCGCCGAATTTGGCCAAACCATGGGTCACGAAATGCGCCAAGGCCCGGCGCGCCTGTCCCTGATCGGTGGCAAACCAGAATGGGCGTAATTCGCCAAAGTGGTTGCCAAAGCGGGCCTCGACCAGATCAAGCACCTGCTCCACCGTCTCATCCGGGGTGAATTGCATCGGTCCCGAGAAATCGACCTCGTCCGGGGCGGGTTTGCGGTTGTCATGGTCAAAGTTCCACTTGTCACCGGCTGGATGGCCCCCGTCCATCAACAACCCCGTCTTGCGGCGAATCTCGCGATAGAAATACTCCATCCGCAGCGCCTTGCGCCCTTCGGCCCACGCCTCGAACTCGGCATGGGACGCGATGAACCTGTCATCCTCCAGCAAGGTTACGTCCAGCGGACAGTCCTCGAGTGCGTCGATCAGACGGAACTCACCTGGACGGGTGGCTATGACCTTTGATGTGCCGAACTGGTCGGCGCGGCGGATCAGTTCGCCGGGAATGGATTGCGTGTTTTCGGTGTCGTCCAGTTCGGAATAAGCCACCTGCCAGCCGTCATTGCGCAAACGGGCCGCGAATTTGCGCATCGACGCAAGGATCAGCGCAATCTTCTTGGGGTGATGTGCGACATAGGAGCCTTCCTCGGCGACCTCGGCCATCACAACCACGTCGCTGTCCTTGTCGGCCTCCCGCAATGCCGCGACCTGATCGCTCAACTGATCGCCAAGGATCAGGATCAAACGCCCTACCAAGGGACTGCCGCCCCTGAGTAGTCAAAGAATTGGCCCGTCTGCGAAGTCTCGAGGCCATCCATGACAGCGATCAGATTGTTCGCCGCCTCGTCAGGGGACACAGCCGGATGGCGACCCAGATACTTTTCGGTAAAGGCGGTCGCGACCGTGCCCGGATGCAGAGCGACCACACGGGCCTCTTTGTGGGTGCGGGCCAGTTCGATGGCTGCTGTATGCACGATCTGGTTCACCGCAGCCTTTGCGCTTCGATAGCTGATCCAGCCGCCAATGCGATTGTCGCCGATGGACCCTACGCGGGCGGAAAGCACGGCGAACACCGATGACCCCTCGCGCGGCAACAGATCGTGGGCATGGGACAAGACCAGCGCCGGACCGATGGCGTTCAGGGCGAACTGATCCGCCATTGCGCTTGCATCCAGCCCTTTGATGGTCTTTTCCGGCTCCGCCCCCGCAATTTCCAGTGCGCCTGTGGCCACAATCACGCGGTCATAGGGCCCACGCCCATCGAGATGGTGCGCAACAGACGCCGCATCAGTCACATCGAAACCATCGGTCGAGCGCGACAGGCGATCAACATCAGCCCCGCCCGCTTGATGCGCTTGCGCCAAAGCGGACCCAATGCCGCCCGACGCCCCTATGATCAACACCTTCGTCATGGACGCGAACGTAGATGCCCAAAGCAATCCATCAACTTCATTTCGCCAAATAAACTCCCCCATTGCCCGTCAGGCGGCTCTGCCATGATCAGGGGAAGGCTCGACACCCGTCAAATTGCGCCGCCCCGAAAAATTGCAGACTTTTCATTTGCAATTGGCGCGGTATAACTGGGCCATGACACGCGCCATACATATCGCCAGCCTTCGCCCTTCGGGCGCGCTGCTGCGTGGCCTGCTGCTCCTAATTCGCCTCTGAGCGCAGCCGGTTGGCGCGCCCGCTCAGAGGATAGCCCGCGCGCCAAAGGCTTCAGGAACAGAATTCAAAAAGAGATACCAAAATGACCGATACTGACAAATCTCAGGACCGTGTTGTCATCTTCGACACGACCTTGCGCGACGGCGAACAATCCCCCGGCGCCACCATGACCCATGCCGAAAAGCTCGAAATCGCCGGGCTTCTGGATGACATGGGCGTCGACATCATCGAGGCCGGGTTTCCCATCGCGTCCGACGGCGATTTCAATGCGGTCAGCGAAATCGCGAAGAATGCCACGAATTCGGTGATCTGCGGCCTCGCGCGCGCCCAGCTGGGTGACATCGACCGCTGCTGGGAGGCGGTGAAACACGCCCGCCAGCCCCGCATCCACACCTTTATCGGCACCTCGCCACTGCACCGCGCCATCCCGAACCTTTCCATGGACGAAATGGCCGAGCGGATCGAACAGACCGTCACCCATGCCCGCAACCTCTGCGACAACGTGCAGTGGTCGCCGATGGACGCGACGCGTACCGAGCTCGACTATCTCTATCGCGTGGTCGAAATCGCGATCAAATGCGGCGCGACCACCATCAACATCCCCGACACGGTGGGCTACACCGCCCCGCGCGAAAGCGCGGACCTGATCCGCAAGCTGCTGGAAAACGTCCCCGGCGCGGATGAGATCGTGTTCGCCACGCACTGCCACAACGACCTGGGCATGGCGACGGCCAACTCCCTTGCAGCGGTCGAGGCCGGTGCCCGCCAGATCGAATGCACCATCAACGGTCTGGGCGAACGCGCGGGCAACACCGCGCTGGAAGAAGTTGTGATGGCGATGAAGGTGCGCAATGACATCATGCCCTACCAAACGGGCATCGACAGCACCAAGATCATGAACATCTCGCGCCGCGTCGCCACGGTCAGCGGCTTCCCGGTGCAGTTCAACAAGGCGATCGTCGGCAAGAACGCCTTTGCCCATGAATCCGGCATCCATCAGGACGGCATGCTGAAGAACGCCGAAACGTTCGAGATCATGCGGCCCGAGGATGTCGGGCTGTCTGCCACCAACCTCGTCATGGGCAAGCATTCGGGCCGCGCCGCCTTGCGCTCCAAACTCGAAGAATTGGGGTACGAACTGGGCGACAACCAGCTCAAGGACGTGTTCGTACGGTTCAAGACGTTGGCTGACCGGAAAAAGGAAATCTACGAAGACGACCTGATCGCGCTGATGCGCACCGCCACCGATCCAGAGGAAGACCGGATCAGGCTGGTGTCCATGCGCGTCGTCTGCGGCACGGATGGCCCGCAACAGGCGGACATGGTGCTTGACGTAGATGGTACTGAACACAATACCTCGCAAACTGGTGACGGCCCGGTCGATGCATCGTTCAACTGCATCAAGGCGCTGGTCGACCACTCTGCCCGCCTGCAACTCTATCAGGTTCACGCGGTCACCGAAGGAACGGACGCGCAGGCCACTGTTTCGGTCCGACTGGAAGAGGATGGGCGCATCGTGACCGGCCAATCCGCAGATACCGATACGGTCGTGGCCAGCACCCGCGCCTATATCCACGCCCTCAACCGCCTGCTCGTGCGGCGGGAAAAGGCGGGCAAGGATACGCGCGAAGTCAGCTACAAGGACGTCAGTTGAACCGGCAAGGTGGGCAATCTGCCCACCTTTTCGTCCCCACGTGACATGGCGCTATCGGTGCATCCGATAGGATAGGGTTTCGGTTGGTATTGTGTGTCCCCCATCACTGCGTTCGAGTATTTCGACGCCGGTCTGGCCACGCTCGTCCAATTCGACCGGTACAACCTTAGCCTGTTTGCGCTCACATCATTGGGCAATCAAACGGAATGCATCGGCGCAATGGCGCTGGCGACGAACCGAATACGGCCTTTAACAGGTCCACACGCAACCCTATAAGACGACTGTTACATGCGCTGCGACTCGCGGCGCCAAAAATGCATTCGAGGTGCGCAGTAGATGTCGATATTCGGAAATCTCGGTGGGTTGTTCTCGTCCGATATGGCGATTGACCTCGGCACTGCGAACACGCTTGTCTACGTCAAGGGCAAGGGCGTGGTGCTGTCAGAGCCCTCTGTCGTGGCCTATCATATCAAGGACGGGGTCAAGAAAGTGCTGGCCGTGGGCGAAGACGCCAAGCTGATGCTGGGCCGCACGCCCGGCAGCATCGAGGCGATCCGCCCTATGCGCGAAGGCGTCATCGCCGACTTCGACACCGCCGAAGAGATGATCAAGCATTTCATCCGCAAGGTGCACAAACGCTCGACCTTTTCCAAGCCCAAGATCATCGTCTGCGTGCCACACGGTGCGACACCGGTGGAAAAACGGGCCATTCGACAGTCGGTTCTGTCAGCAGGTGCAAGGCGCGCGGGTCTCATCGCCGAACCCATCGCCGCCGCCATCGGGGCAGGCATGCCCATCACCGACCCGACTGGCAACATGGTCGTGGACATCGGCGGCGGGACGACCGAGGTGGCCGTGCTGTCTCTTGGCGACATCGTCTATGCCCGGTCTGTCCGGGTCGGGGGCGATCGCATGGACGAGGCGATCATTTCCTACCTGCGCCGCCAACAGAACCTTCTGGTGGGCGAAACCACGGCCGAGCGGATCAAGACCTCCATCGGCACGGCGCGGATGCCCGATGATGGACGCGGCACCTCGATGCAGATCCGGGGGCGTGACCTGCTGAATGGCGTGCCAAAGGAAATCGAAGTCACGCAGGCCCAGATCGCCGAGGCGCTGGCCGAACCTGTCCAGCAAATCTGCGAGGCGGTGATGACTGCTCTTGAAACCACCCCGCCGGACCTTGCCGCTGACATCGTGGACCGGGGCGTGATGCTGACCGGGGGCGGCGCGCTGCTGGGCGATCTGGATCTGGCCTTGCGCGAACAGACAGGCCTTGCCATATCGGTTGCCGACGAGCCGCTCAATTGTGTCGCTCTTGGCACAGGCAAGGCCTTGGAATACGAAAAACAACTGCGTCACGCGATAGACTACGACAGCTAAGGCCGCCCGGCACACGCACTGTTCACTTGCCCGCAACGGGCAAATCGCAGACCATACATCAAAGCGACCCCGAGTGAGGTAGCCCAACCTTGGCCAAGGACCGCAGCACTGTGGATTACACCGGCCCGCTTCGGCGGCTGGTTCTGGCTGTGCTGGTGCTGGTGCTGACGGGCGTTTTCCTGTTGTGGCGGATCGACAGCCCGCGCGTCGAACGGTTCCGCGCACAGGTCACGGATTCAATCGTGCCCAATCTGGATTGGGCCATGGTCCCGCTGACCGGCACGATCAACCTGGTCCGTGACTTTCAAAGCTACCGGCGAATTGCCGAGCAGAACACCGAACTACGCCGCGAATTGCGCCAGATGCAGGCGTGGAAAGAGGCGGCGTTGCAGCTTGAGCAGGAAAATGCGCGCCTTCTCGACCTCAACAACGTACGGCTCGACCCGCGTCTGACTTATATCACCGGCGTGGTGCTTGCCGATTCTGGATCGCCCTTTCGCCAGTCGGTGCTGCTGAACGTAGGCGCGCGCGACGGCATCGTCGAAGGGTGGGCCACCATGGACGGCATCGGCCTTGTGGGCCGTATTTCAGGCGTAGCACAAAACACGTCCCGCGTAATCATGGTCACAGACGCCTCAAGCCGCATACCCGCAGTGATCCAGCCCTCGGGGCAGCGTGCGATCGTGGCAGGCGACAACTCGGCAGCGCCCCCCATCGACTTTCTGGAAAACCCCGACCTCGTGCGGCCAGGCGACCGGGTCGTGACCAGCGGCGACGGCGGCGTGTTCCCGGCCGGGTTGCTGCTGGGCCAGGTCGCCGCCGATCCCGGCGGGCGGTTGCGTGTGCGGCTTGCCGCCGACTATGAACGCCTCGAATTCCTGCGGGTGCTGCGCCATTACGGGAACGAAGCCGTGTCGGACACCAATGATGTCTTGGGTGCACCCGTCAGGGCTGACGCCGGTACGCCCGAGCTGACCGAGGTGACGCAATGAGCGATCTTGCCACCTCGCGCCTTTGGACGATGCGTATCGCCTTTGCACTGCTGGTCCTGACCATCCTGTTCTTTCACTTGTTGCCCCTGCAAACGGCAACGGGCGGGCTGATCTGGCCCGACCTTGTTCTGTGCTTTGCCCTGGCGTGGTCAGTGCGTCGCCCGGACTATGTTCCGGCTGTGCTGCTGGCGCTGACTTTTCTGCTGTGCGACCTGCTGCTGCAACGCCCGCCGGGGCTGTGGGCGGTTCTGGCGCTGATCGCATGCGAACAGATCAAGGTGCAGGGTCGTGGCCTGCGGGATGCCACGTTGCTGGCAGAGGTGGTGTCGGTCGCCATATGGATCGTCGGCGTCGCTTTGGCCTATCGCCTGATCCTTGCCATTCTTCTGGTGGATGCGCCGCCCCTTGGTCCGATGCTGATACAGGTCATCGCAACTGTATTGGCCTATCCGATGGTCGTCGCGGTCACGCACGGAGTTCTGGGCGTGCGCAAGGCCGCACCGGACGCTACTGGTGGAACGGGGTTGCGCTGATGAAACGCCCCCGCCTTGACGCCGAAACCAGCCATCGCCTGATCACCCGCCGCGCCGCCATTCTGGGCGGTGTGCAACTGGCCTTTGTCGGGGCGCTTGGCGCACGGATGCAATTCCTGCAAGTCGATCAGGCCGACCAGTTCCGTCTGCTGGCCGAGGAAAACCGGATCAACATCCGCATCATCCCGCCCTCGCGCGGCGAAGTGTTCGACCGCAACGGCGTTCCCTTGGCGCGCAACGTACCCAGCTACCGCATCGTGGTCGTGCGCGAAGACGCAGGCGATGTCGAAGACGTGCTTGAACGGCTCGGCCAGGTCGTTCCGCTGGACGAAGACGAAGTCGAAAGGGCCATGGTCGAAATGAAACGTTCGGCCCCGTTCCTGCCGATCACGGTCGCGGACGAAGTGTCTTGGGACGACCTCAGTCGGGTCAGCGTCAATGCCCCGGCCCTGCCCGGCGTCACGCCCGAAGTGGGGCTGAGCCGCGTCTATCCCTTCGGGTCGGACTATGCCCACGTGCTGGGTTATGTCGGCCCGGTCAGCGACTATGATCTCGACCGGCTCGAAGACCCGGACCAGTTGCTGCGCATCCCGCGTTTCCAGATCGGCAAGGTCGGGGTCGAAGCCAAGGCCGAGAACCTGCTGCGCGGCAAGGGCGGCGCGAAACGGGTCGAGGTCAACGCCACAGGCCGCGTGATGCGCGAACTGGACCGGCGCGAGGGCACGCCGGGGTCGGATCTGCAACTTACCATCGATTCCAAACTGCAAAGCTATGTGCAGGCGCGCCTGCGCGAAGAAAGCGCAAGCACCGTCGTGATGGACGTCACCACGGGCGACTTGCTGGCCATCGCCTCGGCCCCGACGTTTGATCCCAACCTGTTCGTGCGCGGAATTTCGTCGCGCGACTACACCGCGCTGACGGAAAACAAGTACCGCCCGCTGGCTTCGAAATCGGTGCAGGGCGCCTATCCCCCCGGCTCGACATTCAAGATGATCGTGGCCATGGCCGCGCTCGAGGAAGGGCTTATGGGCCCGGACGAAACCGTCTATTGCCCCGGCCACCTCGAAGTGTCGGGCCGCCGCTTTCATTGCTGGAAACGGGCAGGCCACGGCTGGGTCGACCTCGCGAATTCGCTGAAACAGTCCTGCGACGTCTATTACTACGATCTGGCGCTCAAGGTCGGGATCGAAAAGATTTCGGCGATGGCGAATCGCTTCGGCCTTGGCGTGCGACACGATGTTCCGATGTCGGCCGTGCATCCGGGCCTGACGCCGACGAAGGACTGGAAGCAAAGCACGTACGCACAGGACTGGCGCGTCGGGGATACGGTCAACGCCTCGATCGGGCAGGGCTATATGCTGGCCACACCGCTGCAACTGGCGGTCATGGCCGCGCGGCTCGCCAGCGGCAATCAGGTGACACCGCGTTTGATCAAGACGGTGGATGGCATCGAACAGCCCTCGGGCGGGGGCGCCAGCCTTGGCATGAACGAAAACAACCTGCGCCGGATGCGCCGAGCCATGTTCGAGGTGGTCAACGACCGGCGCGGCACGGCCTATGGCAGCCGCATCATCGACGACACGATGCGCATGGCAGGCAAGACCGGCACATCACAAGTGCGCAACATCACTGCCGCCGAACGCGCCCGTGGCGTCACGCGCAACCAGGACCTGCCATGGGAACGCCGTGACCACGCGTTGTTCGTGAGCTTCGCGCCCTATGAAGACCCCAAGATCGCCGTGGCCGTTGTTGTCGAGCATGGCGGGGGCGGGTCGACGGCAGCGGCGCCCATTGCGCGCGATGTGACCCTGCAAGCGCTCTACGGCGGCGAACCCCCACTAGAGGCCTATCCGACCAAGGATCGCGGCGCGATCAAGGAACAGCAACGCATCCTGCGCGGCATCCAGCCGCTGGCCAACATCAACGGCAAGGATCAGGCATGAGCTATCTTGAGTACAATGCCAAATACGTCCCCACCGGCCCGCGCAAGATCCTGTACCTGAACTGGCCTTTGGCCATCTTGCTTGCTGCGGTCGCCGGGGTTGGTTTTCTGATGCTCTATTCCGTCGCCGGTGGCTCGTTCAGCCCGTGGGCTGAGCCACAAATGAAACGGTTCGCCGTCGGGTTCGTTTTGATGGTGATGATCGCGATGGTGCCTTCGTGGTTCTGGCGCAACATGGCTTCGGTTGCCTATCTGGGCTCGGTCCTGCTGCTGCTGGCCGTGGAGTTCTTCGGCTCTGTCGGTATGGGCGCGCAGCGCTGGATCGACCTCGGCTTCATGCGCCTGCAGCCATCCGAGCTGATGAAGGTTACGCTGGTTCTGATGTTGGCGGCCTATTACGACTGGCTGCCGGTAGCGCGCAAATCGCGCCCCATTTGGGTACTGTTGCCTGTGATCCTGATCCTGATCCCGACAGCACTCGTGCTCAAGCAGCCCGACCTTGGCACCGCCATCCTCCTGATGGCCGCAGGCGGAGGGCTGATGTTTCTGGCAGGTGTCCATTGGGCTTATTTCGCAGCCGTTCTGGCCGCTGCCGTCGGTCTGGTCACGACAGTGCTGCAATCGCGCGGCACCGACTGGCAATTGCTCAAGGACTACCAGTTCCGCCGGATCGACACGTTCCTCGATCCGTCCTCTGACCCGCTGGGTGCAGGCTACCACATCACACAGTCCAAGATCGCACTTGGGTCCGGGGGGTGGACCGGGCGCGGGTTCATGCAGGGCACGCAGTCACGGCTGAACTTCCTGCCCGAAAAGCACACCGATTTCATCTTTACCACGCTGGCCGAGGAATTCGGGTTCATCGGGGCCTTTTCCCTGCTCACGCTCTATGCACTGATCATCCTCTTCTGTGTGGTGTCGGCATTGACGAACAAGGACCGGTTTTCGTCACTTCTGACCTTGGGTGTCGCGCTGAACTTCTTTCTCTTTTTCGCGGTCAACATGTCGATGGTGATGGGCCTTGCCCCCGTGGTTGGCGTGCCCTTGCCGCTGGTCAGTTATGGCGGCTCGGCCATGCTGGTGCTGATGCTTGCCTTTGGCCTGGCCCAAAGCGCACATGTCCACCGCCCACGATAAAGGATACCCCATGGCCCTGTTCCACCTCGCCTTCAACGTCCGCGATCTGGACGACACACGTGCCTTTTATGTGGGCCTGCTTGGTTGCGCCGAGGGACGCAGCACAGACACTTGGGTCGATTTCGACTTTTTCGGCCACCAGTTGTCCTGCCATCTGGGTACGCCGTTTGCATCTGCCCCAACGGGCAAGGTCGGGGATCATGACGTGCCGATGCCCCATTTCGGTGCCGTTCTGCCCATGTCGGATTGGCGCGCACTGGCCGACAAGCTGACAGCCGCAGGCGTCGATTTCATCCTCGCCCCGCAAGTACGTTTCGAAGGGCAACCGGGCCAGCAAAGCACCATGTTCTTCACCGATCCCGCAGGCAACCCGATCGAAATCAAAGGCCTCTCCGACCTTGATGCGGCCTTCGCCACATGAGCGTGAACGTCCTGTTCGCCGCCACCGCCGCACGCTGGGACGAATACGCCGAACCGCTGCGAGACGCGATATCTGCGGCAGGGGTAAACGCAAATATCGTCACTGACTGTGCGCCCGAGCAAGTCGACTATATCATCTATGCGCCCAATTCCGCCTTGCAGGATTTCACACCTTACACCCGCGCCAAAGCGGTGCTGAATCTTTGGGCCGGGGTCGAGGCGATCGTGGGCAATCCCACCTTGCATCTGCCGCTGACGCGTATGGTCGACCCGGCCCTGACCCAAGGCATGATTGAATGGGTCACAGGCCATATCCTGCGTCTGCATCTGGGCATGGATGCGCATATAAACGCCGCCCCCGGCACGTGGACACCCAAAGCACCGCCGCTGGCCTTTGACACGCGCGTCACAGTGCTGGGCCTTGGGGAACTGGGTGCTGCCTGCGCGAAAGCGCTCGCCACATTCGGCTTTGACGTTGCGGGGTGGAGTAGATCACCCAAACAGATCGACCGTGTCCGCTGTTTTTCCGGCCCCGAAGGCCTTGATGACAGCCTCAAACGGGCGGACTATTGCGTGCTGCTGCTGCCCAGTACCGGGGCCACCGAAAACACGTTGAACGCGCGCACGCTGGCACTGATGCCCAAGGGCGCACGCATTCTGAACCCAGGCCGCGGCCCGCTGATCGACGACGACGCACTGCTTGCCACCCTGGACACAGGCCAGATCGGCCACGCGACACTGGACACGTTCCGTATCGAACCGCTGCCCAAAGATCACCCGTTCTGGATGCACCCAAACGTCACGGTCACACCACACGTCGCTTCCGAAACGCGGGC
Source organism: uncultured Rhodobacterales bacterium (assembly GCA_964351755.1). Classification (GTDB taxonomy): domain Bacteria; phylum Pseudomonadota; class Alphaproteobacteria; order Rhodobacterales; family Rhodobacteraceae; genus Tateyamaria. The sequence goes on along the minus strand of CAYGPT010000014.1, from coordinate 40,365 downwards.
AGCCTATTCTGCAAAAACCATCGCTGAAAACATCCGGCGCGGAGAGGCGGGCGAACCCTTCATTCACCTCGTGGACCGCGCCGCTGGCTACTGACTTCTTTTGGCCAAAAATACTGCGGGGCTTTGGGGGCAGAGCCCCCATCCGCAAGGTAAATCGCGTGGCGCAGCCTCCGTCAGATCACGCAGCCAATCCGCGGCCCTTAAGCAACGCCTCGACCCCCGGCAAGCGGCCGCGAAACGCGGTGTAAAGCTCACCCGCATCAACAGACCCGCCCGTGCTCAGAATATGCGCCTCAAGCGCCTGCGCCTTTTCAGGATCGAATGGACCGCCGGCCTCTTCAAAGGCGGCAAAGGCATCGGCATCCATCACCTCTGACCACATGTAGCTGTAGTATCCGGACGAATACCCGTCTCCGGCAAAGACATGGGCAAAATGCGGCGTCGCATGGCGCATCGAAATCGCAGGCGGCATACCCAAAGCATCCAGAACCTCGGCCTGTTTGGCCATTGGATCGGCAGGCGCAGGCCCATCATGGAAGTCGAGATCGACGAGGGCCGAGGCAACGTATTCCACGGTCTGGAACCCCATGTCATAAGTCGCCGCCGCCAGTACATTGTCCAACAGGGCTGCAGGCATCGCCTTACCCGTCTCCGCATGCACGGCAAATTCGCGCAACACTTCGGGCACTTCCAGCCAATGCTCGTACAGCTGGCTGGGCAGTTCGACGAAATCACGCGCCACGGACGTACCGCTGATGGATTCATAGGTCACATCCGACAACATCTGGTGCAGCGCATGGCCGAACTCGTGAAACAGCGTGCGCGCATCGTCATAACTCAGCAGTGCCGGATCGCCCTTGGCGAAATTGCACACATTGATGACGATGGGGGCCTGCACCTCGGGAAACTTTGCCTGCGAGCGCATCGCCGAACACCACGCGCCAGAGCGTTTTGAGCCGCGCGCGAAATAATCCCCGATAAACACGGCCACATGAGCGCCGCGCCGTGTCACTTCCCACGCGCGGCAATCAGGATGATATAGCGGCATGTCCAGATGCTTGAACTGCAAGCCGAACAGGCGCGTTGCACAGGAAAACGCCGCGTCGATCATCTTTTCCAGTTGGAAATAGGGCTTCACCTCGGACTCATCCAGATCGTGCAGGTCCTTGCGCCGCTTCTCCGAATAGAACCGCCAATCCCACGGGGCGAGAGGGCCGTTGATTCCGTCCTGCACCATCATCTGTTCCAGCACCCACGCGTCCGCCTCGGCCTGCGCCTTGGCCGGCTCCCAAACGGCCATCAGCAACGCACGCACGGCTTCCGGCGTTTTGGCCATCTCGGTTTCCAGTTTGTACGCGGCAAAGCTGTCGTATCCCAACAGCGCGGCACGCTCTTGTCGCAAGGCAAGGATCTCGGCGGCAATGGCCCTGTTGTCGGTCTCTCCTCCATTTGCTCCGCGCGCAGTCCAAGCCTTATATGCCTTTTCGCGGAGATCGCGCCGGGTGGAAAATTGCAGGAAGGGCACGATCAGCGACCGCGACAGGGTCACAACCGGCCCGTCGATACCTTTTTCGACTCCCGCCGCACGGGCTGTATCGACGACAAAGGGGGGTAAACCCGCCAGATCGCCCTCGCCCAGTTCCATAAACCAGTTCCGCTCATCCGCCAACAGGTTCTGGGTAAACGAGGTGCCAAGCTCGGCCAGCCGCCCCTTGATCGCTTTCATGCGCGCCTCAGCCTCGCCTTCAAGGGCGGCGCCTGCACGCACGAACCCGCGATGGGTCAGCATCAAGACGCGGGCTTGTTCATCCGTCAGGTCCAGCCGGTCTCGTGCTTCGTATACCGCGGCCACACGGGCAAACAGCGCCTTGTTACTCGATATGTCCGAAAAATGCGCGGCCAGTTTGGGGGAAAAGTCACGTTGCAGCGCCTCACGCGCTGGGTTGCTGTCCGCCCCCGCCACGGTAAAGAACGTGCCCAAAACGCGGTCCAGATCGCGCCCTGCTGCCTCAAGCGCTTCGATTGTGTTGGCGAAGTCGGCCGGGGCCGTATCGGCCGCAATCGCATCAATCTCGGCGCGGTGCCGTTCCATCGCCGTCTCCAACGCAGGCGCGAAATCCGAATCCGCGATGGCATCGAAGGGGGCAACCTGAAACGGCGTGTCCCAGTCCTGCAAAAGCACGTTTGTCATGTCGGCGACTCCTTTGGGAACTGATGTAGGGTGGGCTTCAGCCCGCCGCAACACCGCCACAGGTTGCACATCCGGCGCGGCGTGTCAGCGCGATCTTGCGGCTTTCCCCGTAAAGCGCGTCGTAAATGACCATCTCGCCTCGCAAAGGGGCACCAGCACCCGTGATCAGCTTGATCGCCTCGACTGCCATCATCGACCCGACCACGCCTGGCAGTGGTCCGATCACGCCTGCCTCGGCACAGGACGGGGCCAGTTCGGGGGCGGGGGCTTTTGGGAAAACGCAGGCATAGCAGGGACCCCCCCTGGCCGGATCGAACACGCTCACTTGTCCTTCCCATTGCGTCAGCGCACCTGAGATCAGAGGCAGGCCCGCCCGCACCGCTGCGGCATTGACCAGATAACGTGTGTCAAAATTATCTGTCCCATCCATCACCAGATCATAGTCCGACATCAGCTCTTCGGCGATCTCTTCGCTCAGGCGACGGTGATAGGGGCGCACTGTGACAAACGGGTTCTGGGCCTGAATGGCGGCCTGCACAGAGAATACCTTGGGCGTGCCGATCCGGGCATCGGTGTGAATGACCTGCCGCTGAAGGTTGGTGTTTTCGACCACATCATCGTCGATCACACCGATGGTGCCGACCCCGGCCGCTGCCAGATATTGCAGGACAGGCGATCCCAGCCCCCCGGCCCCGATGACCAGAACGCGGGCATCTTTCAGCGCTTTCTGCCCAGCGCCCCCTACCTCGCGCAAGGCGATGTGGCGGGCGTATCGGTTCAACTCGGTATCGGAAAACGCCCCTTTGCGCGCTGGGGCGACCTGCGCCTCTTCCCGCATCACACGGCCCTTCAGGCGGCGCAGCAATATGCGGTAGCCCAGGACAAGGCCCGCGAACCCGCCAAGGATCAGCCAGAAGGCCGGGCTTTCCCCCGTCGCCATGCGCACGGGATGCCCGACAGGCAAAGCGACCTGCAGGGCCAGAACCAGCACATAGAGCAGCCCGATCATGTTCCAGCGCGCCCGCGCGGGCACCTTCATCGCAGCACCGACGCCCCAGATCGCAGCCGCAATGGCCAGAACCAAAATCATCAGCCCTGCCCCGTCGAGCCGAAACCGCCCGTGCCACGCGCCGTTTCATCCAGCGTGTCCGCGTCGACAAACTCCGCTTGCACAACCGGGGCCAGCACCATCTGCGCAATGCGCATGCCATGGGTGACCTCGAAACTCTCGGCGGACGTGTTGAGCACGATCACCGCCACCTCGCCACGATAATCGCTGTCGATTGTGCCGGGGCTGTTGACCAACGCGATCCCGTGTTTCAGCGCAAGGCCCGAACGCGGACGCACCTGAACCTCGTACCCGTGCGGCACAGCCATCGCCAGACCGGTTGGGATCAGCGCGCGCGCGCCAGGGGCAATGTGCACAGCAGAGCCGCCCCGCAGGTTTGCCCGCAGGTCCGCCCCGGCAGCACCGGGCGTTTCATAGGCGGGCAATGGAACAGACGCATCCGATCCCTTGATCCGCATGAGTTTCAAAGCAACCGCATCCATCTTCTTCTCGCCAAATAGACTCAAATCCCGCCGCGACCAGAGGCGATCAGCCCAAAGCCCGCGCGATCCGTTCCGCAAGCTGCGCCGCCACGTCGGCCTTGGACATGCGTGGCCAGCTTTCAGTACCCGCTTCCGAAATCAGCGTGACCGCATTTTCGTGGCCCCCCATGATGCCGGTTTCGGGGGACACATCATTGGCCACGATCCAGTCACAGCCCTTGCGCAACCGTTTGGCGGTGGCGTTTTCGATCACGTCGTTGGTCTCGGCAGCAAAGCCCACGACAAGTCCGGGGCGCCCGGGGTCCATCTGCGCGACATGGGCCAGTATGTCGGTGTTTTCGGTAAATTCGAGGGTGGGTAGCTTACCGCCTTCTTTCTTGATCTTGCGGTCCGACGCGCTCGCCACGCGCCAATCTGCCACAGCGGCGGCAAAGACTGCCCCATCAACCGGAAGCGCCGCCAGAACTGCCTCTTTCATCTGCTCTGCCGTCTGGACGGCGACCACATGCGCGCCTGCGGGCGAGGCTACATCTGCGGGGCCGGTGACGAATATCACCTCGGCCCCGAGGTCCAGCAACGCGCGGCCCAGAGCCGCGCCTTGCGCCCCTGAGGAGCGGTTGGCGATATAGCGCACCGGATCGATCGGTTCGTGTGTAGGACCCGAGGTCACCAGAACCCGCTTGCCCGCAAGCGGGCGAGGACCGAAATGCGCCTCGACCGCCGCGACGATTTCAAGCGGTTCGGACATCCGTCCGGGGCCGAATTCGCCACAGGCCATATCTCCCTTGTTGGGACCCACGACCGTCACCCCGTCGACCTTGATCTGCGCCAGATTGCGCTGCGTGGCGGCATGATCCCACATCCGCACATTCATCGCGGGCGCCACCATCACCGGCGTGTCCGTGGCCAGCAACAGGGTCGAGGCCAGATCGTCCGCCCGTCCCTGTGCCATCTTGGCCATGATATCCGCGGTCGCCGGGGCGACAAGGATCAGGTCCGCCGAGCGTGACAGTTGGATATGCCCCATCTCTGCCTCGTCAGTAAGATCGAACAGGTCGCGATAGACCTTTTCCCCCGCAAGCGCGGACACAGACAATGGCGTCACAAACTGTTCCGCAGCGCGCGTCAGCACGGGAGTGACTGCGGCCCCGCGTTCGCGCAGACGGCGGATCAGGTCCAGCCCCTTATAGGCCGCGATCCCGCCGGTCAGGATCAGCAATATGCGTTTGTCTTGCAGCATCGGGCGCTCTCCACAACGGGTTTGATCGGGGCGACCTTACGGCCACGCTGCGCCAAGGACCAGCCCATCCCGCATTTGCGGCCAGCCCCCAAACCCACGGGATTTCTATTAAGTCTTTGAGGCAGAGAAGGGACGGATCAGTTCCCCGATTGAAACGCATCGCAGGGGTTGTCGCGTACTGGGGCCGCCGCATCATCCACCGCCTCGGAATACTGACCAGCAGGTGATTGGCCGTCTTCGCCCTGGCCGATGCTTGCGACGCTTAGATCGGAACGCACACGCGACAAATAGGTCGGAACGCCCCAGTCCATGCGTGCGTGACCATTCCCGGTGATCAGAACCACAGGCGCACCATGAACATCAATTGCCTCGATCACCGCACGGGCAAAGGCGGCGTCTCGCAGGCGCTGCGCCTCGACCATGCCGCCCATCATGTCCAGTGGCATCGCTTTGCAATGGGCCTCAAATTGCAACGCTTCGCGCTGCGCCTGCTCTGCTTGCGGCAGGGCCATGGTCAAACCATATCTGTTAGCCTGCGCCCCAAAGACAGCCGCCGCGCCCTGCCCGAAGGCCGCGCGAGTATCGTCAGGGGAAAGGGCAGCCCCAACGATCACCGGACTGCGCGCCAGGATGCCTGCGTAATCTGCGATGTTGGACCAGTGAAAGCCCTCAGACGCTATGCGCATCGCGTCCGGCGTCCGGGCCACATCCTGCAATCGGCGCGCCTCGTCCGGGGTCAGCATTTCAAACACGACGGCCTTGGGTTGAATCTCGTTCACCGCATTCTGCTGGCGGCGGTGATGTTCGGCGTTGTCGTGATATTCGCCCAAGATGACGACATCGGCGTCAAACTCTGACCAGACAACCGACGCCATGCAAAACGCCGCCGCAAAACATGCGACGGCGCTTGATCCAAACAGGGTGAACAGCTTTCTCATACGAGGAAGTGGTGCACCTCGCGGCTTTGATTTTCAAGGCTTTTGCGCATCTTGGCAAAGGCCGCCGCTTCGAGTTGGCGCACACGTTCCTTGGACAGGTTTAGTTCGTCGCCAAGGCTTTCCAGCGTTCGGGGCTGATCGCGCAACTTACGTTCGCGTACGATGAAACGCTCGCGTTCGTTCAGCGCATTCAGCGCAGACAGAAGCCATGCGCGCAGTTGTTCCGTGTCATGGCTGTGTTCAACCATTTCATCGGCTTGTGCGCTTTCGTCGACAAGCGCGTCGATCCATTCACGCCCTTCGTCCTCGACGGACTGTGTGGCGTTGAGCGAATAGTCAGAGCCGGACAGCCGCCCTTCCATCATTTCGACATCGTGCAGCGGAACGCCGATCTCAGTCGAGATCATCTGACGCATCTGGTGTTTATCCAGCACCTCGCCAGCTGCCGCGCTCTCACGCTCCAGTCGGGCCTGCACGCGGCGCATGTTGAAAAACAGCGACTTTTGCGAAGATGTGGACCCGGTCCGCACCATCGACCAGTTGCGCATCACGTAGTCCTGGATCGAGGCCTTGATCCACCACACAGCATATGTCGAAAAACGCACGCCTCGGTCGGGATCAAACTTGTCCGCCGCTTTCATGAGCCCCAGACCTGCTTCCTGAATCAGGTCGTTCATGGGCGCACCATATCGTTTGAACTTCGACGCCATCGAAATGGCGAGGCGCATGTACGCGGTGATCAGGCGGTGCAATGCCGCCTCATCCCGGTCATCGCGCCAAGCGTAGGCAAGTCGCAACTCCGTCTCTGCATCTAGCAGTTCGGCTTTCATCGCCGTGCGTGACAGCGAAAACTCTCTGGCAGTGTCCAATGGCATGTCATTCATCCCCCTGTGGATGGTTATGCTTGTTTTGCGCACGTACCAATATTACGCACGGGGTCGCCTATTGGTTCACTTATGAGATGAAAAATGTTGTCTTCGATCACCTTCGTGTTGGGCGGTGCCGCTTCGGGAAAATCGCAAGTGGCCGAAGAGCTGATTGTTAACAGCGGGTTAACCCCGGTTTACCTTGCAACGGCGCGCATTTGGGATGCAGAGGTACAAAAAAAGGTCGATCTACACCGCGCCCGGCGTACAGAAGACTGGTCGGTGATCGACGCAGATGTCGATCTGGTCACGCCTCTTGGGCAGGCCGGGGCCGATCAGGCGGTTCTGCTGGACTGTGTCACAATGTGGCTGACCAACCTGATAATGGATGAGTCCGATATCGAACTGGCACAGACCGCACTTTTGACGTCGCTTGCCGGCTGCCCCGCGAAAGTCGTCGTCGTATCCAACGAGGTCGGACAGGGCATTGTGCCCGACAACGCCCTCGCCCGCCGCTTTCGCGAGGCGCAAGGCAGGCTCAACATCGCGCTGGCCGCGCAGGCAACATGCGTGCTGCACGTGGTGGCCGGGCTGGTGCGTCCGCTGAAGGGAAAGGCGCCATGACCACATGGCACTGGGTGCGCCACGGCCCGACTCATCAGAAAACGTTCACAGGCTGGCGCGATGTGCCTGCGGACCTGTCGGACACACAGGCGGTTGAACGGCTGGCGGCGCATCTGCCTGAGAAGGCGTTGGTCGTTTCCTCTGATTTGACCCGCAGCGTTGATACTGCCAGTGCCCTGCAACGCGATCGGACACGGTTGGCCCACGATCCGGGCCTGCGCGAATTTCACTTCGGCACATGGGACGGACAGCATTTTTCCAAAGTCGCGGACTGGCACCCGGACCTGAGCCGCGCCTATTGGGAAGAGCCCGGCGAACACACACCCCCGGGGGGCGAAAGCTGGGACGCGGCGGCGGCGCGGGTTGCTCAAGTGGTGCGGCGGATCGAGGCAGCGCATCCAGATGCGCACATTATTGCGGTGGCGCATTTCGGTGTGATCCTGACACAGGTACAGGCGGTTCTGGCGCTAAGCGCACAGACCGTGCTTGGGCAAAAGATCGACCCGTTGTCCGTGACCACATTGCATCCCGCATCCGGGACCGCCACACATATCAATCACCGTCCGTGATGGCATCGCGCACAATTCAGCGTTGGTGATGATGGTGCGGCTGCGGCTAGCATCCCCGGCATGACATATGACCTTTACATCGGCGATCGCACATTTTCGAGCTGGTCCTTACGGGGCTGGCTGATGATGGAGAAATTCAACATACCCCATCGGACGCATCTGGTTGGCCTCTACGGCGGGACAATGGCACAGGAGCTTTCTCCGGTTGCCCCTGCTCGACTGGTGCCGGTGATGAAGACCCCGGACGGGACTGTGGTCGGGGAAAGCATGGCGATGGCCGAGACGCTGGCCGAAGCCCATCCAGAGGCTGGGATGTGGCCCAAAGCCGCTTCAGCCCGCGCCACGGCACGATGGCTGTGCGCGGAAATGGCCAGCGGGTTTTCGGCCCTGCGCGGGGCTTGTCCGATGCAATTGCAACATGTGAACACGGGCTTTCAAGTGACCGAAGCGGTACAAGCCGATCTGGACCGCATCGAAACCATGTGGGCGCATGCTGCGCAATTCGGAAAAGATGGGCCGTGGCTGTTCGGGGCATATAGCTTGGCGGACGCGTTCTATGCTCCGGTCTGCGCACGGATCATAGGCTATGACCTTCCGGTCAGCGATTCCGCCCGTTCGTATTGCATAACGACAATATCGGATGCTGCCTTCAAGGCATGGCGGGCGGAAGGGCTGAACGTGACCTACGACCCCTTTCCCTACGACATCGGTGTGCCAACGGCGCCATGGCCTGAGTGACGCATGGGAATATGCAGCGAAGTCGAAGACTTCTGCAGAAAGTCTTGCAAATCTTTTCCGGGGATATGTGACCCTGCATCGGCGTTAACCAATCTTAAACCACACCCCGCTAGCCATTAACCATAATCAGGCGGGGACAGATGATGGTGACGCGGGCCTATACGGTGGCATTTCAGGGGGTCGAGGCGCGCGAGGTCGAAGTGCAATGCGCCATGTCGCCCGGACTGCCCGGATTTTCGATTGTCGGCCTGCCGGACAAGGCGGTGTCCGAGGCACGCGAAAGGGTGCGCGCTGCGCTGACGGCCATGTCCATCGCCCTGCCTTCCAAGCGGATCACGATCAACCTGTCACCCGCCGACCTGCCCAAGGAAGGATCTCATTTCGACCTGCCCATCGCGCTGGCACTGCTGGCCAGTCTGGGCATCCTGCCCGCCGACGCGGTCGAAGGGACGGTCGCACTGGGTGAGTTGTCACTGGACGGCACTCTGGTACCCGTGCTTGGTGCCTTGCCCGCCGCTATGGCCGCGGCTGAACAGGAGCGCGGATTGCTTTGCCCCGCCGGGTCTGGGTCGGAGGCCGCATGGGTCGATGCCACCCGCGTAATCGCCGCCGCAACACTGGGCGACGTGATCCGCCACTTTTCCGGTCAGGTGCCGTTGGAACCCGCCAAGGCGGGTCGGGTTGCCAGCGGTACGGGTCTGCCTGACCTGCGCGACGTCAAGGGACAGGAACGCGCCAAACGCGCGCTTGAGGTGGCCGCCGCGGGCCGGCACCACCTGCTGATGGTCGGCACGCCTGGCTCGGGCAAATCCATGCTGGCCGCGCGCCTGCCGGGCATCCTGCCGCCGCTTTCGGCGATGGAGGCGCTGGAGACGTCGATGATCCAATCGCTCGCTGGGCTGCTGGATGCAGGCGGCATTTCCATGGACCGCCCGTTTCGCGAACCGCACCATACCGCGTCCATGGCGGCAATCATCGGCGGCGGGCGTGGGGCCAAACCGGGCGAGGTGTCGCTGGCCCATAACGGGGTCCTGTTCATGGACGAATTCCCCGAATTCCCCGGCATTATGGAGCAAACTCACCAAATAAGGTGATGTACTAATCATATATGATGATGTTATACTTCGCCCATGAAAGACAGCATCGAATATGAGCGCCCGAACACTGTATCGGGACTGGTCGCCAAGCACGCTGAGTTATCCGCGCTCCGCGACCGTTACAAAGCCGAAATCAAGAAACTGACGGTGGATATAGACCATCTGGACGCCGCCATAAGGCTTTTCGACCCAGACGCCGACTCCTACGCCATAAAGCAGTACGTGACCAAGCACAGGGCACAAAAGGGCAGCGTGAAGCGGTTTGTGCTGGACCAGCTACGTGAGGCCAGCGAACCCATTACAAGCCGTGTAATAACCCAGAATTGGGCGGCTGATCGTGGTCTGGTCTGCGATGATGCGACATACGCCACCCTGCGCAAGCGGATCGGTGCCTGCATAAAGACTATCAGGGATCAGGGTTTGGTTGAGGATTGCGGCTGGACCAAAGACCACGATGGGAATGGACCGTATAAGCTTTGGGCGTTGGTTGAGGGCGGCCTGTGAGCCGCCCTCTGTCTTTAGACCGACTTCGGGAAGTCAGTGGGAAGTGCCTGCGCGGGCGGTACGTTGGGGAACAAGCGCCCCTTCACCACATCCGCGATCCGGCCAAAATTGAGGCCAGTATAGTAACCCGTGATCCACGAGTAAGGAATGCGCTGTGCGCGTGCCAGTTTGATTACGGACGCCATGGCGGGCGTCACTTTGCAGTCGTGCATCTTATACCTTTCGCGATGCTGCGACCGGACGCCAGACTTGACAGAATGGCTCAATTGAATCATCTGTACGTTTGTATGCTGTCCTTATCCGGTCAGTTTCAGGGATGGAGGCGATGCTGTTGCACCGCCCCCTGCACGCCCTCTTGGCGGCTGCTCACCTGCTAAGTGCTGTGAACACTTTGGCAGATCAGGGTAGTCGTCATATGGGTTCCACGATGTATTCCTCCGTTGTTAAAATTTTATCTATCGACCGCTCTCCGCACCCGGTGCTCTAGAACGGGATATCGGGGTCCTCGTCTGGTGGCGGGTCCTTCTTTCCGCGCGGACCGATTAGGGCCTCGTTCATGCGCTTTCCAACCTCAGCAATAGTTGGCGGGGGCTCAGTGGTCGTATAGACCCCTTTTTTGCCCTCAACCCCCCATACCGTGTCCATTCGATACAACTTGTTTTGCAGGAAGCGGCGCTTCTGCGTGACCTGAAACTTTCGGAACAGCCCCACAAGAATCTGATCTAGAGATGCTTGATCGCCATACGCTTTGATAACGGTAACCAATTGGTCCTCAAGTTCGTCAGTCTTGGCGACCGATAGCTCTGCCTGCAACTCAGGCGGCAGGTCGTGAATATTGCCAAGCTCGGCGGGGAGCGATGAGGTCAGCCCGTACAGCCGGATCAACTCAGCGGGCACACCGTCCAAAAGGTCCGCAAGAACGTCCATTTTATCAGCGGGATCGGGTCGGCCTGCGTCGCGGTTTTTCCTCGCCCAATCACGAAGATCAGCTAGTACCGCCTTGACGTTTTCAACGTGTTCTGTCATTCTAACCTCACAAACTTGGACCGTTATAGAGCGGCTAACTCTAGGTCCCGAATCGCCCGATACCATAATATGGTGTCGGGCTTTTTCACTTATACACCATCCTGACATTTTTGGCAATGCGAGACAATGCAGTCTCTGCAAAATTCACTCTCGGCTTTTGCAAGCATCATGCTTTCTTGTCGTTTGCATCAGTTTCGAATGCACACTTGCGCATGCTTGCGCAAGCCTGCGCAGCAAAGTTCTATGCGCCTCTCTGCCAATACCCTGCCCACCGGCGTGACACCGGAGCCGCAGCAACAGCGCCCATCACCATTGCATACTGATAGCCGTTGGCCGCGCGGCGGGTGTCCTCGCGCCATGCCATTTCAGCCGCGTAGGCCGACAGGTACTTTCCCGCGATATGGTGGTGTGTGCCAATCTCAGCGCGGCGCAGGCGGCTAAAGAAGCTTTCGGCTTGGTTGGTGCAGGCACCGTCCTTAGAATATGCCTCTTGGTGGTTGATCCGCTTTATGGGGAAGTATGCCGCCAGCTTGTCCCAGTGCGATGCTTCGTCAGCGTGGACGGTTGCGCCGCGCTCGACGTTGGCGGCAACGTGGGCAACGCCTTCGGCCTCTGTGGCGGTCACGTAGGTGCGGGTGACGCCACCGCGCTCACGGGTCACGATAACGCTTTGACGCTTGCCTGACTGGTGGACCTTCTTGCGGCGATCCTTGCGGTCTTTCTTCTCATTGGCGGGTTTGACGTACCCACCAAAGTACGCGCCATCAACTTCGACCTCACCAGTGAGTGCGCCGTGCTGGCGGGCTGTCTCTATGCTTTCGCGTACCTTGTGCAGCAAAACAAAAGCAGACTTGTAGTCCACAGACAGATCGCGGGACAGTTGAAGGGCGCTGTAACCCTTGGCCCCATTTATAAAGATTGCGATGGCCGCAAGAATGTCGCGCACGGGCATTTTGCGACTGGCAAAGATCGTGCCGGACGTGATGCTGTACTGCTTTGCGCAGCCTTTGCACTTATATACCTGACGGGTTTTGAGGTCGTAGTGATCCGTGCATCCGCACTCAGGGCAGTAAGGCGCGCCGTCTGTGTCGGCCCAGCGGATATTGCGGAAAGCAGTGCGGGCTTCCTCTTCGGACATACGCATGACCTTGACCAGCGAAAGGGTTTTGGCGGCGGGTGACAAGAGGAAGTGCTGTGACATATCATATCCGGTGATGTTATACATCGGATATAGGTGTAGAAATCACCGCATTCAAGGGCTATATCATCATATATGATGTTTTTTATGGAGAATCGGTGATGTTGGACGACACGCGGGCCGTAGATTATGAAACTCGCGCCAAGAATATTCTCAAGTCTGAACTAAAACGGCGCGGCATAACATACAAAGAGCTTGCTCAGCGCCTGAACGTGATGGGCGCACATGAAAACGAACGCAACATAGCGAACAAGATAAGCCGTGGCAGCTTTACCACGGCTTTCTTTATTATGTGCATGGACGCCATTGGCGTTAAATCATTGGCAATCAATGATTAAAGTTAGGCCGCCAGTGAGTATCGTTCACCGTCTGCCATGATCGTCATGGGTTCATTGTCATTGGCAGGGCTCCCAATATTTTGAGCAAGCTCCTCCACTTTGGCCTCGAATGCGCCAAGGAGATTCTCCGCTGCCATTTTTCGCAACAGAGTCTCATTACTTTTGTCCATTGGGCACTCTTCACGCTCCCAGCGTCCGACAGTCAAGCCAGTTACGCCAAGAATAGAGCCTAGATCGGATTGGGTCATTCCAAGTTCAGTCCGCACAAACCTGATTTGATCCGCGCCCATTGTACCTTTTTGAAGCACAATGCCACGTACGATCTCTACATGAAGCGCAGCGACAAAAGGAATGTGAATCACTTCATCGCCGTCATCATCAACCGCAAACTCAAGCCCCTCAATGTAAACATTGGAGAGACCAGATTCAGTGTAGTGGTATTTTGTCATTTGTATTCTCCCGGATCGCTTCCAGCTTTCGTGCCGATTTCATCAACCCACATCACAGTGACAATCTTAATCCCCATGGTGTTGTAGTTTGGTATGACTACCAATCGAATACTTCGATTTGCGCTGTTTGGCGTTCGACACTCAATTTCGTATCTGTAGTAACCTTCTGTCTTCGCCGGAATGGGGTCTTTATAGACAAACCCATTGCGTACAAGATACAGAATGTCCGAAATAATGATGCTTCGCTCCGCCATTCTTTCCTTGGCGTGCCGCTTGTATGCCAAAGAGAGCGCGGGATGTTTGCCCATTTCGCGAAGGCAATTTGTCGCTGTGGTCGGGTTCCATGGTTCTTGCATCACATCATTTTTTGATTCGTTTCTTAAGATGTATCATTATGATACACACTTTCAAGCGTTCAATTGCGGCGTCTTTGTGTCAACTTTTTCGCACGCACCAAAGTGGCGGGTCAAAATATCACCTTAAGTGATGTTGATCACATCATATTTGGTGAGTTTGCTCCATAATGCCGGAATTCCCCCGCACCGTGCTCGAAACCCTGCGCCAGCCGATCGAAACGGGCGAGGTGATGATCGCACGTGCCAATAACCACGTGAAATACCCCTGCCGCTTCATGCTGGTGGCCGCAGCCAACCCCTGCAAATGCGGCTACCTGTCCGAACCCGCCCGGGCCTGCGGACGCGCGCCAACATGCGGTGACGACTACATGGGGCGGATTTCGGGGCCACTGATGGACCGGTTCGATCTGCGCGTTGATGTCCCTCCGGTCAGCTACACGGACCTCGATCTGCCAAGTTCCGGGGACAGTTCGGCAGAGGTCGCCGCGCGGGTCGCGACAGCCCGTGCCGTGCAACTTGCCCGCTTCGCCGATACGTCCTTGCGCAGCAATGCGGACCTTCACGGCGCGGCTTTGGACGATTCGGCTGCACCCGACGCCGAAGGGCGAACCTTGCTGAACCGCGTGGCAGACAGGTTCGGCCTGTCTGCACGCGGCTATCACAGGGTATTACGAGTGGCGCGCACCATCGCGGACCTCGATGGTTCGGACGATGTGCGCAAACCGCACGTGGCAGAAGCCGTCAGCTATCGCGTCAGCGCGCTGGTTCCGGTTTGAGCCTTGATCCACGCAGCAACCTGATCCAGCGTCTCGTTCGCCTCCGGAATCAGGTTGTGAAACAGGGGCCAGACATGGGGCAGATCGCGCGCGACGGTCAGGGTCACGGACACGCCCTGTTCCTTCAGACGGGCAGCATGGCGTACCGTGTCATCCTGCAGGATTTCGGTGTCCCCGACGGACAACCAGACGGGCGGCGCACCTTTGTATTCGGCATAAAGCGGACTGGCACGCGGATCGTCTGGCGGACAACCGTTCAGATACCCCACAGCGGTCTCGCGCAGCCGATGGGCGGGTAACACGACGTCGGACTGAACGTTCGCGGCGTAGCTGTCTCCGGTAAAGGCAAGGTCCATCAAGGGCGAAAAGGCAAAGACACCGGCAGGCAACGGATCTCCCGCCGCCAGCAGATCGGTCAGCAGGGCGAATGCGAGGTTCCCGCCTGCACTGTCGCCCGCAATGATCAGGCCCGCAGAGTCCACACCCGATGCCAGCAGTGCGCGATAGGTCGCAAGACAATGGTCGGGCGCGGCCGGGAACGGGTGTTCGGGCGCAAGGGGATAGCGGGGCAGAACCGCCCGCGCGCCAGTGCGTTTCACAAGGCTGGCCAGCATTGCCGCGTGGGTGGACGGGCTGCCAAAAACGTGGCCGCCACCGTGGAAGTACAGAATTGTGACCTGTGTGGGGAGAGCGTTGCGCGTGATGTGCAGCGCCGGTGCACCGGCCAGATCGCGCCACATGCGCGCAGTGCCGAACGGAGCATGAAAGAAAATACGCGACTTGATTTCAAGGCTGCGTCGCAAGGCAACGGCACTGCTGGCGCGGGCAAGAAACGGTTTCTCCGTCCAGCGCAGCCACGTGTTCAACAGGCGTGCCCGAACGCTCATTTCACTTTGGCCTCGATGGCAGCCCAGATCTTTTCGGCGATGTTGACTCCGTCGAACCTCTCAAGCTCCTGAATGCCGGTGGGCGAGGTCACGTTGATCTCGGTCAGGTAGTCGCCGATGACATCGATGCCGACGAACACTTGCCCCTTTTCCTTGAGCAGCGGGCCGATCCGATCGCAAATCTCAAGGTCGCGGTCGGTCAGTCCGACCTTTTCGGGGCGCCCTCCCACATGCATGTTCGATCTCGTCTCGCCCGCAGCCGGAACGCGGTTGATGGCTCCGACAGCCTCACCATCGACAAGGATGACACGCTTGTCGCCATTGCTGACATCCGGCAGGAATTTCTGAACGATCAACGGCTCTCGGCTGAACCCGGTGAACAGTTCATGAAGGGAGCTGAGGTTGCGGTCATTGGCATCAAGACGAAATACACCCGCACCACCGTTGCCATAGAGCGGTTTCAGGATCACGTCGCCGTGGCGCGCCTTGAACGCCTTTATCGTGTCCAGATCGCGCGCGATGGTGGTAGGCGGGGTCAGATCGGGAAAATCAAGGACAAGCAGTTTTTCAGGATAGTTGCGCACCCAGAACGGGTCGTTGACCACCAGCGCATGGCCCTTCAAGCGATCCAGCAGATGGGTCGAGGTGATGTAATGCATGTCGAAAGGAGGGTCCTGACGCAGCCAAACGACATCGAAATCCTTCAGATCGACTTCACGCATGTCACCAAGTATGGCGTGGTCACCCTGAACGCGCTGCACAGTGAAATCCTGTCCGCGGGCAGTGATCCGCCCCTCCTGATAGGCCAGATGATCGGGGGAATAGAAAAACAGACTGTGCCCGCGCGCCTGTGCTTCCTCGGCCAAACGAAAGCTGCTGTCTGCATTGATATTGACGTCCCCGATCGGGTCCATCTGAAAGGCGATCTTCATGGCGCGTCTCCGTCACGTTACTCGCCCTAGATGGCCCAGTGCCGCGCGGGGTGCAATGGCAATGGCCAGAGCAGCCGTGTTCGGACAATAAACAGGTACGCGTCAGAACCTCAGAACCAACCGGAGAATGCATTTTCCATGACAGACACCTGCCCATGGCGATCCACCAAGGCCACATCGAACCGCACATCAGTCAGATTTCCCTTGGGTCGCTTCGACAAATATTCTTCGCCGGTTGCCAATAGGCGACGAACCTGCGCCGGGGTCACATGTGACAGGGCAGTCTCGAAATCCCTGCTTTTCTTGACCTCGACCATGATGACACCGTCGCCGTCGCCAAAGATCAGATCGATTTCGCCACGTTTTCCGCGCCAGCGCACCTCAAGCGGCACATAGCCGCGCGCCCTGTAATCAGCGGCCACGCAATCCTCCGCAGCCAATCCTGCGAGGTAGGACGTACGCCCGGTCTGTTCACGCGCCAGCGCAACAGGGCATACATGTTCAAAGTCCTGCCGGGAGGGCGCAAAGGTCATCGAACCCGTCCTTTCACATCGACGTCAGTCCCGCGACAGTGCCAGCGCTTGCTGATAGACCTGACGCCTGGGGACATCGAAACTTTCTGCAACGAAGGCCGCCGCATCTTTTACAGACATATCCGTCAGCGCTGACTTTAGCGCCGATTCGATGTCTTTTTCATTAACGGGCACCTGTGCTGCCCGTCCGATCAGCACCACGATCTCACCTTTGACGGTCGCAGACGCGTAATGTTCGGCAAGGTCTTGCAAGGTACCGTGTCTTTTTTCCTCGAATTTCTTCGTCAGTTCGCGGCACACCGTTGCGGGCCTGTCCGCCCCCAGAACTTCGGCCGCATCGGCCATCAAGGCCCCCACACGTTTGGGGGACTCATACATCACCAGCGTCGCCTGCACTCCGGCTAGGCTCGCAAGCGCGGATTTCCGCGCGGCGCGTGTCGCTGGCAGGAAACCGGCAAAGTGGAAAGCATCCGTGGGCAATCCTCCGACCACAAGCGCCGTTAGCACCGCCGACGGGCCCGGCGCACAGGTCACCGCCACCCCCGCCTCGCGCGCCGCGCGCGCCAGTTCAAAGCCCGGATCGGCGATCAGCGGCATCCCGGCTTCTGACGCATAGGCCACGCTTTCGCCCGCCCCCGCCCGTGCCACCAGACGCGCCACGACGGCATCTTTGGAGTGTTCGTGCAGCGCTTCAATCCGCCGCCCCTCAAGCGGGACTCCGTGGATGTCCATCAATTTTCGCAAGGATCGCGTGTCTTCTGCCGCCAAAACGTCCGCGGAGGCTAACACATCCAGCGCCCTGAGCGTAATATCGCGCGCCGTGCCGATCGGAACGCCTACAAACCACAGTCCTGCGCTCAGAGCGGTCTTGATATGATTCAACGCTGGACCCGCCTTTTTGTACGTTTATTATCCCGTCCAAGAAAGCGGGTCGGCACGTGCACCGCCCGAAACGTTGGGAGTGACAGTTTTCATGTTTGCGTTTTTCAAGACTCTTCGCAAGGCGGCATCCCGCGCGATCCTGCCTTTGACCATTCTGGCCCTTGCCGCCTGTGACACCATTCCGATCAGCGGACTGAGCGGCGATGGCCCGCGCGTCGACACTACCAAACCTGTGCCCGTCGCCCTTTTGGTGCCCCGCGGGTCGGGTCAGGCAAGCGATGATCTGCTGGCGCAGAACCTTGAAAACGCAGCCCGCCTTGCGATGCGTGATCTGAACGGGGTGCAGATCGATCTGCGTGTCTATGGCACCGGCGGCAACGCTCAGACCGCCGCCAGTCAGGCCGCACTGGCCGTGAATGACGGTGCACGCATCATCCTTGGCCCGCTTTACGCCGAAGCGGCCAATGCTGCCGGTATTGCCGCCGCCGCCCAAGGCGTGAATGTACTGGCCTTTTCCAACAACACGACCATCGCTGGCGGCAACGTCTTTGTTCTCGGCTCAACCTTTAACAACACTGCCGACCGGCTGGTAAGCTATGCGGCAAGTCAGGGGCGCAACCGCATCGTCGTGGTCCACGCACAAGACGTGGCCGGGCAATTGGGGCGCAACGCCATCAGCCAGGCCATTGCGCGCAATGGGGCCACTCTGGCAGGCAGCGTCGACTATCCCTTGTCTCAGGAGGGACTGATCGCCGCCATTCCGCGGGTAAAATCCACAGTCGACAATTCGGGCGCGGACACGGTTTTCCTGACGGCGGCCCCTGCTGCCGGCCTGCCGCTGCTGACCCAATTGCTTCCCGAGGCCGGCGTGTCGCCTGCATCAACGCAGTTCGTCGGCCTCACACGCTGGGACATTCCGGCCCAGACTCTGGCCCTGCCCGGCGTGCAGGGGGGCTGGTTTGCCCTGCCCGATCCGGGCGCGAGCGCTGCGTTCAACAGCCAGTACCAGGCCGCCTATGGCAGCGCGCCGCACCCCCTGGCCGGGCTTGCCTTTGACGGCATCGCGGCCATCGGCGCGTTGGTCAGCCGGGGCAATGCGGACGCGTTGTCACGCGCGGCCCTGACCCAGGGGTCGGGATTTCAGGGGGCTTCGGGCATCTTCCGCCTGCGCAGCGACGGCACCAACCAACGCGGGCTGGCCATTGCAACCATCCGCAACAACCAGGTCACAGTTATCAGCCCCGCACCGCGCGGATTTGGCGGTACGGGATTCTGAGTCCCGCACAGAAGCCCGGCAGGAGCGCATTGTGAGTACGCCAGCCTTACGTGCGCCTCATCGGCGAAACGCGAATCTGATTTGCGAAGCGAACGAAATATTTGACCGTGCCGCGTTCAATGACGTTCTGAACGCGGCGGTGGCCAATCCGCATCCGGGCGCACGCGGTGATGTCCTGTCCCACCTCAAGATGGCACAGGCCGCCGGGCGCACAAAGATCGAAGAGGCGTTTCGCGCCGATCCCTTCCGGTCCCGTCCGACCACTCGGGCCTACAGCTATCTCACCGATTGCCTTGTCGAGGGGTCTTTGCGCACCGCCCAGCAGGTGTTGCACCCCAACACCAACCCGACCAAAGGCGAACGGCTGGCAGTGATCGCAGTGGGTGGCTACGGGCGCGGCGAGATGGCTCCGTTTTCGGATGTCGATCTACTGTTCCTGACCCCTTACAAGATCACTCCGTGGGCAGAAACGGTGATCGAGGCGACCCTTTATCTGTTGTGGGATCTCAAGCTTAAGGTCGGGCATGCCAGCCGCACGGTGCGGGACTGTATCCGGCTGGGCAGTGACGACTTCACCATCCGCACCGCGATGCTGGAACATAGGTTCCTGTTCGGTGACGCGGCCCTTGCGCGCCAACTGGATATCAGCCTGCGCAACGACTTGTTCAAAGGATCTGAGCGCGAGTTCATCGAAGCCAAGCTGGCCGAACGGGATTCCCGTCATAGAAAGCAGGGCCAACGCTATGTGGTCGAACCAAACGTGAAAGAAGGCAAGGGCGGACTGCGCGACCTGCAATCGCTGTTCTGGATCGGCAAGTACATCTACAAGGTGCAGGACGCCGCCGATCTGGTGCCCTTGGGTCTGTTCACCGAGGAAGAATTCCGCGCCTTCGTGGCTGCCGAGGATTTTCTGTGGGCCACCCGCTGCCACCTGCATCTGTTGACCGGGAGGCCGACCGACCAGTTGACGTTCGACATGCAGGTCGCCGTGGCCGAAGCCATGGGATACGAGGACAAGGCAGGCCGTCGGGACGTCGAAATCTTTATGCAGGCCTATTTTCGGCAGGCCACCGAAGTGGGCGATCTGACCCGCATCTTCCTGACCAAGCTTGAGGCCGTGCACCTCAAGGACGACCCCCTGCTGGAGCGGTTGTTCAAGCGCAAACCCCGCGTCAAACCGGGCTACGAAGTCATCCATAACCGGATCGCGATCGAAGATGACAAAGCTTTCCTGAGCGATACGCTGAACCTGTTGCGCATCTTCGAGGAAGCCTTGCGCACAGGCATGCTTATCCACCCGGACGCGATGCGGCTGATCAAATCCAACCTGGGCTTGATCGATGACGAATTGCGCAACACACCCGAAGCGCAACGCATCTTTCTTGATTTGTTGCTGAAACACGGCAACCCGGAACGCGCATTGCGCCGGATGAACGAGCTGGGCGTGTTGGCGGCCTTCATCCCAGAATTCGAGCATGTCGTGGCGATGATGCAGTTCAACATGTACCACAGCTATACGGTGGACGAACATATCATCCAGTGCATCGCGCAACTGGCCATGATCGAAAAGGGCGAGCTGGTCGAGGACCTGCCTGTCGCCTCGTCCATCCTGAAACGGGGCGTGAACCGCAAGGTGCTTTATGTCGCGCTGCTGCTGCACGACATCGCCAAGGGCAAGCCCGAAGACCACGCGATCCTCGGCGCGCAGATGGCGCGCAAGATCGGGCCGCGGCTGGGCCTCAAGCAGGACGAGGTGGACACGGTCGAATGGCTGGTGCGCTATCACCTGCTGATGTCCGACATGGCCCAGAAACGCGACATCGCCGACCCGCGCACGGTGCGCGACTTTGCCAAGGCGGTGCAAACGGTCAAACGGCTGGACCTGCTCTGCGTGCTGACGGTCTGCGACATCCGCGGGGTGGGGCCGACCACGTGGAACAACTGGAAAGCCGTGCTGATCCGCGCCCTGTACCGCCAGACCAAACGCGCGCTTGAAGACGGGATGGAGGCGCTGACCCGCGCCAATCGCGGTGCCGAGGCCAAGAAGGCTTTGCGCGAGGCGCTCGACGACTGGCCACGCAAGGACCTGCAAGCCGAAACCGCGCGCCACTACGATCCCTATTGGCAGGGCCTGCATGTCACGGCCCACATCGCCTTTGCCAACCTGCTGCGCAACATCGACGAGAGCCAGATCGGCATTGACCTGCACCCCGACGAAGACCGCGACGCCACCCGCGTGTGTTTCGTCATGCCGGACCATCACGGCATCTTTGCCCGCCTTACAGGCGCACTGGCGCTGGTCGGGGCCAACGTGGTCGATGCGCGCAGCTACACGACCAAGGACGGGTTCGTCACCGATGCGTTCTGGATTCAGGATGCCGACGGCAACCCCTATGACGCCAAGCGCCTGCCGCGCCTGCGCAAGATGATCGAACGCACGCTGGCGGGCGAGGTGGTGACCACGGATGCCATGCGCGACCGCGACAAGGTCAAGAAACGCGAACGCGCCTTCAAGGTGCCGACCCACATTACCTTCGACAACGAAGGCTCGGACATCTACACCATCATCGAGGTCGACACCCGCGACCGTCCCGGACTGCTGCATGACCTGACGCGCACGCTGGCGTCCTCGAACGTCTACATCGCCAATGCGGTGATCGCGACCTATGGCGAACAGGTGGTCGACACCTTCTATGTCAAGGACATGTTCGGGCTTAAATACTATACCGAAAGCAAGCAGAAGACGCTGGAAAAGCGACTGCGCGCAGCCATCGCCGAAGGGGCTGAACGGGCTGAACGCTAGACCCCTGCCCGCTTGATCAGCATCGATGCTGCATCGCGCCCTAAGCTGGGACAGCGTGCAGATTATTGTTGCAATCAGCGCCTATTGCTGGCTCATATCCTTCCATTGACCCGGCAATAAAGGCATTGCGCGCTGCTGTCTGGGTGAGCGGAGTTTGACCGCCTGCGTGCATCTGGCTCCCTTCATTTATCAACCGGCGGCGCGCCGCCCAACTTGCGAGGTCAGCCATGCTGCACAACGATCAACTGGAAAAATGGGACCGCGAGTCCTTCTTTCACCCCTCAACCCATCTGGCCGAATTCGCCCGTGGCAACATCGCCCAGCGCGTGATTACCGGCGCATCCGGCAGCCACATCCAGGACCGCGACGGCAACCGCATGCTGGATGCGTTCGCAGGGCTTTACTGCGTAAACGTCGGCTATGGCCGCCCCGAAATCGCGCAAGCCATCGCGGACCAAGCCTCGGAACTGGCCTATTACCATTCCTATGTCGGCCACGGCACAGAGGCGTCGATCACGCTGGCCAAGATGGTCATGGACCGGGCCCCCGATCACATGGCCCGCGTCTATTTCGGCCTGTCTGGGTCGGACGCGAACGAAACCAACATCAAGCTGATCTGGTATTACAACAACATCCTGGGCCGCCCCGAAAAGAAAAAGATCATCTCGCGCTGGCGCGGCTATCATGGCTCGGGCCTTATGACCGGCTCGCTGACCGGGCTCGAGCTGTTCCACAAGAAGTTCGACCTGCCGCTGGCCCAAGTGGTGCATACCCACGCCCCCGACTATTTCCGCCGCGACGATCTGGACCAGAGCGAGGCGCAGTTCACCGCCCATTGCGTGGCCGAGCTTGAGACGCTGATCGACGCCCAAGGCGCGGACACCATCGCCGCTTTTATCGGCGAACCCGTGCTGGGAACAGGCGGTATCGTGCCACCTCCCGCAGGCTACTGGCCCGCTATTCAGGCGGTTCTGGACAAACATGACATCCTGCTGATCGCGGACGAGGTGGTTACGGGCTTTGGCCGTCTGGGCACCATGTTCGGGTCGGACCACTACGGGATGCGTCCAGACCTGATCACCATCGCCAAGGGGCTGACCTCGGCCTACGCGCCGCTGTCGGGGTCCATAGTGTCGGACAAGATGTGGGCGGTTCTGGAACGCGGCACGGACGAAAACGGACCCATCGGCCACGGCTGGACATATTCCGCCCACCCCATCGGGGCCGCCGCAGGGGTCGCCAACCTGAACCTGATCGACACGCTTGGACTGGTCGATGCAGCAGGCAGCACGGGCGCCTACCTGAATGCCGCGATGCGCGACGCATTGGCCGAACATCCCCATGTGGGCGATGTGCGCGGCGCGGGGCTGCTCTGCGCCGTGGAATACGTGCGGGACAAGGATAGCCGCACCTTCTTTGACGCATCGGAAAAGATCGGCCCGCAGATCGCCGCCAAGATGCTGGAACAGGACTCTGTGATCGCGCGCGCCATGCCGCAGGGCGACATCACCGGCTTTGCCCCACCGTTCTGCCTGACCAAGGACGAAGCCGACCGCGTCGTCGCTGCCACCGCCCGGGCCGTCAAGGCCGTGTTGGGATAGACCCGAACGAAAGGAACTTGCCATGGCCACGTCAAACGCCCCGTTCAGCCCCGCCGAATACGACCGCCGCCTGACCAAGGTTCGCGCCGCGATGGCGCAGGCCGGGCTGGACGCGATATTCGTTACCGACCCCTCCAACCAGGCATGGCTCACGGGCTATGACGGGTGGTCTTTCTACGTCCACCAAGGGGTCATCGTGCGGATGACGGGCGAACCTGTTTGGTGGGGCCGCAACATGGACATGTACGGCGGACGGCGCACTTGCTGGATGGATCACGACAACATCCTCGGCTACGGCGATCACTATATCCAATCGACCACGCATCACCCGATGCAGGACCTTGCCGAACGCCTGCGGGACATGGGGCTGGAAAAGTCGCGCATCGGGGTCGAGATGGAGAACTATTATTACTCCGCCAAGGCCCATCAGGTGCTGGCAACCGAACTGCCCGACGGCACCCTGATCGACGCGACCGCACTGGTGAACTGGCCGCGACTGGTGAAATCGGACGAAGAGATCGCCTTTATCCGCAAGGCCGCAAGCATCACGGACAAGGTGATCAACACGGCCATCGAACGCGCCGCGCCGGGCGTGCGCAAGAACGATCTGGTGGCCGACATCATGCACGCGGGCATCACCGGGGTCGGGGACGACTGGGGCGACTACCCGGCCATTGTGCCGCTGACCCCCTCGGGGCTCGACGCAACGGCGGCGCACCTCACGTGGAACGGCGACGCGATGAAGACAGGCGAGGCGACGTTCTTCGAACTCTCGGGCTGTTACCGTCGCTACCACGCGCCGCTGTGTCGCACGATCTTCCTTGGCACGCCGCCCGACGACATGCTGCGCACCGAAGCGGCACAGATGGAAGGCATCGCCGCCGGCCTCGATGCCGCCCGGCCCGGCAACCGGACGTGCGACATCGCCAATGCGTTCATGGCGGTGATGGCCAAACACGGCATCGAACGCTCGGGGCGCATGGGCTATCCCATCGGCCTCAGCTACCCGCCCGACTGGGGCGAACGCACCGCCTCGATCCGCAGCGAGGACGAAACCGTGCTGGAACCGGGCATGACTTTCCACTTCATGCCCGCCCTGTGGATGGACAGTTGGGGGTTGGAGACGACGGAAACCATACTGATCCGCGGCGACGGGCCAGCCGAAACGCTGTGCAGTGTCGAGCGCAAGTTGTTCGTAAAGGATTAAGCGGTGCTGGAGCGCACCACAGATATCCTTTCCGACCTGATCGCCTTTCCCACGATCTCGGCGGACAGCAACCTCGAAATGATCGCATACCTCGCCCAGCGCCTCGAGGACGCGGGCGCACGGGTTGACCTGCACCCCGACGACTCCGGCACAAAGGCGAACTTGTTCGCCACCCTGGGACCGGACGTCGACGGCGGAATCTTGCTCTCTGGGCACAGCGACGTGGTGCCGGTCACCGATCAGGACTGGACCACGAACCCCTTCACCCTCGTCGAACAGGATAAGCGGCTCTACGGGCGCGGCACCTGTGACATGAAGGGATTCATCGCCGCGTCCATCGCCATGGCGCCACTGTTCGCGCAAAAGGCGCGAAACCGGCCTTTGCACTTTGCCTTCACCTACGACGAGGAAACAGGCTGCATCGGCGCGCGCCACCTTGTGCAAGCGCTGGCACAGCGGGGTACCAAACCCCGCGTCGCCATCATAGGCGAACCGACCGAGATGCGCATCATCGAAGGGCACAAGGGGTGCTACGAATACACCACCCAGTTTCAGGGGCTCGAAGGGCACGGCAGCGATCCCGACCGCGGAGTGAACGCGGTGGAATACGCGGTATGCTACGTGGCGCGTCTGCTGGAGCTAAAGTATCGCTTGCGCGACATGGCTCCGCCCATGGGTCGGTTCGACCCGCCATGGACCACGATCAATGTCGGGACGCTGATAGGCGGGGGCGTGCACAACGTGATCGCGCCCAAGGCGCAGGTGGACTGGGAAATGCGGCCCGTGCGGGACTCGGACGCCGACATGGTCAAGGCAGACCTGCACGCCTATTGCAACGAGGTGTTGTTGCCTGCGATGCGCGCAGTCTACCCCGAGGCCAGCATCGAAACGCTTACCATCGGCGAAGTCGACGGGCTCATCCCGACAGACAACAACGAAGCCCGCCAGATCGTGTCGCACCTGACGGGCGCGAACACCGCCCACCTCGTGCCGTTCGGCACCGAGGCCGGTTTGTTCCAGAAACTCGGGATGGACGTGGTCGTCTGTGGCCCCGGATCAATCGAGCAGGCACACAAGGCCGATGAATTCCTGACTTTGGACCAGTTGTCAGAATGCCTTTCCATGTTGGACAGGTTGGCGGACAAATGCGCCCGCGACGCGGACTGAACAAAATACCTACTCCGGCTCCTCCGCGCCAAGGAAGTTTCCGATGATCTTCATGCTATCGACTGCATCGCAAATCACCTTGAACACCAAAAGGAACGGCACCGCCACCAGCGCGCCGGGCACACCCCACAACCAGCCCCACAGGATGACGGTCAAAAACACTGCCACCGCGTTCAACTCAAGCCGTCTGCCGACGAGAAAAGGGGTCACGAATTGCGCCTCCAGTGAACTGAGCGAAAGGTAGACGACCGGAGCAAGCGCTGCGTAGGCCAGACTGTCAAAGCTGATAATGGCATAGGCGCCGATCAGGACCGATCCGATCAGTCCGCCAAGGATGGGCAGGTAATTGAGCAAAAAGGCGAGGATTCCCCACACATAGGCATATTCCAGCCCGACCAGCCACATCGCGATGCCCACGCACACGCCAAGTCCAGCGTTGATCAGGGTGATGGTCAGCAGATACCGGGACACGCGCCGCTCAATGTCATAAACTGTCGTAAGGGCGCGCTTCTTGCCCGACATGGTGTCAAATACCTTGACGAGCTTGGAATAGAACAACTCTCCTGACGCCAGCAGAAACAGGGCCAGCGTCAGCGCCACGACGGCCGTCGTGACAGTGCTGGCGGCGACGGAAAAAGCGGAGTTCATCAGCCCGGGCTGTTTGACGATCACGGGCTGCGGGCCCTGACCGCTGGTCATCGCCTCGACCTCGTCCGAGGCATCCTTGACCCGTTCGATTGTGTCAGTCAAACCGCGCAGCTTAAAGCGCAGTTCCTGCATGATCGCGGGGGCATCGTCAGTCCATGAAGACAGCGTTTCGCCAGCGAAATAGGACACGGCCACAACAGCCACGGTGGCCAGCATGATCAGCGATGTCGCAGAAAGGAATGTTGGAACGCCGACCCGCTTCATCGCCCGGTTCAGCGGGCTGAGGGTAAGGGCCAGCAAAAAGCCCATCAATATCGGCAACAGCAGGTCCCGCGCGAAATAGACGACCACGAAAGTTGCGAGTGTCGCGAGCACCGCGAGGCTGCGCCTGATGGCAACTATGTCGTCCCGGTTCTGATCCACCCCAACGGACCGGCTGTCAGACGCTTACCGCAACCCGAAAAAAGACAGAACGGCCAGAATCACAACAATCAGTCCAACGATGTAAATAATTCTGTTCATCTCGGTTACGCCCTTTGACTGTGTTCAAGTAATTGTCATGCTCAACACCGCGTGATGCGAAATAGTTCCGGTCCGGTGAACAAATTGGCTGGGCATAACAAAGCAGGCCCTGCACATCTGCCCAGTTGCCTAAGCCCTGCCTTGGCGCTAGGCGGAACGCATGAAACCGATCCGCATCATCTCTGGCTTTCTGACCGTCGGCTTCTGGACACTGGCCAGCCGCATCCTGGGCTTTGTGCGCGAGATCATGATCCTGTCGCTGATCGGTCCGGGTCCGTTGATGGACGCCTTTGTCGCAGCCTTTCGACTGCCCAACATGTTCCGCCGCTTCTTTGCCGAAGGGGCATTCAACGCCGCCTTCGTGCCGATGTTCTCGGCCAAGGTGGAAGGGGACGAGGACGCGGCGCGGTTCGGGCGCGACGCGCTCAATGGACTTGCGCTGGTTACTTTGATGCTGACCGCACTTGCCATGATCTTCATGCCTGGATTGGTCTGGGCCACAGCCGGGGGGTTCGATGCCGAACGTTTCGATCTGACCGTGGGGTTCGGGCGCATCGTGTTTCCGTACATCTTCTTCATGTCCCTCTCGGCGCTGTTTTCGGGCGTGCTGAACGCCACGGGGCGCTTTGCAGCCGCCGCCGCCGCACCCGTACTGCTGAACATCCTCGTGATCAGCGCGATGGCTGCGGCATGGGCGACCGGCGGGACCGTGATCACGTGGCTGGTGTGGACCATTCCGCTCGCGGGCATTGCGCAACTGGCGCTGACTTGGGGGGCGGCGTCGCAGGCGGGCTTTGCCCTGACGCCCGGCCTGCCGCGTTGGACCCCGGATATGAGCCAGATGGTGCGCACCGCCGTCCCGGCAGCCCTTGCAACAGGTGTCATGCAGATCAACCTTGTCGTCGGACAATTGGTAGCCAGCCAATATGACAGCGCAGTCAGCTGGCTTTTTGCGGCTGACAGGCTCTATCAACTGCCCTTGGGTGTGGTCGGTATTGCGGTCGGGATCGTCCTGTTGCCTGACCTGTCGCGCAGGCTCAAGGCCGATGATCTAGAAGGCGCGCGCAGCGCCTATTCCCGCGCGGCGGAATTCGCCATGGCCCTGACCATACCGTCGGCCATAGCACTGATGGTGATCCCGCTGCCGCTTGTGTCGGTCCTGTTTCAGCGCGGCCAGACCGGGGCGGATGACGTGGCCGCCATTGCCATCGCGGTGGCGATCTACGGGCTGGGTCTGCCTGCATTCGTTCTGCAAAAGGTGCTGCAACCGCAATACTTTGCGCGGGGCGATACAAAGCGTCCATTCTATTTCGCTGTGGCTGCCATGGTGATCAATGCAGGCCTAGCCGTCGGCCTTGCCCCTGCTATCGGCTGGATCGCTCCGGCGGTTGCCACCACGGTGGCGGGTTGGGCGATGCTGGGGCTGCTTTATTGGGGCCTGCGAGGCATGGGCGATGCGGTACAGGTCGACGACCGGTATCGCCACCGCCTGCCGCGTATCATAGTGGCTGCGGTCACCATGGGCGCGGTGATGTGGGTCCTGGCGATCTTGCTGAAACCCGCGCTTGGTACTGATTTCGTGCGCTATCTGGCGCTTCTGGGCCTTTTGGCGGTCGGGGCGGTCAGCTATTTCGCATCCGCCAACCTGATCGGCGCGCTGAAGTTTTCCGACATCACGGGCGCGGTGCGCCGCCGCTAGTCGCTGCCGCCTTCATTGCGTCGCAACCACTCGTCCGCCACATCGCCCATTGTCTTGGGCGTTCCATCCTTGATCCACGCCATGAACGGCCGGTCGAATTTGAAGGATGGGCCGCAGGCACTCGTGAAGAAGCGGCGCACGTTCTGCGTGTTGCGATAGCTTGCCGTAACCGGGGTGTCGCGTGCGATCGGATCAGCGTGCCAGTCAAAGCTCATGATGCACCTTCCTGCACTATCGCTTCCTAGGATCGCCGCCGCAACGCGGCCACCACCCGCGCCATGCCGCCGGGCACGACGAAGGCGGTGAGGGCAAAGCCGGCAATGAACCCGGCCAACTCGCCGACCCATGCATAACCGACCTGAAACAACAGGCCAAAGACCAGCTGAATGCCCATCAGAACGCCAATCAGCATGAACGCCTGCCCCTGCGGGCCCCCGATCGACACCTGCCGTTGCCAGTAAAGAAAGGTATAGGTACCGATCAACCCATAGACGGAGGGGTACGCCCCCACCAGCCAAGGCTGGTCCGTAAGCAAGCCGAACACAAGCGCGCCGAACACGCCCGAAAGGGCAAACATCCGCACCACGGCCCAACCACCCAGCACCTCGCCCACCATCTTGCCCATGGCCAGCAGGATCACCCCCGCGAACAGGGCAGATGTGAACGTGCCAAACACAAAGGGATAGGTGATGAACCGCAGCAAGTGCTCGGGCAGCAAGCGCCCGTTCTCGACCATGAAATCGAACGCATCGCCTGAAAAACCATAGGTGTTGAGCGCATTCAATCGCCAGCCCACCGCCCCCGGTCCACCGGCCAGTCCAGCCTCGCCCGCGCTGAAAATCAATTCAGGGATGGCAAGTGCAAGGAACAGCAGCCAGACGGCGAGGGGCAACGGGTTGAGGGGGCTGGGTTCGCGGTGGTCTGACATGTCTCTGGCCTGCTTGACGCGTGTTGTCCCCATGGGTAAGCCAACGACGCATGATTGCCCAGAGGTTCCGATGACTGACAACACGTTCACGCCCCGCGTTTTTTCGGGCATCCAGCCGTCGGGTGGATTGACCCTTGGCAATTACCTCGGCGCGATCAAGCGGTTCGTGAGCATGCAGGAAGAGGCGTATCAAACAATCTATTGCATGGTTGACCTGCACGCGATCACGGTCTGGCAGGACCCCGCAGCGCTGAGGCACAACACGCGCGAACTGGCCGCAGGTTTCATCGCAAGCGGCATCAGCCCGGAAAAGTCGATCCTGATCAACCAATCTGCCGTGCCGGAACATGCGCAGCTGGGCTGGATTCTGAACTGCGTGGCGCGCATGGGCTGGATGCAACGGATGACCCAATTCAAGGACAAGGCCGGCAAGAACGCGCAGAACGCATCGCTTGGTCTGTTCGGCTATCCAGCACTGATGGCCGCCGATATCCTTGTCTATCACGCTACCCACGTCCCCGTGGGCGAGGATCAGAAACAGCACCTTGAGTTGACGCGCGACATCGCAGCGAAATTCAACCATGACTATGGCGTCGATTTCTTTCCAATGACCGAACCTGTGATCGAAGGGGCCGCGACCCGCGTGATGAGCTTGCGCGACGGGTCCAAGAAGATGAGCAAATCCGACCCCTCGGACGCGTCCCGCATCAACATGACCGACGACGCCGATACCATCGCCAAAAAGATCCGCAAGGCCAAGACGGACCCAGACGCCCTGCCTTCGGAGGCCAAGGGGCTTGAGGACCGGCCCGAGGCGCGCAACCTCGTCAACATCTACGCCGCCCTTTCGGACATGTCCGTGGATCAGGTGCTGGGCGAATATGGCGGGGCACAATTCGGCACGTTCAAACCTGCGCTCGCAGACCTCGCGGTGTCGAAACTCGCTCCCATTTCGCAGGAAATGGCGCGGCTCATGCATGATGTCAGCGAAATCGACCGCATCCTCGCCCATGGCGCTGCACAGGCGCGCCAGATCACGGCCCCAATCCTGAAAAAGACCTATGAAATCGTGGGCATGGTCGGCGCCTGAATCCGAGGCGGGCGACGCGCTTACCTTTCCCGGTCATCTTGGACGAAGCGGGGCGCCAGTTCCCGCCGTCATTCCAGCCTTTACGTGTATGAGCGCGGCATACGGAACAGCGCATATGAAAAATTTTCGGCATATCTGAAACTTCTCCGGGCCGAATGCGTGACTCCTCGTATCACCGGTCGCAAAACGCGACCTCGTATAGGGAGACTTAACGATGAAAACCTTTTTCAAAGTCGCAGCACTTGCATGTGCTGGATCGCTCGCCGTTTCTGGGGCAAGTGCGATGGACAACCCCACAGTGGGCGGCGCACCGATGATGGCGGACCAACCCATCGCCGTGAATGCCTCCAACGCACCCAACCTGACCACTTTGGTGGCCGCGGTTTCTGCTGCAGGCCTCGTGGACACGTTGGCATCGCCCGGCCCGTTCACCGTTTTCGCGCCGACCAATGATGCGTTTGGCCGGATTTCCGAGGCGTCGCTCACTTCGCTTCTGGAAGAAGGCAACAAGGCCCAGTTGCAGCAAATCCTGACCTGCCACGTGGTTGCGGCCGAAGCTTTTTCAACCGATATCGCGGGCATGATCGCGGATGATGGCGGCGAACACGTGGTGCCCACTGTCGGTGGATGCGCGCTCAAGGCCTACATGGAAGCCGGTGATCTTGTCCTCGAAGACGAGAATGGCCGCAAGGCGCGCGTGATCGTCGCGGATGTGGACCAGTCCAACGGCGTCGTCCATGTGATCGACCGTGTGCTGCTACCTTCGGGTCAAGCTGGCTAGACGCAGCAGAATTCCAAGGATCGCAGCCGCTCCATCCCCAGTAGGCGGCTGCGTGACCAGAGGCGTCGGTACGTGGCGGGAGCAGCCCCCAAACTTTCCCGTATGTTGATTTTCCACGTGTCGGCGCCGACCGGATCATTGAGAACCAGCCACCACTCACATCGCTCTGATCCATAGCATGTCCGGTGTCACTCGTACTTCCGCAGTGCACCAGCGAACCGACGATGCGCGCCCCGGCACCTTGCTTCAGGTATGCCCCGTTCATACCATTGGCAGGCAAAGCTGCGAGTGGAGAAACCCGATGAGCACCATCGTTCCTGCCGACACCCGCGTCGGCCACATCCACCTCAAGGTCAGTGACCTCGAACGCGCTATCCGGTTTTACGGTGAGGTGCTCGGGTTCACGCTGACCCAGCGGTATGGTGATCAGGCCGCCTTTCTGGGTGCGGGTGGCTATCACCACCATATCGGCCTCAACACCTGGCATTCGCGCGGGGCTGGTCCCGCGCCGATCCGTGCGCCGGGGCTCTATCACTCTGCCTTCCTGTTTCCGGATCGCGCATCACTGGGTGCAGCACTGCAACGGGTGCTGGATCACGGCACGCCTTTGGACGGTTCGGCGGATCATGGCGTGTCTGAAGCGGTCTATTTCCGTGATCCCGACGGCAACGGAGTCGAGCTTTACCGCGACCGCGCTCCCACTGACTGGCCCCGAGATGGCGATGGCAATCTGGCGATGGTCAACGACCCGCTCGACGTGGCCGCCCTACTGGCCGAGGCACGTTAAGACGCTGGCAACGGTTGCAGACGAACGTTTGAGTGGTCCGGTCATCAGTGCATGGCCGATGCACAATAGGTCCGCGCATGTTGCTGGTCCGGTGCAATGCCATCCACTCTGTTTTGGTGGGGCCTTATCCTGTTCCGCGCAGGGCAGCCGCCGCGGCCCACCCTACATTGCATCCGCATCCGATTTCGGCCACCTTGCCGACAGCGGAACTGAGGGCGACATGAGCACCGGATTTTATTGGGACGAACGCACCATGTGGCATGCCGGGGGCAACTATGCATTCACTGTGCCCCTTGGTGGTCTGATGCAGCCGCTGGCCGCAGGTGGCTTGCCCGAAAGCCCGGAAACCAAGCGGCGGCTAAAGAACCTTATGGATGTGACCGGGCTGATCAATGATCTGTCCGTGACCACGGCACCGCCTGCCAGCATGGATCAGATTCTGGCGGTGCATTCCCCGGAATATATCACTTCATTCAAGGCTCAGTCAGATGCCAACGGCGGAGAGATCGGCCATCACGCCCCCTTCGCCAAGGGTGGTTTCGAGATTGCAGCCTTGTCCGCCGGACTGGCCACCAGCGCGGTCGAGGCCGTGTTGAATGGCACGTACGAAAACGCCTATGCCCTGTGTCGCCCGCCCGGCCATCACTGCCGCGCAGACGCGCCCATGGGGTTCTGCCTGCTCGCCAATATCGCCATCGCCATCGAGGCTGCCAAGGCGACCCGTCCCGATCTGCGCGTCGCTGTGCTCGACTGGGACGTACACCACGGCAACGGCACCGAATCGATCTTCTATGACCGTTCCGACGTCCTGACCATTTCCCTGCATCAAGAGGGGAATTATCCCTTGGATACAGGCAGTTGGGAGGATATCGGCGAAGGCGCCGGAGAGGGGTTCAACTTCAATCTGCCGCTGTGTGCCGGCGCGGGACACACCGCCTATATCTACGCCATGGACCGCGTGGTTGCCCCCGCGATCCGCGCGTTCAAACCCGATATCATCATTGTGGCCTGCGGCTATGACGCGTCCGCCGTCGACCCGCTGGGCCGCATGCTGGCCACCGCCGACACGTTCCGGCAAATGACATTGAAAATCAAGGCTATGGCCAGCATGACCTGCAAGGGGAAACTGGTTCTGTGCCATGAGGGCGGCTATTCCGAGGTCTACGTTCCGTTCTGCGGGCACGCCACGATCAATGCCTTATCGGCAAGTTCCATCGTTGCCCCCGACCCCATGGAACGCGCCCTGAATACCCGCCAGCCAGGCATCTCGTTTGACGAGTACCTGCGCGACGAGATCGATTTCATGGCGAAACAATTGAGCGTCTAACCCCTTGACGTCGCAGGGCACAATCCCGACATGAAAGCAAAGATGTAAAAAGGCGTAACATATGCCCGATCCCAACCCCGCCGCGCTCGACTTCTTGCTGACGCGACGTTCCCGCCCGGCCAAGACGCTGTCCGAACCGGTGCCCGACCGTGCCGCGCTCACCGTGCTGCTGACCGCCGCCGCGCGCACGCCCGACCATGGAAAGCTCGAACCGTGGCGCTTTGTCGTGCTGGAAAAAGGGGCGATGCCGCGGCTTGCCCAACTGGCCGAAGATCGTGGCAACGCCATCGGCCTCAACCCTGAACAGATCGCCAAGGGGCGCGGCCAGTTCGATCAGGGGCACCTCGCCGTGGCCGTGATCGAGGTGCACAAACCATCCGAAAAAATTCCACAGCTGGAACAGACCTATTCCGCCGGGGCCGTCTGCCTTGCCTTGCTGAACGCGGCCCTCGCGGCGGGCTGGGGGGCCAACTGGCTTAGCGGCTGGCCCAGCCACGACCGGGAATTCATGCAGACAGCACTGCGGCTTGCGGATCACGAACGCATTGCCGGGCTGATCCATATCGGCACCGAAACCAGCGCCCCGCCCGACCGACCCCGGCCCGACCTGAGGAATATCACCACTTGGGTGGATAAATGATACTTACATCCTTCTTTGCCGCCCTTGGCCAGATCGGAGATGCCCGGTTTCGTCGTGTGCTGCTGTTGGGTCTGGCGCTGACCATCGCGCTTTTGATCGGGGCGACATCCGGCTTTGTCTGGTTGATCGGAACGCTGACAGCCGATAGCGTGAGCGTCCCCTGGATCGGAGAGATCACCTGGCTTGACGACATCATAAGTTGGGGTTCTTTCTTTCTGTTCTTTGTGCTGTCGATCTTCCTGATGATGCCGGTGGCCTCGGCCATCACCTCGATGTTTCTGGACGAAGTGGCCGCAGCGGTCGAGGATCGTCACTATCTCCACCTTCCCCCGGCCAAGCCCGTAGGCTTTGGGGATGCCTTGGTCGACACGGTCAATTTTCTTGGCGTGCTGATTGGGGCCAATATCCTCGCCCTTATCCTCTATGTGTTCTTTGCCCCTGCGGCAATTTTCATCTTCTGGGGTCTGAACGGCTTCCTGCTTGGGCGTGAATATTTTACGCTTGTCGCCATGCGGCGGGTCGGTCGCGCACAGGCAAAAGAGTTGCGGCGCGCCCATTCCGGCACAATTTGGCTGGCCGGCACGCTGATGGCGATACCACTGTCGATCCCGCTGGTGAACCTGCTGATCCCGATCATCGGGGCCGCCACGTTCACCCATCTTTATCACAATATTACAAAGGCTTGAGCGCTCGGTCGAACCAATCCATATCATCCAGGCTGATCCAGCCCGAGATGATGATGCCGGCAATAACGCACCACAGCACAAAGGCGACGCCGGTCACGATCCACGCCTTGCGCTTCAGGTTGTGAACCTGGGGCGCGCCTGCATGGGTGCCGGGTTCGACTTCGCCCACGTCTCCTTGTGTGCGTACCTTGATCGGCAAAGCGATAAAGAAACACATCCACCAGATGACGGCATATAGGACGAGGGCGGAAGTTATTCCCATCAGACCTGCTCCAATTCGACCAGACAGCCGTTGAAATCCTTGGGATGGAGGAACAGGACGGGCTTGCCATGGGCGCCGATCTTCGGATCTCCGCTGCCGAGCACGCGGGCACCGGTCGATTTCAGGTGGTCGCGGGCGGCAATAATGTCGTCGACCTCGTAACACACGTGGTGGATTCCGCCCGATGGGTTCTTTTCCAGAAAGCCGTTGATCGGGCTGTCATCGCCAAGGGGATAGAGCAATTCGATCTTGGTGTTGGGCAATTCAATAAAGATCACGGTCACCCCGTGGTCAGGTTCATCCTGCGGCGCACCGACCGTTGCACCAAGTGCATTGCGATATTGGGCCGCAGCGGCCTCAAGGTCAGGCACGGCGATGGCAACGTGGTTCAGACGACCGATCATGGCGGGATCCTTTTTTTCAGCAGTCGGGCAGGTTGCGCCCTTATCGCCAACGCACCGATGCCGCGCAAGGGCACGCGTTAACTTGCTGTTAGGCAACCATGCGTAACCATGAGTCGCGATAGTTTTCGGAGGACGGAAAATGGATACGACGGACCCTTTCACGCCAAGCTACCCTTCGCCAACCGCAATGCGCCCGCTTTTGGGTCTGACGGTACTGGTCATTGAAGACAGTCGTTTCGCCTGCGAAGCGCTGCGGCTTTTGTGCCTGCGCAGCGGTGCGCGGATCAGACGTGCCGACACGCTGCGCTCTGCACGGCGCCATTTGCAGGTGTACCGCCCATCGGTGGCTATCATCGACGTGGGTCTGCCCGACGGCAATGGCGCCGACCTGATCAGCGAACTGGTCTCCGCGAGCCCACGACCGGATGTCATCCTGGGGACCTCGGGCGATTTCGACAGCGAGTCGTTGGTCAGATCTGCGGGCGCTGATGGATATCTGAGCAAGCCGGTCGTATCTTTGGCCGTGTTTCAGGACACGATCCTGTCGCACCTTCCCGCAGACCGCCGCCCTGCCGGGCCGCGCCCCGTGCCTAAGGAAATCGTGCAGCCAGATCCCATCGCCTATCGCGACGATATGGCCCATGTCGCAGACGTTCTTGAAGGGGCCAGCGACACCCGCACACTAGACTACATAGCGCAATTCCTTGGCGGCGTCGCCCGCAGTGCAGAAGACAAGGAACTTGCACGCGCAACAGAAGCGTTGGCCGCCAAACGAGCCTGCGGAGATTCAGCCGCATCGGAGGCAGCCACAATTGCCGGGCTCGTACAGCTGCGTCTGGCCGAGAAAATCGCGATTTAAACAAGATTATCAGCCGGCAAACGACGGATCTTCGGCCACGCGGACAAGGCGCGTCAGGTCGGACAGCCGTTCGTTTTGCGCACCTTGGTCATCGAAATTCGACGGATCCAACCAGACACGAAACGCTTCTTTCAACGCAGGCCATTCGGCGTCGATGGCGGCGAACCAAGCTGTGTCACGGTTGCGTCCCTTGACCACGCCAGCCTGCCGGAACACGCCCTCGTAACTTAGCCCCAGCCGCTGGGCGGCACGGCGCGACCCTTGGTTCAAGGCGTCGCACTTCCATTCGAACCGGCGATATCCTGCATCAAAGGCCCAAGCCATCATCAGGTAGATGGCTTCGGTCCCCGCCCGAGTGTTTTGCAAGGCGGGGCTGAAATTGATATGACCCACTTCGATGCTGCCTGCCTGGGGGGCGATGCGCAGAAAACTCGCGACCCCTTCGAAAGTGCCACTTTGCAGGTTCCTGATGGCGAAGAATTCCACACCCGGTTCGCTTTCCGTCTCGCGCATCCAGCGGTGATATTGCGAAGATGACGAAAAAGGGCCGTAGGGCAGATACTGCCACACGTGGTCATGCCCGACATAGGCCCGAAACAAAAGCGCCGCGTGTTTTTCGGCCACCAGCGGTTCCAGTCGGCAATACTGCCCTTCGATCACCAACGCATTGTCGGGCACGGGCGGCGGAGTCCAATCCGGGACGGGCGTATGATTGGGTCGGTAAAGTTCAAACATAGCGGGACGTTAGGCGGTGTGCCGCCCAAGGCCAAGCAAATTCAGAGCGGTGAGTTACAGCAGCAGACCCGGGTCGCTGCCCAAGTCCATGCCGGGAAAGATCGACCCCTCGAGCGTGGTACGGTCCAAGCCGGTCAACCCGCGCATGACCCAAGCCGCAGCTGCGCGCACATCGCCCGTCGGCATCAGATCGCGGCCCTGATACAGATCGCTTTCATCCAGACCCGGCCAATTGCCGTAAACCCGCCCGCCGCGAACAGCGCCCCCGGCCAGAACCATCAAACCGCCAGTGCCATGATCCGTGCCGTTAGTACCGTTCTGGCGCACAGTGCGCCCGAATTCGGTCATGGCTACCACAGCCGTCTTGCCCCACGTATCAACGCGCATCTTGTCGCGCAGGGTCGTCAGTGTCTCTGCCAGCCGGTCCAACGCGTTTCCCAGCACACGACCCTGATTGCGGTGCGAATCCCAACCGTTCAGGGAAAAGGCTGCTATGCGCGCGTCGCCCGACAGCTGTTGGGCTGCGAATTCGGCAACCTGCACATGTTCAGAGGTTTTTTCTGGCGACATTTCCATGCCGGAGGCCGCCAGAATGCGCGCTTCCGACAGGGCCGCATGCATGGCCGGATCAGGTTCCGTGACCAACTCCATCAGGCGCGCCGCCTGCGGGCTCAGGTTGAATTCCGCGTCCGGTGACCAGTTCGCGACTTCGGCCGCGCCCTTGAGCAGTCGCATGTCCTCGTGACCAATCGCGTAGGCTGTTTGTGCGGTAAGACCCGGCACAGTCTGCAGCATCCGGTTCAGCCATCCGTCGCGGACGCCGGCAAGATTGGCCGTACCCGCCTCGAGCAGGTCCTGCCCGTCAAAGTGGCTGCGTTTGTCGCGATAGGGTGTCGACACCGCGTTGACAAAAGCCAACTGCCCTGCCGCCCACATGGGCATCAACGGAGCAAGATTTGGGTGCAGGGCGAAATAGCCGTCAAGGTCCAGCGCACCGCCATCGGGACCTTTGGACAGGGACGACCGCCACTTGGAAAATGCCGGGTCGCCGTAGGGCTGGACCACATCCAGCCCGTCCATTCCGCCGCGCAGGATGATCACCACCAGCCGCGTATCCCAAGGTGCCGCTGCAAAACTGACTGGGGTCAGCAGCGGGCTTGCCGCAAGGGAGCACCCGATGATGCCGGAACGGGCGAGAAAAGCGCGGCGGGACAGTGGTGCGGGCATGGTGTTTCCTATCTGCGTTGAAAGGCAGGGGACATGAGGACAAGGCCGATGGCCTCAGGCTTGCTTTCCGACGCTCCGGCCGCAAAACGCACGACCTCATCGGCGTAGGACCCAAGGGCCGTATCGACAAACTCGCGCGGGTCAGGCAGCCCGCCAATCATCGCTTCAGGCACATTCATGGCCCATGTCACGCGGGCTGCAAGGCCTTGGGGCGTGATCCAGTCCGCGTCGTCCTCTGACCAGCCATCCGGTCCGATCGGTGACTCCCATGCCTGGCCCATCGTGATCAGTGGTTCGGTGATATACTCCCGCATCAAGCCTGGCCTCGTCCCGGCGATCAC
This sequence comes from uncultured Rhodobacterales bacterium, assembly GCA_964351755.1. GTDB lineage: Bacteria > Pseudomonadota > Alphaproteobacteria > Rhodobacterales > Rhodobacteraceae > Tateyamaria. The sequence continues at coordinate 1,680 of CAYGPT010000014.1, read as the reverse complement.
GTCTTTTGCCGGGGCAAGGGCGCGAAAGGACGAAGACATGAAGTCGATGGGAGGTTTGAAGTTCTTCAACTCCGGCTCCCAAGCGGCGGGGTGATCCAGAAGCGTTTCGTAAAGCGGGACAAGTGCACCGTCATTGGCCAGATATGCAGCTTCCAACGCATCCACCAGTGATCCGTCAGGGTCATCGGATGTGAAATGCACCGCGAGTTTCCAAGCGATATGACGTGCTGTCGCGGGATGGGCTGCAAGGTCCTGCAATACGGCGCGCACGGGTTTGTCGTTAAGCGCGTCAGGATAGGTTTCGCCCAGAATCGTTTCGCTGCCAGGCTCCACAAAATCCTTGCGGAACTTGTACCCGTTCTTGGGCTGAAACGTCATGCCCGTGAATAGTTCAGCCAATTGCGTGACATCCGCCTGAGTGTAGGGTCCGTTGACCCCCAGCGTGTGCAATTCCATGACCTCGCGTGCGAGGTTTTCGTTCAGACCAGATGGCTTTTTCTCACCTTTGCGCGCCGCAATATCACTATTGGGTCCTACGGATCGCGTTTGATCCAGATATTCCAGCATCAGTGGATGCATAACCGCCGCCTGCAAAACATCGGCAAAGCGCATCGAGATGAAGGGCCGGATCGCATCGTCGATATAGGGCGTAGTGCCGCGACGGATGACGCCCCGCTTGCCAGTGGCTGTGAAATGATCGCCCCAGAACGCGATAATCCGTTCCCGAAAGGCTGTCTGCGAATAGGTGCGCCGCAATAAGGTCTGCCCGATCCAGCCGAACCATGCCCGACGTGCATCGGCATTTACCAGATTACGTTGTTTGCGGGCCTCTTTGGCTGCCTCCGTGCCACGAGACTTGCGCCGGATGTCCAAAGCCGCCTGCGCCGCGACCATTCGTTCGCGAAAGGCGCTGAAAGGTTCGGAAGGGAACTGTTCCGCCATTTCATCGGGCGAAGACAGTCCTGCCAACATCTCGACCGGGTCGGATGGGGCAGTCACAACGGGCGACAGACCATAGCCGAAACGAATTTCCGCCAGTACCGGGTCGAAGCTGCGCACCATGGTTGCCCTGCCAATATTTTTGGACTTGGACTGAAATTAGCACAGGGGTGGACGCTATGCACATCCACCATTTGCCGCATACGCAAAGAAACGCTTAGTCCTGCGGGATAACCCGCAGGCCAAGTTCCATCAGTTGATCGCTTGTCGGTTCGCTAGGCGCGTTCATCATCAGGTCTTCGGCGCGCTGGTTCATCGGGAACAGAATGACCTCGCGGATGTTCGCCTCGTTTGCCAGCAGCATCACGATCCGGTCGATGCCCGCAGCACATCCGCCGTGGGGTGGCGCGCCATACTGGAACGCGTTGACCATGCCGCCAAACCGCTTGCGCACTTCGCCCTCGTCGTAGCCTGCGATTTCAAAGGCTTTGAACATGATCTCGGGGCGGTGGTTCCGAATGGCGCCGCTGACCAGTTCATAGCCGTTGCAGGCAAGGTCGTACTGGAACCCAAGCACGTCGAGCGGGTCGCCCATCAGCGCCTCCATCCCGCCTTGCGGCATGGAGAACGGGTTGTGTTCAAAGTCGATCTTGCCTGTCTCGGCGTCCTTTTCGTAGATCGGGAAATCGACGATCCACGCAAAGGCAAAGCGGCCTTCGTCCGTCAGGCCCAGTTCGGTGC
>CAYGPT010000013.1:14509-60226 GCA_964351755.1 uncultured Rhodobacterales bacterium | reverse complement strand
GGGCCACGCCCGCATCCCCGGGCCCCAGCACATCGCCCGCCCCCATATCGCGGAAACAGGCATTGGCCGCCGCCAGCAAATCGGCGCTGGTGTCCGCCAAGGTCCCGTCCAGATCGAAAATCACTGCCGTCATAGCCGCCCCTTTCGGCGGCCCCCCGCCGCGACTTGTTGCAAGCCGCAATCTTGTTTGATGGCGCAGATGCTTGCGCGCATGGCCCAACCGGATAAACAGGGCGCAACGAAAAGACAAAGAGAATTGGGCCAAGGGCACAACATGAGCGTCGCACTGATCATCCTCGCCGCGGGCAAGGGCACACGGATGAATTCGGACCTGCCCAAGGTGCTGCACCCCATCGCAGGCGCGCCGATGCTGCACCACGCCATGCGGGCGGGTGCCGCGCTGGACCCTGCCCACGTGATCGTGGTCGCTGGCCACGGGGGCGATCTGGTACAGGCCGCAACACTCGACTTTGACGAAACCGCGCAAGTTGTGATGCAGGAGGAACAGCTTGGCACAGGACACGCCGTCGATCAGGCGCGCGACGCCCTGGCCGGTTTCGACGGCGATGTGGTTGTTCTGTTCGGCGACACACCATTTCTACGTCCCGAAACGCTGGAGCGGATGATCGAGGCCCGCCGAAATCACGACGTCGTGGTGCTGGGCTTCGAGATTGCGCAGGTCCAGCCCCGCTATGGCCGTCTGGTCATGGACGGTGACAAGCTGGTCAGAATCGTCGAATACAAGGATGCGACCGAAGACGAACGCGCCATCCCGTTCACCAACAGCGGCCTTCTGGCCTGTGACGCCAAAACCCTCTTCGACTTGCTGAGCGAGACCAGCAACGACAACGCCTCGGGCGAATATTACCTGACACAGGTGGCCGAGCTTGCCAATGCGCGCGGCCTTTCGGTCACCGCCATCGCCTGCGACGAGGCGGAAACGCTGGGCGTGGATTCCCGCGCTGATCTCGCGGCGGCGGATGCACTGTTCCAGTCCCGCGCCCGGGCCGAATTGCTGGAGGATGGCGTGACCCTTGCCGCGCCCGACACGGTCTACTTGTCGCTTGATACGGTGATCGGGCGCGATGCGTTGATCGAGCCCAACGTGGTGTTTGGCCCCGGTGTCACAGTCGAATCGGGCGCGACCATACGTGCCTTTTCGCATCTGGAAGGGTGCCATGTGTCGCGCGGGGCCATCGTCGGCCCCTATGCCCGCCTGCGCCCCGGCGCGGAGCTGGCCGAGGATGTGCGCGTGGGCAACTTTGTCGAGGTCAAGAACGCCACGCTCGACACAGCGGCCAAGGTCAACCACCTCAGCTATATCGGCGACGCCTTTGTCGGCGCGGGCAGCAATATCGGCGCGGGGACGATCACCTGCAACTATGACGGCGTGATGAAGCACCACACCCATATCGGCGCGCGCGCCTTCATCGGGTCGAACACGATGCTGGTCGCGCCCGTGTCGGTCGGGGACGAGGCGATGACAGGCTCTGGGTCGGTGATCACTTCGGATGTTGAAGCAGGCGCGCTGGCGCTGGGTCGTGCACCACAGGTGGAAAAACCCGGCATGGCGCGCAAATTGTTCGAAATGTTAAAGGCCAAAAAGGCCAGGCAGAGCAGAGGCAGCTAAAATGTGTGGAATTGTTGGGGTGCTGGGCAGCCACGAAGCCGCACCTATCCTTGTCGAAGCCCTTAAACGCCTCGAATATCGCGGCTATGACAGCGCGGGTATCGCCACCGTCAACGATGGAGTGCTGGACCGTCGCCGCGCGGTAGGCAAGCTGGTCAATCTTTCGGATCGGCTGGTCCACGACCCCCTCGCGGGCAAGGCCGGGATCGGGCACACCCGTTGGGCCACCCACGGCGCACCCACGGAAGGCAACGCGCATCCGCACCAATCCGGGCCCGTAGCGGTCGTGCACAACGGCATTATCGAGAATTACCGCGAACTGCGCGCGGAACTCGCCGCCGCTGGGATTGAATTCCGAACCGAGACGGATACGGAGACCGTCTCCCTCCTCACCCAGCGGAACATGGACGCCGGCATGACCCCAGTCGACGCCGCCTTTGCCGCGCTGGACAGGCTCAGGGGCGCGTTCGCGCTGGCCTTTCTGTTTCAGGGCCATGATGATCTGATCATCGCCGCGCGTCACGGCCCCCCGCTGGCCATCGGGCATGGGGATGGCGAGATGTTCGTCGGCTCGGACGCAATCGCGCTGGCCCCGATGACCGACCGCATCACCTATCTTGAGGATGGCGACCGCGCGATCGTCACCCGCGCCGGGGTCGAAATCAGGGATGCAAACGGCACACTTGCAAACCGCGCCGTGCGTCAGATCCAGATCGACTCCACCCGCGTGGACAAGGCTGGGCACAAACACTTCATGGCCAAGGAAATCGCCGAGCAGCCGGTTGTATTGGCCAACACGCTGGCCAACTACCTGCGCGGCGATGGTCAGATCGCACTGCCCGATCCGGGCCTGGATTTCACATCGGTGGACCGGCTGACCATGGTGGCCTGCGGCACCGCCTATTATGCTTGCCTGACGGCAAAATACTGGTTCGAACAGATCGCCCGAATACCGGTGGATGTCGATGTGGCATCTGAATTCCGGTATCGCGAACCACCCATCCCGGCGCATACCGTGGCCCTGTTCGTCAGCCAGTCCGGGGAGACGGCAGATACATTGGCAGCACTGCGCTATTGCGAGGGCAAGGCGGCGCAGATCGTGTCGGTGATAAACGTGCCCGAAAGTTCGATCGCGCGGGAAAGCGATCTGGCCCTGCCGATTTTTGCCGGGGTCGAGGTCGGCGTCGCCTCGACCAAGGCCTTCACCTGCCAATTGACGGTGTTGTTGATGCTTGCCCTCAAGGCGGCGCTTGACCGGGGCACGATAAGCGCCGAGGCCTTCGCCGAACACGTATCGACACTGCAAACTCTGCCGGGCCTCGTGAACCTTGCCATTCAGCAAAGCCCAGCCATGCAATCCACAGCGCGCAAACTGGCCGAAGCGCGGGATATCCTGTTCCTTGGGCGGGGATCCATGTTTCCACTTGCCTTAGAGGGCGCGTTGAAACTGAAGGAAATCAGCTATATACACGCAGAAGCTTATGCAGCGGGTGAACTGAAGCACGGACCTATCGCCCTGATCGACAAACACGTCCCCGTCGTTGTGATGGCACATATGGACCCATTGTTCGACAAGACCATTTCGAACATGCAAGAGGTCATGGCCCGCAAGGGCAAGGTCGTATTGATTTCGAATGCGGACGGTCTGGAAGAAGCAGGCGACGGTGTCTGGGCCGAGATCGCGATGCCCGATTGCCCGGATATCCTCGCACCGATTGTCTACGCAGTGCCCGCGCAATTGCTGGCCTATCACACCGCAGTGGCGAAGGGCACGGATGTGGATCAGCCCCGGAACTTGGCAAAATCGGTCACGGTCGAGTGACGCCGGAGGACGCCCTTGCCCAGATCGCCGCGCACGGCGATACCGAACGTGCTGCCGGGGCCAAGGCCTATCACAAGTCAAAGCGCGTACATCTGGGCGTACCCAACCCGGTGCTGAACAACCTGACCCAAAGCTGGCGGCAATCGCTTGACGTGGAGGCCCGCGTGGCACTCGCCGACGGCCTGTGGCGCACCGACATCTATGAGGCGCGCCTTGCAGCGGCCAAGTTGTTGACGCAGGCCCGCATCCGCCCGGATGAAAGCGCCTGGGTGCTGATCGCGTCCTGGGTGCCGGAGTTCGACGGCTGGGCCATCGCTGACCATGCCTGCATGGCCGGTCAGCGCCGTCTGCTGGCCGACCCGTCCCGGCTGGATCAGGTCGAGGCGTGGACCACCTCGGACCATATGTGGACGCGCCGCGCAGCGCTGGTCATCACCCTGCCCTGGACGAAACAGAATTTTCCGAAACCCGAAGAAAGTGCCGCGCGCGACCGGATTCTGGGCTGGGCGGCATCCTATGTCCCTGATCAACAATGGTTTATTCAGAAGGCTATCGCGTGGTGGGTGCGCGAATTGGGCAAGCATGACGCGGTGCGTGCCCGCGCGTTCCTTGATACGCATGGCGCGGCGATGAAGCCATTCGCAGCCAGCGAAGCGGCAAAATATCTGCCGCCTGCCCCTTAAGTTCCGAACACGTCCACTTCGATCAGATCGGTCAGCGGCGCGCCCAGCGCCTGCATCGCAGCCAGTGACAACCGGCTTCCCGCAGTTGCTGGCCCCTCGATCGGGATCAGGGTCACGGCGACACTTTTGCCGGTTTGCGGCAAATGCACCCGTCCCGGGCGCGTTGCGCGCACCAGCGGAGTCTTGAGCCACAACCCCGGTTCTGCGGCGTTGCCCAGCGTCGCGACAGATCGGCCCAACGTGCCCACGGACATTTCGGGCGCGGCGGGTGCAACGTCATCCACTTCGCCCGGGCGCGCCTGTGGGCGCACAGCCCCATCCGTGGCTCCAGCACCTTCGGGCTGTGCGGCGTCCGCTGGGTTTCTCGGCCCGTCCGGCACCAGACCGCACCCGGCCACACACACTACACTGATCCAAATCCAACGCATGCGCTACCATAACCCCGCCAATTTCGCGCGCAATGCCCCTTGCAGGTGCCCGCCTGCGCACATACCACTTAAGGGATGAACACCCCGCTGATAGATCCATTCCAACGTGCCATCACGTATCTGCGTGTTTCCGTAACGGACCGCTGCGATTTCCGCTGTGTCTACTGCATGTCGGAAAACATGACCTTCCTGCCCAAGAAAGAGCTGTTGACGCTCGAGGAACTGGACAGAATGTGCAGTACTTTCATTGGTTTGGGCGTGGAAAAACTGCGGATCACGGGGGGCGAACCGCTGGTACGGCGCGACATCATGACGTTCTTCAACGCCATGGGTCGTCACCTTGACGCGGGCACGCTTAAGGAGCTGACCCTGACCACCAATGGCAGTCAGCTGGAACGGTTCGCCAGCGACCTGTATGCCGCTGGCGTGCGCCGCGTGAACATCTCACTTGATACGCTGGATGAGAAGAAATTCGCCGAAATCACACGCTGGGGCCGCTTGCCCCAAGTGCTGCGCGGCGTCGATGCTGCCCTTGCCGCAGGCCTGAGGGTCAAGATCAACGCCGTCGCCCTTAAGGGCTTCAACGAGAACGAGCTTGAGACCCTGACCCGCTGGTGCGCCGAACGCGACATGGATCTCACCTGGATCGAGGTTATGCCGATGGGCGATCTGGGCAACGAGGATCGTCTGGGTCAGTATTGGTCGCTCAAGGACGTGCGGGCGCGTTACGCCGATCACTACACCGTCACGGATCTGGCCGAACGGACGGGCGGCCCTGCCCGATATGTCCGGCTCGAGGAAACGGGTCAGAAGATCGGGTTCATCACGCCCCTGTCCCACAATTTCTGCGAAAGCTGCAATCGCGTGCGCCTGACCTGCACGGGCGAGATTTACATGTGTCTTGGTCAGGAAGACATGGCCGACCTTCGCGCACCCCTGCGCGCCCATCCAGACACCAACGCCCCGCTGCAGGACGCCATTCGCGCGGCGGTTCTTGCCAAACCCAAGGGCCACGACTTCGACTATTCCCGCCAGCGGCTCGACGGCCAGATGCCCCGCCACATGAGCCACACGGGCGGCTAGGGCATGCGGCCCACGGCCCTGTTTCACCTCTACAAAGCGGTCACGGCCCTCGCCCTGCCCTTTGCCGCGCGCCGCGCCGTGAACAAGCTGCGCCGCGCCGGGGTCAGCGTGGACCGCGCCCATGAACGGCTGGGTCACGCCACCGGACAACGCCGGGCCGGGCCGCTCATCTGGTTTCACGGTGCGAGCGTGGGCGAGGCGAAATCGGTTCTGCCCCTGATGGCGCGCATCGCCGCCGACCATCCCGACGCGGCCCTGCTGCTGACTTCGGGCACTGCCACGTCGGCGCAGGCCGTCGCGCAGCGTCTGCCCAAGGGCGCGGTGCACCAGTTTGCGCCTCTCGACGGCACCGGGCCGATGCAGCGGTTCCTGCGCCATTGGCGGCCGGACCTGTGCGTGTTGGTCGAATCCGAACTGTGGCCGACCCTGCTGGACATGTGTGCCCGGGCTGACATTCCGGTTGCCCTGCTCAACGCCCGCCTGTCGGACAAGAGCGCGCAAGGCTGGAAACGCTTTCCCGCCACCGCCACCTATGTATTGCGCGGCATCGTCATGGCCCATTGTCAGGACGGGCGCAGCCGCGACCACCTGCGCGATATGGGGTTGGAGATGGCCCGGCAGGGAGCGAACCTCAAATCCATGATCGGCGCGCCGCTGATCGCGCCCGAAGTCGTGGATACAGCCCATGCCGCGTTGAACGGACGCCGGGTCTGGGTCGCCGCCTCGACCCATCCGGGCGAGGAAGAACATGTTATCGCCGCGCACAAAACCTTGCTGGCGGATCACCCCGACCTGTGCCTGATCCTCGTGCCGCGCCACCCGGAACGGGCGGACAAGGTGCTGGAGGTGATCCGCACCTGCGGCCTCAGCGTCGCGCAGCGCAGCACCGGCGGCACGCTTGGGGACGGCGCGCAGGTGTACCTCGCCGACACGATGGGCGAGACGGACTTGTGGTATGCCGTCAGCCCCATCGTGTTTCTGGGTGGCTCGTTTTCAGATGTGGGCGGGCACACGCCATTTGAGCCTGCCGTGGTCCACACGGCTATCCTGCACGGGCCTCATTATGCCAACTTTTCAGAGGCATACGCGGCTTTTCGGCTCAAAGACGCAAGTGTCGAGGTCAAAGACGCCGCGCATCTTGCCGCCGAAATCTCCACGCTTCTGACCCATCCCAGCCGCGCTGCACAACTGGCGGCCAACGCGCGCCCGCTGGCACAATCGGGCGACGCGGCCCTTGGTGACCTGTCTGCGCGTCTCTTTTCCCTGGCGGAAGCGCACGCTATGGGTCCACATGCCTGATCTGAACGCCATCGACGTCATCGCCCCGAATTTCAAACGGCGCTTATCGGGTGTAACATCGACAGTGATCCGGTTGGTGCCGCTACAGGCGCAAAGCATCGCCATCACCGCCTGCGCCCCCGAAATGCCCGATCACGTGCCGAACGTGCGCTGGACCCAGCTGCTGACCATGTCGCGCAGGGGCCCAGGCGGCCCACGCGTCTGGCATGCAAGGCGCAATGTCGAGATGATCGCGGGACTGGCCCTGAAATACGGCCTTGGCAAGCGGCTGAAGCTGCTCTTTACCTCAGCCAGTCAGCGCCAGCACACAGGGCTGACCAAGGCCTTGATCAAGCGCATGGACGCGGTGATTGCAACGTCCGCCAAGACAGCGGCTTACTTGGATCGCCCCGCGACGGTTATCCACCATGGCATCGACACCGACACCTTTGCCCCCCACCCGGACAAGGCCGCGCGGAAACGCGAACTCGGTCTGCTGCCGGGCCCTCTGATGGGGTGTTTCGGTCGCATCCGCGCGCAAAAGGGCACGGATGTCTTCGTCGGTGCGATGCTGGACCTGCTGCCACGCCACCCGGATGCCTGCGCCATCGTGATGGGACGTGCTGTGGACAAGGACCAGGCGTTTCTGGCAGCACTCAAACGGCAGGTCGAAGCGGCGGGCCTGACGGACCGCCTGCGATTCCTGCCCGAGGTGCCTGTGTGGGAAACGCCGAAGTTCTATCAAGCACTGGACATCTACATCGCCCCGCAACGCTGGGAAGGGTTCGGACTGACCCCGCTTGAAGCGATGGCCTGCGGCGCACCCGCAATTGCCACCCGCGTCGGCGCGTTCGAGGAATTGATCGACGATGGCCAGACAGGCACCCTGATCACACCCGGTGATGCGCGGCAGATGGTGCAGGCGACCGAAGGACTCCTGTCAGACCCGGCCAAGTTGGCGGAATGGTCTGCCAACGCGCGCCTTACAATGGTGGACCGTTTCCAACTAAAGCACGAAGCGGACGCGATCATCGCGATCTACAGGGACCTGCTCGCCAGCTGAGAGGTCTCTGGCTCAATGCGGGCGTGTGCCAGCAGATCCCGGCACCCAGGCCTTGCACCGGGTGCCGCTACGCGCACGTCTCGCAGCCGTTCAGGATGCAAGAGGAAGCCTTTGTTCCACGATCCCGGCCCACCATGAACAGCCCGCCGGGATCGCCTCGTCATTGAAGTTGTACTTGGGGTGATGCACCATGGCAGTGTCGCCATTGCCGACCAGGATATAGGCACCCGGGCGCTCTTCGAGCATGAAGGCGAAATCCTCACCCCCCATGACCAGAGGCGCTTCCTCGCATTGGCCCGAGATCGAGCGTGCCACGTCGGCGGCGAATTCAGTCTGCTCGTCATGGTTCACCATGACAGGGTAGTTGCGCTGATAATCCACCCGCGCCACGCCACCGAAAGTTGTGGCGATGCCCTCGCAAATCTCCACCACCCGCTTTTCGGCCAGATCGCGCATTTCGGGCGACATGGTGCGCACGGTGCCCATGATGTGCACCTTTTGCGGGATCACGTTGAACGCCTTGGACGATGTCTCGAACGAGGTGATGGACACCACGATCCGGTCGATCGGGTCGGCATTGCGGCTGACGATGGATTGCAGTGCAGTGACGGCATGGCTCGCCATCAGGGTCGTGTCGATGGTCTCTTGCGGCTTGGCGGCATGGCCGCCCCGTCCCTCGAATTCGATATCGAGCAGGTCGGTCGCGGCAAAGAACGGGCCCGTGCGGATCGAAAATTCACCCACCGGGCGACCGGGCCAGTTGTGCATGCCATAGACTTCATCAATGCCCCAGCGTTCCATCATGCCATCGTTGCACATCTCGCGGCCGCCGCCGCCGCCCTCTTCGGCAGGTTGAAAGATGACCACGACCGTGCCGTCGAAATTGCGTGTCTCGGACAGGTACTGCGCCGCTCCCAGCAACATTGCCGTGTGGCCGTCATGGCCGCAGGCATGCATCGCGTTGGGGGTTTTGGAGGCATATTCGACGCCCGTTTGTTCGTTGATCGGCAAGGCGTCCATGTCGGCGCGCAACCCGATAGTCTTGCCCGACCCGCTGGCGCGGCCCTTGATCACGCCGACCACGCCGGTGCGCCCGATCCCTTCTACCACTTCGTCACAGCCCCAGGACCGCAGCTTTTCAGCAACCAGCGCACTGGTGCGGTGCGTTTCGAACAGGATTTCGGGATGCTCGTGGATGTCACGGCGCCACGCGGTGATGTCGGCCTGCATTTCGGCAAAGCGGTTCTTGATGGGCATTTGCATCTCCTGCTATCTCCCGCGGCTTACTGCGCGGGCATACGTTGTTCCACAAGTTCGACAAACCAGCTGCACCCGGCCGGAATCGCCTCATCGTCAAAGCGATAGGCCGGGTGGTGCAGCGTGCCGTTGTCGCCATTTCCAAGCATGATGTAGGCGCCGGGGCGCGATTCCAACATGTAGGAGAAATCTTCGGCCGCCATGATCGGAGGCGTGTCCATGATGCAGTCCCCCGCGACCATGCGTGCGGCGGCGGCGGCAAATTCAGTTTGGTCGGCATGGTTGACCGTCACGGGATAGCCGAGGATATAGTCGATCTCGACCGTGCAGTCATAGGCGTGTGCGGTGGCCGTGGCGATGGCCTTGACCCGCTTTTCGGCCAGCTTGCGCACATCTGCATCCAGCGCGCGCACGGTCCCGGTCATGCGGGTTGTCTGCGGGATCACGTTGTGGATGTCGACATCCGAGTGCAGCGCGCAGACCGACACCACGGCAGAGTGCAGCGGGTCGACATTGCGGCTGGCGATGCTTTGCAGCCCCAAAATGATGTGGGCCGCTGTTACGTTGGGATCAATCGACTGGTGCGGAGCGGCGGCATGCCCCCCCTTGCCCGTCACTGTGATGTAGAATTCATCTGCCGACGCCAGCAATGGTCCTGTCCGTATCGCGAACTGTCCCGTGGGCAGGCCCGGCATATTGTGCAACCCGTACACCTCCTGCACGCCCCAGCGGTCCATCACGCCCTCGTTCACCATCTCGCGCCCGCCGCCGCCGCCTTCCTCTGCGGGCTGGAACAGCAGCACGACGGTGCCGTCGAAATTGCGCGTTTCGGCCAGATACTGCGCAGCCCCGAGCAGGATCGAGGTGTGACCGTCATGACCGCAAGCATGCATCACGCCCTTGTTTTTCGAGGGGAAGTCGACGCCGCTCGCCTCGACAATCGGCAGTGCGTCCATGTCCGCGCGCAAGGCGATCACGCGGCCCGATGTGTCGGTCCGCCCCCTGATCACGGCGACAATACCGGTTTTGGCAACGCCCGTGACCAGCTCGTCCACCCCGATCTCAGCCAGGCGATCCGCGACGAAGGCCGATGTCGCATGTTCCTGAAATCCAAGCTCGGGGTTGGCGTGGATGTGATGACGCCAGCCGGTGATCTCGGCATGGGTTTCGGCAAGGCGGTTCCGGATGGGCATCACGTATCCTTTCGATGGTCAGACAGACGGGCCAATGCGCATGGCCGAGCCATCGGTAAAGCGGCTGAGGCGGAAGCGTGACAGATCATGCCCCACTGCGTCCCCGGTGACCAGTGCCGCCAGCACCTTTCCCATGCCCGGACCGATGCCAAAGCCGTGACCGCTCATGCCCGTGCCGATAGTGAGGCCCGGCAAGGCGGCGGCCCGGTCCACGACCGGGACAACATCGGGCATGGTGTCGATCATCCCCGCCCACGCGGACGTGATGCGCACAGGGCCAAGATCGGGAAACAGGGCGGCGAAGTCGCGGGTGAGTGCGCGCACCTTGCCAGCGTTGGGGAAAGGGTTCAGCACGCGCATCTTCTCGAACGGGCCGGGTATGTCGGGGTTCCATGTTCGGGGCGTGCCCCAAGCGTCGGGATACCCGCGCGGCGCAAACGGCAGCAGTCGTGTCCCAAGCGGGTCAGAGCGCAACTGCGCAAGGTATTTGGGAAAGAAGCGGAACGCGTCCCGCCCCACGAACAACTCGTGAAATCCCCCTGCCGCCAGAGAATAACCGCCATCGCTGCGCGGTCGAAAGGCGATGGCCTCATCCGCTGCCCCGCCCGGATAGACCATGGGCAAAGGCGAGGTCGCGGCCACCGTGGCGCGCACGGACAACTGCGGCATGACCACGCCATGATTGCGCAACAGCAGCGACGACCATGCCCCACCCGCCAGCACAACCTCGGACGCCTTGATCCGCCCCTGTTCGGTGATCACGCCGGCAACCCTGCCGGCCGCGATATCAAGGCTGCGCACCGCGCAGTTTTCAACGATGGTCGCGCCAGCGCGTGCCGCAATACCGGCAAGGGCCGGCACCGCCACCCAAGGTTCGGCGCGCATGTCGGAGGCGGTGTAAAGCGCGCCCTTGTAGGTCCGGGACATGCCCGGGATCAGCTCGGCCGTTTCGGTGGAACTGAGCAACCGGCTGTCCACCCCATGCGCCTGCGCATGGGGCAGCCAGTCGGCATATCCTGCCAAATCCCTGTCCGTGCGGGCAAGATAGGTGACGCCGCCGATCCTGAGGCCGATGTCGACATTGGTTTCGCCCGCAAGCTCACGCCACAGCCGATTGGCCTCGACCATGATCGGCAATTCGTCCGGGTCACGACCCTGCTGGCGAATCCAGCCCCAGTTGCGTGACGATTGCTCGCCCGCGATGCGCCCTTTTTCCAACAGCACGACACTGTTGCCGGATCGTGCAAGAAAAAGGGCGGTACATACACCGATCACACCGCCGCCGATCACCACAACGTCTGTCTCCGATGGATGGGGACCCGGCCATGTGACGGGCGAAGCTTCGGATATGGGGAACGGGGTCATCGGAAACCGGCACGGTTTCCTGCGGCTTTCCGATACGGAGTACCTGCACTTACACAGTCTGGAGACCGCGCCGGTTTCCAGCCTTTTTTTGCCTTCAGAAACGCGCGCCTAAGCAAGGCGCGCCACCAGATCGCGCATGAAGGCATGGCCTGCCTCGAACTGCGCCACGGTGATGAACTCGTTGGGCTGGTGGGCCTGCGCGATATCGCCAGGCCCGCACACCACCGCAGAGTAGCCCGCCGCCTGAAATTGCCCGGCCTCGGTACCGTAGCTGACAACATGACCCGCGTTGTCGCCCGTTATCGAACGCACAAGTGCCTCTGCCTGGCCGTTCTCTTCCGGCTTGAGGGGCGGTACGTGGAAACGCACATCTATCTCCACCCGCGTCTCGGGACGGATGGCCTGCATGCCCTTTTCGATCTGCGCCACATGGGCCAGGTAATCCGCTTTCAGCACCTCGACGTCATCCCCCGGCACCACGCGGAAATCCATGGAAAACCGGCAATCCTTGGCCGTGATGTTGTGGGCCGTGCCGCCCTGCACCTGCCCCACATGCCATGTGGTATAGGGTGGATCGAACATGGCCGCGAGCGCCGAGGGTTTTGCGGCCATGTTCACGGCATTGCGCTGATTGGCAAAGTCGATGATCTTGGCGCCCTCCAGAATGGCGCTGACCCCTTGCGGCAGCAGCGACGAATGTACCTCGAATCCGATCACGTGCGTGTCGAACCCCTGCCCACCCTTATGTCCGGTTACCGCCTTCATCATCGACGGCTCGCCCACGATCACAGGCCCCCCCTTGGGCACGACGCCCTGCATGGCTGCGATCATCGGCGGGGCACCCAAACAGCCGATCTCCTCGTCGAAACTGAGCGCCAGTTGGAGCGCCTTGCCCGCGTGGTGCGCCTCGACCAGCGCCCAGATGGCAAGCGCGTCGAACCCCTTCATGTCGCATGTGCCGCGCCCGAAATACTTGCCGTCCCGCTCGGTCACGACAAACGGGTCGCTGTCCCAGGGCTGGCCGTCCACGGGCACCACATCCGTGTGCCCCGACAGCACCACCGCCCCCTCGACCTCGGGGCCCACATGGACAAAGAGCGCCGCCTTCGGCTGGTCGGGGTGGTAATGGCGATGGCAGGTGATGCCGTGACTGTCCAGGTACTCTTCGACCCAGTCCACCAGCGGCAGATTGGTGTCGCGGCTGACGGTGGGAAAGCTGATCAGTTTCGTCATCAGCGCGAGGGGGGAAAGGCGGTCAGGCAATGGCTTCTCCAAAAAAGATCAACGTGCAGTCTTCGTCGATCACATGAAATTCGCGTTGGCCATAGTGCTGATCGAAAGGCGCACGGACCCGGCCTGCGGGCAGCGCGGCAAGGCGCGGTTCCATCCCGGCATATACCGCGTCGATGTCGGTGACGTCGATATAGAACGACCCTTGGCGCTCTGGATGTGACAGGTCGACCGTCGCATCCACCTCTACCAATCGCACCGCGACGTCATCCCGTCGCAAGAAGGCATAGTCGTCGGCGCGGAACCCGACAGAAAACCCGAGGGTTTCGCAGTAGAAGACCACCTGCCTGTCCAGCGACGTGCAGGGAACGAACGGCGTGATCTGAGTGAGGAGTCCGCTCACAACCGGTATCCTCCGGACACTTTCAGGACTTCGCCCGTGATGCTGGCCGCCTGGTCGCTGGCCAAGAACCGCACCGCGTCTGCGATGTCATCGGGGGTGGCAAGACGCCCCAGCGCGGTCATTTCGACGAACAGGGTCGTCAGGTCGGCATCGCGCGGCTCTTCGGGGATGTTGACGGCCCCCGGGGCGACACCGTTCACGCGAATGCCACGCGGGCCCAACTCCTTGGCCATGGCCCGCGTCCACAGATCAAGGGCGGCCTTGCTCGCCCCATAGAGGGCCGCGCCCTTGGGCGGCAGCACCGCGTTGATGGACGAGATATTGATGATCACCGCGCCCTTTTCCAGATGCGGCAGGGCTGCCGCCAGCAGCCCATGGGGGGCCAGCAGGTTCACATCCAGTTGCGCGCGGTAGGCGTCGGCGTCAAAGTCATGCGCGGGAGAGGCCGCGATGGCCCCGGCGTTGTTCACCAGCAGGTCCAAGCGGCCCAAGCGGTCGATTACAGCGTTAATCACCGCGGCGTAGCTGTGCGGTTCCGTGAAATCAGCGCTGACCGCGAACATTTGCGCCATAGCGTCGTCCGGCGTTGTCTTGCGATGGGTAATCGCAACATCATGATCTGCGCCAAGGTTCAGCGCAATCGCGCGGCCAATGCCACGGGCCCCGCCCGTGACCAATGCAACCTTTTTGAAAGTGTCGTCCGTCACAACGCCCTTTCAATACCCGCTATCGGTCGTCAGCACGAAATGCCCTTTTTCGACCTCTTCGTAGACCGAGGGTTCCGCCACGTAATCGGCCGGGTGAATGGGCGACGGGATCGGTTTGAAGTTCAGATCCTTTTCGTCCTTGCGCTGGCGCGGATCGGCGATGGGCACGGCTTTCATCAAGGCCTGCGTGTAGGGGTGCTGGGGGTTTTCGAAAACACGCGCGCGCGGCCCCATTTCCACGATCCGGCCCAGATACATGACGCCGACATAGTGGCTGACCCGTTCCACGACGGCCATGTCATGACTGATGAACAGGAAGGACACGCCCAGTTCGGCCTGTAACTCCATCATCAGGTTCAGCACCTGCGCCTGCACCGACACGTCCAGCGCCGACACCGCCTCGTCAGCGATGATCAGCTTGGGGTTCAGGGCGAGCGCGCGGGCGATGGCGACACGCTGGCGCTGCCCGCCCGACAGTTCGTGCGGATAGCGGCGCATGAAGCTGCGGGGCAATTCGACCCGATCAAACAGCATCTCGATGCGCTGTTTGCCCTCGTCCCCCTTGAACATGTTGAAATTGCGCATTGGCTCGGCCACCTGATCGCCCAACTGCATCTGCGGGTTGAGCGAGGCGAACGGATCCTGAAAGATCATCTGCATGTCCAGCCGCGCGGTGCGCAGGTCGCGGTCGTTGAGGGCCATGATGTCCTTGCCATCCAGCAC
This sequence comes from uncultured Rhodobacterales bacterium, assembly GCA_964351755.1. GTDB lineage: Bacteria > Pseudomonadota > Alphaproteobacteria > Rhodobacterales > Rhodobacteraceae > Tateyamaria. Next base: position 45,361 of record CAYGPT010000013.1, on the reverse strand, counting down.
GATCTCGCCCGATTGGGGTTCGACCAGACGCAGGATCGACCTGCCGGCGGTAGATTTGCCGCAGCCGGACTCGCCGACAAGACTGAGGGTCTGGCCCTTGTTGATGGTGAAGGACAAATCCTCGACCGCATGCACGTTGGCGACAAGGCGGCGGAAAAAGCCCCCGCGCACAGGGAACCGTGTGGTCAGGTTGCGCACTTCCAAAAGGGGTTCCTGCGTGCCCGGGATCGGTTTGATTTCGGCCTGAGACCGCCCCATCAGCTTCATCGGCTCGGGCGCGGATTTGCCGCGCATCTCGCCCAGCTTGGGGACGGCGGCCAGCAGCGCCTTGGTATAGGGGTGCTGCGGGTTCTCAAAGATCTCTTCGACCGTGCCTTCTTCGACCTTGTTGCCGCGGAACATGACGACGACGCGGTCGGCCATCTGCGCCACCACGGCCATGTCATGGGTGATGAACATCACTGCTGTGCCGGTTTCGCGCTTGAGACGATCCATCAGGGCCAGAATTTCGGCCTGAATCGTCACGTCCAGCGCGGTGGTCGGTTCATCCGCGATCAGCAGTCGCGGCTCGCAGGCCAGCGCCATGGCGATCACGACCCGCTGGCGCATACCGCCGGATAATTCGTGCGGATACTGTTTCAGACGGCGCTCCGGCTCGGGGATGCGCACCTGTTTCATCAGTTCAAGCGCGCGCGCCTCGGCCTCGGCCTTGTTCATACCCCGGTGGAGGCGCACGCCTTCCGTCAACTGGCGGCCCACAGTAAAGACGGGGTTCAGGGCCGTCATCGGCTCTTGAAAGATCATCCCGATCTCGTTGCCACGAATGGTGCGCATCAGATCCTGATCGGTCTGGGCCAGATCGACAGGCTCGGCGTCCTTGCGATTAAAAATGAGGCGCCCGCCCGCGATTTCACCGCCCCCGAACTCGACAAGCCGCATCAGCGACAGCGAGGACACCGATTTACCCGACCCGGATTCGCCCACCACGCAGACGGTTTCACCTGCATTGATGGAGAAAGAAACATCCTCGACCCCCAGCACCGGGCCGTCCTTGGTCTGGAAGGCGACGCGCAACTCCTGGATGTCGGCAATCGGCTTTTGGCCAGTCTCGTCAAGCATAAAAACCCCCGGTCCGGGCCATTTCAGCCCTATTCTGAAAAGAGTGGGCGAAGGTTCAAGCACTGTCAAACCCAACCTGTTCGAAATGCCACGATGACCGCACGCAAGGCTTGCAATTTCGGCAAAGTCTGTTTCGATGAGTCATGCACTTGGGGGCTTTGCGCAAAAATCTTGGTGAAACGATGTGTTATGCCGGGATATGAACAAAATTCCCCAGGTCTTGATAATTGCGCCGCGGCCAACGGGGCGCGCGACTGACGCCCAGTAATCTGTGCGTCCAACAAGGAGTATACCATGACCCTGAAAACCCTACTTATGGGTGCTGTGGCAACCGCCGCGCTTGCGCCGGCAGCCTTTGCCGAGCGTGGAGCTGACGGCGAAGTCAGCATCATCTACTGGCAAGCGCCCTCAATCCTGAACCCATACCTGTCGGGCGGCACCAAGGACATCGAATCCGCGTCCCTCGTCATCGAGCCACTGGCACGCTACAACGAAGTGGGCGTGATGGTCCCCTTCCTCGCCTCTGAAATTCCCACCGTCGAAAATGGTGGCGTGAGCGAGGACCTGACCTCGATCACATGGAAGATCGCAGAAGGCATGATGTGGTCCGACGGCACGCCTGTGACTTCGGCTGACGTCAAGTTTACAGCCGATTACTGCATGGACCCTGAAGGCGGGTGTGCGCAGGCAGCGTTCTTTGACGGCGTCGAAAACGTCGAAGCGGTCGACGACCTGACCGTCAAGGTCACGTTCAACCAGCCCAAACCCAACCCCTACGGCCCGTTCGTGGGTGGCCAATCGCCTATCATTCAGGCGGCACAGTTCGCGGACTGCATGGGAGCAAAAGCGCCCGAATGCACCGAAGCCAACTTCAACCCGATCGGCACAGGCCCGTTTGTCGTAGATGATTTCCGTCCCAATGACGTGATCCAGTTCTCGGCCAACCCGAACTACCGTGACCCGGCCAAGCCTGCATTTGCCAAAGTGACTTTCAAAGGTGGCGGCGATGCGGCGGCTGCGGGTCGCTCGGTTTTGGAAACCGGCGAATTCGACTATGCCTGGAACCTGCAACTTGCGCCCGATGTGATCTCGCGCATGGAAGCGGCAGGTAAAGGCATGGCCATCGCAGGCTTCGGCCCGCTGGTCGAACGGATCGAAATGAACATGACCGATCCCTCGCCCGATTTGCCTGAAGGTGAACGCGCGACGGTCGCTCACCCCCACCCGATCCTGAGCGACATCCGCGTACGCGAAGCGCTGTCCAAGGCCATCGACCGCGCGTTGCTGGTCGAAGTCGGTTATGGTCAGGCAGGCAAGGTCACATGCGATCTGGTCCCTGCGCCGGAAATGTTCGCCGGTGGCGACACGCACTGCTTTGAACAGGACATCGAAGGGGCCAAGGCCCTGCTGGAAGAAGCGGGCTGGACCGACAGCGACGGCGACGGCATCCGCGACAAGGATGGCAAGAAGTTGTCCCTGCTCTATCAGACTTCGACCAACGCCGTGCGCCAGGACTTCCAGGCGCTGATCAAACAGTGGTGGAGCGAGATCGGTGTCGAAACCGAGCTGCGCAACCTCGATGCCTCCGTCTTCTTTGGCGGAGACCCGGGCAGCCCGGACACGTTCCAGAAGTTCTATGCGGACGTGGAGATGTATGCCAACACCTTCAACGGAACGGACCCCCAGCAGTACCTGGCGGCCTACCGCTGCGGCGGTGAACCCAAGCCTTCCAGCCAATGGCAGGGTGAGAACATCAACCGCTTCTGCGATCCTGAATATGACGCACTGATCGACGAACTGGCCCGCACCGGCGAGATCGAGAAACGTGCCGAAATCGCGATCAAGATGAACAACATGCTGACCAAGGACACCTTCACCATTGTGCCGCTTGTGCACCGTGGCCGTGTGTCGGCCCACGCCAATTCGCTGGGCGGCGTCGTGTTGAACGTCTGGGACAGCGAACTGTGGAACGTGGCGGACTGGTACCGCATCGACTGAACGGGCGGGGCGGACGACACGTCCGCCATACCAACACCCCCGGCGGCTATAGCGTCGGCGGGGGCTGACAGCCTCGTAAGGCGGACGTGTCGTTCGCCTCCCTTGCAAGAACAAGACCTCCGCAAAAGGACTGGCCCCTTATGCTGACATTCACAATCCGCCGGTTGATCCTTTCGATCCCGACGCTTTTGTTCATCAGCCTCGTCATTTTCCTGCTGTTGCAACTCGCCCCCGGCGATCCGATGGCGCAGGTGCCGCTAACCGTCCCTCCCGAGGTCAAGGAAAAGATGCGCGAAGCGCTCGGCCTCGGCCAGCCAATCCACATCCAGTACTGGAAATGGATCGTGCAATTCTTCTGGATCGAACCGCAGGTGCTGTTCGACCACTGGTTCGGCACCTCCTTTGCCGAGGGCAAGCTGCGCGTAATCTCGTGGCAGACCCGCTCTCCGGTCATGGACATCGTCGTGCAACGCATGCCGCAGACGCTTTGGGTCGTCGGCTTGTCCTACATCGTAGGCATCCTGATCGCCCTGCCCATCGGCATCTATTCCGCCTACAGGCAATATTCGGTGTTCGACCAGTCCGGCACGTTCATCACGATGATCGGCTTTTCGATCCCGCCCTTCTTTACCGGCCCGCTGCTGATCGTGATCTTCTCGGTACAACTGGGCTGGCTACCCTCGATCTATGACACAACCCATGTGGTCACCGACTGGGAGACGTTCAAAGTGCAGTTCATGCAGATGGTCATGCCCGTGATGGTGCTGGCCCTGCAGACAACAGCGCAAATCTCGCGCTACATGCGCTCGAGCATGCTCGACAACCTCGGGCAGGACTATGTGCGCACCGCCCGCGCCAAGGGGCTGCGCGAAGGCGTTGTGGTGATGCAGCACGTGCTGCGGAACTCGATGATCCCGGTCATCACCGTGATCGCCCTTGGCATTCCGTCCATCTTTGGCGGGGCCATCATCACCGAGAACGTGTTCAAGGTGAACGGGATCGGGCAGTTGCTGCTGACGGCGCTGTTTGCCAACGACATCCCGATGGTCATGACGCTGACCTTCATCTTTGCGATCCTGATCGTGCTCTTCAACCTCATCGCTGACGTGCTCTACGGCGTGCTCGACCCGAGGATCCGCTATGACTGATCAAGCTTTCGATCCCTATGCCGCCCTGCAGGACAAGGAGCCGCCAAAGGCCCCGCGCAGCCAATGGAAGGATGTCTGGGACCAGTTCAAACACCACAAGGGTGCGCTGTTCGGCGGCGGGTTCCTGATATTCATCACTCTAGCGGTGTTGTTCGGACCATGGATATGGACGGTCGATCCACAACAGCTGGACATTCGCAACAAGGACCTGCGTCCGATCTATGTCGCTCTTTGGGATGGCACCGCGGCAGTGCGCTGGGGCAATCCCTTGGGCACGGACAATCTGGGCCGCGATATTCTGGCCAACCTGATCGCAGGCGGGCGTGCCTCCATGGCCGTGGGCTGGGCCGCTATGGTGCTTGCACTGCTGATCGGCACCGCCGTCGGCGTCGTGTCGGGCTATTTCAAAAAGGCCGATTTCTGGCTGATGCGCTTTACCGACCTTGTGCTGAGCTTGCCGATCCTGCCGCTGCTGCTGGTGGCTGTGACCCTGTTCCGCCAACCGCTGCGCGCCAATTTCGGACCCGAGGGGGGAATGTTCATCCTCATCGTCGGTGTCATTGGCCTGACCAGCTGGATGCAGACGGCGCGGATCGTGCGCGGCGACATTCTCGCCCTTAAAGAGCGTGAATTCATTCTGGCCGCGCGGTCCATCGGCACCACCTCGGGCTCGATCATCATGCGCCACCTGCTGCCCAACGTGATATCACCCATCATGGTGTCGGCCACGCTGGGCCTCGCAACGGCAATCATCACTGAAAGTGCCTTGTCCTTCCTCGGGGTGGGATTTCCGTCGGACTTCCCCACGTGGGGCAAGCTGCTGGCGGACTCGGTGCAGCGGATGGAGGAATACCCGGAGCGCGTCGTTCTGCCCGGCATACTGATCTCGCTGACCGTTCTTGGGGTGAACTACCTGGGCGATGGCCTGCGCGACGCGCTGGACCCGCGGATCAGGGGGCGGTGACGGGCTGCCGGTCTGGCAGCGCGACGTCGTCCTTTCACATCTCGAATATCGGGTTCTTGCCGTTGGCAATCCTTGTACAGGCCACGCGGTGACTTTGCCCATGACTGGCCAAGTCGGGCAGCGCTTGAGAGCATAGCGGCTGAACAGCCGGACAGCGCGAAGCAAAGCGGCACCCTGCAGGCAAATCCAGTGGATCTGGTGGATCGCCCGGGATCAGGATGCGGCGCGCGTTTGCCCGTATTTCCGCATCGACCGAGGGCACAGCCGACAGCAACGCGGCTGTGTAAGGATGCAGCGGGTTATTGAACAGCGGCAACCGGTCCGCATGTTCGACTACCTTACCCATATACATCACCGCGACACTGTCACACATGTGCTGCACAACCCCCAGATCGTGGCTGATAAAGACATAAGTCAGCCCGAACTGCGCCTGTAACCGCCTCAACAGGTTCAGGATTTGCGCCTGCACGGCCACGTCCAGAGCCGAGACGGGTTCGTCACAAATGATCACTTCGGGCTGCGTGCTGAGCGCGCGCGCGATGCCGATGCGCTGGCGCTGACCGCCCGAGAACTGGTGCGGAAACAGCCGCTTTTGCTCGGGCCGCAGGCCGACGGCTTCAAACAGATCATCCACGATTTTTTGCTTTTCGGCCTCTGACTTGTCGGTCAGGCTGTCGAGCGGTTCGCGCACAATGCTTTCGGCACGTTTGCGGGGGTTGAGCGAGGAATAAGGGTCTTGAAAGATGACCTGCACCCGGCGGCGCATGTCCTTCAGTCGCTCACGTGTGAGCGGCAGAATGTCCTGCCCGTCCAGTATCACCTGACCCGTGGTCTGTCCGGACGCTAGCCGCGCGATGGCAAGGGCGGCGGTGGTCTTGCCCGACCCGCTTTCGCCCACAATCGCCAGCGTCTCGCCCTTGCGCACGGTAAAGGACACGTCATCGACAGCCGTCAGAAAGTGCCGCTTGCCCCACCCTGCCCCCTTTTTGCGCACCGGGAACCGCACGGTCAGATTGCGGATGTCCAAAAGCGTGGCCATCACAAATCCTCCGCATGCCAACAGGCCGAGGTCTGATCGCCCGAGAACGGTTGTTCTGGCGGACGGGCCGCGTGGCACTGCGCGCTGACACGTGGACAGCGCGAGGCATAAAGGCAGCAGTCCTGCCCGAACTCAGCAATGCCGGGCACGATGCCCGGAATCTCGGTCAACTCGTGCCGCGCGTCGGTCAGGTTGGCCACGATATGGGGCACGCAGGAAATCAGCCCGTGGGAATAGGGATGACGGGGATGCGCAATGACGGTCTCGACCGCGCCCTCCTCGACCTTGCGCCCGGCATACATGACGATCAGCCGGTCGGCCATTTCCGCTACCGCGCCCATGTCGTGGGTGATCATGATGATGGACGTGCCGGTCTGTTTACGCAGATCACGCAGCAGGTCGAAAATCTGGGCTTGCACGGTGACATCAAGGGCCGTTGTAGGTTCATCCGCGATCAGGATCTTGGGCGAACAGGCAAGGGCGATGGCGATCATCACCCGCTGGCGTTGCCCGCCCGACATCTGGAACGGGTAGTCGTTGACACGAGAGCGCGCATTGGGGATGCGCACCGCGTCCAGCAATTCCGCCGCCATGTCCATGGCAGCCTTCTTGCCCAGATTCTGGTGGGCACGCAGCACCTCGGCAATCTGTTCCCCGACCGTATAGACCGGGTTCAAAGAGGTCATCGGTTCCTGAAATATCATGCTGATCTGGTTGCCGCGCAACGCGCGCAACCGCGCTTCCGAGGCTTGGGTCAGATCCTCGCCCTCGAACAGGATACGTCCTGATGCGATCCGCCCGATGCCCGCAGGCAGAAGGCCCATGATCGCAAGCGCCGTCATGGATTTACCGCAGCCCGATTCACCCACAAAGCTGATGTTTTCGCCTTGGTTCAGGGTAAAGCTGAGATCATCGATGACCGGCGCGACCCCTGCCCGCGTAGACAGCTCGACCCGAAGGTTTTCGACTTGCAGCAGCGGGACCATCAGCGCTTTCTCAGCTTCGGATTCAGAGAGTCGTTCAGGCCGTCCCCGACCAGTGAAATCGCGAGCACGGTGACAAAGATGGCAAGGCCAGGAATGGTCACCATAAAGCTGCTTTCAAGGATGTACTGCCGGTTTGACCCGATGATCTGGCCCCAGCTTGTGATGTTCGGATCGGTCAGGCCCAGAAAGCTCAGGCCCGCCTCGAACAGGATTGCCGAGCCGACCATGAGGGCCGATTGGACGATGATGGGGGGCAGCGCGTTGGGCAGAATGACCCCAAACATCAGCGCCATGTTCGACGTGCCCGACGCGCGGCTGGCCATCACATATTCCAACTCGCGCACACGCAGGAATTCGGCGCGCGTGATGCGGGCCACCGCCGTCCAGCTGACCAGGCCGATGGCAAGGGTGATCATCGGCAGGCTGGCCCCGAACAGCGCCACAATCACCATGGAAAAAAGCAGCGTCGGGAGGACCTGAAAGAACTCGGTCACGCGCATCAGCACTTCCTCGACGATGCCGCCGTAAAAACCTGCAAGCGCACCGACCGTCACGCCGATGACAACCGTAAGGATCGCCGCCGACAGGCCAATCACCAGTGTCACACGCCCTCCGTTCAGAATTTGCGCCAGCAGATCGCGCCCAAGGTAGTCGGTGCCAAACAGGAACCCGTCCTGCCCCGGCGGTGAAAATGGAGCCCAGACCATGTCGAACGGATCCGTCGGGTACAGCACAGGGCCGATCACCGCGCCCAGCACGATGACGATCAGCACACCCAAGCCGGCCATGGCAGCGTAGTTGCCCCGAAACATCTCCCACGCTTCGGACAGGGGCGAGCGTGCTTTTTCCACGGGCGCGTCTTGGCTGGTATCTGTCATCCGCGCGCCTTCAGTCTTGGATCGACCAGTCGCAGGACAAAGTCCGTCAACAGGTTGCCGACGATCACGATCAGCGCGGAAAAGAACAGAATGCCCAGAATGGTCGGCGTGTCGCGGGCAAGGATAGACTGGAAAGCCAGCGTTCCAAGACCGGGCCAGGCAAACACGGTTTCGACCAGCACCGCGCCCGAAATCACGGCGCTGAATTGCAAACCCGCCAGCGTGATCACCGGCGATATCGCGTTCTTTAGCGCGTGTTTGTAGACCACCTCGCGTTCGCTTAGCCCCTTCGCCTTTGCGGTGCGGACATAGTCCGAGCCCAGAGTCTCCATCATCGTCGCACGGCTAAGGCGCGAATAAAGCGCAAGGAAGATCGAGCCCAGCGTGATGGCCGGAAGGACCAGATGGCGGGCGACGTCGAGGACGCGCTCGATCGCGCCGCCCTCAAGCGTCACATCGCGCATCCCCGCCACCGGAAACCACTGAATTTTCAGCGAAAAGGCGATAAGCAGCAGAATACCCGTCCAGAATACCGGGGCCGCATAGCCGAACAGCGCAAGAAAGGTAACGAAGTGGCTGAGCATCCCGTTGGGCCGTCGGGCCGAGATCACGCCCAGCACCACGCCGATCAGCAGCGCCATGATTTGTGCCGTGAACACCAGCAGCAGCGTCGCCGGCAGGCGTTGCAAGATCAGGTCCGTCACCGGTTGGTTGTAGTAGAACGAATAGCCCAGATCGAAGCGCAGCACTTTGCCGAGATATGTGAAAAGCTGCACGACAAACGGTTCGTTCAGGCCATAGTCCTCGCGGATGCGCTCAAGGATTTCCTCGTCTGCGCCGCCCATGGATTGCGCGATGGTGTCGGCAACATCGCCGGGGGCCAGATGCATCATAGAAAAGTTCAGCACCAGTACCGCCAGCAACAACAGCACGGCGTAAAACAGTCGCGTGGCCGATATGCGCAGAACGTCCAACGGGTGGACCCTTTCGACAAAAACGGCCCGCAGCGGAAACTACGCTGCGGGCGTGATTTCAGATCATTCCGGTTTGAGGAACATCCGGTCCATGGGCGAGCTGGAGGCCCAGATGCCCTTTGGCGCATTGCCGACGCGGTCGGAATAGATCGTGTGCATGGGCACCGCATTCAGGAAATAGATCGGAACCTCTTCGGCGACGATTTCCTGAAATTCCTTGTACAGCGCCTTGCGCAGCTCCGCGTCATTTTCGGTCGCGGCGGCTGCAAGGATTTCATCCACGCGCGCATTCGAATAGCCTTGGGTGTTCGACCAGACCCCTTTGGCGATGTTGTCGGACATATAGGTCCGGTTCACCCCGATCACCGGGTCACCCCAGTTGTAGACGCTGTCCAGCGACATGTCGTAATTCATCGTTCCCATTGTCTGCGCCCAGCTTGGGAAGTCGGGATGCGCTTTCAATTCGACCATGATACCGACCTTGGACAGGGCCTGCTTTATGTATTCGGACTGGGCCTTGTATCCGGGGAAAGGCACCAGTTCCATGGTGATGTCGAACCGCTTGTCGCCGTCCATGGGAAAGCCAGCCTCGTCCAGCAGCGCGCTTGCCTTGTCGATGTCCACCTCGTACGCGGGCACACCGTCGTAATACAGCGGGCTGTCGGGATGGATGCCAGTTTTCGCCTCGGCGGCAGTGCCGCGCATGATCGCCTTGAGGATGAAGTCCTTGTCGATGGCATAGGCGATGGCCTGACGCACCTTCACATCCGCAAGCGGGCCCTTGGTGGTGTTCATCGCGAGCCAGTCAATGGGACCGATGCCGCCATAGCCTTCCTTGGTGACGTTCAATCCTGCGACCTTGGACAGGCGGTTGACCAGTGTCGGCTCGGCCTCGAAATTGGCCATGTGCAATTCGCCGTTTTCCAGCGCGATGGCGCGCGCCGAACTGTCGGTGATGATACGGGCGACAACGCGGTCCACGTGCGGCAAGCCCTCTTCCCAGTAGCCCTCATACCGCTCCATGATCACATGTTCGCCGGGCTTGAATTCCACCAGCTTGAAGGGACCCGAGCCCACGACATCCTCGTTGTTGCGCGGGTGGTTCTTGGGGTCCTGCCCATCGCCGTAGATGTGTTTGGGGATAATGGACATCAACTGCCCGGACATCGCCAGCATCAAAGCGGGATGTGGTTTGGAAAGGTTCAGAACGGCGGTATGTTCGTCGGGCGTGTCAACGGATGTCACAGGTGCGAACATGGATTTGAACGGGTGGTATTCCTTGATGATATCCACCGAAAACGCCACATCCTCCGACGTGATCGGCGTGCCATCGTGGAATGTCGCGTTTTCCTGCAGGTTCAGTGTGACGCTCAGGCCATCCTCGCTGACCTGCCAACTTTTGGCGAGGTAGGGTTGCGGCGTCCAGTCTTCGTCATAGCGCAAGGGCGCTGCAAACAGCTGCGCGCCGACAAGGCCCGTTACGATGCCCGATTGCACCGCAGGGTTCAAAACGCGCGGTGTGTTGGTCAGGGCAACAACCAGTTGACCGCCCTGCGTGGGTGTTTCCTGTGCAACTGAGGCACCCACTGTCAGCGCCGTCACAGCCACTGCAGCCAAGAAATGCTTTAGTCCTATCGTCACGATATGATCCCCCTGATCGGTTTCGGTCGCCGCACCTGCGTGCGTGTGCACATCAAAGGCTAGACGAGACCCGATAGTTCAAAAAACTGATTTAATGTGCGCAGCTCCCTCATTTCGTGGTGGAACGGGGTGGCGTTTTCGACACCAGCGCATCAAATTCTCGCCTTTTTTTCATGGCGATACAACTGTCGACAAAGGCTTTTACCACCTGCGGCGGCTTCAACCCTTTCATCGTCACAATTCCAAAGGTGGGCGGGGCGATTGCATCTTTTATTGGCACGATCGCATAGTCCGAGTCCGTTTCGTGATAGCCCAGCGGGCGGATATTGAGCAGTGAAACGCCAAATCCGATTCCGACAAGAGCGCGCAGAATCTCGGATGATCGGGTGGAATGACCGATGCGCGGGTTCAGCCCCGCCGATGCGAACAGATCCGCAAAATAGTCGCGTGCGCCGGGTAGGTCCAACATGATGAACGGGCGCTCGGCCAGATCGGCGAGCGTCACGATGGATTTGCGCGCCAGCGGGTCCTTGCGGGGCACGATGGCAAAGGGCGGTGCGTCGAACAACGGCTCGAACGCGTGGCGCGGTTCGGTATAGGCCAAATAGGAAAACGCCAGATCAGCCTCGCCCTTGTCGAGGTATTCCATCACCCGTTCGATGGACCCTTCGAAGATGCTGAACGTCATGTCCGGGAAATTCGCGGTCACACCGCTCAGGATCGGCGGCAGGACGGTCGGCGCAGCCGTCGCATAGCACGCGACCCGGACCGAACCGCTCAGTCCCCCGGCCACCGCGACCATTTCCGCCTCGAAATGGCGCGACTGCTGGATGAAGCCTCGGATCATTGCCAGCGCCTCTGCCCCTTGCGGAGTGGGCAGGATGCCGCGCGCAGGCGTGCGTATGAACATGTCGTACCCCAGCCCGCCCTCGACCGCGTCAATCGCGGCGGTGATCGAGCTTTGCGAGATCGACAATTCAGTCGCCGCCTTGGTGATGGACCCCAACCGCCCTGCGGCCTCGACATAACGCAATTGCTTGAGCGTGTAGTTCAGCACCGGCTTTCCTATAAAAAACCACGGTTGTTGCTCAGTTAAATCTATTTTTTCGATATGCGAAAGGCCCATAGGCTTGACGTACTCTGCTCTTTGAAAGGAAATGCGCCCGTGTCCACCACGATCTATTCCGCCCGCAAGATCATCACCATGAACCCCAACCAGCCCGAAGCCACCCATGTTGCGGTGCGCGATGGCAAGGTGTTGGGAGCGGGCAGCCTTGGCGAGCTTGAGGGGTGGGGGCCGTATACGCTGGACGACCGATTTGCCGACAAGGTGTTGATGCCCGGACTGATCGAAGGGCATGCGCACACGATGGAAGGCGCGTTGTGGCAGTTCAGCTATGTCGGCTGGTTTGATCGACGCGACCCGAATGGCAAGGTCTGGTCGGGTCTGAAAACGGTTGATGACGTGGTCGAGCGACTGAGCGAGACCGAGCGGAAAATGACAGACCCGAACGCGCCCCTGCTGGGCTGGGGGCTGGACCCGATCTATATGGACAACGTGCGTATGACGCGCGCAGATCTGGACCGCGTCAGCGCCACGCGCCCCGTTGGCATCCTGCATGCCTCGGGCCATATCCTGAACGTCAACACCAAGGGGCTGGAACTGGCCGGGCTGCTGCACGAGGGCAACAATCACCCCGGCATCCCCTTGGGTGCCGATAAATTGCCGAACGGAGAATTGAAAAGCCCAGAGATCACCATGCCCGCAGGCAAACATGTCGGCATGGACCGCGCCTTTCTTTCTGCCGACGCGGCGGGTCTGCGCAATTACGGCAAGCTGTGCGTGCGTGCAGGCGTCACAACCTCTTCCGATCTGGGGCTGCAACTGAACGATGACCTTGTCGATCTGCTGCGCGATGTGACGGGCGAGGAAAGCTACCCCCTTTGCATCGTTGCCTTTCGCATAAGCATGGGAATGGGGCCAAAAGAGCTGGTCGACTATACCGCAACGCTCAAAGCACGCAGCACCGACCGTCTTGATCTGGGGCGCATCAAGGTGATTGCCGACGGCTCGATCCAAGGCTTTTCCGCGCGGCTGTTGTGGCCGGGTTATTACAACGGGGCCGAAAACGGACTGTGGTATATCGCACCCGACCAGCTTGAGGAAATCTATGAACTGGCGATCCATGCCGGGGTGCAGGTACATACGCACACGAATGGGGACGAGGCCACGCAGCTGACCATCGACACGCTGGAACAGGTGCTGCGCCGGGCGCCCGACAGCGATCACCGCTTTACCCTGCAGCATTGCCAAATGGCCAGCGAACACCAGTTCCGCCAGATGGGGCGGCTGGGTATGTGCGTGAACCTGTTTGCCAACCACCATTTCTATTGGGGAGATGAACACTATGCCCTCACCGTTGGGCCAGAGCGCGCCGAAAGGATGAATGCCTGCCGCACAGCACTGGCCCAAGGCGTGCCGATGGCCATCCATTCGGATGCACCGGTGACACCACTGGGCCCGCTGTTCACTGCATGGTCTGCGGTGCATCGCCTGACGGCGTCAGGCCGTGTGCAAGGCGCAGGAGAGCGGATTTCGGTCGAACAGGCCCTTTTCGCCGTCACCAAGGGGGCCGCGATCACCATGAAGATGGACCACCAGATCGGGTCCATCGAGATTGGCAAACGCGCCGATTTCGCAGTGCTTGAGGATGACCCGACAGCCGTCGATCCCATGGCGCTGAAGGATATCGCGGTCTGGGGCACAGTGCAGGGCGGGCGCATCTTTTCGGCGGCCGATCTGGAATGAAACTGCCTGTCACGGTGATCGGCGGCTATCTGGGATCGGGCAAGACGACGCTGGTGAACCATTTGCTGCGTCACAATGACGGGCTGCGGCTGGCCGTACTGGTCAACGAATTCGGCGACTTGCCCATTGATGCGGACCTGATCCAGGCGGAAGAGGACGGGTTGATCTCGATCTCGGGGGGGTGCGTGTGCTGCGCCTTCGGCAGCGATCTGCTGGGCGCGCTAGAGGATCTTTGCGCAATGGACCCAGGACCCGATCACGTGCTGATCGAAGCGTCCGGCGTGGCCCTTCCTGCCTCGATCGCGGCGACGGTCGGCATGATTGAAGGTTTGCGTGCGGATGCGGTTGTGGTGCTGGCGGATGTGGATCAGATACAGGCCAATGCGGTGCACAAATACCTGTCGGACACGATCGAACGCCAGCTTGCGCAGGCCGACATCCTATTGCTGACAAAGACCGATCTTGCCACGGACGCCGAAGTGGCCACGGTCACCGATTGGCTAGGGCACAAGGCGGGCACCACGCGCATACTGCCGGTCCGCCACGGCGCGTTGCCTGCCAGTGCGCTTCTGGGGGCCCTGCCCCTGCCCGCCCGCCATAATGGGCAAAGTGGTGGCCATGGGCATACCCTGTTCGCCTCGACCACTCTGACACCGACCGCCCCTGTGGATGCCGAGGCCCTTGGCCGCGCGCTGGCGTGCGATGCCACCGTGACCCGTGCAAAGGGGTTCGTGGACACAGGCCACGGCCTTGCGCTCGTGCATGTGGTCGGAGCGCGTCACAGCACGGAAAAGGTGCAAGGGCAGCACGTGATCGGGTTGGTCTGCATCGGGCCGAAAGACGGCTTTGATCCGGACGCGTTGCACGCACTCGTCGCCTAGGATCAGACTTACCTCTTGGAAAAATCGTATCCCTCAAAGCGCGCCAGTATCTCGTCGCGCAATTCGGGGTAAGGGCCATCCAGCACCATCGGGCGCGACCCGGTGGCAAGAATGTCCTTGAAATGGGTGCGCAGCGTGGGCTTGCCGCCAATTTCTGTCTTGGTGCGGTTGTCCGTCGCGCCAATGTCGATAGCATAAACCATCCGCCCGATCCCGGCCCAATAGATCGCGCCGGTGCACATCACGCACGGCCCCCCCGACACATAAGCCGAGCAATCGGCCAAAGCATCCACGCCAACAGCTTGGATCCCGGCCTTGATCATCACCATCTCGCCATGTTGCGTTGGATCGCCCGAACGGCGCACATGGCACTCGCCCTCCGCCACGACGTTTCCCTGCAAATCGGCCAGAATGCAGCCATAGGGTTCGTCGCCATTGTTGCGCGCCTGCCAGCCGACCGCGTTCGCCTTTCGCAGCAGGGCGACGTCCATCGCATCGTCGAAATGTGCAAAACGCGCATCGTCATGTTTGCTGGGCAGAGGCATGGCTGGGGTGTTCCTGTTGCATGAGGGCGACTTGGATCCGGCAACGACCATTCTTTTCCAGACAGCCAAAAAAAGCCATAGCGTCACGCAAGGCGCAGGGACTCAGGGGGCCAGACAAAGCCTTGCAGCCGCGTTTTGATCAAAACGCTCGACCGTGCTGCGGCGCTCAGATTGCTGCCGCTACTTTTCGACCTCGCGCCGCAAGCGCCGCACCGCCGACCAGACCGCCACGACCACGGGCACAGTGATCAAAGCGGTCAACATGCCCTTGCTCATGCCCGTCGGTTCCTCCAGCGGGTAGAGCAGGTAGCTGGCCAGCGACACCGCATAATAACTGATGGCCACAACCGACAGTCCTTCGACCGTGCGCTGCAGGCGCAGTTGCAGATCGGCGCGCTTGTCCATGCTTTCCAGCAGGTTCTGGTTCTGGGCCGAACGTTCCACATCCACGCGTGTCCGCAACAGGTTGGCCGCGCGCACGCCGCGCGCGCTCATCGCGTCGAGCCGGTCTTGGGCGGACCGCACGGTGCGCATCGCGGGCTGATAACGGCGGACCATGAATTCGCGAAAGGTCTGGCGGCCCTCATAGCGTTCTTCTCGCAGGGCCGATATCCGTTCGTTCACAATCGCCTCATAGGCCCATGTCGCCCCGAAGCGGAACGAGGATTGCGCGGAAAGCGTCTCAAGCTCTGCCGAGATCTCAAGCAGCGCGTGCAGCGTGTCCTCGGCCTTGGAGGACTCGAGCGACATCGACTCGACGAGCTCGGTCAGACGGGTATCGAGCGCGCCCAGTTGTGCGCCCATCCCCCGCACCCGGGCAAAACCCAGCATGGACATGGATTTGTAGGTCTCGATCTCGCACAGGCGCTGCACGATGCGGCCCGTCCGGCGCTGCCCCGTATTGTCGGATGAAAACAGCGCAAAACGCATGTGCCCGTTCTGATCAATGCGGAAATCGCCGGCCATGACGGCCGCGTCCTCGAGCACGCAACTCACCGCGAGGCTTTCAGGGACGAACCATTCCTGCAACCGTTTCCTGATGTCCTCGGGTGTGCCGCGCTTTTCCACACGGATCAGGATCGAAGTGACGCGCTGGCCAGGGGCCTCTGACAGCCAGTCCTGCGGGAACGGATCAAAGGCGCGCGGGTCATAAGGTCGTTCTTCGACCCCTTCTGAAAAGATGGTGTAAGTGACGAATTCTGTGTGCTGTTCCCACTTTAGCCAATAGCGCCCGACCTGCCCGTAATAGTGGGTTGCACCGGGTTGGGGATGCTGCGCGCCGTGACGGTCCAGCAGCTTGTGGAGGTGTTCGATATCCGCCGCGCGATCCCTGTTGGCCGCCATTTCGGGTTGCTTGAACGCCACATAGGCCGCCGCACAAGGCGCCTCCATCGACGGAAACGGGCGGGCGTGCAGCTCGTTCGCCAATTGGTAGCGTAGCGGGTGATCTTCGACAGGGGCCATGACTGCTCCGAACTTCTTTTGGCATGAAATAATCCGAAAACCCGGTAAAGCAAAACAGTTTTTTATGGATTTTCAATACGTTAATGGAATGCAACGGTATGCAGTTGATTTATGGGTTCTCTTCAGACGTCAATTCCGCTCGTGCTGAGGTGCTTAACGGCAGTTGATCGTTCTTGAGTATTCGCGCCACAAGGGCTGTGTGACCGCGCCGGGATGCACGCTTAAGAATGGTATGCACATAGGCAGGATCACCGTGGCGTTTGCGCAAAAGCTGCTGAAATTTCAACGGGTTCAAGCCGCCCTTGATCGCCCTGCTTGCCACGGTCGACAAAAGGCCCATCGCCTTGAGGTACTGCGGAACGCGATGGGCCATGAACGGCGCATGGTAGTGGTTCACCGCACGGCCATCAAAACGTGCGGCATGGGCCGCGTCAGGCCCCCACCACGGGTCATAGATCAGCTTGACACTGGATGCCGTGCTGACTGTTTGCGCGGCGTCCACCCACGGGCCGGACCACTGGCCCAACTTGCGTCCTTCGGGAAAGCGGGTTTCAAACGGTACAATCGACTTGCGCAATGTGGTCTGCGGGGAAATTGCGACCACCCGTGCGCCGGGATGCACAACCGAAAATGCACAGGCCGCGTATCCCCCCATAGAGGCTCCGTAAAACACGACGTCTTCAAAATCCGCAAAAAAGGCGTTGTCCCGCAATTCGCGGTAAAGCACGAACATGTCCTTGTGGCGAAACCAGTCATTCTGCTTGGTCATATTACCCAGATGCGACCAGCCCATTTCAGCCGCCAGCGCGTGCCCCCACGGAAGGCGCGGCGGTTCAGAGTGGATTGAACCGTAGTGATCGAACGTCACAAGAAGCTTGGAAGAGCGTGGCATGAACACTGAGCAGTGACGCGGCATGTTGCGGATAAAACCCTGCCGACCGGACTTGGCTGATGCCTCAAGTATCGACTTCAACAAGGTCAAACGCAGATATCCCACCCAACGAATACAACCCGCACGATAAAGCGATTCCCGCATCGTGTCAGGGCCGCTGCATAGCAAAAGGGGCGCACCGTTACGTGCGCCCCTTTTTTGGTCAGCGAAAGGACGGCGCGCACGCCAGTCCCTTGATCAGTCAATCAATGGCAACAGCTTGTCGATTGACGCCTTGGCGTCGCCATAGAACATCCGCGTGTTGTCTTTGAAGAACAGCGGGTTTTCGATGCCCGAGTACCCCGTGCCCTGCCCGCGCTTGGACACGAACACCTGCTTGGCCTTCCAGCATTCCAGCACCGGCATACCGGCGATTGGGCTGTTGGGGTCGTCCTGTGCGGCCGGGTTCACAATGTCGTTCGACCCGATCACGATGGCCACGTCCGTGGACGGGAAGTCGTCGTTGATCTCGTCCATCTCGAGCACGATGTCGTAGGGCACCTTGGCCTCGGCCAGCAGCACGTTCATGTGGCCCGGCAAACGCCCCGCGACGGGGTGAATGGCAAACCGCACAGTCTTGCCCGCCGCGCGCAGCTTGCGGGTCAGCTCTGCTACGCCCTGCTGGGCCTGCGCGACGGCCATGCCGTAGCCGGGGATGATGACGATGCTGTCGGCCTCGTTCAAGGCGCTCGCGACGCCGTCGGCTTCGATAGCGACCTGTTCGCCTTCCACGGCCATTTGTTCGCCCGCGGGGCCGCCAAAGCCACCCAGGATCACGCTGACGAATGATCGGTTCATCGCCTTGCACATGATATACGACAGGATCGCACCCGAAGACCCGACCAGCGCGCCCACAACGATCAGCAGGTCATTGCCAAGGCTGAAGCCGATGGCCGCTGCCGCCCAGCCGGAATAGCTGTTAAGCATCGAGACAACCACGGGCATGTCCGCCCCGCCGATCCCCATGATCAGGTGATAGCCGATGAACAGCCCCGCCAGTGTCAGCAGAACCAGCGCCCATGACCCCGATCCGCTGAGGTAAAGGACCAGCAGCAGAAGCGACAGCGCCGCCGCCGCTGCGTTCAGGACGTGACCGCCCGGCAGTTTCTTGGCGCTCGTGTCGATCTCGAATGGCAGCTTGGAGGAGCCACCGGCGAGCTTGGCATAGGCGATCACGGAGCCGGTGAAGGTCACCGCCCCGATCCAGATACCCAGCACCAGTTCGACACGCAGAATGCCGATCTCGACGCTTGTTTTCTTGGCGATCAGCTGCCCGAAGGACGACAGGTTCTCAAAGACGTCCTTTGGCAGCGCCATGGCGATACCGTCCTCGCCGATACCCCCCATGACAAGGCCATTTGTGGCATAGACATCCGCGATGTAGTTGATCATCAGATCCGCGTTGAAGCCGACAAAGACCGCCGCGAGACCCACAAGCGAGTGCATGATGGCCACAAGCTCGGGCATCTGCGTCATCTCGACCTTGGTGGCCAGTTGATAGCCGACAGCCGCGCCGCCCGCGATCAGCACCAGCGAGGCGAACCAAAGCCCCGAACCGGGGCCGAACAGTGTGGCGAGCACCGCAATGGCCATGCCAACGATGCCATACCAGACCGCGCGTTTCGCACTTTCCTGCCCCGACAGGCCGCCAAGCGAGAGGATGAAAAGAATGGCTGCGACCACGTAGGCCGCGATGGTGAATGCGTTTTCCATTGTTCCCGCCTCCGCTTAAGATTTCTGGAACATGGCAAGCATGCGCCGTGTCACGAGGAAGCCGCCGAAGATGTTGACGGAGGCCATGAATATCCCCAATGCGCCCAGCAGGGTGATCAGCAGGCTTGAAGATCCGACCTGGATCAACGCCCCCAGAATGATGATGGACGAGATCGCGTTGGTCACAGCCATCAGCGGCGTGTGCAGGGAGTGCGCGACGTTCCAGATTACCTGGAAGCCGATGAACACCGACAGCACGAACACGATGAAGTGCTGCATGAAGCTTGCAGGCATGCCGGGGATCAGACCGATGCCCAGCACAAGTGCGCCGCCGACAGCCATCAGGGTGACCTGATTGCGGGTCTGCGCCTTGAACTCGGCCACTTCCTTGGCTCGTTTTTCTTCCGCCGTCAGCTCCTTGGCCTTTTCTTTTTTCGGGGCGGCTGCGATCGCGGCCACCTTGGGCGGGGGCGGCGGGAAGGTGACCTCTTGCCCATGGGCGATGGTGGCGCCACGGATCACGTCGTCTTCCATGTTGTGGTTGATCACCCCGTCTTTTTCCGGGGTCAGGTCCGTCATCAAGTGGCGGATGTTGGTCGCGTACAGAGTCGAGGCCTGCGTCGCCATCCGGGA
Source organism: uncultured Rhodobacterales bacterium (assembly GCA_964351755.1). GTDB lineage: Bacteria > Pseudomonadota > Alphaproteobacteria > Rhodobacterales > Rhodobacteraceae > Tateyamaria. The sequence continues at coordinate 25,638 of CAYGPT010000013.1, read as the reverse complement.
CGGGAAATCGGTGTAGCCAATGATGGTCACGCCGTTTTCGGTCACGACCTTTTCGTCCATGACGGTCAGCTTGCAGTTGCCACCCTTTTCCGCGGCAAGGTCGACGATGACGGAACCGGGTTTCATCGCCGCGACCATGTCGTCGGTCCAAAGCTCGGGCGCTTCGCGGTTCGGAATCAAGGCCGTGGTGATGACGATATCGACGTCGGGGGCCAGTTCACGGAACTTGGTCAGCTGCGCCTCCCGGAATTCAGGGGACGAAACAGAGGCATAGCCGCCCGAGGCGGAGCCGTCCTGCTGTTCTTCCTCGAAATCAAGATAGACGAATTCGGCGCCCATGGATTCGACCTGCTCGGCCACTTCGGGGCGCACGTCGAAGGCATAGGTAATCGCGCCAAGGCTGGTCGACGTCCCGATGGCAGCGAGGCCCGCAACACCGGCACCGACAACCAGAACCTTGGCCGGGGGCACCTTGCCCGCCGCTGTGATCTGGCCGGTAAAGAAGCGGCCAAAGTTGTTGCCTGCCTCGATCACAGCGCGGTAGCCGGCGATATTGGCCATCGAGGACAGCGCGTCCATCTTCTGGGCGCGGCTGATACGGGGGATCATCTCCATCGCAATGACGGTTGCGCCTTTCTTGGCAGCGTCCTGCATCTTTTTCTCGTCCGCGACGGGGCTGAAGAAGGAAATCAGCGTTTGCCCTTCGCGCAGGCGCTTCATCTCGGTCTCATCTGGTACACGGACCTTTGCGAGCACGTCGGCAGCCTTCCAAAGGGCGGCTGCGGTCTTGACCACGTCGACACCGGCGGCCTTGTAAGCGTCATCGTCAAAGCCGGCCTCGAGCCCTGCTCCGGTTTCGATCACACAAGTATGGCCCAGCTTTTGCAGGGCAGCGGCGCTGTCAGGCGTCATGGCGACCCGGCGCTCTCCGGCAAAGGTTTCTTTTGGTGTTCCGATCTTCATCCGGAGCGCTCCTCCTGGCAGTCGTGTCAGTCGTGTCAGTCGTGTATTCGGCGGTGGCGTTGCGCAAAATGGCGCGCGCCGCGCCACAGTCCACTACCTTTACCGATAAAGAGATACAAGACGGGCGGTTACGTCACACGCGCAATAGATGCAAAGGTTTAGACCCAGCGACGCACTTTTTGTTCGTAGCGGGCAAATTCGGACCGAAAGACGCTGCGCATCCGATCCTCCTCGGGGACGATGAAGTGATACTCGATCCACCAGACGAAGAACGGCACAAAGACCAGCGACGGCAGCGCATCAAAGCGCAGGATCAGCCCGGTCAGGATCAACGCATCCGCCAGATAGATCGGATTGCGCGTTCGGGCATAGACGCCCGTGGTCACCAGTTGACTTGGCACCTGGTGTGGGAGGACCGTAGTGCGCCCGCGCCACAGGGCAAAGACCGCCGCAAGGATCAAAATGACACCCGCCCCCACAAGCAAACCTGCCATCGTCTGGGTTACCGGATGGTCGACACTGATACCCAAGGGCAGAAACCGCCCCTGACACCATGCCAGCAGCAATGCCATCACCAACCAGACCGGCGGAATATCAAGTATGTTTTTCATTAGATCGCCCCGCGCACGGATCGTTACCATCTGCCCTTGCCCTGTCAACGCCTTGACGCCAACGCGCACCAGTTACCAGTGGTGAAATTTGGAATTCTGATTGAACCTTGGGCAAGGCCAGCCCACAGTTTCAGCACATCCAGGATCAAAGGACGACAGGCATGACGGATCACGCGGCATTGATGGGCAAACACGCCCTGGTCACCGGGGGCGGGACCGGGATCGGGCTGGCCATTGCGCAGGCTTTGGCCGCGCGCGGCGCGCAGGTCACGATCACGGGGCGGCGTCAAGAGGTGCTGGACGGTGTGGCAGGCGACGGTCTGTACGGTGCGGCCATGGATGTGCGCGACGAGGCGTCTGTCACCCGCGTCATCGCAGACGCGGTCAAGCTGCGCGGGCCCGTACAGATTTGCGTGCCCAATGCGGGCATTGCCGAAGGGCGCGCCCTGCACAAGACTGACATGGCCTTTTGGCGCGACATCATGGCCACCAATCTGGATGGCGCATTCCTGACCATCCGCGAGTGCCTGGCAGGCATGCGCGGCACGGACTGGGGGCGGGTGATCGCGGTGTCCTCGATCGCAGGCCTGCGGGGCTTGCCCGGGGCTGCAGCCTACGCGGCCTCCAAACACGCGCTGATCGGGCTGATCCGGTCCCTGTCCGAGGACTACATCGGCCATCCCTTTACGTTCAATGCGCTGTGTCCGGGCTATGTGGACACGCCCATCGTGGCGCGCAATCAGGAGTCGATCGCGGCGCGTACCGGCATGAGCGAAGCGGCTGCACGCAAAGTCATGACCGACGCGAACCGTCACAAACGCCTCTTGGATGTCGAGGAAGTGGCGGCAGCCGCCCTGTGGCTGGTGGGACCGGGGTCGCAAAGCATCAACGGGCAGTGCATTCAAATTTCGGGCGGACAGACCGTCTGAGTGTGGCGCCCCACATGGGCGCCTTGCTTTAAGCCGCTGATCGCGTACGGCGCACGTTCCACGCGCTCTGGCACGTAGGGAAGATGGCCTTCGCCGACAGACTCGGGCACATCGGCCCCACCTGCCATCGCCCGATGGATCGAGGAATGGGCCCATTGCGCGGGCCGGTTCACCAACCCCGCCTGCACCGGCGCGCAAAAGATCATGTGCCGGTGCGCCGCCAGATCGTCCGCATCGCGGATCACGTGTTCCCAGAACCGGCGCTGCCAAAGCCCCTTTTCCCCTGGACGCAACGGATACCCACCCACAAGGCCCGGCGCATCCACGCTGCGGGAAAACAGGCTCTTGAGCATGCGCCAGCGCAGGGAGAAGTTCTCATCCCCCTCCGGCAAGGTCCAAAGCGTGTGAATGACGTCGGGCAACACCACGATCTCATCTATATCGAATGGATGCGTGTCCCGCGTGCGGCGCATCGCAGAGCGCAACGCGTCAACGTTGCATACGAACAAGTCGCCCCCCTTTCGCGCCGCGCGGGCGGTGAAGAAGTAGGTCAGACCGGGTGATTTGAAGCGGACATGGCTGGGCATGATCCCAGCTTGGCGCAGACGTGGTTAAGACCGGGTTAACTCAGGCGCTGCGCAACATGGGCCGGGCGCGGCCCCCGTCGGCCCAGTCGCGGCAGGCCGCGCCGAATGCCTCGAACAGTGGGCGGGAAACCGGGTCAGCCTTGGCGTTCCATTCCGGGTGCCATTGCACCGACAGGGTAAAGCCGGGCGCGCCGTCGATATAGGTCGCCTCGGCCGTGCCGTCGGGCGCATGTCCATCCACCACAACACGCGGACCGGGAGTTTTGATCCCCTGTCCATGCAGTGTGTTGGTCAGCACCGATTGCGCGCCCATCAGTTTGTGGAACACGCCATTTTCGGAAAAGGTCACGTTGTGGCGCAGTGCGAACTTCTCCTCCAGCGTGCCATCAGGGGGCATGCGGTGGTTGTCGCGCCCGGGCAAGTCCCGGATTTCGGGATAAAGTGTACCGCCCATGGCCACGTTCACCTCCTGAAAGCCCCGGCAAATGCCCAGGAAAGGCTGGCCACGCTCGACCAGCGCCCGGATCAGGGGCAAGGTGACGGCATCGCGGTTACGGTCGAAATCTCCGTGCGCGTCGGTCGGCTCTTCGCCGTATTCCTCGGGGTGCACGTTTGCGCGCCCTCCGGTGAACACGAACCCCGCACAATGCTCCAGCAGATCGGAAATGCGCACCTTTTCCGGCTCGCCCGGCACCAGCAGCGGCAAGCCTTCGGCCACATCCGCCACGGCAGAGATGTTGATCAGCCCGGCGGCCTGCACCTGGTATTCTTCGTTGATCGTGTGCAGGTTCGAAATGATACCAATGATCGGGCGGGCCATAGTGTCCTCGTGATTCACGCGCGTTGGCTGTTTATAATCGCGAGCATCACGCAAGCCTAGTGCAAGCCTGCGCGCAGAACACTGTGCACTGGCTCGCAGATATGCATGCGCCTAAATTTCCGCCACAAGGCCCGCGGCAGCGATCCCGGCCTCTCCCGCGATCACGTCGTTGTCGGATGTATCACCAGTAACCCCAAGTGCGCCGATCACATCACCGGACGAATCGCGAACCAGGATGCCACCTGGCACAGGTACGACCTTGCCGCCGTAAACCCCGTTCATGGCGGCCATGAAATAGGCCTGCGCGTCGGCGCGCGCCTTTTGCGCCGTGCCTGCCATGCCCAGCATGACCGAGCCATAGGCCTTGCCCTGCGCAATGCCGAACCGGCCCGGCGACGCGCCATCTTCACGCTCGAATGCCAGCACATGCCCGCCCGCATCCAGCACGACCACGGACAGGGGCTTGAACCCCATCTCGTGCCCCTTGGCCAAAGTCGCCGCAATCATCGTGCGCGCCTGATCCAGTGTAAGTCCCATATCCCGTCTCCTTCATGCGGACCGGTGCAACAGGCGCCCGTCCCTCTTCTCTGATTTCAAAACATCCTCGGGGGCGCCCGAGGGGGCAGAAAGCCCCTCGGTCCCGCCCCTGAACCCGTGTCTTACGCTGCCTTGAACTCCAACCGGCGGGCATGCAGTACAGGCTCGGTATAACCCGACGGCTGCACACGGCCCGAAATCACCAGATCGCATGCCGCCTTGAACGCAACCCCGTCAAAGCCCGGCGCCATCGGAATATAGGCGGGATCAGAGGCGTTTTGGCGGTCCACGACCGCGGCCATCTTTTTGAGCGCGGCCATCACCTGATCCTCGCTCACCACCCCGTGGTGCAGCCAGTTGGCCAGCGCCTGCGCCGAGATGCGGCAGGTGGCGCGGTCCTCCATCAGGGCCACGTCGTTGAGGTCGGGCACCTTGGAACAGCCCACACCCTGATCGACCCAGCGCACGACATAGCCAAGGATGCCTTGGGCGTTGTTTTCCAACTCATGCATGATTTCGTCATCCGAAAAGTTGCGCCCCAGCGCAACCGGAATGCTCAGCAGGTCCGCAAGCTTGCCGCGCGTGCCACCCGTCCGGATCTCGTCCTGCCGGGCCAGCACGTCGACCTTGTGATAGTGTGTCGCGTGAAGAGTGGCCGCCGTGGGCGACGGCACCCATGCGCAGGTCGCACCGGACTGGGGGTGTGCGATCTTGGCCTTTAGCATGTCCGCCATCAGGTCGGGCATCGCCCACATCCCCTTGCCGATCTGCGCGCGACCCTTGAGACCGCAGGCAAGGCCGATGTCTACATTGCGATCCTCATAGGCCGCGATCCACTTCGCCCCCTTCATCTCGCCCTTGGGGATCATCGGGCCCGCCTCCATCGAGGTGTGGATTTCATCGCCCGTGCGATCGAGAAAGCCTGTGTTGATAAAGGCGACGCGCGCCTTGGCGGCACGGATGCATTCCTTGAGGTTGGCGCTCGTGCGCCGTTCCTCGTCCATGATGCCCAGCTTGACCGTATTGGCAGGCAGGCCCAGCACCTTTTCGACGCGGGTGAAAATCTCGTCCGCAAAGGTGACTTCGGCGGGTCCGTGCATCTTGGGCTTGACCACATAGACGGACCCCTTGACCGAATTGCGCATGCCACCGGTCTTTTTCAGATCGTGCATCGCGATCAGCGTGGTCACCATCGCATCCATCAGCCCCTCGCCGATCTCAAGCCCCTCGCGGTCGAGGATGGCCGGGTTGGTCATCAGATGGCCCACATTGCGCACCAGCATCAGGCTGCGGCACTTGACCACCACGGGCTGGCCGTCAGGTCCGGTATAGGTGAAATCGTCGTACATCCGGCGGGTGACTGTCTTGCCACCCTTTTCGAAGGTTTCGGACAGATCGCCTTTCATCAGGCCCAGCCAGTTGGAATAGGCCAGCACCTTGTCGTCCGCATCGACGGCGGCGACGGAATCCTCGCAATCCATGATGGTGGACATGGCGGATTCAAGGTTCACAGCGGCAATGTTGGCAGGGTCCGTGCTGCCGATTTCGTTGTCGGAATTGACAAGAATTTCGATCCCCAGACCATTGTTCCTGAACAGGAACATGCCCCAGTCGTCGGACTTGGCAGAGCCTGCGAATTGCGCAGGATCTGCCAATGCCACATCAGCCCCGCCCGCGCGCAGCACCAGCGCATGACCGTCCACGCCCAGATGATCGACATCCGCCCATTTGGCCCCGACCAGCGGCACGGCGTCGTCCAGGAACCCTTTGGCCCATGCGATCACGCGCGCGCCGCGCGCCGCATCATACCCTTTGCCAGTTGGCAGATCGCCCAGCGCATCGGTGCCATAAAGCGCGTCGTATAGGTTGCCCCACCGCGCATTGGCCGCATTCAAAGCGAACCGCGCATTCATGATCGGCACCACCAGCTGCGCCCCGGGAACGGAGGCGATTTCGGGGTCCACATTCGTAGTCTCGATCTCGAAATCCGGCCCCTCAGGCACGAGATACCCGATCTCCTTCAGAAAGGCGGTGTAGGCCACCGCATCGTGTTGGTCCGCGCGGTGGGCGATGTGCCAGTCATCGATCTTGGCCTGCATCTCTTCGCGCGTGGCGAGCAGCGCCCGGTTCTTGGGACCCAGATCATGCACCAGCGCCGAAAACCCGGTCCAGAAATCGGCCGAGGCGACACCCGTGCCCGGAAGCGCCTGCGTTTCGATGAATTGCGCCAGCGTGTCCGCCACCCGCAACTCTGCCCGTTCCACGTATGTCGACATGATGCTCTCCTGTACCGATTTCACGAGTCAGGGTGAGGATTAGAGAAAAAGTTTCCTATCGTAAACATCATTGGTCAACAATTTTTACCAAAGCGCCTGGCTGCTCAACATTTCACCCGGAACAGCGGATTTCGACGCGGCGATTGAGCGATCGCCCGGCTTCGTCATCATTGCTGGCGATGGGGACATCCTCACCCATGCCTGCCGCCGACAAGCGCGCCGCAGGCAGGCCGCGTGCCACCAGATTGGCCACGACCGACGCCGCGCGGCGTTGCGACAGGTTGCGGTTATAGTCTGCCGCCCCTTCGCTTGAGGAATGGCCGACAATTTCGATGCCCGCGACCTGCGCCTGCGCGAGCCCGGCAAACAAAGCCGACAGGATGGCATCGGATTCGGGGCGAATGGCGTCGGAATCGAAATCGAACCGGATGCCGTGCACGATGTCACCGCACCCGATCGAGGGCGGTTCGGACGGCAGGCACCCCCCCGCCGCCCCCGTCGCGTCACCGTCATAGGGCTTGAACGGCGCGCCATTGGTCGAGCGCAGGCCACGCAAGGTCCCGTCCTCTGCGACAACGAGGATGAAATGCGATGGCACCCCGCCTGCGTCCTGCCCGACTGCGCGCAGAACTGAGCCGTCCACTGTGCCGGTCAGCTTGTCTTTCTTGTCATAGCACCCCGTCACGCTGGGCCCGTCCTGTGCCAGTTCAATGTCGACACCACGCCCCTTCCAGACGCCGTTGAACCGGTCCGACATCGGGGCTGCGTCCTGTGCGCCGATCCCGATCACCTCGCTGAATTCGAAAAACGTCTTGTCGACCTGCACGTCCAGCCCACCCGACAGGCGCAACAGAACCCAGCGTGCGGGCGGCACGTCAGCCACAAGGTTCAGATTGCTGACCTGCCCTTTCTCGTCATGGGCGACCAGCACCCCGCTGGCGATGGGCAGGAACGGCCCCTCGGGTCCGTCCATGGACCCGAACAGTTCGACCGTGCGGAAGAAGGTCTGATACGGGCTGGGCGTTTCGCTTACATTTGGCACGCCGAACCCGCTGAACCGGGTGGGCGCGGGCAAGGCATAGACGAACTGGAGCATATCCGTCGCCGCGCCCGGTTTCGGGGTCATCACGGACTTGAGCGGATTGCCGTCGATCAGGCGGACGGCTTCGGTCATGCCTGTGCGAAAGTCCGTGGGTCCGCTCGACACCGAAACGGGCAGCGCGCCATTGGCAAAGCTGAGCAGGTCGGGCGGCGCAGGAGCATCCTGTGCGGCGAGTTTGGTGACCATGGTCAGGGCCGCAGCCACAGCAAGTACGGGTTTCAAAATGCGCGTCGTAATGAACATCATCGTCCCTCCTAAAATGCATTCGAATAATTGGGTGTGATCTTGGAATATTGGAAAGGTAATGCGACCGGGCCGCATCAGACAAGAGTGTTCAGGTCCGCGCCGCGCGGCGGCACCTATCCGAGCAGTATTTGACCTCGTCCCAGACCTTTTCCCACTTCTTGCGCCAGACGAACGGGCGCTTGCAGGCCGGGCAGGTCTTTTGCGGCAGGTCCGCTTTCTTGCGCATCTTTGCCATCAGAAGTCATACCTAATGTAAGCCATTAGAAATCGAACCCCATCTGGCGACGGTCAGAGGCGGGGGTTGCCCCAGCCCTGCGTTTGGGCGCGCGGTCATTCACGAATTGGCCGGCACTGTCCTTGCGGCTGGCGTGCTTGTCGATGACCTTGCGTGCCTCATCGCGGAACGCGCCCCCGCGTCGCACGGCCCAGACCCGCTCGCGCGCTTCACGCGCAGCTTGCGTCACATCCACGATCGGTTCGGGATAGGCGCGCCCCAAGAGCGTGCGCGCGCCGTCCCAAGTCCATGGGGATTGCAGGTGCCTGTCGGGCACATCCGCCAGTTCCGGGCACCAACGGCGGGTGAAGGCGCCGGTCGGGTCCTGATCGCCGCCCTGCTTGACAGGATTATAGATGCGCACGGTGTTCATGCCTGTCGTACCGGATTGCATCTGCACCTGTGGCCAGTGAATGCCGGGTTCGAAATCGGTGAACTGACGCGCCAGATGTAGCCCCGTGGCGCGCCAGTCGAGCCAGAGGTGATAGGACGCCACTGCCATCAGCATCGAGCGCATGCGGAAATTCAGCCACCCCGTCGCGGCCAGGTAGCGCATGCAGGCATCGACAAAGGGCAGGCCCGTCTCGCCCGCAACCCACGCCGCAAGACGCGCAGCGTCAGGTTCGGCGGGACGCAATCCTTCATAGGCGGAATGCAGGCATCGGTGTTCAAGTGCCGGTTCATCCTCAAGCTTTTGCATGAAATGGTCACGCCAGGCCAAACGGGCTTGGAAGGATTTCAGCGACCCGCCCCAGCCGGTAAGCGTGCCCTTTGCGGCACGCTGCCGTGCCGCCGTGGCCTGCGCCACTTCGCGTCCCGACAGACAGCCAAAGGCAAGGTAGGGGGACAGGCGGGAACAAGCGGTTTCCCCCGTCACGGGCGAGGACATGTCGCGCCGGTATGTCTGCCCCCGGGCGCTCAGAAACGTGTCAAGCAAGGCAAGGCCCGCATCCCGCCCGCCCGGCTGACGGTCGGGGCAATGATCCGACCCCACGAGGTTGGGGATATCGTCGGACTGCAGGGTGGGGCCTGCCAGCCGCTGCGGCACGTTCAGTTGCGGGGTTCGCAGGAACGCATTGCGCTGCCCGGCCCAGCCATCGCGACCGTTCAAACGGCGCACGACGCCGGATTGCGCCAGTTCCTCCCACCGGACCGCATGGGCACGACACCATCCAGCCACGGCACGGTCGCGGGCATAGGTCCAGCCGTTTCCGGTTTCCTCGTGGCTGATCACAGTCTCAAAGGGAATGTCGCGGCGCAGATCGTCCAACACGTCCACAACGCGACCCACTCGGATCACCAGCGGCGCACCCAGACGCGCGCAGTGCACAGCCAGATCGCGCACCGCCTCACGCACAAAGTCGAACTGCCGACCGGAAACATCCGGTTCGGCCCAATACTCCGGCTCGAACACATAAAGCGGTATCACATCGCCCAGCATGACGGCGCGGGCCAAGGCAGGGTGATCCTGCACCTGCAAATCCCGTTTGAACCAGACCACCGTCGTCATCTGCGGTTTGCCCTTTCCCTCAGTGCGATGGGACGTCCCTTGTGTAGTTCGCGCAATGCAAGTCCAAGGGGTCGCGCATCCTTATTGCCGCCCCATCCAGTGCGATCCGCACAAGACCGCAGCCCGTTTGGCGTCTTGGCGCTCGTCTGTCCATGCAACGGTGCATGCCTTAGCTGCGTCATACCGGTCACTTGTCACAGCCTGATACACCCAGCACATCATGGTGCGCCCCCGCCCCATTTCAAGTCGACCGCACCGGCCAGTGGCACCTTGAAGCCCGCGCACCGTCGCACTACCGTCGCGTTCAGTACAGGCCCCCTGCACCGAGATGATGAGAAGTGAGCAAGACATGCGCGATGCGGCCCCCCAGACTATCTACCTGGCAGATTACACCCCCTTCGGCTTTACCGTTCAAGAGGTGCATCTGACGTTTGATCTGGCCCCTTCGGCCACCCGCGTCACCTCGCGCATCCGCTTCGCCCCGAACAAGGATGCGACCGATCGCACATTCTTCCTGCATGGCGAAAACCTGACCCTGATCTCGGCCAAAATCGACGGCGAGGCGGTAACACCGACCTTGAATGAACAGGGGCTGACCTGCGACGTACCAAATATGCCCTTCACATGGGAGTGCGAAGTGCAGATCGACCCGGCGGCCAACACCGCCCTCGAAGGGCTGTACCTGTCGAACGGCATGTACTGTACCCAGTGCGAGGCCGAAGGGTTTCGCAAGATCACCTATTACCCCGACCGCCCCGACGTGATGAGCACCTTTACCGTGCGCATCAACGGCCCCCACGGCACGTTGTTGTCCAACGGCAACCCGGTGGCCTCGGGCGATGGCTGGGCCGAATGGCATGATCCGTGGCCCAAGCCCGCCTATCTGTTCGCGCTGGTCGCGGGCGAATTGGTCGCGCATCGCGACAGCTTCACGACGATGGAGGGGCGCCGCGTCGACCTTGCGCTTTATGTCCGTCCCGGGGACGAGGGCAAATGCGCCTTCGGCATGCAGGCTCTCAAGGACTCCATGAAATGGGACGAGGATGTTTATGGCCGTGCCTACGACCTTGATGTGTTCAACATCGTGGCCGTAGACGATTTCAACATGGGCGCTATGGAAAACAAGGGCCTGAACATCTTCAACGCCTCCGCCGTGCTCGCCAGCCCCGAAACCTCGACAGATGGGAATTTCGAACGGATCGAGGCGATCATCGCGCATGAATATTTCCACAACTGGACCGGCAACCGCATCACCTGTCGCGACTGGTTCCAGC
>CAYGPT010000013.1:0-14499 GCA_964351755.1 uncultured Rhodobacterales bacterium | reverse complement strand
GTCTGAAAGAGGGACTCACGGTCTTTCGCGACAGCCAGTTCACTGCCGACATGCGCTCGGAACCCGTGAAACGGATCAGCGACGTGATCGACCTTCGCGCCCGCCAGTTCCCCGAGGATCAGGGCCCGCTGGCCCACCCGGTCCGCCCCGAAAGCTTTCAGGAAATCAACAACTTCTACACCGCCACGGTCTATGAAAAAGGGGCCGAGGTGATCCGCATGTTGAAAACGCTGGTCGGGGATACGTCCTACGCAAGGGCGCTCGACCTATATTTCGACCGCCACGACGGGCAGGCCTGCACCATCGAGGATTGGCTGAAGGTGTTCGAGGATGTAACGGGCCGGGATCTATCGCAATTCGCGCGCTGGTATTCGCAGGCCGGCACGCCGCACCTGTCCGTGACCGACAGCTTCGCGGATGGCACCTACACGCTGGAGCTGACGCAATCCACGCCGCCCTCAAGCACTACACCCGATCCGCAACCGCTAGTGATCCCGGTCGCCGTGGGCCTTCTGGGCGCGGATGGATCAGAAGTCATGCCCACGCAGGTGCTGGAGTTGACCAAGGCGAGCCAAAGCTTTTCCTTCCCCGGCCTTGCGGACAGACCGGTGCCGTCCGTCTTGCGCGGCTTTTCCGCCCCTGTGGTGCTGGATCACGCGGCGGACGATGCGTTCCTGCTGGCCCACGACACCGACCCGTTCAACCGGTGGGAGGCCGGAAACAAACTGGCCCGCGCCTCGCTGATCGCGACCATCACCAAGGGCATGGCCCCGGATGAGGCATGGCTGAGCGGGATAGAAAGAGCATGGGGCGATAACAGCCTTGACCCGGCCTATCGGTCGTTGATGCTTGACCTGCCGGGCCAGTCTCAACTGGCTGCAGAATTGTACCGGCTGGGCCACACGCCTGATCCGGACGCGATCTGGAACGCAGTGCAGGGGCTGAAACAGGCACTGGCCGAACGGATGGCCGACGCGCTGCCCGCCCTTTATGCCGCTCAGCAGGTACAAGCGTCTTATGCCCCTGATGCCAGACAGTCGGGCATGCGCGCGCTTGGCAATTCGGCGCTGTCGCTGATCTCGCGCCTCGACGGGGGGGAACTTGCGCAACAACAATACGACTCCGCCGATAACATGACCCAGCAACTGAGCGCACTGGCCCACCTGATCCGCGCAGGACGCGGCGATGCCGCCCTGTCGCAGTTCGAAGCACAGTGGAAAGACGACCGGCTGGTCATGGACAAATGGTTCTCTCTGCAAGTGAGTGTGGCCGAACCGGACAATGCGGCAGACACCGCAAAGGCCCTGACCACGCATCCGGCCTTCAACTGGAAGAACCCCAACCGCTTCCGCGCGACACTGGGGGCACTTGCAGGCCATCACGCGGGGTTTCACGCGCGCGACGGTTCCGGCTACACGCTGCTGGCGAACTGGCTGATCAAACTCGACCCCGTGAACCCGCAAACCACCGCGCGGATGTGCGCGGCCTTTCAGACGTGGCGGCGCTATGACGCGATCCGCCAGTCGATGATCAGCAAGGAACTGGACCGGATCGCCGCCACCCCGAACCTCAGCCGTGACACCACAGAAATGATCACCCGCATCCGCGAGGCCTGAGCGCAGTCTGGCGACCCCTTCCAGGTTTGACTACCGCGGAGCCCGAGGGGGCCCTGACGCACATCCTTGATGCATTTGCAGGTTTGCGGCATAGCCGCTGTAAGGCCCCCTCATTCCCGCACGCAGAAAAAGGCGCCGCCCATGGACCTCTTTGACGCCACCGTCCCGCCACTCAAACGACTGGTGCAGACTGTGCCCCGGCTGATCGGCAAACTGGACGACCCCGTCCCCCTCTCCGCCCGCCTTGCCCCGGATGGTTTCACGGGCGGGCAGCACCTTTGTTGCGCGCTTGGATATGTGGGGCGTACCGTGCTGCCGCTGGTCGGCCGGGACATCCCCGACTTGCCACTGGAAACGGACGCAGCCGTGATCGTCGCACTGTCCGAGGATATGAAATACCTGCTCGACCAGCTGGCGCGGCCCGATTTCGACGACGCGGATGCCCGCCAGATCACCCATATCGCGGGCGAGACGACGTTGACCCAATCGGGGCGGGACTATGCCCTGCTTTATGCCTTGCCCAATGCGCAATTCCATCTGACCTTGGGCTATGCCACGCTGCGCATGGCGGGCGCACGGCTTGGCAAGGCTGATCTAGACGGCTTTCATATTTATACTGCGGGCACGGATGACGCGCCGCCCGTGCAACACTGAAGAAAAAGGGATGCCCAAATGACCCAACGCCCCATCTGCCTGATCACAGGTGCCTCTGCCGGGATCGGCGCCGCCTGCGCACGCCTTGGAGCCGAGACCTATGATTTCGTGCTGAACTATCGCAGCAACACCGCCGGTGCCGAAGCGGTCAAGGCCGAGGTCGAGGCCGCAGGCAGCGTTGTCCATCTGGCACAGGGTGACGTGGCGGACCCGGATGATATCGCCGCGATTTATAAGGTCGTGGATGATGCATTTGGACGTATCGACGTGCTGATCAACAATGCAGGCATTGTCGGGCAAACTGCCAAACTGGTCGAGATGGACCACGCCCGCCTGGTGCAAATGATGAATGTCAACGTGATCGGCGCGATGCTGGTCGCCAAAGAGGCGGTGATACGGATGCAGGCCCAAGGGGATGGTGGCGCAATCGTCAACATCTCGTCAGCGGCGGCGCGGCTGGGCTCGCCCAACCTTTACGTAGACTATGCCGCGTCCAAGGCGGCCATTGACACGTTTACCAAGGGGCTGTCGGACGAAGTGGCGGGCGACAATATCCGCGTCATGTCGCTACGTCCGGGCCTGATCGACACCGAATTGCACGCCAAGGGGGGCGAGCCGGGACGCGCGCAGAAACTGGCCCATATGGTGCCGATGAAGCGCGCCGGATCGCCAGAGGAAGTGGCGCGCGCTATCCTCTGGCTGGCCTCGCCGGATGCAAGTTACGTCACCGGTTCGGCACTCGAAGTCACCGGTGGTCGCTGAGAAGTGATGACGCCCTACAGCTATGAAACCACAGGCAGAAACCGCAAGACGCTGGTGGCTGTTGTGGCTGTCTGGGCCGCCATTCTTGCCGCGATCGTGTTGGTCAACGCGGCACCTTGGCTGATGGGCCTGATCGGGCTGTGCACCCTGCCCGCGCTCTATGACCTGATCGCGGGGCGCAAGTCTGGCGTGGCGCTGTCGGCGCAGGGCCTCAGCTGGTTCGCGGGCGCGCGCACGGGCGATATCACATGGGACAAGATCAGCCACATGCGCCTTGACACGCGGCTTGATTTCTCGGTGCGCGCAAGTGCGGTTCTGACCAGCGGGCGCAAGGTGCGCCTGCCACTGGAAAGCACGCCGCACCCCGAAATTTTCGAAGACGAGCTGACCGCGCGCGGCATCAAGGTCGAACGCCATCACTTTTCGCTGCTGGGATGAGGGGGCTCGTCCTGGTCCTTGGCCTGTGGCTGCTGGCGGCCTGCGCCGTTCCCGAACAACCCGATGCAAGTGACCCTTTGCTGTTTGATGCGGCCTCCCTCGCACGGGCCGACACCGCCGTGATCGGGATACCTGGGGCGATGAGCCCGATCACCGTGCTGGCTCCCTTGCAACGGGCAATCGCACCGAACCGGGCCGTAGGCTATTTCCGCCTGCCGGGGTTCAACGGACGACCGGACGAGGAATGGGTGGACATCGACCGCGACGCGGCCCGCATCGCGGTGCTGGTGCACGAGGCGGAGTTGAAGCGCATCGACCTTGTAGGCCACTCGACCGGCGCGGTGATCGCGCTCGAGGCGGCCAAGCGGATCAGGATCACCAGCCCTGATACCATCGTGCATGTGCATGCGATCTCGACCGCGCTGCCCGCCCCGCAGCCTGTGCTGGCGGGCGTACGGGGGGCGGCGGGAACCGTAGCGGCGGCCCTGCGCAAGGGCAGCCTGAACCCGCGCACCGTCTGGCTGGAATACTACCGTGAGCTTGCCTACGGTCCGGATGAAAAGACCGATCCTGAAGTGGCCAAAGCTGCCGATCAACTGGTCGCCGCGAACGATGATCGCATCGCTCTGCCCAGCAAAGGGTTGGGGCGCCGTCACACCCGTGCCCTGCGGCGCTGGCGCAACCCCAACCCCGAGGCGCTTGCCGGGGCCACGCTCGATTTCTATCACGGTGCGGTCGATCCGGTGTTTCCGCCCCGCCCGACTGCGCGCTTTGTCGCGACCCTGCCCGATGCAAACCTGACCCTGATCGAAGGGAATGGCCATCTGTTGCTGCTGACCTATCCGGAAGTCTGGGACATTATCATTGCGCGGATCGAACAAGACTGACGCCGGCTCAATCCTGTGCAATGACCACCGGGCGCGATTGCGGGCGGGTGGCGGACAGCGGCGCGCAATAGTTCTGGCGGCGCAGCCAACCGGCCATATCCGCCCGCTTGGCACGTGATCGCATTGGCCCCCAATCCGCAGCCACCCCACGCCCGCCACGACCATAGATCACCCCGTCGCGCGGCACCGTCACTGCCATGATACGCACCGCACAACTGAGATTGGCCGCCCCGTTCTTGAGGGCCGTGCCGGTCCCGGCATTGCAGCCATAGCCACGCGCGGTAGCGGGCAATATCTGCAGCAAGCCGTACCAGCGCCCCCCGCCCCCGACTGCCTGCGGTTTATAGGTGCTTTCGTGCTTGGCAAGGGCCGACAGGAACCCCACCCAGAAGGCGCGACGCTGATCGGGACCCGCCTCGGGATAGCGCGGGCACCAGTCAGCGATATCGCCGGGTTCCATGTCGACCAGCGGCTGGCCATGCGTCTTGAGAGCACTCAGGGCGGCGCGATTCCACAGCATGTGACGGGGTTGATGGCTCCAGCGCGTCGCGGGCACATTGCCATCGCGGGCAGGCGGGCGCAGGCCGCCGAAGTCGCCCGCAGACGGGCGCAGGTCAACCATGTCTGTTTGCGGTAGCACAAGCGCCGCTTCAGGCCCCGCGGATGCTCCGGGGGTCGCAGCAAGGTCATGCTCGTGCGCCTGCGCGCCTTGAACCAGTAAAACGGACATCATGGCCAAGGCAAAGCGCCGCGTCATATGGACAGTGTCGAAAAACATGACGCCAACTATGTGCGCGCAGGATCAAACCTGTCCAGAAGTTAACGATATCAGGCGGATTTTGACCAATTGCTGGCAACAATCCACCCAGTTCGGCTCGATTGTGCTGTTCCGCCACACACGCAGCCCGAAAACTCCACCAAAGCAGCGCGAACATGTCCTGCAAGCGCCCTCTTTGTGACCCAATTTCCGATCAGTTTGGGCAAGTAAATAGTAACGGACGCAGTTTATGGCACTCGCAGAACGCATCATCGCTCCCCTCGCGCAAATCCGCGCGCGCTTCAGGGTTGGCCAGACCATCATGGCACATGATGGCGTTCTTGAAGAGAAAAGTACCGAGCGCAGCGAAGTTCCGGTGCAGGTGATGACGGGGTTGCACAAAGGTGTGCGCATTCTTTGCCCTGACCCCACAGGCGAAGAACGCTGCCGCGACATCCATCAATCCCGCGCATTGAAACTGGCCCGGATCGAAGAGTGGCAGCGCCTGACGGACACGATCATGCAGGCAGACCACGACCGGCATAAAACGCCAGGCGGCATGCCGGTGGCCGAGCTTTTGGCTTTTGGTGCACGCTCGGATGTGGTGAGTGCTGCGGAACACGCGCTGCTCAGCGGACGCCCGGCCCATGACGCACCGCTGATGGCCGGTATCGAGGCGCTGGAACATGTGCTGTCGGAAAACCCAGGGAATCCCGCCCTTGCCGCCATAGTGGCGATGACCCATATCGACCTGGGTTGGGCATGGCGCGGAAACGGTTGGGACATCGAAATCCCGATGGCCAACCGTGAAGCGTTTTCAGCGCATTTCGATCGTGCCGCCAACATCTTGGACGGGTTTGACGCCACCGCACTGGAGTCGCCACTGCTCGCGGCGACCCAGTGCGCCCTGTCTGCCGGGCTAGGCGGAAACTCCCGTAAAGTTGCACGCCAGTTTGAAACATGGATCGACCTTGACCCGAAAAACCCACGCGCCTACCGCGCGTTCGGCGCGCGTATGCTGCCCCGTTGGCAAGGCAGCTACGAACAGTTGGAACTCGAGGCCCGTCGCGCCGCCGGGCGCACCCATGATGTGTGGGGGGCCGGGGCCTACACCTGGATGATGTTCGATGCGATTGCCAGCGACTCAACCGCCTGCGGACTGGTGGATCTGGAATTCTTTCTTGACGGGCTGCGCGACATCCTGCGCCATACAAACGACCAGCACACTGTCAACCTGCTGCTGGCCTATTGCGCCAACACGATGGGCACGAGCTGGACCGGAGAGGACGAATCCGACTATGTGCGCCACCAGATCGCCGCCGCAGCCGAGTGGATCGTGCGCGATCACCTGACCGAGTTGCATCCCATGCTGTGGGCGCATGCCGCACGCGGGTTCGACAATGCCTTGCGCATCCGCTGCCCGGAACGATTTGCCGCCGCAGGCTATTCCGATGCGCTCTACTTCCTGTCCGAGATGTTCCGGCGCGAGTTGAGCGCGGGCAAAGAGATCGTCTTTACCAAGACGGGGGTCGAAACCCGTACAGCGTGACTTTGGCGGGCCGTTTTTGCCGCGATGCGGGCTGGTCAAAGCCTGTCTCCAAGACACACTTGCAAAACGTAATCTCTGGCGTCACCGGGCAAAATGCGACTCCTGTGCACCGCGCCCTCACAGACCCAACCGCCGCGCCGCACCCGCCAGCAGTGCGCGAGAATAGAGCTTGTGCGCCCCAAGCAGGCTGTGAAACACCGGGCCAAGGTCGGGCTTGCCGCCCCGTCCCGGTACTGGCACCACAACCGAGCCAAAACGTAAAACGCCCGGCGTCGATTCAAGCCACGAATAGGTCCGACCACCCTGTTGCATCAGCAGCACCGCATGCTCCATGCGTTCTGCCACCTCCCAAACCGCAAAGCGCGTGGCCGAGCCGATGGCGAGCGCTTCGACATCCGCGTCCGAGGACGGCGCACGGGCCGCGATGTGCAAAACGACCCGCTCGGCGCGAAACAGTGGCTGGGTGTAAAAGGCCCGGATGAAATCGGGCAACGCCACCGCGCCCTCGTGTGCGCATTCGAAACAGTCGGAATGATGCGCCTCAAGGGCCGCGAAAGGGGCGATCAGGCTGTCCGGCGGGACTGCAGTTTCGGTGATGTTCATGGAACCGACAATGCCACAAACCCGCCCCCCGTACAGGGGCGCATTCGTCGCGCCCCCTTGCAGCGTGTCTTGGGCTGATCTATTCCCGGTTCCGTGCCGCCTTAGCCTTGGGAAATGATGATGCTGGACCTGACCTACGAGACCCCCAAAGTCAAAACCATTGCAGGGGCGAAACATGACTGGGAACTGGTTATCGGGATGGAGGTGCACGCCCAGATCAGTTCCAAGGCGAAATTGTTTTCAGGCGCCTCTACGAAATTCGGGGCCGAGCCCAATTCCAATGTCGCCTTCGTCGACGCGGCCATGCCCGGCATGCTGCCCGTAATCAACGAGTTCTGCATCGAACAAGCGGTGCGCACTGGGCTGGGTCTGAAGGCCGCCATCAACCTGATATCCGCTTTTGACCGCAAGAACTACTTTTATCCCGACCTGCCGCAGGGCTACCAGATTTCCCAGCTGTACCACCCCATCGTGGGCGAAGGCGAAGTGCTGGTCGAAATGGGTCCTGGCCCGGAACTGGGCAAAAAGCGACTAGTGCGCATCGAACGCATCCACATGGAACAGGACGCAGGGAAATCCATTCACGACATGGACCCGAACATGTCCTTTGTCGATCTCAACCGCACCGGTGTCGCGTTGATGGAGATCGTAAGCCGCCCGGATATCCGCGGCCCGGAAGAGGCAGCCGCCTACATCACCAAGCTGCGTCAAATCCTGCGCTACCTTGGCACCTGCGACGGCAACATGCAGAACGGCAACCTGCGCGCGGATGTGAACGTGTCGATCTGCCTGCCCGGACAGTACGAGAAGTATCAGGAAACTCAGGATTTCTCGCATCTCGGCACCCGCTGCGAGATCAAGAACATGAACTCCATGCGCTTCATCCACGCCGCAATCGAGCTCGAGGCGCCCCGCCAGATCGCCATCGTCGAAGGCGGCGGCAAGGTGGATCAGGAAACGCGTCTTTATGACCCGGACAAGGGCGAAACCCGCTCGATGCGGAGCAAGGAAGAGGCGCATGACTACCGCTACTTCCCCGATCCCGACCTGCTGCCGTTGGAGATTGAACAGGCTTGGGTGGACGATATCGAAGCGTCTCTGCCGGAACTTCCGGATGCCAAAAAGGCGCGCTTCATGGGGGATTACGGCCTCACCGAATACGACGCCTCGGTCCTGACGGCAGAGGTGGACACGGCGGCCTATTTCGAGGCTGTAGCAGAGGGTCGTGATGGAAAACAGGCGGCGAACTGGGTGATCAACGAGCTGTTCGGACGTCTGAAGAAGGACGAATGCGACATCACCGACAGCCCCGTGTCCCCGACCCAACTCGGCGGCATCGTGGACCTGATCGCGTCAGGAGACATCTCGGGCAAGATCGCCAAGGACCTGTTCGAAATTATCTATACAGACGGTGGCGACCCCGCCGAGGTGGTCGAAGCGCGCGGAATGAAACAGGTCACCGACACCGGCGCAATCGAGGCCGCGGTGGACGAGATCATCGCCGCCAACCCCGCGCAGGTCGAAAAAGCGCGGGAAAACCCCAAGCTTGTGGGCTGGTTCGTCGGTCAGGTGATGAAGGCGACGGGGGGCAAGGCAAACCCCAAGGCGGTGAACGAACTGGTGGCCAAGAAGCTCGCAAAATGACCTCAGGGTCGGCAATTTGCCCGATCCCCGTCAAACAGGGATGCACGTGAACCCTCGTTCAGCCACCGCGCTCAAAGGCCGCCCCTTGTTACGAACTGACGATCGACATCGACAGTTCATTGCCAGCTTGTGAACGGATTTCCGCGATCTTTTGCTGTGCGGCCTCACAGGTCTTTTTGTTCTTGTCATCGGTGATCACAAACAAGCTTAGATCATGCGTGCGCACCATAAGCACTTCTTTGGCACCAACCGACATCACCAACGGCACGAGTTTGTCGCGTGGTTTCGCCTCCGGTTCATCCATCCTTTTCGTGGCGTTCCCATGGGATGCGGTTGAAGATGTCATGGAGTTATTCCTTTTCAGCCCTTCGAAAAGGAGTGACAGACGCCGGGCACGACACGGCTGCGTCCAAACGCGTAATGATCGTTGCGTTCACGGAGCGAGCGGCGTTAGCTCAAAATCCGCGAATAGTGCATCATCCCCGACCCGCAAAGCGCCACCTCGACCGCTCTCCAAGCCGCAGTTCCGGTTGCACCGATCGCCGCCAGATTGCGCAGCCCATCCACTTGCGCGATCAACGCGGCGGCTTCGGGGGGAATGTCAAATGTGAATGCCTCACCCGCCGTATCCACCGTGATCCGCCCGGTCTTGGCCACGTGCTCGGCCAACGCTCCTGCATCCATATCCCGCAGGTGCGGCACGGCATCGCCCTTATCCAGCGGTGGGGCGATCACCTGCCCTTTTGGGCACGCATAGATCACGTGGGTCTTGAACGTGCCGCGCAGGTCTTCGGCCAGTTGCATGGTCTCGACCGGGTTCAACTCCGCCGCGCCGTCCCCTGCCAGCGACGTCGGGTCGTAAAGCATCGGCTGAGGTGTTCCGGCGAACTCCATGCCGGCTGCGTTCAGCGCGCACAGTAGTTCTGTGATGGTAAAAGGTGTGTCGCGCCCGTGCAGCAGCAGGTCATAAAACCCCGCATCCCCTCTTTTGTGGTCAACCAGCCGCGTGTTGCGCTTGAACGGGTGGGCATCAGGCAGCGCGGCAAAGATGCGCTTTGCCAGTTTCAGCCTTCTCTCGGGGGGCAGCCCCGCAAAGATACGCCCAAAGGCAGCCTGCAGCGCGTAAACGCCCGAGCGCCCGTGCGGGGCATAGACCATGATCCCCATGCCTCCCCGAGGAGCAAGCGCGCGCGCCAGAGCGTCAAAACCAGCCTGCGGGTCAGGCAGATGGTGCAGCACGCCGCAGCAGTCGATATAGTCGAAGGGGCCGTGATTGCCCGCATCCAGCAGCGACCCGGTGACAAAGGTGATGCCCTGCAACTTGCGCACCTGGGCGCGTTTCTCGGCGATCCGCCGCGCCGCGGTGGACATGTCGATATAGGTGATCTCGTAAGGGCGCCCCGCATCGCTCAGCAACTGCGCAAGTTGGATCAGCGCATCACCCGTACCACCCCCTGCGACCAGCACGCGCAAGGGCACTGACCAGTCCCGCATACCGCCCCACAGCCAATGGTCCATCTCGACCGGCAACGAAGGCGAGCCGGTGATCAGCCGCTTTCGCTCGTCCGTGGGTTTGCGTTCGGGATAGGGAAACGCCTCGTACTGGGCCTGCACCTCGTCTCGCGTCATCTGGCAACGTCCCCGCGTCTGATCACGTGCAGCCTAGCGATGTCGCAGGCGGTTGCAACGCCGCGCAGGCTTGCAGGTCCACCCGTCGCCGCTAGAGTACGCCCAAACAAAAAGAGAGAGGCGCGCGTGACCACGACCCTGATCGTACTGGCCCATCCTGAACCGCGATCGTTCAATGGCGCGTGGGCGCGCGCCAGCGCCGAAGCAAGTGCCGCGCTGGGGCACGAGGTGCTGTTGTCGGACCTGTGCGCACTTGGCTTTGACGCGGTCGAGGCCGCGCAGCATTATGCACATACCGATGGCCCGTTCGACCCGCTCAAAGCCCAGGAAAGCGCGGCCGCACGTGGTGGAATTCCCGCAGACGTGGCAATCGAAATCGCCAAGATACGCCAGGCGGACCGTGTCATCTTTCACTTTCCGATCTGGTGGTTCGCGCCGCCTGCGATCCTCAAGGGCTGGTTTGACCGGGTGCTGATGCACGGCGCGATGCACAGCGTCGCGGACCGGTTCGATGCCGGTCTGTGTCTTGGAAAGAAGGCGCTGTTCTGCGTCACGACCGGGTCCCGCGCCGCAGAAAGTG
The DNA here is from genome assembly GCA_964351755.1 of uncultured Rhodobacterales bacterium. Classification (GTDB taxonomy): domain Bacteria; phylum Pseudomonadota; class Alphaproteobacteria; order Rhodobacterales; family Rhodobacteraceae; genus Tateyamaria. The sequence goes on along the minus strand of CAYGPT010000013.1, from coordinate 3,380 downwards.
CCCATAACGGCAAGGAAGGGGACGTGCAGATGCTGCTATGGCCGACCGCCTACACGTTGCGCTATCTTGGCTTTGACGTGTTGGAACCCCGGCTGGTGCATGGGGTGCACGGCTATCACACCGGTGCGGACAAGACTGACCTGCAAGACCGCTTGCGCACCGTGCTGGCGAACCAGAACGCGCTGATAAACGGTTTCGACAGCCTACCCGCGCAGCCCTTCAACGCCGATGACGATTTCGACGCGAACGGCACGTTGCGGCCGGACCGGCCCAGCCACACGCCCTTTATCCGGCACGGGCCCTAAACCTTTTCATTGGGGCGACAGGGCCTTAGCCTTGCCCAAAAAACCACCGAAGGACACTCAATGACCGCCCTTTTCCGCTCCTCCGTCATGACCGTGAAACCGGAATGGATCGACTATAATGGTCATCTGAACATGGCCTATTACAACGTGCTGTTCGATCAGGGCGCTGATGAAATCTACGAGGACCTTGGCTTTGGCCCCGCATACCAGGCGACAACCGGCAACACGACCTATGTGGCGGAATTCCATCTGGCCTATGTGCGCGAATTACACGTGAATGATCGCGTGACCGTTACCTTTCAACTGGTTGATTTCGATGCGAAACGCTTTCATTCCTATCAGGAGATCTGGCATCAGGATGGCTGGCTGGCCGCCACCGGCGAGGCGCTGACCCTGCATGTGGATCAGTCCGGGCCACGCGTCGCCCCGATGCCGGATGAAGTGCTGGAAAATGTCGCGCGTGTGGCACAAGCCCAAAGTGCCTTGCCCCGTCCCGCCCGTGTCGGAGCCAGCATCGGCATCCGCAGACGCTGAGGGCATCGGCGCGGCCTGTGTGCGCCCAAAGGCTTTTCACCGGCGCCCCCTGCGGCTATATGGCCGACGAAGCAACGAAAAAGGCGATCAATGTCAGGCTGGGAATACAAAGTCGTACCCGCCCCCACAAAGGGCCTAAAGGCCCGGGGAATCAAGGGACCAGAAGGCAGGTTTGCAAATGCGATCGAGGTGTTGATGAACGACATGGGCGCGCAAGGCTGGGAATATCAGCGCGCGGAAACCCTGCCATCCATCGAACGCTCCGGCCTTACGGGAAGCACGACTGAATGGCGCAACCTGTTGGTGTTCCGCCGCGCGGCGCGCACCCCTATGGACGACTTTCAACCCGAACTTCTGCCACCCCCCGCCGCGACCGACGCGACGACACATGCGGATGCGTCACACGCAGATACCAAGGCCGCGGACGCGCCCGTGCAGGACGCGCAGTTCGAGGACGGCGAACCAAAGCCGACAGATGACAGACCCGCACAGGCAGATGACGGCGTCGCGGCAACGACGGACAGCGCAGACGCAGCCACCGACAACGGAGTCGAAGACACCGAGGACATGGCTGTGGTCCCTACGTCGCTCAAGGCCTTTGCCGAAACAAGAAATACTTCTAAATCAGATGATTAAAGCGCACTCTTAAACATCCAGATCAAGTGCGAGCGCGTGGATGCGCCCGATCATTTCTGCCCCAAGCGCGGCATGCACGGCCCGGTGTCGTGCAACCCGGTTTTTCCCAGCAAATTCAGCACTTCTCAGCTTGACGTTAAAGTGGCTTTCACCGGCTACCGGCGCCCCGGAGTGGCCTGCATGGCTGGCACTGTCATCCACCACCTCGATTTCGCGCACATCGAACGCGGCGCGCAACGTGTCTTCGATTTCCTGACGCACTGACATTTTTTCACCTGACCCCTTTTATCCTCGTCCCCATAGCCTAAACTTGAGCGCCTGAGTCGGAAAGGACCATCCCCATGCGCAAGTCTGACCCCTTCGGTTTCGATATGTCCGTATCCTCTGCCAAAAAGAAGAATCCGCGCGGACGTCGGGGCATGTCGGGGGCGTCCGAAACCTCGACCCGGATTTGCGACCACGACGGCTGTGACGAGCCGGGGAAATTCCGCGCGCCGAAAGCGCCGGACGTGCTGGATGATTACTTCTGGTTTTGCCAGCAGCACGTGCGCGAGTATAACCTTAAATGGAATTTCTTCGACGGCACGACCGAGGCCGAGATAAACGCCCAGCAGTCCAAAGACAAAGTATGGGAACGCGCCACCAAGCCGCTTGGCGATCCCGAGGCGCGTGCCTGGGCGCGTCTGGGCATAGAAGACCCGCATCAGGTGCTGGGCAAGAACGCCACACAGAACCCGGGTCGTGGCGGCAATGCCGCGGCGCGCAAGCTGCCCCCCACTGAAAAGCGTGCGATCGAAATCCTCGAGACATCGGCAGATGCGACGAAGGCCGATGTGCGCAAGGCCTACAAGGCGCTGATCAAGGTGCTGCACCCCGACATGAACGGCGGGGATCGCAGCCAGGAGGAACAGCTGCAAGAGGTTGTCTGGGCCTGGGACCAGATCAAGGACAGCCGCAACTTCAAATAGCTCGCGCGCCCAAAGCGACCAACTCGACACGTGCTCCGAAATGCATGGCGATCCCTGACAGTATCCAGATAACGGCGACTGGCGGGCTTGTAACGATCCCGTCCCCGACCGCCAGCAAGCCCAGCGACGCACCCTCTTCAAGCGCTCGCAACAGCCCGCCCGATATGCCAAGGCGCGGCTGAACGGCGAAAACCGCCGCGCCGATCCCGGCTCCAAGCGCGGTCGCAATACACCATCCAAACCCAGAAGATAACAATCCCCAAACCCCACGTCGCCCGAACGCATCTGACACCAAAAGCCCAGCAACACCGGCCCCAAAGGCCGCAGCCAAGGTCATCATGGGCAAGGGTGGCAAGAACCGCGCCAAATCGCCGCCCCATAGCGACATGGTCTGCGCCACTGCACCCCCAGAAACAGCCATCAGGGCCGCACAGTGCAAACGTTGAAGGCAAGGTAAAAACTGCATGATCGCCGTCCTTTCATATTTTACCCCATCAGCCTGACATGCGGATGTGCACCTGCACGCCGCCTGTTTGTGCAGAGCCCGTGCAATTAATCGCGGTCAACCCGCCCTTCCCCTTGCCCTTGCCCGTGTTATGTTGCACCACGATCAGCGCGTCCAAAGGGGGCGCGCTTATGGCTTTAAGGAACGGCGAAATGGCGGACGGCGCGATGGATATCAATGCAAAACCAAGCGAAGAAATTTCCGTCCGCGAGGTGTTCGGCATTGATACCGACATGGTGGTCAAAGGCTTTGCCGAAGCCAGCGACCGCGTGCCGCTGATCGACAACACCTACAAATTCGACCCCGACACCACGCTCGCCATCCTCGCCGGGTTTTCCCACAACCGCCGCGTGATGATCCAAGGCTATCACGGCACCGGCAAATCGACCCATATCGAGCAGGTCGCCAGCCGTCTGAACTGGCCCACCGTCC
>CAYGPT010000012.1:0-65994 GCA_964351755.1 uncultured Rhodobacterales bacterium | reverse complement strand
TCGGCGAGATTGTTATGGAAGCGCTGCAGCGGATCGACACCGTCGCCTATGTGCGCTTTGCCAGCGTCTACAAGAACTTCCAGGCCGCGGATGATTTTGACAAATTCGTGCAGGAACTGCGGCCCACGACTCCCGACGACGAGTGAGCCTGGCTGCCGACACCCGGTACATGCGCACGGCCCTTGCTTTGGGCCGGCGCGGGCAGGGCAATGCGGCGCCCAATCCGGCCGTCGGCTGCGTGATCGTGAAAGCCGGTCGAATTGTCGGTCGCGGCTGGACCCAGCCCGGTGGCCGCCCACATGCCGAAACCGTTGCCCTTGCGCAGGCCGGTCCTGCGGCGGCCGGTGCGACGGCCTACGTCACCCTAGAACCCTGCGCCCATCATGGCCAAACACCGCCCTGTGCAGATGCGCTCATCGCGGCCCGCGTCGCCCGCGTCGTTGTGGCAGTGCAGGACAGTGATCCGCGTGTGGACGGTGCGGGCGTGGCCCGGTTGCAAGACGCCGGGATCGAGGTCACGACCGGCGTGTGTTCGGACGCGGCCCAGACCGATCTGACCGGGTTCCTGCTGCGAATTGAGCAGGGTCGCCCGCTTGTCACCCTGAAATTGGCCAGCAGCTTTGACGGGCGCATCGCGACGGGATCGGGCCAAAGCCAGTGGATCACCGGGCCAGAGGCGCGGCGCGCGGTCCATGCGATGCGCGCGCGCCATGACGCTGTGATGGTTGGCGGCGGCACGGCCCGCCACGACGACCCGTCGCTGACCGTGCGCGGCCTTGGCATCAGTCATCAGCCGGTGCGCGTTGTCGTCTCGCGCCGTCTCGATCTGCCGCTGCTCGGCACGCTGGCGCGCACGGCGCGCGAGGTGCCAGTGCTCTTGTGCCACGGGCGCGACGCCGATCCGATGCTGCTGGATACGTGGCGCGATCTGGGTGCGAAATTGCTGCCTTGTGCGCCGCGCGGCAGCCAGCTTGATCCGCAGGGCATCCTGCAGCAACTGGGCGCGCAGGGTCTGACCAGCGTGTTCTGCGAGGGCGGCAGTGCCCTTGCCGCTGCGCTGATCGAGGCGGATCTGGTGGACCGGCTGGTCGGGTTCACGGCCGGTATCGCCATCGGAGCCGAGGGGTTGCCCAATATCGGTGCTCTCGGGCTGGGCAAGCTGGACGAGGCGGCGCGGTTCGAACTTGTGTCAGTACGCCGGGTCGGGGTCGACATCTGCCATGAATGGACCCGCGCCCTTTAGCGCCAAAGATGCGCTCGGCTGGCCAACAGCCCCTGCAGCTTCGACAGCGCCCGGTTGGACCAACCGGGGTGCGGCACGTCACCTTTGGCCAGCCGCTCCACCACCACTTCGACCGGGCAGGGCAGGCGAGTGACGGGGTCGACATAGCGCGGATAGTCGATCAGCGTCGCGTGGACGAGGCCCGGCAGGCCGATGTCCTGCCGACGGCGCGGTGGCACGTCGCCGCGATCCGTGGTCAACCCCCATCCGGCATAGAACGGCGCGCCGGTGGTGACGACCTTGACCCCGCGCAAGAGCGCTTCGAACCCGGCGAGCGAGGTCATGGTCCATAACGTATCGACCGCCCCCAGCAGCGCGGTGATGTCTGCGCGGTCTGCCACCATGTCCGCGACGGTGCTGGCGTCAAAGGCCCCGGCGCGCAGGCCCGCCTCCACATCCGGGTGTGGTTTGTAGATCAGCGTGGCGTCCGGCTCGGCGGTGCGCGCGGCGTCGAGAAGGGCGCGGTTGGTTTTGATCCCTCCGGCCCCCTTGACGATTGAGGCATCATCCTCGACCTGACCCACCACCAGCACGCGGCGGCCCGGCGGCAAGTCGGGCAGTGCGCCACCCAGATTGTATTTGCTGACCTTGTCGCGGGTCAGCGCGTGCATAAGTCGTTCGGCCCGCAGCACCTGATCGGGGCGCATGTCGCGCCGTGACTGGATCAGCTTTTCGAGGCGGCTGGGGCGGGACGGGTCGTAGTAGATGCCCAGATCGTCCGTCACCAGTGACAGCGGCGGCACCAATTCGGCGCCAAGCCCGCGCGACCGCAGGAACCCGTCCTCGACCCGGACAGCACTTTCGTGCCCCACCTGCGCCTTGCCCGCCCAGACCATCCATGGGCGACCCGTGGTACGCGCGCGGGCGGGGTCATCCTCGAACACCATGGCCTTGTGACGGCCAAAGACCTGTTGGAGGGGTTTGCGTTTCCACAGGCGCATGCCGCTGGCTACCCAGCCGTGATGATCGGCGCGCCACGCGCGGGTGTCCGCAGCCAGCGTTTCGATCGCCGTTTCCAAAGTACACAAGCGGTCACGGAACGGGTCGTACCATTTGGGATAAAGCATCATTGCCCCGGCAAAAAGCTGCGCGCGGGTCAGGCTGCGCTGTCGGCGCTGGACGGGGAATTCGTCTGCGCTGAGACCCCACCCAGCATAAAAGGGCTGCCCGAACACGCGGGGCTTGTGCCCGGCAAGGATCGCCTCGAACCCGAGGCCCGAGGACACTGTATAGACTGCAATCGCCCCCTCCATCAGGGTCCACGGGCTGACAGCATCCTGCAGCAGATGCACGCGGTCATTGCAATCGGCGGCGGAGAAGTACCCTTCGCGGAAGCCTTGGGTGGTTTCGGGATGGGTCTTGATAAAGATTTGCGCGGCTGGATGTTCCTCTTGTGCCACGAACAGCATTTCCAGAAAGCGGTTGCGATCAGCGCCCGACGCGGTGACGGAGGCATCCCCGCGCGTCTGGTCGATCACCAGCACAAAGCCGGGATCGGGCACCGGGGTGGCGGGCTCGAAGGCGGTGTACTTGGTCAGGTGCGCCTCGGCCATGCGCGCCATCGCGCCGCGTGCGCGGTTCAGCAGGGCTGTGTCGTCGAGAGGATCGCCTGCCAGTATCTCTTCGAGGTCGGAGGGGCGGCTTGGGTCAAAATGCGCGCCTTTGTGGTCGATGAGAAGGCCAAGTGGCACACCCCCCGCGCGGCCCGGAAACAGCGAGCGCAGGAACGCATCCTCGATCCGCACCACGGGCGTGTTGCGGGGTGCAGCGACCGACAGGCCGCGATGGGCGGTGCTGGAGTTGCCCCAGATGCCGATCAGGTCGTCCGGCCCCGGTAGGCCCAGAGAGATACGATAGCCGGACAGGTCCAGAATACGGCGCACGCGAGACTGGGTGACAAAGCCGCCATTGTAAACGTAAAGCCGCCGGGCCTTTTCGGGTCCGGCGGCGGAGGTGTCCATGAGAGGCAAGATCAGGACCCGGTTGGATCAGTTGCCTGAAAGACTGGTCAGCGACCCGACGGAGCCTGCGGCACCGGTCAGGGCCGAGATGATCTTGGTGAATTGGGTATACGGCGCCTCAGTCACATAGATCGTGTCGGCATCGCGGATCACGAAATCGCGGGCCTGGAACATGCCGTTGGGCTGTGTCAAGTCCAGCACGTAAACAAGGCGCTGCGCGCCGATCAGGTCGTCGCGGCCCAGCACCACATTGGCGACTTCCGCGGGTTCATTGCGGAACACGAAGATGCCGGTGGGATCGGCGGTGGCCGATTGCAGGCCGCCGACCTGTGCAATGGCCTCAAGCGCGCTGAGGTTCTGGGATTCGAACGGAACGCGGGCCTGGCCGCCTGTGGCACCAAGGGCGGTAAAGGCGCGGGTGTCTTCCTCGACCAGGATGCGGTCACCGCCGCGCAGGGCGATGTCGAGTTCGGGGTGCTCGTACAGGTCCTGGAACCAGATCCGGCTGCGCATGTGACCGCGGATCACTGTGATCTGCGCGATTTCGGGCACGATGGTCACGCCGCCTGCGCGGGCCAGCATGGTCGACAGGGTCCGTGTCGGGCGTTCGATCGGATAGACGCCTTGTCCGCCGACCGACCCGGTCAGCGAGACGGTCGAACCATCCCCCGCGACGCGGCGCACCTGCACCTGTGGGTCGGGCGTCTGTTCTTCGAGCTTGGCGGTGATGATGCGGCGGATCGCATCGGGCGTGTTTCCGGAAGCGCGGATGCGGCCAGCGTAAGGCACAAAGATGAACCCGGCACCGTCCACCTGCACCTCTTCGAGGATGGTGGAACTGGCACCTTCGCCGGACAACAATCCGTCATCCACGTTTTCCCAGATCGTCAGACCCAGAATATCGCCCGGGCGGATCGTGTCCGACCCGATGAGCCCTGCGTTGATGAACTCTTCGGAAAATCCAAGCGCGGGTGTGATGGCTGTGGCGCGGGTCACCCGATCGTTGACGGAAACAATGAACGCATCGCCTTCCTGCTGGACCGAGCCTGCAAAGATTTCGCGTTTGTTGGGACCGACTTGGGGCAATCCACAGGAAGATAGAATGCCCACAATGCTCAGCAGCGCGCCCATGCGCGCCCAGCGGAATGACTTGAAAATCACTGCTCGGTCTCCTCGACCTGTTCTTGTTCTGCCTCGGGATGCGGGTTTGCCCACATCATATTATTGGTTTGCAACGGTTTGCCGTTGCTGATTTGGCCTTAAAGTACCGGATGCCCGCGATAAAATCTAGCCATAGGAGTTGTGTCTGTCAGGTCACGACACGCAACTGTTGCCGTGGGGCCGCGGTGCCGGAGGCGAGCGCGTCATAGGGGTCTTCAGAGGACAGCATCATGTCGACGACCTGGCGCAGCAATTGCCGCCGCCCGCGCGCGGAATAAAACCCGCCCGGTAACTGGCTGGTTTCAAGCAGATAGCGACGGTAATCCTTGTATGCCTTGTTGTCCGGGCGGCTGGCACCGGCGAAGAATTCTGGCAAGGGCTGGTCGCTGACGAATTCCGGTTTTGCAAACACGGCCCGGCCAAAAACCTTGAGCGGAATACCGCGCCACAGCACCTGTTGGGCGGCCGTGGAATTCACGGTAACGGCACTGCGGGCATCGTTGAGAAGCTGCGCCAGTTTGCCGCCCCGGACGTAGTGCACCCGCCCTTTGACCCCGTGTTCGCGCATCAACGCGCGGATGGTGCGTCGAATAGGTGCGCGCCCGTCTTCGAGCGGATGCGCCTTGATCACAAGGTGGTGGTGGCCAGGTGCGCCGGTGGCAAAGCCCTTGATCACCAGTTCAAGAAATTCGGTCATCGAGGTGAAGGGTGAATGTTGCTGAAAGCTGCTATCATGTTCCAGTTGCAACAGCGCCAGATGATAGGGAAAGCCACCATGCTTGATACGCAAGGTAGCTTGAATCCGGTCCAGCGTGTGCAACGGCATCAGCAACAGCCGTTGCAGGTAAAGTTTGAATTCGTGCACCACCGTCAGGGCGCGATGGGGCTGGAAATTGCGGTAGTCCCCGTTCCGGAACATCACGAACCAATGATAAAGCGCGCCGTAGAACACGTGCTGGCGCATGTCGCCCCAATGGCCGGGGGGCAAGGGGGCTTCCATGTCAGACAGGGCCAGCGCCTCTTGCATCTGCCTGACGCTCATCTCCATCAAACGCGAATTGCCGTTCGTGCCATCCCGTTCGTAGGTGACCCAGTAGGGGCGCATATATCCTTCCTCGAAAACGTGGACGGTGATCCCGCGCCGTTTGGCTTCGGCCACGGCCTGTGCGTGGATCGGCCGCACATCGCCGTAAAGCACAATGTCGGTGACATTCTTTTCGGCGATCAGTTCCACGAACGTGTCGGGCCAGTCGCCTGCAGTGCCGCGATAGGGGATGTAGCTGTGCGGGTGGAACCAGAATGCACGGTCGCCGGCGTTGAAGCCCACGCGCCACACCGTCGACCCGGCCCGGCGCAGCATCTTGCCAAGCCGGTTGAAGAAGGGCCCATGCGGTCCCTGCAGGAACAGGAACACCCGGGATGTCGGGGCGTGCAGTGTCATCTGGCCTCTGATATGCGGCATGTCTTTCCCAAAGATGAACACCTGACTGGGGCGATTTTATGGCCCAAGGCCAAGGTTTTCGCAATGCGTGTCGCACTTGCCCTGCGGCGTGCGCGCCGCTACCTCAGGGGCAACGCGAAAGGGAAAAGCATGTTCACGGGCATCATCACGGATATCGGCACCCTGAGGGACCTGAAACAGGAGGGCGATCTGCGCGCACGCATCGCGACCGCCTATGACACATCGCGCATCGACATCGGTGCCTCGATCGCCTCGGACGGTGTGTGCCTGACGGTCGTGGACCTTGGCGCGGATTGGTATGACGTGCAGATCAGCGCCGAAACCGTGTCCAAGACCAACCTGTCCGGATGGGTGGTGGGCAAGCGCGTGAACCTTGAACGTGCTTTGAAAGTCGGGGACGAGTTGGGCGGCCACATCGTGTCCGGCCATGTCGATGGCGTGGCCGAAGTCGTGTCGGTTGTGGACGAAGGCGACAGCACCCGCGTCGATCTGCGTGCGCCTGACGATCTGGCCCGGTTCATCGCGCCGAAGGGCTCCGTGGCGCTGAACGGTACTTCACTGACCGTGAACGCGGTGCAGGGGTCGGTATTCGGGATAAACTTCATTCCGCACACCAAGGAGGTGACCACATGGGGCGAGGTCGCTGTTGGAGACAGGGTCAACCTTGAGATCGACACCCTTGCCCGCTATGTCGCACGCTTGGCCGAGGCCGGGTGATCCTGCGGACAGGCCGTGCGGCCTGACGGCATTTCGGGGCCTGTGGTGGGCGTTCTCGCATCCGTCGCGGGCACGCGCGGTGTTGATCGGCCCTTCGGGGAGGATTTTCGAAATCAGAGAAGCAAGGGCGCACTGGCCCTGTGCGTGGTGTTCTGCTGGCAATATGCGCCTCCTTCCTCTATGTCGCGCAGCACGTGCTGAAACAGGTGAGTCATGAGCTTTGAAACCCCCGGACCGGTCGAAACCGACCTTGCCGCTGCCATTTCCCCCATCGAAGATATCATCGAGGAGGCGCGCCTGGGCCGGATGTTCATTCTGGTCGATCACGAGGATCGCGAGAATGAGGGCGATCTGGTTATTCCGGCGAATTTTGCGACGCCCGATGCCGTCAATTTCATGGCCGCCCATGGGCGGGGTCTAATTTGCGTGACGTTGCCCTCTGAGCGCATCGACGAATTGGGGCTGCCGATGATGGCCATGCACAATTCGTCCCGCCACGAGACAGCTTTTACCGTCTCCGTCGAAGCCCGCGAAGGCGTGACCACCGGCATTTCTGCCGCCGATCGCGCCCTGACCATTTCCACCCTTGTGAACCCGCAGGCGACCCCGTCCGATCTGGCCACGCCCGGTCACGTATTTCCCTTGCGCGCCCGCAAGGGCGGTGTGCTTGTGCGCGCCGGTCATACCGAGGCGGGCTGTGATGTGGCGCGATTGGCCGGACATTATCCGTCGAGTGTGATCTGCGAGATCATGAACGAGGACGGGTCCATGGCCCGTTTGCCAGACCTTGTGGACTATGCAAAGCGGCATGGCCTGAAAATCGGCACCATCAGCGATCTGATTTCCTATCGCCGTCGTCATGACAATCTGGTCGTCGAGACTGGCAATCGCATGGTCAACTCGCAACATGGCGGGCAGTGGCACATGCGCATCTACACCGACCAGACCCATGGGATCGAACACGTCACCCTGTCCAAGGGCGATCTGAGCACGCCTGAGCCTGTGCTGGTGCGCACCCATGCCCTGGCCGAGGTCACGGACATTCTGGGCCTGTCCGACAAGCCCGTCGGCGAATTGCCCCGCGCGATGGAGATCATTGCCGAAGAGGGGCGCGGGGTTGTCTGCTTGTTCCGCGAGCCGCGCAAGGCCCTGTTCGCCGAAGAGGATGCAGGACCGCGCATCGTCAAGAACACAGGCCTTGGGGCGCAGATGCTGTCCAACATGGGTCTGACCCGACTGATCCTGCTGACCGACAGTCCACGCACCACTTATATGGGTATCGACGCCTATGGCCTTGAAATCGTCGGCACCCGTCCGATTCTGGGGGAATAGCAATGGCATCCATCGAACATCACGTGCTGGAACGCCCCAGCTTTGAGCGGCCCACCAAGTTGCTGATTGTTGTGTCACCTTATTACAAGGCGATTGCGGACAACTTGCTGGCCGGAGCCAAGGCCGAGATCGAAGCTGCCGGGGCCACGTGGGACGTGATCGAGATGCCTGGCGCGCTGGAAATTCCGACGGCCATCGGCATTTCCGAACGAATGTCGAATTTCGATGGGTATGTTGCGTTAGGATGCGTGATCCGTGGCGAGACGACGCACTACGAGACCGTGTGCAACGACAGCTCTCGCGCGTTGCAACTGCTTGGGCTTCAGGGCCTTTGCATCGGAAACGGCATTCTGACGGTCGAAAATGTGAAACAGGCCGAAGTGCGCGCCGATCCTGCGGGCCAGAACAAGGGCGGCGGGGCTGCGGCTGCGGCCTTGCACCTGATCGCGCTCGCCCGTAAGTGGGGCCGCCAGAGCAAGGGTGTGGGGTTCAAACCCGCCTCTGACGAATACCAGCTGGCAGGCAAGACAGGATCCAATATCGCATGACCCTTTCGGGCAACCAGAAACGCAAGATGCGCTCGGCCGCGCGGCTATACGCTGTGCAGGCCCTGTTCCAGATGGAGCAGTCGGCGCAGACCGTCGACCAGATCAAGGTCGAGTTCATGGATCACCGCTTTGGCGCCAGCTATGACGGGGACGAGATGACCGAGGGCGACCCGGATCACTTTTCGCGCGTCATGGATGACGCCGTGAATTATCAGGCCCCGATCGACCAGATGACGGATCGCGCTTTGGTTGCAAAATGGCCCATTGCACGGATCGACCCGACTATCCGGGCGCTGTTGCGCGCCGCAGGGGCCGAGTTGCGCGATCAGGGCACGCCGCCGAAGGTCGTGATCACAGAGTATGTTGACGTGGCGCGCGCGTTCTTTCCGGAAGGCAAAGAGGCGAGTTTCGTGAACGCAGTGCTGGATCACATGGCGCGCGAGGCGCGGCCGGAGGCGTTCTAGCGCCGCGTTGCCACTCCTGTGGCGATGATTTTTTGGGCGGCACGCTGCCACTTTTGGTACGCACGGCCTGCGACATGTCGTCGGACCTTGGTCCGGTTGTAGTTATGATCGGTCATGCTTTATCACTCTTGGTCTCATCGCGCGGCCTTTCGCAATGGACGCGCACAGACAATGGAGTTTCGCGATGCCTGTCGATGCAAAGCCCCAAGATGCGCCCGCCAAGTGGTGGCACGACGCGACGGGGTACCAGATTTATCCGCGCAGTTTTTGCGATAGCAATGGCGACGGGATCGGGGACATTCCGGGCATCACCTCAAAGCTGGATCATCTCAGTGATCTTGGTATCGGCTTTATCTGGTTGTCGCCGGTCTATGCCTCGCCCATGGCCGACAATGGCTATGACATTTCGGATTACAGGGCCATCGCGCCCGAATTCGGCACGCTGAGCGATTTTGACCGGCTTGTGGCCGAGGCCAAGGGGCGTGGGATCGGCATTGTGATGGACCTTGTGGTCAACCACTCCTCTTCCGCGCACCATTGGTTCAAGGCGGCACGCGTCTCGACAGACGATCCGGTGCACGACTACTATGTTTGGCGCGATCCCGGCCCCGACGGTGGGCCGCCGTCGGACCTGCGTGCTTGTTTTGGAGGCCCAGCGTGGCACTTCGTGCCGGAAATCGGCAAATACTACCTCGGTTTCTTCAGCGCGGAACAGCCTGATCTGAACTGGCAGAACCCCCAGCTGCGCCGCGAAATCTATGACATGATGAACTGGTGGTTCGATCGCGGAATTGCGGGCTTCCGCATGGATGTGATCAGCCTGATCGGCAAGGACGTCGATGCGGGCGTGTTCGAAGAAGGGCCGTATCTGCACGACTTTCTGCAGGAACTGCACCGCGAAACACTGGCGGGGCGCGATGTTGTGACCGTCGGCGAAAGCTGGGCCGTCAGCGGTGACACCGCGCTGCTATATTGCGGGCGTGACCGGCAGGAATTGGATATGGTGTTTCAATTCAACCACATCGTCGAAGGCTGGGACCCGGTGCATGGCAAGTGGAAGCCGCGCCCCTTTGATCTTGTGGCTTTCAAACGGGTGCTGAACGCATGGCAGGACACGCTGTCCGAGGATGGTTGGAACTCACTGTTTCTCTCCAACCACGACTTGCCCAGACAGGTGTCGCGCTATGGTCATGATGGGGTGTATCGTGTGCAGTCGGCCAAGATGCTGGCGACGATCATCCACATGATGAAAGGCACGCCATTTGTTTATCAGGGTGAAGAGATCGGGATGACCAATGTGGCGTTCACGCGCATTGATCAGTTCCGCGATATCGAGACGTTGGGCCATTATGCCGATGCAATCGCCGACGGGGTAGAGCCTGAAGCGTTTGTTGCAGGTGCGAACACGAACGGGCGCGACAATGCGCGCACGACGATGCAGTGGTCTGACGCGGCGCAGGCGGGCTTTACCTCGGGCATGCCGTGGATCGAGGTCAACCCGAATTATACCGAAATAAATGTAGCAACCGACCGCGCGGACCCTGACGGCCTGATCGCGTATTACCGCCGCCTGATTTCCCTGCGCAAGGCCATGCCCCTTGTGGTGCATGGCCGTTATCAACCCTTTGCTGAGGATGACCCGTCTGTTTTTGCCTTTTCGCGCGAACTGGGCGAGGACAAGATTTCGGTTCTGGCGAATTTCACCGCTGAGCCTGTCGATTTCGAGGTGCCCGAGGGATTGGCCTGTACCGGCAGCTGCCTGCTATCCAACTACACGCCCCGTATCAGCCTGTCGGGACGGATGGCGCTGGAGCCCTATGAGGTTGTCGCGGTGACAAACCAGCGGGAGTGAGAAGGTTTCGGTGCCGTGGCCCACGGTCCATGGACACTGTCCTAACCGGTCCTACTTTAGGGGCATGTCCGATCCTGGCCCAAACCCACTGATCCGCCTTTTCCTGAACGCCACGGCCATTGGATTGGCCGTGTCGGCCGCGTTTGTCACGGTGCTGTGGATGATGGACATCTCGGGTCTAGCAAGCCGCATGGAACACAGTCCGGATGCGCTTTTGCTGCTGTTCATCCTTTGGTTCTCCAATGGCTTGTTGTTCGCGGTGGTGCAAATCGGTTATGCGGTTTGGCAATTGGGCCGTGATGACGGCTGACGCCGTTACGGGAGCCTGAAATCATGCGCGCCATGCAACTGACCGCCCTCGATCACCCGCTGGAACTGCGCGATGCATCAAAACCTGCACCGGGCGCGGGCGAGGTGCTTGTGCGGGTCCACAGCTGCGGTTTGAACTTTGGCGACACGTTGATCGTCAAAGGCAGCTATCAGGAAAAGCCACCCCTGCCAGCCACGCTGGGGATGGAGATGTGCGGCACGATCGAAGCATTGGGCGCCGGGGTCACGCACCTGAGCGTCGGTCAGCGCATCGCGGCCTATTCCGGTTTTGGCGGGCTGGCGGAATTTGCCGCCTTGCCTGCCGCGATATGCGTGCCGGTGCCGGATGTGATGACAGATGTGGATGCGGCGGCTTTTTTGATCGCCTATGGCACCAGCCATGTCGCCCTCGATTACAAGGCCCATCTGCGTCCGGGCGAGCGTCTGCTCGTTCTCGGGGCCTCTGGCGGCGTTGGTCTGACGGCGGTGGAACTTGGCAAACTGATGGGGGCCGAGGTGATCGCGGTTGCGCGCGGGCCCGAGAAGCTGAAGGTGGCCAAGGCCGCCGGTGCCGATCATGTGCTGGACAGCGAAACCTGCGATTTACGCGCTGACGTCAAGGCACTTGGGGGGGCCGACATCGTGTATGACCCCGTTGGGGGCGATCTGTTCGACGCCGCCTTGCGCGCCTGCAACCCCGAGGCCCGGCTGTTGCCCCTTGGCTTTGCCAGCGGTCGCGTGCCGCAGATTCCGGCCAATATCCTGCTGGTCAAGAACCTGACCGTGATCGGCTACTACTGGGGCGGATATACGCGAGTTAACCCGAAAGTGCTGACGGACAGTTTCGCCGTGCTGTTTGACTGGTATGTGAATGGAAAGCTGAAACCGCATGTGAGCCACGTCTTGCCGCTGGAACAGGCGAATGAGGGGCTGGATTTGCTGCGCAGCCGCCGCGCGACGGGCAAGGTTGTGATCACCATCGACGCCTAGTTGGTGCCAATGCACTAGTGGCGGGACTTGATCTGTGCATGGGCCAACACGCGCGCCTTGTGCCGTTCCCGCAGGAACACGAACAGGCCTGACCCGAGGATCAGCGCGATCCCGATCCAGACCTCGATCAACGGCAGATCGCCGAACACGGCAAACCCCCAGAACACTGCCAGTGGCAGGCCGATATATTCAAACGGAGCCACCGTCGCCGCATCCGCCAGCCGATAGGCTTGGCTGAGGCAATAGCCGATGATGGCTGAATTCAGACCCAATCCCACAAACACCCACAGATCACCGTCCGCAGGCCAGACCCAAGCCCTTAGCAGAAAGATCAACGAGCCGTTCGTCGTGCCTTCGGCAAACCGTCCGTCTCCGGCGATCGCATAGAACAGCAGCGACACGACGATGAAGGTTGCCTGAATATAGACGGCCATCGCGCTGGCCTTGCTGCTTACGCCCAGCTTGCGCGTCAGCAGCT
This sequence comes from uncultured Rhodobacterales bacterium, assembly GCA_964351755.1. GTDB lineage: Bacteria > Pseudomonadota > Alphaproteobacteria > Rhodobacterales > Rhodobacteraceae > Tateyamaria. The sequence continues at coordinate 53,438 of CAYGPT010000012.1, read as the reverse complement.
GGTTCAGCGCATAGGTCAGGGCCGACAGCACCGGCAGTAGCAGCACGATGCGGCTGACCTCGAGGCTGCCCGCATCTGCCCATGGCCGCTGCATGATCACGACGCCTGCAAACCCGATGGCCACGGCACTGAGGCGCAGGGGGCCGACCTTTTCGCCCAGGATGGGGATAGACAAAAGCGTGATGAACAGAGGCGCGGCAAAGAACAGCGCGGTGGCATCCGCCAGTGGCATTACGGCCAAAGCCACGAAATAGGTCATGTTGGCGATCACGATCAGAAGTCCCCGCAAGCCGTGCAACCAGGGTTGCGCGGTGCGAAGGATGCCAAGGCCGCCCTCGTATTGCACGATGATCAGACTGAACAGGATACCGATACCGGAGCGTGTGAATACAATCTGGTGCAGTGGGTAGCCGCCCGACAACTCTTTGATCAGCAGATCGTTGATCGAAATGCTGAACACGCCGATCAGGACAAACAGGATGCCCAGCCCGGCCTGATTGGAATGCGTCTCGGTCATGGCCACAGGCCTAACACTTTGAACGCCCCTGTCACGCGGATTCCGGCGTGGCGCGGGGCGAATTCCTGAGGTATGGGTTGCACAACTCAAGACCAGATGGAGTGCAGCCCCATGCAAATGTCCGACACCCGCCAGATCGCCGCTCCGCCCGAGGATGTCTTTGCCGCCCTGCTGAACCCCGACGTGCTGAAAGCCTGCGTGCCCGGCGCGACCGAAGTCACAGGCAACCCCGAGGACGGGTTTGAGGCGTCCGTCACCCAAAAGGTCGGACCCGTGAAGGCAACGTTCAAAGGGCAGGTGACCCTGACCGACATGGTCGAAAACGAAAAGCTGACCATCAACGGCGAGGGCAAGGGCGGCGCCGCAGGCTTTGCCAAGGGCGGGGCCGTGGTGCACATGAAACCCGTCGATGGCGGTACCGAGCTGTCCTATGACGTGGAGGCAAAGGTGGGCGGCAAGCTGGCCCAGCTTGGCAGCCGCATCATCGACGGGTTCGCCAAGAAGATGGCGGACCAGTTCTTTTCCAACCTTCAGGAAACGCTTGAAGGCCCTGCCGAACCTGCCGAAGACGATGGCGAGGGCGGCGAAAAGAAAAAGGGCTGGTTGGGTCGGCTGACCGGCAAGGACTGACGCCTGCACATCCCGTTGTGCGTCAATGCGCTGGGATGGGACCCGCGGGTGCGCTAGGTCCTGCATCAAAAAATGACCCAGAGGGACCATGGCAACCATTCTGAAGATCAAGGATTTGCGCAAAGCTTATGCTGACGGCTTCGAAGCGCTCAAGAACGTGTCGCTGGACATTGAAGAGGGCGAAATCATTGCCCTTTTGGGACCCAACGGTGCCGGAAAAACCACGCTGATTTCGACCGTGTGCGGCATCACAATGCCCACCTCTGGCAGCGTCACGGTCGCCGGGCACGATATCCTGACCGATTTCCGCGCGGCTCGCCAACTCATCGGCCTCGTCCCGCAGGAAATCGCGCTTGAGCCGTTCGAGCGGGTGATCAACACGGTGCGCTTTTCGCGCGGGTTATTCGGCAAGCCGCGCAAGGATGGGGTGGTCGAGGATATCCTCAAACGCCTGTCCCTCTGGGACAAGAAAGACAGCCAGATCCGCGCCCTTTCGGGCGGCATGAAACGCCGGGTGCTGATCGCCAAGGCGCTGGCACATGAACCACGCGTGCTGTTTCTGGATGAACCCACCGCAGGCGTGGATGTCGAGTTGCGCAAGGACATGTGGCAGATCGTCGAACAGCTGCGCGCTGATGGAGTCACCACGATCCTGACGACGCATTACATCGAAGAGGCCGAAGCCATCGCCGACCGCATCGGCGTGATCAACAAGGGCGAAATCCTGCTGGTCGAGGACAAGGACAAGCTGATGGCCCGCATGGGGCGCAAGCAGTTGGATGTGCAATTGACCAGCCAACTGACTGAAATTCCGGACGCACTTTCGGACCACGACCTGAGCATCGGCAACGACGGCTGGACGCTGATCTATGCTTACGACACCAAGGCCGAACGCACGGGCATCACCAAGCTGCTGACGGACGTGGCAGGTGCGGGGCTGCAATTGCGCGATGTGGTTACCCGGCAATCGAGCCTAGAGGACATTTTTGTCTCACTTGTGCAAGACAAGGAGGGCGCGCAATGAACTGGTCCGCCATCCGCGCGATATACGTCTTTGAAATGGCAAGATTTTTTCGGACATTGGCGCAATCGTTCATCTCGCCCGTGTTATCCTCGTCACTCTACTTTGTCGTGTTCGGAGCCGCCATCGGCAGCCGCATCGACGAGGTTGAGGGGGTGGGCTATGGCGCCTTCATCGTCCCCGGCCTGATCATGCTGACGGTGATGACGCAGGCGATTTCGAACGCTTCTTTCGGTATCTATTTCCCGAAATTTATTGGCACCATCTATGAACTTTTGTCGGCCCCGATCAATTTCCTCGAGATCGTGATGGGCTATGTCGGGGCGGCGGCGACCAAGGCTTTGTTCATCGGGATCATCATCCTGATCACGGCCTTTTTCTTTGTCGACCTGAGCATTGCGCACCCGCTTGCGATGATCCTGTTCCTTGTGCTGACCTGTGTCAGCTTTGCGCTGTTCGGGTTCATCATCGGCATATGGGCGGGCAACTTCGAACAACTTCAACTGATCCCGCTGCTGATCGTGACGCCGCTTGTGTTCCTTGGGGGGTCGTTTTATTCGATCTCGATGCTGCCCCCTGTCTGGCAGACCATTTCGATGTTCAACCCGGTGGTTTATCTGATCTCGGGCTTTCGCTGGGCGTTTTTCGGGGTCGCGGACGTGCCCATTGCCATCTCGCTGCTGGCCATCGCCCTGTTTACGGCGCTGTGCCTTGGCACCGTCGGATGGATCTTCAAAACCGGCTGGCGTATCCGACAATAGTGCCGCTGCTTGCAACTCGTTTGGGGCGCGACCTTGTTTGGGTGCATGCGCCAATCTACATGGGCTAGGATGAAACGCTTTATTCCCTTTATGAAATCCGATCCCAGCGTGGCCGTCATCCGGCTGCAGGGGCTGATCGCAAGTGGTCGCGGTGGCTTGAGTGATCAGTCGCTTGGACCCGTAATCGAAAAGGCGTTCTCGCGCGGGAAACCCGAGGCGGTGGCGCTTGAAATCAACTCTCCCGGTGGCAGCCCGGTGCAGTCGTCGCTAATCGGCGCACGTATCCGGCGGCTGGCCGAGGAAAAGGAAATACCCGTACTCGCTTTTGTCGAGGATGTAGCGGCGTCGGGGGGCTACTGGCTGGCTGTGGCGGCAGACGAAATCTATGCGGATCGCAGTTCGGTTGTGGGGTCAATCGGGGTGATATCGTCCAGTTTTGGTGCGCACGAACTTCTGGCCCGTCAAGGGGTAGAGCGGCGCGTTTACACGGCAGGCAAATCCAAATCCATGCTGGATCCGTTCAAGCCCGAAAACCCCGAGGATGTCGAACGGTTAAAGGCTTTGCTGAACGACATTCACACCAATTTCATCGATCATGTGACCGCACGGCGCGGCAGCAAGCTGGACAGCGAGACCGAACTGTTCACCGGCGAGATATGGCTCGCGCAAAAGGCGCAAGCCCTAGGGCTGATTGACGGGATCGGACATTTGAAGCCAATGCTCAAGGAACGGTTCGGCGACAAGGTCCGCTTGCGCCACTATGGCGTGCGCAAGCCGTTCTTGTCGCGCTTTGGCGCGCAAATCGTCGATGACGCGCTTGGCTCTATCGAAGAACGGGCGGCCTACGCCCAGTTTGGACTGTAATATATGCTTTCGAAGATCGTTGTTCTGTTTCTGGTCTTCATGGGCGTGTTGGCCATGTTCGGCAAATTGCACTGGATCGGCGGCAAACGTTTGTCAAAGGTCAAATGCACCTGCGGACGTTATCGTATCGGCAAGGGCCCCTGCGCTTGCGGGCGGGGCAAGACCTGATGGAAGACCTGATGCCATGGCTGCTGAGCGGGCTTGGTCTGCTGATCCTGTTGCTTGCGGGGGATTCATTGGTCAAAGGGGCGGTCAACCTGTCCTTGCGCCTCGGGGTGCCTGCGTTGATCGTCAGCCTGACCATCGTGGCCTTCGGCACATCGGCCCCCGAACTGCTGATATCCATTCAAGCCGTTCTGGACGATGCACCGGGGCTGGCACTGGGCAACGTTGTAGGGTCGAACACTGCCAATATCCTGCTGGTGCTGGGCATCCCGGCCCTGCTTGCCACCATGCACACGTCCGAATGCGAGACGCGCAAGACGTTCAACTACATGATCGGGGCCTCAATCCTGTTTATCGCCCTGGCCTTTCGCGGCGTGTTCGACTGGATCTCGGCGATCGTGTTGCTGTCGGCGCTGGCCTATGTCCTCTTCGATCAGGCGATGGAGGCCAAGGGCCACCGCGCCGCCTGCGCCGCCACTGACGAAGAAGACCTGGAAGGCGTGGACCCCGACCTGCCGGGATGGCGGATCGCGCTGTTCCTGATCCTTGGCCTGATCGGCCTGCCGCTGGGCGCCAGCCTGCTGGTCGACAACGCGACGATCATCGCCAAGACCTATGGCGTCAGCGACACGGTCATTGGGCTGACGCTGGTGGCTGTGGGCACGTCCCTGCCGGAACTCGCCACTACGGTGATGGCCGCGCTGCGCCGACAGGCCGATGTGGCCCTTGGCAACGTGATCGGGTCGAACATGTTCAACCTGTTGGCCATCATCGGGATCGCCAGCCTTGTCGGTCCCATCCCGGTCGATCGCGAATTCCTTGTCTTCGATCTGTGGGTGATGCTGGCTGCGTCGATCCTGCTGGTGCCGTTTGTGTACTTGCGGCGTGATATCACCCGGATATGGGGCGTGGTGTTGTCCGCGCTTTATGTGACCTATCTGGTCGTGGTACTCAGCTAGAACCAAAGTCATGAGGAGGGTGCGATGACACGCGCGCTAGTCACAGGGGCCGGGCACCGTTTGGGTCGGGCCATGGCGATTTATCTTGCCGGGCGGGGCTATGACGTGGCCGTCCACTACGCCAGTTCCGACAAGGGCGCGCTGGAAACGGTGGCCCAGATCGAGGCAAAGGGCCAGCGCGCCGTCGCCTTGCAGGCTGACCTGCTGGACGATGATGCCACCCAGTCCCTGTTCGATCTCGCAGTGGAGGGTTTGGGCGGGCCAATCACCTGCCTTGTCAACAACGCCTCGATCTTTGAATATGACACCATTGAAACAGCTACCCGCGAAACGTGGGACAAGCATATGGGCAGCAACCTGCGCGCGCCCTTTGTTCTGACGCAGGCGATGGCTGCGCAAGGGTTGGAGCCGACGCGCGACGATATGGACGAACCCGTCGCCGTCGGTTTGATCCTGAACATGTGCGACCAGCGGGTGCGCAAGTTGACCCCGGAATTCATGACCTACACTCTGGCAAAAATGGGACTGTGGGCGCTCACCCAGACCAGTGCGCGCGCGTTGACGCCGGCCATTCGTGTGAATGCCATTGGCCCGGGACCCACTTTGCAAGGGGGCCGTCAAAGTGCCGAACACTTCGCGGCACAGCGCGCGGCCACGGTGCTTGAACGGGGTTCCAACCCGTCGGACATCGTCGCGGCACTTGGTTATTTTCTGGACGCGCCAGCGGTCACGGGACAGCTTTTGTGTGTGGATGGCGGGCAGCATCTGGGGTGGGAAACACCCGACGTTGTGGGGGTTGAGTAGTTGACCCTACGTGAGTTTTGCACTGCGTTAATGTTCGTTACAAAAGTGTTACGAAAAGCCCTTTAGTTTCAGTCACTTGGCGCAGGGTCAAAAATAAACCAAGCAAAAGCAACGGCTTAGTTGGGTGCTGAAAAAATAGGCAAATCGGAGAACCGCCCAAAAAACAACAAAAAATTCCAGACGCCCGGAACTTGTCTCCAGACTTATCCACAGCTTCGGTGGATGCAAGATCGCTTGATCCCACAAACAAATCATTGCAGCGCAGCACAGATCACAGCCGAATCAAATGACCATTCAAACCGACACATCACAACCAGACAGCGAACCCCCTGCGCCCGTAGGTCATGAGGTCATTCAGGAGTACCTGAAGACCCTTGATGCCTCGCCGGGTGTGTACCGGATGCTGGATCGCGAAAGTCGCGTTTTGTATGTCGGCAAGGCCCGCAATTTGCGCGCACGGGTCAGCAATTATGCTCGTCCCGCAGGCCACAGCCCGCGCATTGCGCGTATGATCTCGATGACTGCATCGATGATGTTCCTGACCACCCGGACCGAGACCGAGGCACTGCTGCTCGAGCAGAACCTGATCAAGCAGCTCAAGCCCAAGTTCAACGTGCTGCTGCGCGACGACAAAAGCTTTCCCAACATTCTGGTAACCGGCGATCATCCCTATCCGCAAATCAAAAAGCATCGGGGCGCAAAAAAGGAAAAGGGCGATTACTATGGCCCTTTCGCCAGCGCGGGTGCTGTGAACCGGACGTTGAACCAGTTGCAGCGTGTGTTTTTGCTGCGCAATTGTTCGGATTCGATGTTCTCGACCCGCACGCGCCCCTGTCTGCAATACCAGATCAAACGCTGTTCGGGCCCCTGCGTCGGTCTGATCTCTGAGCAGGACTACGCCAAGACGGTCAAGGATGCCGAACGGTTCCTGTCGGGTCGCAGCACCGACATTCAGGCCGAACTGGCGGGGCAGATGCAAAAAGCCTCTGAGGAGATGGAGTTCGAACGCGCCGCGGCCCTGCGCGACCGCATCCGCGCGATGACGCAGGTGCAGACCGCCCAAGGTATCAACCCGAAGAACGTGGACGAGGCCGACATCGTCGCGTTGCATATGGATCAGGGGCAGGCCTGCGTGCAGGTGTTTTTCATCCGTGCAGGCCAGAACTGGGGCAACCGCGACTTTTATCCCCGCGTTGGTGCGGATGTCGATGCTGCCGAGGTGCTGGAGGCCTTTCTGGGCCAGTTCTATGACACAAAGGAACCACCCCGCCAACTGATCCTGTCAAACGAGATTGAAAACCCCGACTTGATGACCGACGCCCTGACCCAGAAACTGGGCCGCAAGGTCGAGCTGCTGGTGCCTCAGCGCGGGGAAAAGGCGGAACTTGTGGACAGCGCGATGCGCAATGCCCGCGAAAGTCTGGCCCGCAAGATGGCCGAGAGTGCGACGCAGACCAAGCTGTTGAAAGGCCTGGCCGAGGCCTTTGACCTGCCCAAGCCGCCCGAGCGGATCGAAGTCTACGACAACTCCCACATCCAGGGCACCAACGCCGTTGGTGCGATGATTGTCGCAGGGCCCGACGGCTTCATGAAGAACAGCTATCGCAAGTTCAACATCAAGGGCGAAGATCTGGTTCCCGGCGACGATTTCGGGATGATGAAAGAGGTCCTGCATCGTCGCTTCAAGCGGTTGCAGACCGAAGACCCGGACCGCACCAAAGGTATGTGGCCCGACCTGTTGTTGATCGACGGCGGGGCCGGGCAAGTGAGTGCTGTGGCAGGCATCATGGCCGAGCACGGTGTGCAGGATATTCCGATGGTCGGCGTGGCCAAGGGCATCGATCGCGACGCGGGCAAAGAGGAGTTTCACCGCACGGGCACGCGCCCCTTTGCCCTGCGCCATAACGATCCCGTCCTGTACTTTGTGCAACGTCTGCGGGACGAGGCGCACCGTTTTGCCATAGGTACCCACCGGGCCAAGCGGGCTAAGTCGAACATGAAAAACCCCCTGGACGAAATCGCGGGCGTCGGGGCGGCGCGCAAGCGCGCGCTTCTGGCGCATTTCGGATCGGCCAAAGCCGTGGCGCGCGCCAATCTTGCCGACCTCAAGGCGGTCGAAGGTGTGTCCGAGGGACTTGCGCAAAAGGTCTACGATTTCTTTCACGATAAATAGCGCGCGACGAATGGCCCATCTTCTTTTGCGCCCCCTTCCTGCGCTCAAGGATAAGCGCTAGAGATTGCCCATGACGTGGACCGTTCCGAATATCCTGACTGTGCTGCGGTTGCTTGCAGCACCGCTTGTGGCGGTGATGTTCCTGTATTTCACGCGGCCCTGGGCGGATATCTTTGCGGTTGTCCTGTTTGTCAGCGCGGCCATCACGGACTGGTTCGATGGCTATCTGGCCCGCGCATGGCGCCAGCAGACGCGGCTGGGCACCATGCTGGACCCCATCGCGGACAAGGCGATGGTGGTGATCGCCCTGATGGTTATCATAGCGTTTTCGTCCTGGTCCCCGTGGCTGGTGCTACCTGCGACCGTGATCCTGTTCCGCGAGGTCTTCGTGTCGGGCCTGCGCGAGTTTCTGGGAGATACCGCCGGCACGCTCAAGGTCACGCAATTGGCCAAGTGGAAGACGACCCTGCAGATGGTCGCCATTGCGGTCCTGTTTTCCCAAGGCGTGTTCGAGCATTACTTCGGAATGTCCGTCTGGGGCATGGACGAGCAGATGGTGTCTGCCATCCTGAATGGCGAGCAGCCGGATCTGCATGGGCTGCACTGGAAACTTACGGGGGCGGAGTGGGCCGGGCGTGCGGGGCTGTGGCTTTTGTGGATCGCGGCGGCCCTGACGCTGGTCACGGGCTGGGATTACTTTCGCAAGGCCACGCCCTATCTGAAAGGCTGAGTGCGATGGATGTACTTTATTTTGCGTGGGTGCGCGAGCGGATCGGCTTGCCCCGCGAAAAGGTCGAAACCGATGCAACCACGGTCATGGATCTGGTCGAGGAATTGCGTGCCCGCGAGGACCGCTATGCTGTCGCCTTTGCCGATATCAGCGCCCTGCGCGTGGCGGTCGATCAGGAACTCGCGGAGTTCGACGCCCCCCTTGCCGGCGTGCGCGAAGTCGCGTTCTTTCCCCCGATGACGGGCGGCTAGGGACATGCGCGTGGTGGTGCAGGCCGACACGTTCGATTTCGGGGCTGAGGCGGACCGCTTTGCCGCCGGGCGCAAGGTGTCCGGTGCCATCGTCACTTTTACCGGCGTCGTGCGCGATGTGACGGGTGGATTGCAGGCGATGGAGATCGAGCATTATCCTGGCATGACCGAAAGCGCGCTGAGCGATATCGCGCAACAGGCTGTGCAGCGCTGGGCTCTTGAGGATGCGCTGGTCATTCACCGCCACGGCCGTCTTGAGGTGGGCGAGAGCATCATGATGGTCGCCACAGCCGCGCGTCATCGCAAGGATGCGTTCGAGGCAGCGGAATTTCTGATGGATTACCTGAAATCCCGCGCGCCGTTCTGGAAGCGTGAGATAACAAGCGACGGGGCCGAGTGGGTTGCGGCGCGGGGCGAGGACGAGGATGCGTTGAAGCGCTGGTGATCCCGCGGACGCCGTGCGGCGACGAAACTGTCAGGAGGCTTCGCCCATGTCTCTCGGATCAATGACGTTCCAATGGCAATCCCCCGTCGCCGACGCGACTCCCTCGAAGTATTTTAGACCCGAATAAATTGTGCCGGTGGGGTTGTTTAGCTGGCCTGCTGTCTTTCGATCCAGGCGCGCAGTTCTTCGGTTTCGTGGCGCGCGTCGCGCAGGCCGTCCATGGCGGCGCGCAACTCGGCCTCGGTCTGGGCAAGTTGGTTGGTCAGTTCCGCCTCGCGCTGTTGCAGGTATGTGATCGCCTGATCGCGCGTTTCTTCGGCTTCGTGCAATTCCTGGCTCATCCGGTCGAGTTCTGCAACGTCCCCGGCGGCCACGCGGGTAAAGCGGTGGATCAGCCAGTTTGCGAACCACCCAAGGCAAAAGGCGACAAACAGAACGATCGCTGTCGCAATGACAAACTCGGTTCTACTCATCTGCTAATCCTTCGGTGTCTTGGTCTTGGACCTCTGTATCGCCCGAACCGGCAAGGGTTTCCAGCGTTGTTTCGCCTGCTGGCAGGCTTGGTTTTGGGCGGATCAGCTTGAATTCGATGCGCCGGTTGGCCTCGCGCCCTTCTTCGGTGTCGTTTTCGGCGATCGGGTCGGTTTCGCCGTACCCCCGGGCAGTGAAGGACGATGTCAGCACCCGGCGCGCACGCAGTTCGTTCAGCACTGACTGGGCCCGCGCCTGGCTGAGGTTCAGGTTCATTTCCTCGCGCCCCTGACTGTCGGTGTGGCCCTGGATTTCCAGTGGGATATCGCCGCAAATTTTCAGGATTTCGGCGATGTCGTCCATGATGCCCAAAGTTGCTGCGTCGATTGTCGCGCTGCCCGGCTCGAAGTTTATCTTGGAGGCTGACACAATGTCCGCGATCTCGGCCTCGCATTCATCCGCCGTCGGGATCGAGGCTACGGGATCCAGCTTTTCCTGATAGGTCACTTTGATGTCGAACGTTTCCGCCTCGCCCAGTTTTTCCGCCAGAAGCGAGGCGATGTTGGTGCTGGCCTTGGGGTTGCCGGTGTTGCCAGACACGACCAGCGTGTCCGGAGTTACCGTTACTGCCCCGTTTGAAAGTTGCGCCAGCGCCTCAAGCCCGGTGAGCACCCGCACGGGCCAGGAACCGGGCAGGTCATCGACCAGACGGGTTGCGGTATAGACATTGGCCGACCCGAAGGCCGCTTTGGCATAGCTGTCGGCCACGTTGCGCAGGTTTTCATCCGACAGCCGACCGCGCAGTTGCACGAGTCCTTCGGGGCTGAGTGTGGCGACGAATTCGGGTGGGCCCTGATTGGGATCGACCGTTTCGGGCAGTTTGGCATAAAGCGCGAACACATCCGGCAGGCGGTTTTCCAATTCGCCCACGACTCGGTCGAAATCGGCCTGCGGGGTTCCTTCGGCCGCCACCAGCGTCACGTCGGCATCGGAAAATGTGACCGATCCGGCGCCCAGTTCGTTCAAGGCGCTGATCGCCTGCTGCACCGCGCGCCCCCAGTTGGGGCTGGGCACGCCCATGCCTACAGTGCAGAAACCCGAACCTTCGAGGCCAGCCGCGCGTGCGGCGGCAAGGATCAGGTCGCGTGTGGCGTCCGTATCCGCAGAGCAGGCATCAAAACGGGTGCTGACCTCGTCCTTGACCAGCCGTAGCGTGAAGGGGGTGATCACGGGTCGGGGTGCTGCCACATCCATCGCCACCAGCAGTCCGGGGGGGCTTGCGCGGTGCAATTGGCGCTCCAGCCGCTCCTTTTCTTCTGCGCTGTCGGTGATGGCCGTTATACTGACCCGTCCGGCTTCGACGGAAACCTTGGCGCGGGGCAGCCGTTCCATCGCTGTAAGCGCGAAACCCAACGCGTCCTCCCATCCGTCGGGAGCAGGATAATCTGCCGCTTCGATCAGGTCGGTAACCGGCAGGGCACCGCTGATGGCGCGCACCCGGTTCAGCACCTCGTCGCGGTCGGTCGAAGCAGGCAACAGGCCGATGATCGAAAGGCCTGCATCGTTGCGCAGGATTTCGACCGAGAATCTGGGCGGCGCGATGTCGGCTGCGGCCTGCACCTGCATGTCGTCGATCACACGTGCCGCATCCACGACCGTGCCCGCGGTCGACAGTGCTGCAAAGCGTACTGCTTCTGTTGGCGCGATACCTGCCAGTGTGACCTGCAGACCGTCCGCTTCCACTTCGGCCCAGGTCAGGCCCTGGCCGTCCAGCGCATCGCGAACCCCGATTTCCGAGCTTTCCTCGATCAGTTTGACGGACATGTTCGCCGCCACGAGGGACAGCAGTGCCGCAGCAAAGAAGGTGGCGACAACCATGAGAAGAGAGGACAGACGCATATGCGTGCCTTTTCTGGTGAGTGCCTTACGGGTTTAAGCCCGTGCGCGGAATGATTCAATCAAACGAACAGTGCTGCGCAAAAAAACAGCAGCGGGATTATGCCTGTATCGCGATTGGCCCGAAACAGTTGCAGGCATTTCGCCGGGTCCTCGATGTCGAGCCCGCGCAGCTGCCATGCCATGTGCCAGCCCATCGCCCATGGGCCCCCGAGGGCAAGGACCATCGCCATGACGGATGCCGTGTCGATGGCTGCAAAGATCACCGCGATCCCCATCAATCCCACGGTTCCCATCAGGAACCGCCTCAGCCATGGCGCCGTGTTGGTGCCGAACAGGCGGGCAGTGGATTTGATCCCGATCAGGGCGTCGTCCTCGGTGTCCTGATGTGCGTAGATCGTGTCATAAAACAGCGTCCATGCGATGCCTGCCAGATACAGGACCACGGCCGGGGCCTCCAGTTTCCCCGTGTGGGCCGTCCATGCCAGCAAAGCGCCCCAGTTGAATGCCAGCCCAAGGAAGACCTGTGGCCACCATGTGAACCGTTTGGCAAACGGGTAGATGGCAACAGGTAGCAAGGCGAGGATGCCCAGTAGGATGGCACTGACGTGGAAAGTCAGCAGGATGGCAAAGGCGATCAGCGCCTGCACGCACATCCAGATCACCGCCCCTTTCACGCTGACCTGACCCGACGGAATCGGACGCGAACGGGTACGCTCGACCTGTCCGTCAAAGTCGCGATCGGTGATGTCGTTCCAGGTACAGCCCGCCCCGCGCATGAGCCACGCACCCGCCGCGCATCCCAGCGCAATCCACGCATCGCCCCAGCCTACCTGCTGGTCATGGATAATCGCCAGGGTCAGCCCCCACCAGCACGGGATCAGCAACAGCCACGTGCCAATGGGCCGGTCCGCTCGGGACAGACGCAGATAGGGCCGCGTTACCGCAGGGGCCAACGTGTCGACCCAGTTTCCTGTGACCGCATCCGCGACGTGACCGTCAGGCGACGGAGGCATATCATCTGGCGATGAGCTTGGGTTGGTCATATGTAGGGTCTCATGAGTGATGCCAAAATCCGTCTTTATGTAGATCACCCTTTGGGGCAGGGGCAATCCGTGCCTTTGTCGCGGGAGCAGGCCCATTATCTGTTCGGGGTCATGCGCCTGTCGGCGGGTGCTTTCGTGTCCCTGTTCAACGGACGGGACGGCGAATGGCGCGCAGAGGTGGTCGAGGTGGGCAAGCGCGGCGGCGTGTTGGAATGCGTCGCGAAGACGCGGGAATTGCAGATGCCCCCTGACCTTTGGTTGCTGTTTGCCCCGATCAAGAAAGCGCGCACCGATTTCATCGTCGAAAAAGCGGCTGAAATGGGTGCCCGGCGGATCGTGCCGGTGCAGACGGCCTTTACCAATGCCGGGCGCATCCAGCGCGACCGCCTGCAGGCCCATGCAGTCGAGGCGGCAGAGCAATGCGGTGGGACATATGTGCCCGAGGTGGGCGAGCTGGTCCGGTTGGATCGTGCCTTGACCGATCTTGGGGACCGCCGGCTGATGTTCTGTGACGAGGCGCTGGCCGGACGCGAAACGCGGGCTGAGAATAGCTCGGGCTTACCGGACCTGCCCGGGCCGTGGGCCGTTCTGATCGGACCCGAGGGCGGATTTTCCGATGCCGAGCGTACGCGCCTTCACGGGTTGAACAATGCCCATCCCGTTCAGCTTGGCCCGCGCATCCTGCGGGCTGACACGGCGGCTGTAGCAGCCCTGACTGTCTGGCAGCAACGATTGGGAGACTGGGCATGAGCGCGCAGGACACCATTCCCTTGCGCCGCGCCGGACACCAGGATGAGGCCGCGCTTGAGGCGTTTCTGGCCCGCCACCCCGCCACATCCATGTTTCTGCGTGGCAATCTGGCGGCCCACGGGACCGACGAAGAGATGCATCCACACGGGACGTCCTTTTATGTTCCCGAAGCGGACGGCCCGGTCGAGGCCGTGTTCGGGATCACCAATAGCGGCTTTCTGATGGCGCAGGCCCCGGATGCACCGGATGCCGCGTGGGACGCGTTCGCGGATGCAATCAAGGGGCGGCGGGTTCTGGGCATGACCGGGCGACCGGAGCAGGTGGCACAATGCCTGCGCGCCTTTGGTCTCAGTATGGGGCCGTGGACCGTCATGGCGGACGAACCGCTTTATATGTTGACCCTTGCCGATATCACACCGATGGAAGCCCAAGTGCGCACCCCCGTTGCCGATGACCTGCCGCTGCTGGAACGCTGGTTCGCGACCTATGAACTCGACACCGGACAGGTGCTGCCCGAGGACGGCCCCTCTGCACAGGTCAAGGTGCGTGCGGCGGGTGCTGTCGAAGGCGACGACGTCGTCATCCTGGAAGACGCAGGCTGCCCCGTCGCCATGGCGGGCATCAATGCGCGCCTGCCCGATATCGTTCAGGTTGGGGGCGTGTTCACGCCGGATGGCATGCGCGGCAACGGCTATGCCCGGCGGGCGGTGGCCGGATTGCTGGGGCGTTGTGCCGCACAGGGGGTCAAGCAGGCCGTCCTGTTCGCCAACAACGACGCGGCCGCCAAAGCCTATGAGGCGTTGGGGTTCGAACGGGTCGGAGACTACCGAGTCGCCCTGCTGCGCACTCCCGCAACGATTGGAGAAGACCCATGACCTTCTTTCGCCCCGAAGCCACGGCGTCCCTCTGGCGCTGGCGCGAGGTATTGATCGGCATCGCTCTGGCCGTGCTGGCTTTGTGGTGGTTGGCGGGGCCAGGTGGCTTGCTCGGCTTTGTCGCACCTGTGCTGCTGGTGGCAGCCGGTGCGATGATCATGATCGGCCTTCAAAGAGGCCGCTTTCGCGGGGCGGGCGGGGGTCTTGGCACGGTGCAGGTAGATGAAGGGCAGGTGACCTATTTCGGACCGTTGTCGGGGGGCATGATCGCCCTGCGCGAAATGTCGCGGCTGACGCTGGACGGCGGTCAGCGCCCGGCGCATTGGCGGCTGGAACAACCCGACCACGCGCCCGTCATGATTCCGGTTGATGCGGACGGGGCGGACGCGCTGTTTGACGCGTTTGCCAGCCTGCCGGGGCTCAAGACGGAACGGATGCTGGCGCAACTGCACGACGCACCTGACAAACCCGTACTGATCTGGGAACGCGCTGCGCCGACTCTCGCCCAGATGATCCCGCGCGGGCGCGCCTGAACGGTGCGCCCGCGCGGACGACGGGTCTACCTTGCTGTCGGGCGCGCCGGTGCGCAGTGCGCGCAGACGCGCATGCCAACGTGAGCGCGCGCACGACCTGCACACATTGACACCCCGGCCAATTCGCCCCATCCCTAACCATTCAACGTCAGGCCAATTCGGAGCCCCCCATGTCCATTCCTCAGTCCGGCGGCGGGCCCATCGAACACCACGACCAATTGGCCGCATACATGGCGTCCGGATGCAAGCCGCGCGACGCGTGGCGGATCGGCACCGAGCATGAAAAGTTCGGCTATTGCCGCGATACCCTGAAACCGCTGCCTTTCGAGGGCGCGCGTTCGATCGAAGCGATCCTTGGGGGCCTGCGCGACCGGCACGGCTGGTCCGAACTGCGCGAGGGCGGCAAGCTGACAGGGCTGGAAAAAGGGCTCTGCAACATCTCGCTCGAACCCGGCGGGGCGTTGGAACTGGCCGGTGCACCCTTGGAAACGATCCACGAGACTTGCGACGAGGTGAACCAGCATCTCGCCGAGGTCAAGGACATCTGCGACGATATCGGTGCCGGTTTCATCGGTCTGGGCGCGGCCCCGCATTGGACGCACGAAGAAATGCCGCTGATGCCCAAGGGGCGCTACAAGCTTATGGACGCCTATATGGGCCGCGTCGGCACGATGGGGCGGTCGATGATGCGACGCACCTGCACGGTGCAGGTCAACCTCGATTTTTCTTCCGAGGCGGACATGGTGCAAAAGATGCGCGTCGCCATCGCTCTGCAACCTGTCGCCGCCGCACTGTTTGCAAATTCCCCGTTCTTTGAGGGCAAGCTGAATGGGCACAAATCCTGGCGCTCGCGTATCTGGCGCGATTTGGATTCCTCGCGCACCGGTATGGTGCCGTTCGTGTTCGAAGACGGGTTCGGGTTCGAGCGATGGGTGCAATACATTCTAGATGTGCCGATGTATTTCGTCTACCGCGACGGGAAATACATAGATGCGTTAGGTATGTCGTTCCGCGACTTCCTCGCCGGGAAACTGCCGGCCCTGCCGGGCGAGACGCCGACCCTCAGTGACTGGGCAGATCATATGACGACCGCCTTTCCCGAAGCGCGGGTCAAGAAATTCATCGAAATGCGCGGGGCCGACGGTGGTCCGTGGCGGCGGCTTTGTGCGCTGCCCGCGTTCTGGGTAGGGTTGATGTATGACCAGACTGCACTGGACGCGGCATGGGACCTGGTCAAGGGTTTTGACGCCGAAACTCGCGAAGCCTTGCGCATCGCAGCCTCTGTCGACGGGCTGCAGGCCGAGGTCAACGGCGTCAAGATGCACGACCTTGCCCGCGAAGCAGTGGCGATTTCACATGCAGGCCTTGTCGCGCGCGCCCGTCCGGGTGCAGGGGGCATGATCCCGGACGAAACCCATTTCCTGAACGCGCTCCACGAAAGCATAGAGACCGGCAAAACCCCTGCGGATGAGCTGATTGCACATTACAAAACCGATTGGAACGGTGATGTCACGCGGGTGTTCGAGGCCTATTCCTACTGACGGAACATGCCGCGATACGGAAGATGGCGTAGGGTCATTCGGCGACAATCGGTCCCTTGCCCAGCACGCGCTGCTCATAAAGCGCACGGACTTCGGCCTTGCGCGCAGCCTGCATCTCGGGCGTCGGCTTTTTGTCGAGGTTGTAGAGCACGGCATAGCCCTGCATCGGGTCGCGCTTGCGCGTTCCGTCGCTTGGCGCGCGGGGACGACCACCCATAGGGCGATGCGGGGAGCCGTGGTTGTTGTCACTCGCCTCGGACGGCAGCAGGGTCAGCACAAAGACAACCAGACCTCCGACAACCGGCACGAAGTAGAATAGATAGAAGAACCCGGACAGGCCCACATCATGCAATCGGCGCACGGTCACGCACATGCGCGGAAAGAACGTGATGAGGAAGTAGTAGAAGGTCATATAGTCGAATATGCCGATGGACAGCATGGCATCAGGGTCGCCCCCGGCTGCGTTCACGGCACTCATGATGGTCCAGATGTCAAAACCCATGGCCGCCCCGCCAACGAGAATTTCGAACAGGAAGAACCACCAGTATTCAGATCGCGATGCGCGACCGGAAAACTTGAAGTAGCCTGCAAAGACTGAACCTACGGCTTCGAAAAATCCCATGACGCGCTGCCTTTGCTATGTGCCCCGGAAATGACAGTTCGTGATATGCGGGAAGAGTTGGGCGCGACTGTGGCGGTTTTTGTGCGATGTCGTGGCGGGGTCGCACAAAATACAAGTGTCGTCGCGTCATCGTCGTGCTGAGCCAGAGTTGTAAAATTCGGTGGCGGAACCGCGAACGCTTCGGATCGGTGATCAATCGCCGCCGGCGATGGCAAGCGTCAGGGTCGCTTGGAACCCGCGCGGCTTTCCGGGCGCAGGCGACATGAGGTCCAAAGTGCTGCCGGATTGTTTGCACAGCTCCTGCACAATCGACAAGCCAAGGCCGAAACCGTCCGACATCTTGGAGTGACTGATAAAACGTTGCTTGATCCGCTCCAATTCAGCGGTCTTCAGGGCAGCGCAATCATTGGAAACCGCAATCTTTCCAGGCACGCTGGCATCGACAACCATCGGCGCATCGCCGGTGGCGTGTTTGAGCGCGTTGTCGAACAGGTTGTTCAACATGATCCCGATGGCGTCGGGGTCGATATCACTCATCCAGACCCCTTGCGATTCAACCACGACAAGCTTGTCGGGCGATGGGACGCGATCGCGCAGTTCTTTAATCAGGAGTTTGATCACAGGCGTGATGTCTGCCAATTCCCCGCCGGTGCCCAGACCGGACTGGGCCCGCGACATCTGCAACAAGCGCTCAATCAGCCGGGTCAGCCGTTTCAGTCCCTGCTCGATCTCGGCGGCACTCTGATCCGCATCCCTGCTGGTCAGCTTGGCGCGCAGCCGCTGCACGTGGGCGACACAGATGGCGACCGGCGTACGCAATTCGTGTGCGGCATTGGTGGCAAAGGCCCGCTCGGCCTTCAACGCGGTATCAAGCCGCGCCATGAGCGTGTCGATGGTATCGATCGCCGGTTCGATTTCGGCAAATGTGATCTTGCGGTCGATCGGGGTCAGGTCGTGGGCGTGCTTGCTTTCGATTTCGGTGCTCAAATCCATTATCACGGCAGCTGATTTGCGGACGGCCCGATATGTGGCGATGGCCACAAGGCCGCCCAGCAGGGTAAAGCCAAGAACAACGCCGATGACCACGTCCGTGATCGCCTCGTTGCGCTCGTTCATCGGGGTGGCGATCACCACTGTCACTGCGCCGTCCAGCGCGCTTGCATCCGTGATCCGGTGGCCAAGTGCGGTGACGAAACCGCCCGCCGCCCGCGCCGCCAGAATCGCGTCATCGGCCCGGTCAGAGCGCAACAACACTTCGCCTGCCGCATCCAGCAGCCAGAATTCGGTCAATTCATCGTCGTCCAGCAGATCGTGCTCGAACGCCAGCGGATCGAAATCGCCGCGCAGGGCGTCGATACCCGCGACGTCGATTTGCGCCTCGACCACTTGCAACAACAGATTCGCCTTGCTGGCCAAGGTATTGTCCTGCAGTTCATCGTATTCCTCGCGGACCAGATTGAACACGATGAAGACACCGAGGATCACGGCCAAAATCCCCGGCACAAGCAGGGATTTGAAAAGCGTGTTCAGCAGACCGGCAGGGCGTTTCGTCATGGGGTCAGCATGTAGCCGATCCCGCGATGGGTGACGATGAGATCCTTGCCAAGTTTTGCACGCAAGCGGCTGACATGCGCCTCAAGCGCGTTGCTTTCCACCTCGTCCCCGAAGGCATACACCGCCGCCTCAAGGCTTTCCTTCGGCACGATCTTGGCTTTGCGGCGCAGCAGCACTTCCAGAACGCTCCACTCCTTGGTTGTCAGGTGCACCGGCGCGCCCGAGCGGCTGATGCTGTGGTCGGAAAAACAGATGCTGAGGTCGCGCACGACGGTGGTTTGCGTCAACTGGTCCGCGCTGCGCCGACAGACCGTGTGGATGCGCGCCTTGACCTCGTCCAGATCGAACGGCTTGATCACGTAGTCGTCCGCGCCGCGGTTCAACCCGTCGATCCGGTCCGACACCTTGTCACGCGCGGTCAGAATGATGATTGGTGTCCGGAACTGCTGATCGCGCACTTTGCTGAGGAAAGACAAACCATCGCCATCGGGCAATTGCAGATCCAGCAGCACCACATCGTATTCCAGCGTGCGGATCGCACTATAGGCTTCGTCCAGCGTGCTGAACCATTCGACGATGTGGTGGTCCGCTTCCAGATGTTCACGCAAGGGACGACCCAGAGCGTCTTCGTCTTCAATCAGCAAAATGCGCATGGGAGGGGTGAAGCCTTTTGGTGTGCTTGCGGTGCAGCATATATGAAACGGGCAGGGACGCCAGATAAAGGCAATTGCCAAGGATCAGGGTCGGCCATGCATGGCTTGTCAGGCTCACGATCACGATGGCAGCCGTGACCATGACAAACGGCAGTTGGGTGCGTCGGATTTTCATGTACTTGAGAGAGAATGTGGGAACCGTACTGATGGCAAGCAGGCCGCACAACGCAATGTAGCCCGCCTGCACGACGGGTGCATCCATCACGTGCCAGCCATGCAACCGCAAGAACACTGGCATCAAGGCCAGACAGGCAAGTGCAGGGGCCGGCACGCCGGTGAAAAAGTCCGACATGCGGTCCTGCGGCCCCTTGGATTTGCTCGAAAGATTGAACCGCGCCAGCCGCAGCGCGCAACAGACCGCGAGGATCAGAACCGCCATCCAGCCGATGCTTGCAAAGGCGGTCCCAAGGTAGAGCGCCTGATACAGCACGATACCCGGCGCGATCCCGAAATTGAAGAAATCCGCAAGCGTGTCCAGTTCGGCCCCGAACGGGCTGGCCGTCTTCAGATAACGCGCCAGCTTGCCGTCCGTGGCATCCAGCAATACAGCCAGCAGGATGAAATACAGCGCCAGTTCCAGATGGCCCTCGATGCTCATCCTGACCGACGTCAGCCCGGCGCAAATCGCAAACACCGTGACCATGCTTGGCAGGATGTGACGCATCCGGATATGGGACTGTTTGTTCATGTCCGGCTCAACCCGCGCAATATGACGCTGGCAAGGAACACGCCGTTTGCACAAAGCAGACACATCGTCGCGAGCGACCCAAGGTCCTTGGCATCGCGCGCGAATTCCGCCCAGTGCGGGGCGAGGTGGTCGACGATGCATTCGATGGCCGTATTCAGGGCTTCGGTTGCAACCAAAGCAAGGAACAGGATCAGAAGGATGCAATAGTCCGCGACGCTGGCGTGCGCGAGGCCCAGAATGGCACCGCAGATCGGCAGGCCCAGCATGATGTGGCGAAATGCGGTTTCCTGCCACAGACGCCGGACGCCCCCGATCGAATATCCGGCCGCCGCGAACAGATGGGCGATCCCGGTGATACGTGCGGGTTTGGGGCGCAGCTTTGGGGTCATGTCTGTCAATTGCTCGCCACTTTCGCAAAGTCGCGGCACGTCGCGAACAAATCCAAGTTTGGGTCGCGCGCCGTTGTTCGGACATCCATCATGCCCAGCAGGGAATGAAACAGATTGTCATGGGACAGTGCGCTGTCGGCTTTGGCTGCAAGGCATCCGGCTGCAATGTCCAACTGGTTTTGAAAGCGTTGCGACATCCACAGGATCATCGGCACCTTGGTCTGGTATTCGGGGGCCATGAAATAGGGCGATCCGTGCAGATAAAGGCCCCCTTCGCCCAACGACTCCCCATGATCCGACACATAAAGCAAGGCGGTGGAAAGCTGATCCTGAGCGTCAAGAAATTCGATGGTCTGGGCCAGGACTTCGTCGGTATAGGCTATGGTATTGTCATAGGCATTGGTGATCTCGGCAGGTGTGCAATCCTTGAACTCCGCCGTGCGACAGGCCGGTGTGAACCGCTCGAACTGTTCGGGGTAGCGCAGGTAGTAGGTCGGGCCGTGGCTGCCAATCTGGTGCAGAACCAGCACCGTATCCTGCGTGATCGTCGCTGCGTAGTCCTTAAGGGCGGCCATGAAAATGCCGTCAATACACTCGCCCGCCGCGCAAAATTCCGCGTTGTCGGTGTGGGTGAAAGACCGCGTCGGTACTCGGGCGGCGACGCCCTTGTTCCCAGTGTTGTTATCCCACCATTCCACATTGAAACCTGCATGATCCAGCACATCCAGAACACTTTGATGCGACATGCCCTTTTCATAGGAATAGCTGTCGCGTGTGAATTTCGAGAACATACAGGGCAGGGATGTCGCCGTCGCCGTGCCGCAGGAACTCACGTCGGTAAAGCTGATCACCGGCAGCGCGGCGAGCCTTGGGTTGGTTTCGACCTCATAGCCGTTCAGGCTGAAGTTCTGCGTGCGCGCCGTTTCGCCGGCAACGACGATTGTAAACACAGGTTTGCGGTCCGGTCCGTAACTGGCACCTTTTGCCGCATCCTCACCCACTGCGATCATTTCGACATTGGCCGTGCGCATCATCATCAACCCATAACGGATCGCGCCCACAACGGGTGCGCCGGGTTGAAAGCTGCTCATGTATTCCTTGTGCTCGCGCAGGATCGAGGAATAGGATTTGAGGTCCGCCAAAAGGAACCCAATAGCCAGCGCAAAGCTGAGGGCGCTGGTTGCAACCGGCATCACCAGCGTTCTGACCATCCCGAACCGTTTGAGACGCACACAGGCGATGACGAAGGCCGGCAGGATACCCGTCAGCACCACATGACCGATGAACCCGGGTGTCAGAAGGTGTTTTCCTTCTGTCACCGTTGTGACCATGACGTTCTGGATCATGTCCCGGTCGATCACCACGCCGAGGCTATCCATGAAATAGGACGTCATCGCACTGACGATTACCATGAACATCAGGAATGGCTTGACCGTCCAGGGAAAGGCGAAGGCCACAAAAAAGGTCAGCGTCAGCAGAAATACCGCCATCACGAACCCGGCAAAGGACAGCGGGTCGCCATCAAACAAGCCCGCCCCGATGGACCAGAACGTAGCGTTGGCCGCCCAGAAGATATAGGCGATGGTCAGGCCGGTCAGAAGGAGGGGGGAGACGGGATAGGCTGTTTGCAGCCTGTGCAAACAGGCCTTTGCGGCCGGAACTGAGATCATGGTGTGAGACTTCGCTGTTATTTTAGCGGTCTTCACCACAGCAAGCTTACGCGAAACTTACGGATATCCTAATGGTCCCGCAGTTCGGGGAAAATTCCTGATCCCGTCAGGCCATCGAACATGGGCTTGCGCCGTTCGGCCCGGGCCTTGCGTGATCCCGGTCGCCCCAGCCAAAGCTGGGCGACCGGGTGATGCATTATTCCTTGATGCCTGCCGCTTCAATCAGCGGCGCCCAGACGCCAATCAGATCGCCCACCAATGCCTCATATTCCTCGGATGACATCGCCACATGCGTGATCCCAAGTTCGGTCAGCTTGGTCTGCACGTCGGCAGAGGCAAAGACAGCCAGCACGGTCTCGTGAATTTGGGCGCGCATTGCCGGGTCAATGCCCGCAGGCCCAGACAGCCCAACCCAGTTCTCGATCACTACGTCATAGCCCTGTTCCTTGAAAGTTGGCACATCGAGCAGTTGCGGATTGCGCTCGGGCGAGGCGATGGCGAGGGCCACGGCCTCGTTGTCCTCGATCATATCGCTGTTCTGGACGGCCATATCGTAAAAGGAATCAAGCGCCCCGGCGCGGAAATCCTGAATGGCCGGTGCACTGCCCTGATAAGGCACGTGTATCGATTCAACCGACAGGGCTGCATCGACGGCCTCACCCAGAATGTGCGAGATAGAGCCGACCCCGGAGGACCCGTACGTCATCGGCGTTTCCTTGACGAAGGCCACATATTCCTCAAGCGAGGTGATGCCTGACGTGGGCTGAACGAACAGGCCCGGTGCGGACGCCCCGATATAGGCCACATGGCTAAATCCGGTCAGCGCATCGTAAGGCAGGGTTGCGAAACGGGTCGGCGCGATGGTGAAGGGCGCGTTGTTGGACAAGATCAGCGTCGTGCCGTCCGGCGCCTGCTGGGCGACATAGTCGGCCGCAACCGTTCCGGCCGCGCCGGGGCGGTTATCGACAACGGCCTTCTGGCCGAAATCCGTGTCCAGATGCTGCGCCAGCAACCGCGCGACCAGATCGCTGGTGCCGCCCGGCGGGAAGGTGACGACGATGCGCACAGGCGCGTCGCTCCAGGCACCTGGCGCGGCCAGGGCTGCGTGGGTTGTGAGGACTGCAAACGCACAAGCGGCTGCGGCGTGTTTCATGGCAGCTTTCATTCAAAAGTTCCTTTCTGAGGGATGGGGGGAATCATGTTGCCCGTTTCCGGCGGCGTGTTCTTGCCGAGGAATAAAGGGCGAAGAGGATGATCAGCGCAGTGAGGATAAGAAGTGTCGCACTGATGGGGCGTTGCAGGAAAATCATCGGATCGCCGCGCGACAACAGCATGGTGCGGCGCAGTTGCTCCTCCATCATGGGACCAAGGACAAAGCCAAGCAGAAGCGGCGCAGGTTCGAATCTGAACAGGCGCATCACATATCCGGCGACCCCGATGACCAACGTGAGCCAGATGTCGAATACGTTGTTGTTGAGGCTGTAGACCCCCATGCAGATCAGCACGATGATCGTAGGATACATGTACTTGTAGGGGATGCGCAGCAGCCGTACCCAGATCCCGATCAGTGGCACGTTTAGGATCAACAACATGATGTTGCCCACCAGAAAGCTCGCCACCAGCCCCCAGAACATTTCTGGCTGTTCGGTCAGCAGGCGGGGTCCCGGCGTGATGCCATAGATCATCAGCGCTCCGATCACGATGGCCATGGGCGGGCTGCCGGGCACGCCCAGCGTCAGCGTCGGGATGAACGCGGTCTGGGTGGCCGAGTTGTTCGCAGCCTCGGGCACAGCCACGCCGGGCAGGACGCCGGTGCCGAACTTGTCGCGCTGGGGCGAGACCTTCTTCTCTACCGCATAGGCGAGGGCGGCGGCGATCGTCTGTCCGGTGCCGGGCAGGGCACCGATGATCGACCCGATGGCACCGCCGCGCAGGATCGGGGCGAAAAGGGATTTCCACTCCGCCTTGGAGGGGTAGAAATCATTGTAATCGACAGTTTGCGTCGCCGTACCGCTGCGCGCGCCCCGGATCGAGGCGATGACTTCGCCCACACCGAACAGACCCATGGCGACGATGACGATATGCACACCGTCGCGCAACTCGGGAATGCCCATGGTAAAGCGGGTGACACCAGTGGTCAGGTCAATCCCGATGGTGCCCAGCATCAGCCCGGTGATCACCATCGCGATGCCCTTGAGCGGACCGCCATTGCTGACCGCTGAGGCGGCGATGAGGCCCAGCAGGATGACGGCGAAATAGTCCGCCGGGGCAAAGGACAGCGCCAGTTGTGCCAGCGAAGGCGACAGAAACGCAATCACGATCATCCCGATGATGCCGCCTCCGAACGAGGCAGTCGCGGTCGAAAAAAGAGCCACACCTGCGCGCCCTTTCTTGGCCAGTTTGTGCCCCTCGATCGCGGTGATCGACGCGGCGGGCGTTCCGGGGACGTTCAGCAGGATAGAGGACGTCGACCCGCCATATTCCGCCCCGTAAAACACGCCCGCGATCATCACCAGCGCCGGTGTCGGGTCGAGGTAGAAGGTGATCGGCAGAATCATCGCGATGGCGGCCATCGACCCGATGCCGGGCAGCACGCCGATGAAGGTGCCCAGAAACACGCCGATAAAGCAGTACATCAGGTTCTGCGGTTCCAGCACCACGAGCAGACCGCCGCCGAAATTCGCCAGCGTCTCCATCACCAGATCCACACGAAGGGTTTGATGGGCAGGTTCAGCAGGACGACGAAAACGCCCCAGCAGGCCAGCGCCACGATGAGGCCCAGACCCGCCTTGCCCGGAAAGGACAGGCTGCGGTCGGGAAGGCTGGCCACGATCACCGTGGCCCACACGCCGGGGATCAGGCCGACGCGTTCGACGCTTGCGGCAAAAACAGCCAGTGCGGCGGCGATAGCGACCAGCGCGACCCAGTCCGGTGCCTCGGCCAGCCCGTCGCCTTTACGTTCCGCGATGCAGACAAAGGCGGACAGTACGCACAGTACTGCCCCCGTCAGAAACGGAAACGCGCCCACACCCAGCCGGGTCGGCACGCCAAGTCCCAACTGCCAGCCCCCGACCATGAAGACGACGCTGAGGCCAAGTAGGAACAGACCCCCGATCGCGCCGCCCCATCCAAGGGTGTCGGGTGTATCTGTGATGTTTGGGTCAGACCGCATGCTGTTCATCCCCGACCGTCAATGGTGCGCACGCTTTGCATTGTGGCGCGGCCCGTGACAGGCTTGCCGACAATCGCGGAAGGGACCACGGGATGACAGACAACCAGGACAAGGCGGGCGGGATTTCGATTCATGCAGTCGATGTTTCGCGCGGGGTGCCCGCGGGCGGTTTGGCGATCCGCCTGGGCCGGTTGGACCCGGACGTTCAGGTCATTGCCGAAGGGGCGTGCGCTGAAAATGGTCACTTCTTGCACCCCGTCACCGAAGGGGCTGGCGTGCTGCGCGGTCTTTATGAGGTCGAATTCGAAGTCGCTGCGTATTTCCGACAGGCAGGGGTCGCGATCCCTGATCAACCCTTTCTGGACGTCGCAGTGTTCCGCTTCGGTATCGACGCGGTCGCGCAGCACTTTCATTTGCCTTTCAAATTCTCGCCCTGGGGGTTTTCGCTGTTTCGCGGCGGCGCGTAACGGCGCAATCACAGGTGTGGTGTCCGCCGGCTGCCTGTCGCCACTGTTCCGCAGGTTCGCCCGGTGTAGGAGGTGATGCGCGACAAGGATAAACGGTTGTCCGACGCGCTTGGCGTCGGCTGCATTTCATCCGCTCAGTGCCTCGAGACGCGCCATGGCGTAGATGCCCCCTTGGATGAAATCATCACGCTACGGCACGGGCTCATCGCAAAACATGACACAATCGGCAACGTGGCGTTCGAAAAAACAGGATGGCTGGCGATGCGCTTGCAACTTTTGGCGGATCAACTGAACGATCATGGCGCGAACTTCAAGTATCGGCAGATCCGCTTCGCCGTTTGACGATTGACCTGCGGCCGTTCGACGCGGGAAACACCACCTGCATCGCCCTTGTTTGGTGCAAATCCGCCATGTGGCGACGGGTAGCCCGTCAATGGGCTCACTTCAATGTCGCAAGACGATCCGGTTATGTTCGCACGGGATGCCGCCCCGCATTCACACCACGTCAAACACCTTTGCTGTCAAGCCAAGCCTTGATGATTTCCCTATGCCGCGCGCCGCTGTAGCTTGGGAAATGCCCGCCATGCACGACGTTCACAGGCAGATCATAAAGCCGCTTCATAGACGCGATATAGTCCGCGCCGTTCGCATGGTACGTGTCTTCGATCAGTGGCCCGTCATAGACGATGTCGCCGGAAAACAGCGTTTCGGTCGCCGCCTCCCACAGCGCGATGCCGCCCGGGGAATGGCCGGGCGTGTGGATCACCTCGAAATGGCGATCCCCGAGGTCGATCACGTCCCCGTCTATCACCGTTCGCGTGGCGGGTGCGGATTTGAGGGCATAGGTCGTGGATTGGTAGGGCAGGGGTGGCAGCGCGTCGAAGATGTCGTCTGTCACGTAGGGGTCCGCAAGCGTTGCCGCATTGGTCGGGTTGGCGAGGATGTCGGCCTCGGCCTCGTGCACCACCTGGTTGTCGAATTCGTGATGGCAGCCGATATGGTCGAAATGTGTGTGCGAGGCGACGGCCGTCAGCGCAGCTTCGGTCACCAGCGGCACCCATTCGCGCAGGGACACGACCCCCATGCCGCTGTCCACCAGCATGTCGCCATCCCGCCCGCGCACGTGCCAGCAATTGCAGCGGTAGAATTCCTTGATGAACGGTTCGCTGATCAGGCTGACGCCGTCCGCGAGGGTGTCGATGCGATACCAGTCTTCGGGCTTGATACGGTCCATTGGGTTACTCCGCAGGGAAGATCAGAATATCGTCCGGGTTGGCGGACAGGGTCAACGTGGTGCCGGGGTCCGGCAACCGGTTGGGGGGCAGATGGGCGATCAGGGTCATGTTCCCGATTGTCAGGTGCGCGCGCGCATGGGTGCCGAAGAACGCCGCATCGCGGACCGTGGCCGTGCCCAGGGCAAAACCGGTTCCGGTGCCAAGCGCCTCGGGGCGCAGACACAGGGCCAGCGGGCCGTTGCCCGCCCGATCCAGCGTGCCGAACGGGGTTTCGATCCGGTCCCCGTGCCCTTGCGCGGGGATGCGGTTCATTTCGCCCATGAACCCTGCCGTGAACAGCGTGCGGGGGCGCTGGTAGACGCGCGCCGGGGTGCCGTCATCCTCGATCCGCCCGCCCTGCATGACGACGATGCGGTCGGCGATGGCCATCGCTTCTTCCTGATCGTGGGTGACGTGGACGAAGGTGGTGCCGATCTGTCTCTGGATCGCTTTCAGTTCATCCTGCATCTGGCGGCGCAGTTTCAGGTCAAGCGCGCCAAGCGGTTCGTCGAGCAACAGAACCTCGGGTTCGACCGCGAGGGCGCGCGCCAGCGCCACGCGCTGGCGTTGCCCGCCGGAAAGTTCGTGCGGCCGTTTGCGCGCCGCATCCTGCAAGCCGACAAGAGCCAGCGCCTCGCGCGCCCGGTCGTCGCGTTTGCGCCGCGACTGCCCTGCCATGCGCAGCCCGAAGCCCACGTTGTCGAGCAGGGACATGTGCGGAAACAGCGCATAGTCCTGAAACACCGTCGTCGTGGGCCGCTTGGCGGGCGGCACCCGGGTCATGTCGCGCGCGCCGATCGAAACACGGCCCGACACCGGTTCGACAAACCCGCCCAGCACGTTCAGCAGGGTCGTCTTGCCGCAACCCGATGGCCCCAGCAGGGTGATGTATTCCCCTGCCGCGATGTCGAGCGAGATGTCTTTCAGCGCGTGGAACGTCCCGAAATGGTGGTCGACGCCGCTGAGGGTGACGGAAGCGGTCATCGCCGTTTCCTCAGCACGAACACCTCGACGATCAGGACGGTTGTGACCGAGACGAGGAACACGAAGCTGCCCACCGCATTGAGGCGCGGCGAAAGGCCCGAGCGCAGCAGCGACCAGATCTCGACCGGAAGGGTGACATCGAAGCGGGATAGAAGAAAGGCGATAATGAATTCGTCCCACGACAGGGTGACCGAGAGGAAGAACGCCGCGAGGATCGCGGGTGCAAGCATCGGCACGGTGATCAGGCGGACCACCTGCCCCTCGCTTGCCCCCAGGTCGCGCGCCGCCCGCTCCGCGCTTTCCTGTTGCGCGCCCATCGAGGCGTAGAGGATGGCGAAACAGAGCGGCAGGTTGATCACCACGTGCCCGATCCCCACCGTCCACAGCGAAACGCCCAGGCCAAGTCGCTGCACCATGATCAGAAGGCCCAGCCCCACGATCAGGTAGCTGACCGTGATCGGGGCGATCAGCAGCGACCGGATCAGAAGGGAACCGGGCAGGACATGGCGCGCAAGGCCGTAGGCCGCGCAGAAACCAAGGGCCACCGACAGGGCAGAGGCGCCCATGGCGACCACAAGGGAGTTGATCAGCGCCGCGATCAGGTCCCCGTCCGACAGCACCTCGCGGTACCACCGGGTCGAAGGGCCATCGAATGGGGGCACCGGCAAGGTGCCGCCCTGAAAGGAAAACAGCACAAGCGTCGCCACGGGCAGGTAGATGAAGGTGAAGGCGGCCACCAGGTACGCCCAGGGCAAACCTCTCATAGCCGATCCAGCCTCAGCCAGCGCGACGACAGCAGGTAGACCACCGTCACGATCCCCATCAGGACGATCGCCAGTGCTGCGGCCAGCGGGAAATCGGCCCGCCGACCAAGCTGCACCATGATCACCTGCGGCACCGTCAACTCGGTATTGCCGCCAAGGATTTGGGGGGTCACGTAGTCACCGATGCACAAAACGAAGGTCAGGAAAGCGCCCGTCACGACCCCCGGCAAGGTCAGGGGCAGGATGACGAACCGGAAGGTCTGGAACGCGCTTGCCCCGAGGTCCATCGCGGCCTTGCGGTAGTTCTGCGGCAGTTGCACCAGATTGGCGTAGATGGTCAGCGTCAGCAGCATGACAAAGAAATGCACAAAGCCGGTGACGGTCGCAAAGCGGGTATTGGCGAGGGTCAAAGGCTCGGACAGCAGGCCGATGCCGACCAGCGACTGGTTCACGAACCCCTCGCGCGCCAGCACCAGCAGCCACGCATAGGAACGCACCACATACGAGGTCCAGAACGGCAGGATCGCCAGCAGCAGCACCAGCCGTTGCCAGCGCTGCGGCACGCGGTAGGCGATGATCCACGCCAGTGGATAGGCCAGCAGCACCGACACGACCGTGACCGTAAGCGTGATTTCAAGCGACACGAGGATCGCGCGCCAAAGGTACGCCTTTTGGGTAAGTTCCACGTAGTTCTGCAGCGACAGACCCCAGACCAGCGTGCGCCCCTCAAGCGAGGCAAAGCTCATCGCGCCCATCACGAGGAAGGGCACGACAAAAAATGCCAAGGTCCAGATCAAGGCCGGCGCGACAAAGCCCCAGCCCTGACGGGCCCCGGTCATTGTTGCAGCGTTTCCAGCCAAAGATCCTGCATCGCGACATCAAGGTCCGCATCCGGGGCCGGGTAAAGTTGCGTCAGCGCAAGATAGTCGGTCTGATCGTCCCAGCGCAGCACGGATTTCTGGTCGTCGCTCAGCACGTCGCCGGCTTTGGCATTGGCGGGCATGCCCCAGAAACAGGAGGAGGTCGCAAGGCGCGCCTGACCTTCGGGGCTGACGATGTATTTCACAAATTCCAGCGCCATATCGGGGTTCTCGCTGCCTTCTACGACGCCGATGGATTGGGCCCACCGCACGGCACCTTCCTTGGGAATCGTCCACGTGAGGTTCGGCTGTTCGGCAGCCAGCACGGCGGTTAGCCATTCGCCACCGCCCACGACGATATCGACCTCGCCCGTGGCAAGGGCGGTCTGCGCAGCGACGACGCCAGCGACCGAGGCCGCGCGCGAGCGCATGGTGGACAGGGTGCCGCCAATGGTCTCCATATCGTCCGCGCCGATATCGGCTGTGGCGATGCCTTCGGCAATCGCGGCCAGACCCATAACGGGCAGGTAATAGTCATAGATCGAAATGCGGCCCGCGTATTTCTCGGACCAAACAGTCGACAGGCTTTCCATATCCGCCGCGTCCACCTTGTCCGCGTTATAGGAAATGGTGTTGTAGCCGAACTTTTCCGTCACGGCATAGGTCACGCCATCGACGCTGTTGTTCTCTGCCATGACGACCTCGGGAAAGAAATCATCGGTGGATACGGCACCGTCGGGCAGGGGGGCCAGGACGCCCGCCTCGACCGCGCGGAACACGTCGATGCCATCGACCACCAGCACATCCCAATCGCCGGGACGGGACTGTTCCAGCAGGGCAAGGGCCGCGCCGGTGCCTTCGTATTCTCGCAGGTTCACCTTGACGTTATGGGCCTGCTCGAACGGTTCGATTAGGGCCGGATCTGTGTGATCGCACCAGACCAGCGCGTTCAACTCCTCCTGCGCAGCGGCGGCACCTGCGACAAAAGACAGCGCCGTGGTGCAAAACAAATAGGATGACAGGGTTTTCATGAAGGCTCTCCCGTTGGTTTTGGAACCGCGCCTTGCACGGCTCGTTCAAAAGTGAATACACTCATTTTTATAGTGAGTTCACTTTCAGGGCGATGCAAGAGCTTCGCAACAAAGGGCCATGGCCGGACTGCGCGAAAAACAAAAAGCGGACCGACAGGCGCGCATTTTGCAGGCGGCTGTGACGCGATTCCGGGCAGAAGGATATCGCGCCGTGCGGATCGAGGATCTTGCCGAGATGGCCGAAGTGTCGGTCGGCACGGTCTACAACTATTACCGCACCAAGGGCGACATACTGATCGCGACCGTTGCGATGGAGGTCGAAGAGGTTCTGGCATCAGGCGCTGCGGTCGTCACTGACCCGCCGCAAGGGGTCGAGGCCCCGGTGCTGGCGCTGATCTTTACCTATTACGATCACTCGTTGAATTATCTCTCCAAAGAGATGTGGCGCAGCGCCATGGCATTGTCGATCGAGGCACCCGGCACACCAAACGGGCAACGCTACACAGACCTTGATCTCCGATTGTCGGTTCAGGTCGGGGACTTGATCCTGGCACTTCAGCGTAGGGGCGACGTTGGGCCCGATCTGGATGCGGAGGCCACGGGGCAGTTGATTTTCAACACGCTCAACCAACTGTTTATCGCGTTCATCAAGGATGACGACATGACCTTGCAGGACCTCCGTGATCTGGTGGCGCAGCAAATGAAACCGCTGTTTCAGTTGCTGTCAGGCGCGTAAGGCGGACGCCGTCACGGGGGCTGACGGATGTGGCCAAGGCCATGGTCAAGGCAACCCTGTGTCGTTCCGTCCGACATGCGCCCTCATGCTGCTTTCTTGCCGATCTTGGGCTCTGTTCCGGCCTTGATCCGCGCGATGTTGGCCCGGTGGCGCCAAAAGACCAGCAGGGTCAGGAGCGCGCCAAGCACCAGCGCGCCGTCTGCCCCAAGAAACATCATGAAAAAGGTAGAGGATGCGGCAGCCACAAGCGCACCCATAGAGGATATCCGGCTGACACCCGCGCCGGCCAGCCACGCGATGCACGCGCCGACCCCCACAGGCCAATGCAGCGCCAGCAGGATGCCAAGGAACGTTGCCACCCCTTTGCCCCCGTTAAAGCGCAGCCAAACCGGATAGCAATGGCCCAGCATCGAGGCCAAAGCGGCCAGATGCGTGGCATCCTCGGCCCCCGAGACGTACCGCGCCAGCAGCAGCGCCACCGCCCCTTTGCCTGCGTCCAGCAGCAGGGTCAGCGCGGCAGCCGTCTTGTTTCCCGTGCGCAGTACATTGGTCGCACCGATGTTTCCGGACCCGATGTCGCGCAGGTTGCCCAGGTTCATGACCTTGGCCAGCACCATGCCGAAAGGGATCGAACCAAGGCCGTAGCCGATCACGGCCCACAACAGCAGCACAGCAAGGGAGGACTCGATCACGGGCATTTTATGTCTTTGACTTTTCAGGTTTTTGATAGACGGAACGGCCCGCCACGTAGGTGGCAAGGACTTTACCCTGCATCCGCGCCCCGTCAAAGGGCGTGTTGCGCGATTTGGACTGAAGTGTGGCCCGATCCATCACGAAAGGCGCGTGGGGGTCGAACAGGACAAGGTCCGCAGGTGCCCCCACGGCCAGCCGCCCGCAGGGCAGGCCCAGCCGACGTGCCGGGTTCAGCGACATGGCGCGCCACAGCATCGGCAGGGTAACGTGATCGGCATGAAACAGGCGCATGGCGGCGGGCAGCAGGGTTTCCAGCGCCACGGCGCCGGAGGCGGCAGCCTCGAACGGCAGGCGCTTGCTTTCCTCGTCCTGGGGTGTGTGCATGGAACTGATGATGTCGATAAGCCCCGATTGCACGGCTTCGGCAATGGCGATCCTGTCTTCCTCATCGCGCAGGGGCGGCTTGATCTTGAAGAAGGTTCGGTAGTCGGCCACGTCCAGCGCATTGAGCGTCAGATGGTGGATCGAGGTGCCGGCCGTGATGTCGAACCCGTTCTGCTTGGCCCGCTCCAGCGGCGGCAGGGCCCGGGCCACTGTAATCTGGTCGGCGTGGTACTTTGCCCCCGTCATCTCGATCATGGCGATGTCGCGGTCGAGCCCCATGCGTTCGGCCATTGGCGACACAGCCGGAAGGCCCCGGAGCGATGCGAACTTGCCGGATGTCGCGGCGGCCCCCGCGCTCAGCCCCGGATCCTGCGGATGCCCCAGCACCAGCGCGTCAAGACTGCGCGCATAGGTCAACGCGCGCCCAAACACCTTGCTGTCGGCGATCACGTGGTCGCAATCGGTAAACGCGACGGCCCCTGCGTCCAGCAGAAACCCGATCTCGGTCATCTCGCGACCTTGCCGCCCCTTGGTCAGCGCGGCCATGGGCAGCACGTTGACCGGTGCGGCTTCGCGCGCGCGGCGGATCACGAATTCCAGCGTCTCGGGGTTGTCGATGACGGGGTCGGTGTCGGGGCGGGTCACCATGGTGGTGACGCCCCCCGCAGCGGCGGCAAGCCCGGCAGAGCCAAAGGATTCCTTGTGCCGTTCGCCGGGTTCACAGACCTTGACGCCAATGTCGACAATGCCGGGGGCAAGGTGCTTGCGGTCGCAGTCGATGACCTGGTCGAAGTTGACGGCTGTCAACTTTTCTTCATTGAAATCAGTACGTTGCGTTAATATTTCGGTAATCTTTCCGTCCCGGACGATCAGGCTGCCGGTTGTGACCGTGCCCGCCTCGGGGTCGATCAGACGCGCGTTCTTGAACAGGAGGCTGGTCATCCCAACATGATCCCCGAGTCACGGTCCAGCGCACGCACGGGCTTTTCGAAAGCCTTGTGAAAGGCGATGGCTGTCCTGACGAGCCATTCATGCTGATTGTCCCAGTCATCCGGCGAGGCTATACCTTCGGAGGTTCGCGAAATGCAGATGCGCGCGTCCTGCTTAGTGGGCAATTCTTGCCAGTCCAGCGTCATTCCCAAGGCGGCATCGATGCTCTCGCGTTGCTGTTTCAGCAGATGGAAATAGCCCTTGGCCGTTTCTCCGGTCAGATAGATTTCCACCCTGATTTCCTTTTGCGGCTTGCTGGTCGCGAGGTTCAGCGACACACCGGCCTTGCCGATGCTGTGCGATATCCACGAGTAGGGTTGTGGTGCGGCGGGGTTGAAAGGGGGACTTGCAGCCGAGAGACGGGTCCGGAGTTTCGTCCAGTACTCGAAGTGCGCGGATTGCGTCGGCGTAAGTTCTTTCCGATTCGCGGCAGCGCGTTGCACTTCCCTTGCGTGACGCACCCAAGTGTTTGGCTTGGCCACGATATTGAAACGCGGCGCCGGAGGACTGTCTTTGATTCTCCACAATTCGATCTCTACGCCAAAGACCTGGAAGTCTTCTTCGGTGACGGAGTTCAGCAGCGAAATGGCTGCCTCATGCTCTTCGCGGATTTCTTCGGCCAGCCAGATAAGGATTTTTGCGTCCTCTCCAGCGGCATATGTGAGGAGCTTGCCGAGGTGGTCGTGGTCCGATCTGCCATATTGGTTTTCGATCAGCACGTTAATGGCGGATGGACCGGTCGTGCGGCAAAGAATGTCTCCGCGAAACGCCCCGACAGCCGTTTCGGTTCGGACCAGTTCCAATCCATCTGCGCCAAAGCCCAAAGTCTCCGAAAGGATCGCGATGCTATCTTCTTGAGCCAACCAAGGCGTAAAATCCTGTGGTTCGCTTGGCCAAATTGATTGAATGCGTTTAACTCGTTTGAGTTGGCCCAATTCTTTTTTGCTGTCATTCATCCCGCGATCCACACCATCAGCCACACCAGCAATCCCAGCAGCACCAGCACCACCGTCGCCACCCGCCCCGACATAGCCGCGTCCGAGGGAGGCTTTTTCACCGTTGCAGGCGGGGCGGTGTAGGGCTTGGCGGCTTCCGACACCACGGTTTCAGTCGCGCGCCAGTCGATGGGGGTTTCGCCGTAGGTGCCGATCAGAGTCAGCGCGGGGGCGGGGGTGAGCGTGGCCGCGGCACTGCCGAAGGCGCGGGAAAAGACGATCATCACCCAGCCGCCAAGCTTGTCGATCTTGGAGCGGTCCGGGGCGAGTTGGCCGGGGGACACTGCGTTGCCTTCGGTGAGATAACCGGCGAGGCCGATCCCCTCGAGGTCGCTGATGGGGAAGATTTCGACCTGTTCGGTGTCAATTTCCGCCCCTAGCAGCGCGGTGATCGCGCCGGAGTCGTCGCGCAGCCCCTTGGCCTCGGCATCCGTCATGGACAGGGCGAAGACGCGGATGACGCCAGCCTCATTGGCGGGGATGTCGATGGACCGGCTCATGCCGCCCCCCGCACATGTCGCAGATTGCGCGCCAGCAGGTCCATCGCGGCCATGCGTACTGCCACGCCCATCTCGACCTGATCCTGTATGACGCTGCGGTTGATGTCGTCAGCCAACGTCCCGTCGATCTCGACCCCCCGGTTCATGGGCCCCGGATGCATAACGATGGCGTCGGGCTTGGCATGGGACAACTTCTCGGCATCCAGACCGAACCTGTGGTAGTATTCGCGTTCGCTGGGGATAAAACCGCCGTCCATGCGCTCTTTCTGCAAGCGCAGCATCATCACGACGTCCACGTCCTGCAACCCGCTCTCCATGTCGTCGAAAACTTCGCAGCCAAAATCGGCGATGCCAGCGGGCATCAATGTGGGGGGGCCGATCAGGCGGATTCGGTTCTCCATCTTGCCGAGAAGCATGATGTTGGAACGCGCCACGCGGCTGTGGGCGATATCCCCGCAGATCGCGATATTGAGGCGGTGCAAACGCCCCTTGGCCCGCCGGATTGTCAGCGCATCCAGCAGCGCTTGGGTGGGATGTTCGTGTCGTCCATCGCCCGCGTTCAGCACCGCGCAATTCACCTTTTGCGCCAGCAGGTCCACGGCACCTGAGTGCGGATGGCGAACCACCAAAAGATCGGGGTGCATCGCGTTCAGCGTCATTGCGGTGTCGATCAGCGTCTCGCCCTTGGTAATGGATGACGCCTGCATCGCCATGTTCATCACGTCCGCCCCCAGCCGCTTGCCCGCCAGTTCGAAACTGGCCTGCGTGCGGGTGGAGTTTTCAAAGAACATGTTGATCTGAGTGAGGCCCGCCAGCGCGTCGCCGTGTTTGGCATCGGCGCGGTTCAGGTCCACGTAGGATTCTGACAGATCGAGCAGGGTAACGATTTCCTCGGGCCGCAGATGTTCGATGCCAAGGAGGTGGCGGTGGGTAAAGGTCATGACGGCCCCTGTCGCTTTGACTGCGTTATAGGCGCGGCGGGGCATTGGCGGCAAGCCGGTGGCGTGCGGTATTTGATCGCTGCGTTTGGGGCATTCCGGTTCTGGGTCGCCGGGCGTAGGATTGGGGTATGGAATCGGTCGATTATCACAGCGCGCTCAGTGCCCTTGCCTGGCAAATCGAACTGGGCGCGGATGAAAGCATCGGGGACACCCCCGTAAACCGCTATGAGGCGTCTGCAGCATCTGCAAAACCCGCCGCACCCGTGGCCGCGTCGCCCGCGAAAGTGGCCGCACCCGTTGCCCAGTCTGTCGAGGTTGATGCGGTTGCAATTGCCCGCGCCGCTGCGCACGCTGCGCAAGATCTTGAGGGTTTGCGCGCCGCGATGGCCGCCTTTGACAATTGCGACCTCAAACTAGGTGCGCGAAATCTGGTGTTTTCCGATGGTGTGCCAGGGGCGCGGGTGATGATCGTTGGCGAAGCACCGGGCCGCGACGAGGACCGCGAGGGCCGCCCCTTTGTCGGTAGGGCGGGCCAATTGCTGGACCGGATGCTGGCAGCGATTGATCTGGATCGCGCGTCCTCCGTCTACATCACGAACGTCTTGCCGTGGCGTCCCCCGCAGAACCGTGATCCCAAGCCCGAGGAAATAGCGATGATGCAGCCATTCTTGCACCGTCACATTGCGCTGGCGAACCCGGACATCCTCGTTGTCGTGGGTAATCACTCCTGTCAGGCCTTGCTGGGCAAACGTGGGATCACCCGCCTGCGCGGCGCGTGGACCGAGGCGCTGGGCAAGCCCGCGCTGCCTATGTTCCACCCAGCTTATCTGCTGCGCACCCCAAGCGCCAAGCGCGAGACATGGGCCGACCTGCTGTCCCTCAAGGCCCGGCTGCGCGATGGTTGATCCGGTGATGTTGCTGGCTTTTGTGCCCGCCGGTCTGGCGCTGAACCTGACGCCGGGGGCAGACATGATGTTTTGTCTGGGGCAAGGATTGCGATCCGGTCCGCGCAGCGCGCTGGCCGCCAGTGCTGGAATATCGCTGGGCGCGTTCATTCATACGGGCCTTGCCGGGGTCGGCCTCGGGACGCTGGTCGCCACGGCACCTGTGGCCTTCGAAGTGATCCGCTGGGTTGGCGTGGTCTACCTGTTGTGGCTGGCGGTACAGACTGTGCTCCATGCAGGACGGGCGGGAGAGATGCCCACATCTACCCCGCGCCGCGCATTTCGCGCCGGCTTGATCGTGAACCTGACCAACCCCAAGGTGATCCTGTTCGTGCTGGCTTTTGTGCCGCAATTCGTTGTGCCGGAAGCGGGATCCGTACTGGGCCAGTTCCTGATATTTGGCGCCGCCCTTGCGCTTGGCGGGTTCATCATCAACGGGGCGGTGGGCGTGTTCGCCAGTGGTGCGGGCCGCCGTCTTGCGCGCGGCAGCCGCTTGCTGGATTGGCTTTCGGCCTCGGTCTTTGGACTTCTTGCGCTGCGACTCGCCATATTGGAGCGGACATGAGCCGAATCGACGAAAGCATTGATTTCATTCCCATCCGCATTGCCGTCCTGACGGTCAGCGACACGCGCAGTCTGGCCGAGGACCGCTCGGGCGACGTGCTGGTCGGACGGATTGTCGAAGCAGGTCACGCACTGGCCGACCGCAAGATCCTGCCTGATGAGCGCGCGGAAATCGCCGCGCAACTGCGCGCATGGTGCGATGATCCGGACATAGATGTGGTCATTTCGACCGGGGGCACCGGCCTGACGGGCCGCGATGTCACGGTCGAGGCGCACCGCGACGTCTATGAAAAGGAGATCGACGCTTTCAGCACCGTGTTCACCATCGTGTCGATGAACAAGATCGGCACAAGTGCAGTCCAAAGCCGCGCAACGGGCGGTGTCCGCAACGGCACCTACCTGTTTGCGCTGCCGGGCAGTCCGGGTGCGTGCAAGGACGCATGGGACGAAATCCTCGCCCGTCAGCTTGATTTTCGCCACCGGCCCTGCAATTTCGTGGAAATTTTGCCCCGTTTGGACGAACACCAGCGACGGAAATAGCGCGGGCCCGCGTAACAGCTTTGTTGTTTGGTAAAAGAAAAAGGCGCTTTATCTTGTTCAGTGGATAAGATGGAGCGATCGAGGCCGTGAAAACATGCGATTCATAAGACAAAGCGTCATCGGTCTGGTGCTCGCGGCTATCAGCCTTGGCTTGCTGGCCTATGCTGCGCAGCTGGTTGGTGGCGCTGTTCAGGACCGACTGTCGCAGGAAACCAAGGCGCCGCCCGCCCGCGAACGCGTCTTTGCCGTTGGCTTGGTGCGGGCCGAACCGGGCACCGAAACTCCTATCCTTGAAAGCTTTGGCGAAGTGGATAGTCGGCGCAGGCTGGAACTCCGCTCTGCCGCCTCCGGTCGGATCATCGAACTGGCGGACGGGTTTGAGGATGGCGGCGTGGTGAAGGCGGGGCAGGTGCTGGTACGCATCGACCCGGCAGATGCGGAATCCGCGCTCGACCGGGCCAAGGCCGACCTGCTGGACGCAGAGGCCGAAGTACGCGATGCCGAGCGCAGCATCGCGCTGTCGCGCGACGAAGAGTCCGCCGCTCAGGAACAGGCGAATTTGCAGCAGCGCGCCTATGAACGGCAGGTCGACCTTGCTGGGCGCGGCGTGGGCACCGCCGCCGCCGTTGAAGTCGCCGAACTGGCGGCCGCCTCTGCCCGGCAATCGGTACTGGCGCGTCGTCAGGCCGTCACCGTGGCCGAGGCGCGCGTAGATCAGGCCCAGACCCGTCTGGCCCGTGCCAATATCGCGCTGGACGAGGCGCGGCGCGCCCTTGTCGATACCACGCTGGTTGCCCCCTTTGACGGCACCCTCAGCGAAACGGATGTGGTGGCGGGTCGTCTGGCGTCGGCCAATGAAAAGCTGGCTGTTCTGATTGATGCGGATGCGCTTGAAGTCGCCTTTCGCGTCTCGACCGCCCAGTATGCCCGCCTACTGGGACAGGACGGACAGGTGATCCCGGCCCCGATCACTGCAACGCTGGAAGTGTCCGGCGTCGATCTGCGAGCCACTGGCGTGATCAACCGCGCCAGCGCAGGGGCGGGTGAAATGCAGACCGGTCGCCTTATCTTTGCCCGTCTGGATAATGCGCGTGGGTTCAAGCCGGGTGATTTCGTTACAGTAACCGTCCGCGAGCCCCCCTTGGAAAACGTGGTCCGCCTGCCCTCGTCGGCGGTGGATGCCGCCAATACCGTGCTGCTTTTGACCGAGGAAAGCCGCCTTGAGGCACTGGAGGTGCAGGTCATGCACCGCGAAGGCGACGATGTATTGGTGCGCAGCCCCGACATTGCCGGGCGCGAAGTTGTCCAGCAACGCTCGCCGCTGCTGGGCCCCGGCATTTCCGTGCGTCCTCTTCGCCCGGAGGCGGCCGATGAAGTGCCGCCTGAGCCGCAGATGCTTGAGCTCACCTCCGAGCGACGCGCTCGCCTGATCGCATTTGTCGAAGGCAACAAGCGCATGCCCGCAGAGGCCAAGGCCCGCGTTCTGGCCCAACTGAGCGAAGCCCGCGTGCCCGCCCAGATGGTCGAGCGTATCGAAAGCCGGATGGGGGGGTAAGCCATGGCGCGTGCGATCCCGAAGGCGGCGGGCGGAATACTGAGCTATTTCGTGCGCCACCGCACCATTGCGAACCTGCTTTTGCTGTTGATGCTCGTGGCGGGTGCGACGGCAATCCCGAACATGCGCGCGCAATTCTTTCCCGACGTGATCATCGACAACGTCACCGTATCGGTCCGTTGGGACGGGGCGGGGGCCGAGGATGTGGATGCGGGCATCGTTCAGGTGATCGAACCGGGATTGCTGGCGGTCGAAGGGGTCGAATCTTCCTCCTCGATCTCGCGTGAGGGGTCGGGAACGATCACGCTGGAGTTCGAGCCCGGATGGGACATGGGCCGCGCGGCGGACGATGTGCAGACGGCTGTGGATACGGTCACGACACTTCCGGACGATGCCGAAGAGCCCAGCGTGCGGCGCGGCGCGTGGCGTGACAGAGTGACAGACGTGGTTATCACCGGCCCCGTGGACACGCAGCAATTGGGTCTTTTCGCAGATGAGCTGGTCGTGCGCCTGTTCGCGCGCGGCGTCACAAGAACCACGATCCAAGGCATCGCTGCCCCCCAAACTCTGATCGAGGTTCCGTCGCTGCAACTGATCGCCAATGACGTCACCATGTCCGAGATCGCCGCCGCCATCGCCGCCGAAGTCGACACCGACCCGGCAGGTGACGTGACCGGGGCGAATGCCCGAGTGCGCACGGGCACGCAGAAACGCACCCCGGATGAAATTGGCGGCATTGTTCTGCGTTCGAACCCCGATGGGTCCAAGCTGCGTATCCGCGATATCGCCCGCATCGAACAACTGGGGGCCAGCCGCGAACGCAGCTATTTCGTCGATGATGACCCGGCAGTGTCGATCCGCGTGGATCGGTCGAACCGGGGCGATGCAATCAGGATGCAGGAACAGGTCGAAGAGGCGGCAGCCGAGCTTGAGGCAACCCTGCCACCCTCCGTCACGGTCGAGCTGATCCGCACCAGGGCCGAGGCGATCTCGGGTCGTCTGGAAATTCTGCTCGACAATGCATTTGTGGGTCTGGGCCTTGTCGTCGTGTTGCTGTTCCTGTTCCTCAATGTACGCACAGCCCTTTGGGTGGCAGCGGGCATACCCGTGGCGCTGCTGGCAGCGATTGCGCTGATGTATGCGGGCGGGTTGACCTTCAACATGATCTCGCTGTTCGGGCTGATCATCACGCTGGGCATCGTGGTCGATGACGCTATCGTGGTCGGCGAACATACAGACCACCGCCACCGCGTTTACGGCGAGCCACCAGAAGTCGCCGCCGAAATCGCTGCCCGCCGCATGGCCATGCCGGTCTTTGCCGCAACGCTGACGACGGTGATCGCCTTCTTTGGACTTGTTGTCGTGGGTGGACGGTTCGGCGATCTGATCCGCGACATCCCCTATACGGTGATCGTTGTTCTGCTGGCTTCATTGGTGGAATGTTTCCTGATCCTGCCTCATCACATGGCCCACGCGCTGGCCGCCGCCAGCCATACAAGGTTCAGCCGCGCACGCCTTGCATTTGCCGTGGCGATTATTGCGATCATTGCCGCAGTCGTGTCTGGCATCCTCAGCTTTGTCGCGTGGCCCGATGCGTTCACGGGCTGGCGGTCGGCTGTGCCCTACCTAGTCGCGGGTCCGCTGATAACGGCGGTGCTGTTCCTGTTGTCGCCCCGCAAGCGCAAGGCCGAATGGGTCGCCACCATGGGCCTGCG
The DNA here is from genome assembly GCA_964351755.1 of uncultured Rhodobacterales bacterium. Taxonomy (GTDB): domain Bacteria; phylum Pseudomonadota; class Alphaproteobacteria; order Rhodobacterales; family Rhodobacteraceae; genus Tateyamaria. The sequence continues at coordinate 12,261 of CAYGPT010000012.1, read as the reverse complement.
TGGCCTCGACACGCCTTCCGTGATTGTGAATGGCGGGTTCGAGTGGATGCGCGAGCATCTGTTCCGTCCCCTGATGGCCGGAGTGATCATGGCCCGCTATGTGGTGCTGACCGGGGTCTGTGCCATTCTGGCAAGCCAGTCGGCGCTGTTCATCCAAGGCGACGTGCAATGGCGCTTTTTCAACGCACCCGAACAGGGCTCGGTCACCGGCAACTTCGCCATGGTCGAAGGCGCGACGCGCGCCGACACACTGGAAATGATGCGCGAGATGCAGCGCGCGACCGAGGCGCTGGGGGCAGAGTTGGAGGCCGAACATGGCCGCAATCCGCTCGACTATGTCATCGCCGAGATCGGCGGAAATGCCGGGCGAGGGCTGTCGGGTACGGACGCCAAGGATTCCGACTTGTTGGGCGGCATCTCGATCGAGTTGATCGACGCCGATTTGCGCCCCTATACTTCGTTCGCGTTTGTCGCGCGTTTGCAGGATGCGGTTGTGAATCACCCGATGGCCGAAACCGTCAGCTTTCGCGGTTGGCGCTCGGGGCCCGGCGGCGATGCGCTGGATGTCCAGTTTTTCGGCGCTGATACCGACACGCTCAAGGCCGCTTCGGAAGACCTGAAGCGCGCGCTGCGCCAATATCCCGAAGTCAGCGCGGTCGAGGATAATCTCGCCTATGACAAGGAAGAATTGATCCTTGACCTGACGCCGCAAGGTCAGGCGCTTGGCTTTACTATCGACACGCTGGGCAGTGCTCTGCGTGCGCGCCTGAACGGGATCGAGGCGGCGACCTATCCTGACGGGCCGCGCAGTGCCGAAATCCGGGTCGAGCTGCCCGAAAACGAGTTGACGGCGGATTTTCTGGACCGCACGCAGATGCGCACGCCGGACGGGCTGTATGTGCCATTGGCCGATATCGTCAGTGTGCAAAGCCGCACCGGGTTTTCCACCGTGCGCCGCGAAAATGGCATCCGCCTGATCTCGGTCACTGGCGATATTTCCGAGGATGACCCGGCGCGCGCAAGCCAGATCAATCAGGCGCTGGCCGATGACATTTTGCCCACCATCGCCGCTGAAAGGCAGGTGGATTATCTGCAAAGCGGCTTGAGCGAGCAGGAGGACGAATTCCTGAGTGACGCGCTGACCGGTCTGATCCTTGTGCTGACGGGAATTTACCTTGTGCTGTCATGGGTGTTTTCCAGCTGGACGCGGCCCATCGTGGTGATGGCGATCATTCCCTTTGGTCTTGTGGGCACGATCTATGGTCACGCGCTATGGGATGTGCCGTTGAGCATGTTCACCGTCGTGGGTTTGCTGGGCATGACCGGGATCATCATCAACGATTCCATCGTTCTGGTCACAACCATCGACGAATATGCCGCCGAGCGCGGGTTGTTCCCGTCGATCATCGACGGTGCGGCCGACCGGTTGCGCCCGGTTATGCTGACGACGCTGACTACGGTGCTTGGCATGACCCCGCTGCTATACGAGACAAGCCAGCAGGCCCAGTTCCTGAAGCCGACGATCATCACGCTGGTCTATGGGCTTGGGTTCGGCATGGTGCTGGTACTGCTGGTGGTGCCGGCCCTGCTGGCCGTGCAGCACGACGTGGCGCGTCAGATCAAGGCGATGCGGCGCGGGCTTGTGTCGCCCACCCCGTCGGTCCGATGGGGCTTTGTTCTGGCCTGGGGTGTTGTGGCGGGTTGGTTCGCGGTGACCTTGGGCCACGCGATGATCTGGGCGCGTCTGCCGGATGCGATGGTCACAGTGTTGCCCGGGCTTGCCGGGATGAGTGCGATGCCGGCAGCGTTGGTGCTGTTCTGTGCAGGTGTCTGTATCTTTGGCGTGGTGGCGTATGTCGCCAGTGTCCTTACCTATCAGATCGCGCGCAAGGTCTCGGCGCGCGGCTGATGGTCGTCTGGCGCGAATGAATGATGTCCCCTCAGGGGGCGGTGCAGCCCTGCACGTCGACAGCATAGTCTCCGCCCAGAATGGTAATTCGCACGCCCGAGCGGTCGATGCCAAAAGAGCCGCCATCTGGATGGACCATATCGCTGACCGCAACCAGCGTGTTGCCGTGACGGGTGGTGCGCGCTTCGCTGATCCACAAGCCCGGAGTGCCGGTTTCGATCACGGCGTGTTCTTGCCCGCCTGTGTAGGGCAGTGTCACGTGTGCCTCGATCCGCATGCCCTGATCGGTGGGGCGCAGGGTGCATTCGGATGCGCGCACATCCGCCTCGCTGGCGGAATAGGGCACATCCGCCATGGCGGCGACGATGGCAGGGGTCGGGCGCGCATCGGGGGTATCGAGCACCGTGTCGATTTCAATTTCATGGGGGATGCAGATGTCGGAACAAACGCCGAGCGACATGGTGCCGCGCAGGCGCACAGGCTTGCCCGCCCGCGCCGGGGTGACGTGCAGCGGGATCACCACCTGCCCGGAATACCCGATCGAGCGCAGGCCGTTCTGGTCCAGAACCTTGGGCGTGGGCCACGTGATCGACAAACCATCAAGGTTGCGCGCGCGGGTCCAGTCGAACTGCGGCGGAATGCCCGCGTCGCCGGGGGCGCGCCAGTAGGTTTTCCACCCCGGTGCCAATGTCAGGCGCAGGGCCGCGACACGGCGCCCATCGCCCAAATCCCAGCCTTGCAGCACGTCCGAAGTGACGGGCACGACGAAGGGGTCGCGGGCCTGTCCCGTCACGGGCGCAATGAGGGCCGCAGCAGCGAGGAAAAGGGGGGCAATACGTGTCATGCCACCCTACATGCAGGTGGACGCGATGAAATCCAAGTCACGATCCGGTGCGCAGGGCTTTGCCTGCGACGTGGCGCGCCCTTGTCCCTGCGGTACATGAGGGGCATGGTACGCATCAAGCGATGTGAACAGCCCGACCCGGCAGGAGTCCACGATGCCTGATCCATTCTCGATGGACCTGACCGGCGCCTTGCTGGTTGCAATGCCCGGCATGGGAGATCCGCGTTTTGACCGGTCGGTCGTGTTCATCTGCGTGCATTCCGCCGATGGCGCGATGGGGCTGATCATCAACAAGCCCGCACCCGACATCAACCTTGGTGACCTGATGGAGCAGCTGGACATCCAAGCGGAACAGGAGTCGTGCCACATGCAGGTTCATATCGGTGGGCCGTTGGAAACCACGCGTGGCTTTGTGCTGCACAGCATCGATTACCGTTCGCGTCTCAAGACTCTGTCCGTGCGCGACGCGTTCGGCATGACTGCGACGTTGGATGTGCTTGAGGATATCGCGACAGGAAAGGGGCCGGGTCAGGCGCTGATCATGCTGGGCTATGCAGGCTGGGGACCTGGCCAGCTGGAAGGAGAGATCGCCCGCAATGGCTGGCTGACGGCAGAGGCGCACCCCGACCTTGTGTTCGGCGGTGACAATGATGGCAAATGGGCTGCTGCGCTGGCAACACTGGGTGTTGATCCGCTGGGCCTGTCGGGGACGGCCGGGCGGGCGTGATCCAAAGGCCGCTTGCGCGACGATATTCAAAAGAGGCTCTGCCCCCCGGGCGCTGGCACGCCCTCCCCCAGCGGTTTACTTGGCGAAATGAAAGGATCAGTCGCGTGGTGCCGCCGCCCGCGACAAACGATCATTGATTGCGCGCCCGAGACCGGTGTTGGGGATCGGGGCCACGGCAATCGGCAGGTCGCGTGCATCCAGCCGGTGCAGGTGGTCGAACAGGTTTGCCGCCGCCTCGGCCAGATCGCCGGTAATCGACAGGTTGAGATCCGATTGCATCGGTCCGAAGCCCAGCAGCACTTCGCCCGGATAGCCGTGGTTGGCGTTGAGCCGCAACAGCGCGCGCGGCGCGTAATGCGAAGCGAGTTGTCCCGGCGCTCGGATGGCGTCGCCCGCCTGTGCCAAGGGGCCTGTGATGCTCTCGATGTCTTCCTGTGCGATGCCCCCGTGGCGCAACAGGGCCATTGGCATGCCGCCGACGATGGTGGATTCGACACCAACGGCGCATGGTCCCCCGTCCACAACGGCGTCGATGCGTGCGCCAAGGCCCGCCAGCACGTGATCGGCGGTGGTCGGGCTGATCCGCCCGGATGGATTGGCCGACGGGGCCGCGACCGGACCGCCGAACGCCTCCAGCAACGCGCGGGCCAGCGGGTTGGCAGGCACCCGCAGCGCCACTGTGTCGAGCCCCGCCGTCACGAGGCTGGAGAGGTCATGGCCTGCCGCCAAGGGCACAACAAGGGTCAGGGGCCCGGGCCAGAAGTGATCCGCCAGCCGGGCGATCTTCGTGTCGAACACGCCGTAACGCAAGGCAGCATCCAAATCTGGTACATGCACGATCAGCGGGTTGAAAGCTGGCCGCCCCTTGGCCTCATAGACCCGCGCGACGACACGCCCATCCCGTGCATCCGCGCCAAGCCCATAGACCGTCTCGGTCGGGAACGAGACAAGGCCCCCAGCAGACAGAATCCCCGCCGCTTTCGCGATCCCCGCCGTGTCCGCTGTCAGCCGTTGTGCCGTCATTTTGTCCATTTCGTTCCGATGCGCCGCCCGTGACGCCGCGTTTGAGTTGCCCTGAGGTGTGAGGACACGCATTTATAGGTCCAAAGCTGACCATTTACGCGCAGCCCTTGCGCTTGCCAAGCCATTGAACCCGGAGCCAGACCCATGCCTTACCGCGCCCCTGTCGACGACTATACCTTTCTTTTCGACCATGTGGTCGGGCTGTCACTTGTCACCGCCACCGACCGCTTTGCCGACGCGACGCCAGACGTGACCTCGGCCATCCTGACCGAGGCAGGGCGTTTGTGCGAAGACATCATGGCCCCGCTGCAGCGCCCGGGCGATCTGCACCCGGCGCGGCTGGAAAACGGTGTCGTGCGCACCTCGCCGGGCTACGGGGACGGGTACAAGGCCATCGCCGAAGGCGGTTGGGTCGGTATGTCGGCGGACCCCGAATATGGCGGAATGGGCCTGCCAATGACTGTCACCACTGCGGTTAACGAAATGATGAGCGCCGCCTGCCTGTCCCTACAGCTTGCGCCCCTGATGAGCCAGGGCCAGATCGAGGCGCTGGAGCATCACGCAAGTGATGAGATCAAGGAATTGTACCTGCCCAAGCTGATTTCAGGCGAGTGGGCCGGGACCATGAACCTGACCGAACCGCAGGCCGGATCGGATGTGGGCGCGCTGACCTCGAAGGCCGAGGAAAACGGCGACGGAACCTACAGTATCACCGGGCAGAAAATCTATATTTCCTGGGGCGACAACGACTTTACCGACAATGTCTGCCATCTGGTTCTGGCCCGCCTTCCGGGCGCGCCCGCGGGGACCAAGGGCATCAGCCTGTTCCTTGTGCCGCGCAACATTCCGGACGAAAACGGCAATGCGGGCGTGGCAAACAGCCTCAAGGTCGTGAGCCTCGAGCACAAGATGGGTCTGCACGGCTCGCCCACCTGCGTCATGCAATATGATGGTGCCAAGGGCTGGATGATCGGGGCCGAGGGTGGCGGCATGGCTGCCATGTTCACCATGATGAACAATGCGCGGCTCGGTGTGGGCGGTCAGGGCGTGGGAGCGGCCGAAGGCGCCTATCAGCACGCGCTTGGCTATGCGCTGGACCGCAAGCAGGGCAAGACGGCGGGACCGACAGGCACCATCGTGGATCATGCAGATGTGCGCCGGATGCTGATGGCGATGAAGGCGGACATCTTTGCCGCCCGCGCCATTGCGCTGTCCTGCGCCGTGGCCATCGACATGACGACTGCGACGGGGGATGCGGAATGGAAAGCGCGGGCCGCTTTCCTGACGCCCATCGCCAAGGCGTTTGGAACGGACGTGGGAATCGACGTGGCCAGCCAGGGTGTGCAGGTGCATGGCGGCATGGGCTTTGTCGAGGAAACCGGCGCGGCCCAATACAGCCGGGATGTGCGCGTCACGGCGATCTACGAGGGCACCAATGGTATTCAGGCCATGGATCTGGTCGCGCGCAAGATGATGGACGGGGGCGAAGCGGCCAACCGCCTGCTGGACGAGATCGAAGAGACCGCCGAAGCCGCCCGTGCGGATTTTCCGAGTCTGGCCGGGTCCGTGTGGCAGGCGTCCGAGACATTGCGCGAGGCGACCGACTGGCTGGTCGGGCAGGGCGATCTGCAACAGCGCTTTGCGGGCGCGGTGCCTTACTTGCGCGCCTTTGCACGTGTGCTGGGCGGTTACGTCCACCTCAGGGCCGCCATGGCCGACAAGGGCGGGCCGCGCGAAAAACTTGCACGGTTCTATATTCAGCGCCTGTTGCCCGAACATGTCGGCTTGCTGGCGCAGGCGCAGGTCGGTGCGGATGACCTTTACGCGCTGAGTGTCGAAGAACTGGCGGCCTGAGGCGATGGCGGATGGCGGGCCTGCGGGTCTGAGATACCCTTGGGTCGACCCACCCGAGCAGGGTCAGGCTATCGAGGTCGCGCCCGGAGTGCTCTGGATGCGCCTGCCGCTGCCGATGAAGCTGGATCACGTCAACGTCTACGCGCTGGATGATGGTGATGCCTGGACGGTGATCGATACCGGTTTTGCATCGAACAAGACGCGCGGCATTTGGCAAGAATTGATGCTTGGCCCGCTGGGCGGCAAGCCCGTCGCGCGTGTGATCGTGACCCACCACCATCCCGACCATGTGGGCCTTGGCGGCTGGTTCCAAAGCGATTTTGGGGTCGAATTGGTCACCACCCGCACCGCATGGCTGTTTGCCCGGATGCTGACGCTGGATGTACAGGACGCGCCCGTGCCTGAAACGCTCGACTTCTGGCGCAGTGCAGGCATGGACACAGAGGTGTTCGCGCGGCGCAAATCCGAACGTCCTTTCAATTTCGGAGACATCGTCGCGCCCATGCCGCTGGGCTATACCCGCATCCGGCAGGACGATACGATCCACATGGGCGGGCGGTCGTGGGACATCCACATGGGCAATGGCCATGCCCCAGAACATGCGACCTTCTGGAGCAGAGACGACAATCTTGTCATCTCCGGGGATCAGATATTGCCGTCGATCAGCCCGAACATCGGGGTGTACGCGACCGAACCCATGGCCGACCCGATTGGCGAATGGCTTGAAGCCTGCGAACGGCTGAAACTGCTGGCAAGGGACGACCAACTGGTTCTGGGCGGGCACAAGCTGCCGTTTACCGGTCTTCCGACACGGATGCGACAGTTGATCGACAACCATCATGGGGCGCTCGCGCGGCTTTCAGATTACCTTGATACGCCCAAATCCGCTGCCGAATGTTTCGCTCCGCTCTTCAAGCGCAAGATCGGGGACGGGGAATATGGCCTGGCCCTGGTTGAAGCCGTCGCGCATCTGTCGCATCTTTATCAGGAAGGACACGCCACCCGGCAAAAACGCGACGACGGGGCGTGGGTATACCAGCGCAAGGGGTAAGTCATGGACGACGACATCAAGACAACCGCAGAAGCCGTCGAAGCCGATGCGATGCCGCGCTGTCACGAAGTCCATTGCGACCCCGAAACGCCCAACATCTCGACCAAGCCGGTGCCGAAATCTGTCAAGGACACGCCAGCCAAGCAGAAAAGCCCGGCCCAATGGGCCTATGAGCGGATCGCGCTGTACCTCAAACATTTCGAAGAAAGCCTTGATAACCAACATGAAGTGGCGATGGGTTTCACGGGCGGCGACGCTGGTGTGCTGCGGATCGAGGGGATGGGATATTTCGACCCGGACATCGTCACGTTCTATGGCAGCGACCCCACGGGTGCGAAAACGCAACTGATTCAGCATGTCACGCAAACCAACGTGATGCTGCGCGCACTGCCCAAGGCAGTCGAGCGGGCAGAGCCGAGGCGGATCGGTTTCCGGCTGGCCCAGGACCTGGACGAAGCCTAGGGCAATATCAGGACGCGCCCCAAAGACGCAGTGACAGCGTTGCGCTGATGCGCTAAAGCGCGGCCAAGCCAACTGGAAAGGGAACGGACATGGCAGAGCACAAGCACGGCGACATGAACATCAAGGACAACGAAAAAACCTTTGACGGTTTCATGAAATTTACAACTTGGTCCGTGATCGTGATCCTTGTCATCATCGTTGCGATGGCGATTTTCATCACCTGATTGGTTGGACTTTGTAAGGGTTTCGGTCATGCGTTTTTTGGCGGCGTTCGCGCTTATTTTAAGCCTTGCGGCTTGTGCCCAGACTCCTGACATTCCGTATGCCTCGGACGAACGCGTTGCGGCCTCGGCTTATCGCGCGCCGGGTCCGGACACGCTGACTGTGTTCACAATGGTAAGCAACCGCAACGGCAAGGGTGCGCATTCCGCGTTGATGATCAACGGCACCCAACGTGTGATCTTCGACCCGGCAGGCTCGTTCGAGAACGAGCGCGTGCCGGAACAGGAGGATGTCCTGTACGGTGTGACGCCAGCGGTGTTGGCCGGGTACAAAAGCGCGCATGCGCGCAGCACTTACCACGTGGTCAGTCAAACATTCGAAGTGACACCTGAACAGGCGGCGTCAGCGCTGCGACTTGCCATGACCAACGGTGCTGTGCCACGCGCCTTTTGCACCAGCGCAACCACGGGGCTGCTGCGCAGGGTGCCGGGCTTCGCCGACATTGAACAGACGATGTTCCCGACCAAACTGATGGCACAACTCGCATCCCGCCCCGGTGTGATCGAAGAGAAGTATTACGAGGATGACGAAGGCGGAATCGTGGACGGTGTAAAAGGTATCGTACTGCCGGACTAGGTCCTGAAATCAGGGCCAAGTGATCCGATCCCGAACGTTCACATCATCAGGCGCTCGACCATCAATGGCTGAGCGTTCTTTCCGTGTCGCATCTCAAGGCGACGTGCGACGCGCCCGGGCACCATTGGCCTGCAGCCCAAAGGCACCCCCGCGAATTCCGTCAGTTCGGGGAAAAGCTGGAATATTTCCTGTTGCGACGACTTCGGAAGTGTCGTGATGGCCTGTTGGCCTAGATACAGGCTTTCACACGCGGCGCCGTTCGCAAATACGACTTCGTGGCGATCAAGGAGAAAGTGGAAATAATCGACGCGCATGGCCGAATCATCAACATAGATGCCGTTCAGACCGATCAGTTGCTTGGCGGCGACCAAGACCTCCTTGTCCTGGAACATACGCTCGGCGATTTTCGAGCGCACGAGGATGCGGTGTTGCGGTGATACGCGCAGGTCCGCCGTGGGCAGACCCGGCGCCAGCGCCGAGGCAGGGATATGGATGGGATGCAGGTTCATGTTGGCCTGCAAAGTACGTGCGCGGACGCTTTGCATGCCAATCCAGCGGATGTGCTGAATCCCGTTGTCCAGCGTCATGACCGGGTCGTCCACCTGCAAATCCTCAACCGGGATCTGATCGCCATCCGATCCCTCGATCAGGGTGCCACGGGTGAAGCACACAACCTGGATCTGGTTGTTCGTGGTCGAAACGAGGGCTGCATCGTTGCCGGCGACATCGATTATGTCACCGGTGCGAATCGACTGAACATTCATGTTCCCATAGCTGTCGTTGGGGATGATGAAATGCCGGACATCGCCGCCGTTCGAAACAGTCAGGAAAACGACGTCCAGGTTGCTTTCGGAGCGGGGATTAAACGGGATGTCCGTTCCGTCATCCAAAGTAAAGCGCCCGCTGCTGCTTGGCTCCTGGATGCGGTCGATCGTATAGGACACCCCGCCGATCAGGATGCTGTCACCTTCATCGAATTCGCCGTCATCGAGGGCGGTGGACGAGACGTCGTCGACCACGCCAAGCAGGTTCCCATTCACTTCCGAATAGGTTGTGTGCGCGCTGATACTGGTCACCTCGAAGAGGTCGTATATCGTGGCCATACCTGTCTAACCCTGCTCGACCCGGTCTCGGGCGGACCGGTTGAAACTCAGGATCAATCCACTAGACAGAAAATCAGGCGAAACTTTGCAATACGCGTGCTCAAAGCTTGGCTTTTCCGCCAGTGTGCAAGAAACACACGGCACTGGAACGGTGCGCCCAAAACGGCCCGTGACAGGACGCATTGATTCGAGACTGCGCGTTTTTCCTCGAAGAAAGGTCACATCCCGGTCTCTTGATTACCCACGGTGGCGGCTGTCGCAACGCAAGAACAAGCGTCGGATCGCTTCGGGATACAGCAGCAGCCTTTCAGAGAGGTTAAGTGCCTGCGGGTTCAGCCAGATCGACCTGGCCTCGTGCTTTAGCCCAGCAGGTAAACCATCGTGAACAGTGCCAGCGCCCCCGCACCGATGGCGGCAAAGACATTGCGCGTCCAGATCCCGACGCCCAGCGTGACAAGGGCTGCCACAACGCGTGTCGGATCTGTGCTGCCACCCTCACCCGAATAGACCACCAGGGGAGCGACAAGCGCTGGCAGGATCGCCACGGCCGTGTAGCGCAAGTGTCGCACCAGCCACGCAGGCAGAGGACGGTCCCCGACAAAGCCGAGGAAGGTGAACCGAAGCAGGAAGCTGCCGATCCCGAGGCCGAAGATGACAATCCAAAGGGTGGCTTGGTCGATCATCCCTCGTCTTCCTCGGGCGGCAGCATCGGCGCGGTCTTCAGCCATAATTCGGCCTGTGCCCCGGCCATCATCCCGGCCATCCCGGCCACGATCAGGCCCAGTGAATAGGGGATGGCAACGGCCACCAGGCTGACAACGACTGCAACGGCTGCGGCGATCAGATGCGGCAGGGTTCGCATCATCGGCGCAACCATCGACAAAAAGGCGATCGGCAGCGCGAAATCCAGCGGGATGCCCGCGGGCAGCGTCGTGCCGATGGCCGCACCCGCATAGCTCATCCCGAACCAGAAAATCAGGACCAGCAGGCAGGTCCCAAAGTAATAGGCCATGCGCTGCGGCACAGTCATCGACGGGTCGGCGTCGAATTTGGCATGACTGAGCGCATAGCTTTGATCCACCAGCAGGTAGGCTGCGAACACGCGCTGCCACAGCGGCGCGCGACCCAGATATGGGGTCAAGGCGGCCGAATACATCGCCACCCGCAAGTTCACAGCCAGAGCCGAGAGCAGCACAATCACGGTTGGCGCCTCATCCTGCATCAGTTGCAAGGCGGTGAACTGAGCCGCCCCCGCGATCACCACCAGCGAAAAGGTCAACACCTCGAACACGTTCAGCCCTGCCTCGGTCGCGAGCACGCCGAACAGGAGGGCAAAGGGCCCGGCCACCGCGATGAAGGGCGCGCCGTCGCGGACGCCCGCCCAAAAGGCGGATTTGGTGGTGGTGAAGGGCATGAGGGGGCCTTAGACTGACTTCAATTAGGCTTAGCCGGGCAGGCAAGGGGATGCAATTGGCGCAAAGCGATGAAATCAGCGGATATCTGATCGCGCCGGACCCGGGTGCCGGCCGCTTGACCCGCCGTGTGACGGGCCATGATCAGACCGGCGCCCCAACCGAGATCGACGTGATCGAGGAACGCCCATTGACCATTTTCCTGAATGCCCAAGAAATCGTGACGGCGATGACCATCGGGGACTATCCCGATTATCTTGCCCTTGGGTTCCTGCGTAATCAGGGCATGCTCAGCGCCTCCGACATCATCACCGGCGTGGACTACGACGAAGAGCTGGAAACCGTGGTGGTGCGCACAGCAACCCCGACCGATCACGAGGAAAAGTTGCGCAAGAAGACCCGCACCAGCGGATGCGCCGTAGGCACCGTGTTCGGCGACATGATGGAGGGGTTGGAAGCCGTGCACCTGCCCGCCACGACCCTGCGCACCTCTTGGCTCTATGCGCTTGCCGCAACGATCAACCGCACACCGTCGCTGTACCTGCAGGCGGGCGCGATCCACGGCACGGTGCTGTGCCACCGCGACTGCCCGCTGGTGTACATGGAGGATGTCGGCCGTCACAATGCGGTGGACAAGATTGCGGGATGGATGATGTCCACGGGGACCGGGGCCAGCGACAAGATCCTCTACACAACCGGGCGTCTGACGTCCGAGATGGTGATCAAGACGGCGATGATGGGCATCCCGGTGCTCGCCTCACGCTCGGGCTTTACCGCTTGGGGGGTGGAGATTGCACAACAGGTCGGGCTGACCCTGATCGGGCGGATGCGCGGGCAGCGGTTTGTCTGCCTGAGTGGAGAGGAGCGGCTGGTGCGGGATGCCGACCCGGCCTTGGTGGCAGAGGAAACTTCGAGGCAACGTCGCAAGGGGGCAGAAGGATGACCGCCATGCCAGCGCATTCCATCGGTGTCACACCATGACACCGCCGCTGGGTGTCATCCTTGCCGGGGGGCAGGC
>CAYGPT010000011.1:0-67506 GCA_964351755.1 uncultured Rhodobacterales bacterium | reverse complement strand
GCCCCTACACGGTCGCCTTTGTCGCCTTCCTATCCGGGTTCATGGCCGAGGACGCATTTGCCTCTATCCAGGCTGCGGGCAAGCGGATTTTCAACACCGAGGACAAGGACGCGCCAAAGGAGACGGGCAGCGGTGCGAACCTGCCTGCTGTGGTGCCGGAAACCGTGCCCGCCGAAGCTGATCAAACAGAGCCGCCCGGGACCACGGCGCCACCCAGCAGTTAATGCGCGGCAGCGAAATGTTTGGACAGCTTCAGGCCCTGGCCCTGATAGTTCGATGCGATCCCCGCCCCATAGAGCTGATCGGGCCGCTGGCTCATCTTTTCATAGATCAGGCGGCCCACGATCTGACCGTGCTCCAGCACGAAGGGGGCCTCGTGACAGCGCACTTCCAGCACCCCGCGCGATCCTTTGCCCCCGGCGGCATCATGGCCGAAACCTGGGTCGAAAAAACCTGCGTAATGCACCCGGAATTCACCGACCATCGCAAGGTAGGGGGCCATTTCCGCCGCACAATCGGGCGGAATATGCACCGCCTCGCGGCTGACGAGGATATAGAAAGCGCCGGGATCTAGGATGATGTGACCATCGCTTGTGTGTACCTCTTCCCAGAACTCGGACGGGTTGTAATGCCCAATGTTGTCCAGATCGATCACACCTGTGTGGGGTTTCGCGCGGTATCCGACAAGTGTTGAACCGGGCAGGCGCAAGTCCACGGAAAAGCCCAGACCATCGTCGATCACCGCATCCCCATCCACCAGCGGGGCGTCGGCATGCAGCGCCCTGAGGGCATCATCACTCAGCACCGCCTGACCCGCACGGAACCGGATCTGGTTCAGCCGCATCCCGGGCCGCACAAGAACGGAAAACGAACGCGGGCAAATCTCGGCATAAAGGGGGCCCTCATAGCCCGGTGCGATCCGGTCGAATTCGGTGCCGCCGTCGCAGATGGTGCGCGTCAGCAAATCCAGACGCCCGGTCGAGGATTTCGCATTGGCCACGGCCTGCACACCACGGGGCAGGGCCAGCCGCTCCATCAGTGGCACGACATAGACGCAGCCCTTTTCCAGCACCGCGCCGTCACTCAGGTCCACGCGGTGCATTTCGAACTCTTCCAACCGCTCGGCGACGGTGCGCCCGTGTCCGGCCAGAAAGGACGCGCGCACGCGGTAAGCGACCTGCCCAAGGCGCAGATCAAGGCTGGCAGGTTGGATCTGGGCGGAGGTGACGGCGGGCCGCGCGGAAATTTCGCCGCGCACAATCATCTCTTTCAGTTGGCTGTCTGCAAGTACGCCGGTCATCCCGCCCCCTCGTGGTAATTTAAGCATTTCGGACAATTCAAAGGGCGTCGCGTGTCGAAAATGTCCGGGGAGTGCGCCACATGGCAGGGTTTTTTCGGTTCAGGCTTTGGTCGAAACGCAAACCGCGTCCTAGCGGAGGCTGTCATAAGCCCCGTAGCGCTGGGGCGGAGTAGTTTGGTCGGGCTAGCAGGACTCGAACCTGCGACCTTCCGTCCCCCAGACGGACGCGCTACCAGGCTGCGCCATAGCCCGACGTGAGGCGTGTCATACCCGATTTCCAGCCGGGGGCAAGGGACAATTCGCATCCGCAGCGTTCTGATGTCAGCGTGGGTCGCGGCGCGACCGGGCCATCTGGTCGCGCAGTGCCGTCAACTGTGCGACCAAGGGGCGCAAAGCGTTGGCCTGCGCCGGCGTCAGACGGTTGATCCGCGTTGCGCGGGTCAGGACTGAAGGAGTGATATCGTCGTTTCCCGTGTCGGCCTCGTCCGGGATATCAAGGACCCGTGGTCGCGGTGTAAACGCGGCCACGGGCGCAGGTTCAGCTTCGCCCGCAGGTTGGGGTTGGGGCACATTTTCGGGGGCATAGGCCTGGAACATTGGCGCCGGATCGACCGGCGGCAGCGTGGTCTCATCCTCGGCGGCTTGTGCGGCCTCATCGTCCGGCAAAGTTGGGTCGGGGTCCGGAAAGGGGGAGTCGGGTGCAGCATCTGCGATTTCCGGTTCGTCCTGCACAGGCGGCGCACTGTCGTCCGCCGCCGCATCGAAGTCCTGAAAAAACGGTTCGGGAGAAGGCGCTTCTGCGGGGGCGTCGTCCGTTGCGAAAGGCCCGGCATCGTCTTGCATGTTCTGAGGTGCGTCTTGCCCATACGAAGGTGTCTGGGTGGTCTCGGGGAGCGGCGCTGGCTGTGTAGGTTTGAAGTCCGAATTGAGGTCCGGCACATCGGGCGCACGCTCGACCGGTTCGGCATTGGCGAGCAGATCGGCCGCATCGCTGCGCATGAAAGAGGGAACAGTGGACGGTTTCGTTACGGCCGCAGGGGCAGGGGTGTCGTCCCGGATCGGGTGCGTGTCGGCAAACGGGCCTGCGTCACCGGGGTCGGTGGCATCCATCAACGCTGCGGCAGCCTGTTCGCTTTCGTCCGGCAGGTTTGTGACCAGGTCACCATCCAGTTGATCGGCTGTCTCTGCGTCGAGGGGGGGCGACATGTCGGCCACATGCGCCATGCCTTCCTCGCGCAGGATCTTCTGCACGCCCTTGATGGTCAGCCCGTCCTCGTGCAGCAATTTACGGATACCGCCCAGCAGCAACATGTCGGCAGGACGGTAATAGCGCCGCCCGCCTGCGCGTTTTACAGGTTTGACTTGGGTGAACTTGCTTTCCCAAAACCGCAGCACATGCGTTTGCACGCCCAGCCAGTCTGCCACTTCCGAGATCGTGCGAAAGGCGTCTGCGGATTTTGACATCGCTTTACGACTTGTTGCCGGCGGCGACGCGGTCTTTCATCAGATGGGACGGACGAAAGGTCAGCACGCGGCGCGGGTTGATGGGCACCTCTTCACCCGTCTTGGGATTGCGACCCACGCGTGCCGACTTGTCCCGGACCGAGAACGTGCCGAACGAGGAAATCTTGACCTGCTCCCCTTTCACCAATGCGTCGGACATGTGCTCCAGTACGCTTTCCACCAGTTGCGCGCTTTCGTTGCGCGACAATCCGACCTCTCTGAATACAGCTTCACTCAGGTCCATGCGGGTCAAAGTCTTGTCGGTCATAAGCAGTCCCCTTTGCCCGAGCATAAGTTGACGGGAAATTCCGAGTCAATATCAATGGCTTGCGGAACGGCGTGAATCTGCAACCAAAACGGGAGTTTCTGCCGATTGCACGATAATGCTCAAGGCAATTACCACCGCAGGACGACCGCGCCCCAAGCAAGACCGCCGCCGATGGCCTCGGTGACCAGCAGATCGCCCTGTTTGATCTGGCCGCGTTCGACACCCACCGACAGTGCGAGAGGAATCGACGCGGCGGATGTGTTGCCGTGGTCTTGAACGGTGACGACCACGTGGTCCATCGGCACGCCCATCTTCTTGGCGGTGCCTTGGATGATGCGGATATTGGCCTGATGTGGCACGACCCAGTCCACGTCGCCCGCCGACACTCCGGCACGATCCATGGCCGTATGGGCCGTGGCGGCCAGCTTTTCGACAGCGTGGCGGAAGACCTGATTGCCTTGCATGCGCAGATAACCGGAGGTGCCTGTGCTGACGCCGCCGTCGACATAGAGCAAATCGCGGTGCCGCCCGTCGGAATTGAGGTCGGTGGCAAGGATCCCGCGATCGGCGGCTGTGCCATCGCCCTCGTGCGCTTCAAGCACCAACGCGCCTGCGCCGTCGCCGAAAAGCACGCAGGTGCTGCGGTCGCTCCAGTCCATGATCTTGGAAAATGTTTCGGCCCCGATGACCAACACACGCTTGGCCTGACCTGACAGGATCAGCGCGTTGGCATTGGTCAGCGCATAGACAAAACCGGCACAGACGGCCTGCACGTCAAAGGCAAAGCCATGGGTCATGCCCAATTGGGCCTGCACCATGGTGGCCGCGGAGGGAAAGGTAAGATCGGCGGTCGACGTGGCCAGAACGATCGCGTCGATGTCGTCTGCCGTTAGCCCAGCCTGATCAAGGGCAGCGCGTGCAGCGGCAGTGGCCATGGACGATGTCGTGTCTGTGTCGGTCGCAAAATGGCGTCGTTCGATGCCAGAACGGGATTTGATCCACTCGTCCGAAGTGTCCAGCGTCGCCTCGAATTCAGCGTTTTCGACCACGCGCGCGGGCAGGTAGTGGCCCACCCCCTTGACGACGGCACGCAGGGTCATGTCTCCGTCTCCTCGGCCAGTTTGATCGCCGCAGCGACCCGGGCGGCCAGTTTGTCGTTAAAGCCCAGGTGTGCAAGCCGCGCGGCCAGCTTGATGGCGGCCGACACGCCGGTGGCATCAGCGCTGCCATGGGATTTCACGACGGTGCCGTTCAGACCCAGGAAAACGCCCCCGTTCACGCGGCGCGGGTCGATCCGCTTGCGCAGACGCTGCATCGATGTAAAGGCCAGCAGGTAAGCCAGCCGCGACAGCGGAGAAAACTTGAACGCCTCGCGCAGCAGATCGCCGATCAACCCGGCGGTGCCTTCGCCCGTCTTGATCGCCACGTTGCCCGTAAAGCCGTCCGTCACGATCACGTCAGCCACATCGCCCTGAATGTCGCCGCCTTCTACAAAGCCGACGAAATCGAATTCGGCGGCTTCGGCATTGGCGCCAATCAGTTCATAAGCTTCTTTCAGTTCGGCGCGGCCCTTGTGTTCTTCGGTGCCGACATTCAGCAGGCCGATGCGGGGGCGTCCGATTTCCATACCGTTGCGGGCATAAGAAGCGCCCATCAGCGCATACCGCAGCAGATCGTCTGCGTCGGCGCGCACGTCCGCGCCCACATCCAGCATCACGTTGAAGCCTTGGGGATTGCGGCTGGGCCACAGCACGGCGATGGCGGGGCGGTTCACGCCGGGCAGCTTGCGCAGGCGGATCATCGACAGCGCCATCAGCGCGCCCGTATTGCCGCAACTGACGGCCACCTTGGCCTCGCCCGCGCGCACGGATTCGATGGTCGACCACATCGACGTGCCCTTGCCGTTGCGCACAACATGGCTGGGTTTATCGTCCATGGTGACCACGCCGCCGGCGTCACGGATCTGGCATCGCCCGCGCAAATGCTTGCGCCTTGCGATCAACTGGCCCAGTTCGACCGCAGGGCCGTGCAAGATAAACCCGAGGTCGGGATTCTTCTTGGCGGATTTGGCGCAGCCCGCAACGACAGCGGCGGGGCCCTGGTCCCCGCCCATCGTGTCGACCGAAACTATGATTGGAAACGCAAGGGCGGGGTGCGTGTCGGCCTGATCGGATGTTGGGGCCGTCATGAGGTGCTGTCTAACCGTGCCGCCTGAGAAACCTGTTTATGCCGCGTCTTCGTCGAGATCGATTTCTTCGGTCAGCGCGACGATTTCGTTGTCGTCATAATGACCGCAGGCCGCACAGATGTGGTGGGGGCGTTTCAGCTCACCACAATTGGGGCATTCGTTCGGGTTCGCGGCGGTCAAGCTGTCGTGGGCGCGACGGTTGTTGCGGCGCGATTTCGACACTTTGTTCTGTTGCACAGCCATTGGAATGGGCCTTTGGATTTCGGGCAGCGCCGTGCGGGTGCACGGATGCGTGTTTCAACTTGCCCAAGTGATGGGCGGAATTCGGTTGCGCCAAAGGGGCGCGGTTCGTTTATGCCCGCAGACGGGCATGGGTGTCTGTCGTCCGGTGTTGGGCGTGACGTGCGTTTAGGCAATGGCCCGACCCATGTCCAACCCAAAATGAGGTGAAGGCGGCAAAATACGCATATCCGCCTCTGGTGCAAGGGCAAATCCTGTCCCCGCGGTCAGTCTTTTTCGCCGTCTTCCAGCTTGGCTTTGAGGTCCGCCAGACCGGCGAAGGGGCGCGCGGCCTCTTGCGTGAGCGGTGTTGTGCCGGCTTCGGTCACCACCACTTCGCCAAGGGCCGCATCGGGCGCGCGTGGATAGTCGGGCACTTCAAGGCTGAGGGCTTCGATCATTACCGCCTCGGGGTCGATCCATGTGCCAAGGGGCTCCACCGCATCATCCTCGGGCATCTCGACCTCATCGTCATCTCCGACGTCGGCCATGTGTGCGGTATAGACACGGCGCACGGGCGCATCTATGCGCGTCACGACCGGGGCCAGCGTTACGGCGCACGGCTGGGTGACGGTCGCGCCCAACATGCCCGTCAGCAGCCAGTCGGACGCCCCTTGGGCGCGCACGCTGCCGACAAAGCGCAATTTGCGCAAACCGCTCAACGCCAGTGTTTCGGCAATTGCGCGCATCGTGTCCGAACCCGGCGTGATTTCGAACACGTTTTCGGCGTTCTGCGCCAGGTCCGAGACGCGCATTGCGGTCCGGGAAGGTTGTGTCTTGGACATCGCCTGTGCTTTCGTTTCTTGAACCGAGGGCAAACCTTGAGTAAGTCGAGATAAAAGCACCACGCTCCGTGAACAAGGGGCGGCGCACAATTAGGGGGACCGGAATGCGGACCTTTGCAGTTTTGATGGCCGGACTGATTGCCCTTTCGCTTGCGGCATGCACGCCGACCTTTCGCAATCACGGCTATATTCCACCCGAAGAAGACCTGCAGGAACTGGTGGTCGGCATCGACACCCGTGCCAGCGTCGAGGATGTCATCGGCACCCCCACGGCAGGCGGCGTGCTTGAGGGTGGCAATTATTTCTACGTGCGCAGCACGGTCAGGACCTTCGGGCCGCGCCGCCCGCAAGTGGTGGACCGGCAGGTTCTGGCCATCTCGTTCGATGAAAGCGGCGTGCTGAGCAACATCGAAAGCTTCGGCCTCGAGGATGGCCGGGTGGTGACCCTGTCGCGCAGAGTCACCGACAGCAACGTCAGCAATGTCAATTTCCTGCGCCAGCTTCTGGGCAACATCGGCCGCGTCGGGCCGGGCTTTGGCGATGGCTGAGGCGTCATGCCCTTGTCACCAAAACCATGCAGGACTGTGCTGAGTGCGTTCCCCGGAGGCCATCGGCATGATCGGACTGAAAAAAGGGCGCTACAGCGCGCGGCTGGCGGACACTGACGACGATATTGCTGCAGCCCAGGCCTTGCGTGCACGCTGTTTCGGTCTGCCGCAGGACAAGGATCACTTTGACCACCTTTGCGCCCACATTCTGATCACCCGTGTCTGCGACGGCGTGTTGGTGTGCTGTTTCCGCATGATGCCCCTGTCGGGGGCCGAGATTTCGCGCAGCTATTCCGCCCAATATTACGAGTTGGACGCCTTGGCTGCGTTCACCGGCAAGATGGTCGAACTGGGTCGCTTTTGCGTCGACCCCGAAGCGGGTGACCCCGATATCCTGCGCGTGGCGTGGGGGGCGATGACGTCTTACGTCGATGCCACCGGAGTCGAATTGCTGTTTGGCTGTTCGTCCTTTGCCGGGACCGAAACGGCCCAGTATCTGGACGCCTTCGCCATGCTGAAGGCCCGCCATCTGGCCCCGAAACGCTGGTTGCCACGGGTCAAGGCCCCGCATGTGTTCAAGTTTGCCGCCCGTTTGCGCCGCAAACCGGATGCGAAAAAGGCCATGCTGCGGATGCCGCCGCTGTTGCGCACGTACCTCATGATGGGCGGTTGGGTCAGTGATCATGCGGTCGTGGATCAGCAGATGAACACGCTGCACGTGTTTACCGGTGTCGAGATCGGGGCGATTCCCCCTGCGCGTAAACGATTGTTGCGCGCCGTGGCGGGATAGTTGGTTCGGATCGTAGCGCCCCGATCCGACCGGCTGGGGGCCAGTCCTGTCGCCAGTGTCGCTCGGACCAATGGCGCGCCAACGGCAACCCCGCGCCGCGCTTATGGCCCAAAGAAGAAGAGGGAGATCGCGCAGCCAGTTGACGCCGTGCGGGCAACGGACTAGCTGGCGCGCATGGCACGTGTTCCCCTTTTGCAACTTTCCGATATCTCCCTCACCTTCGGGGGCGATCCGGTGTTTGACGATCTGTCCCTTGTGGTGCAGCCGGGTGACCGTCTGGCCCTTGTGGGGCGCAACGGGTCGGGCAAATCCACGCTGATGAAGGTCATGGCCGGGCTGGTCGAGGCCGACAAGGGCGAGGTCGTCGCAGGCCCCGGTATCTCTGTCGGCTATATGGAGCAGGACCCGGATATGGCGGAGTTCGCAACTTTGGGCGATTTCGCGATGCACGGGCTGGATGCGTCTGATTTGTACAAGGTCGAGCGGGCGGGCGAGGGGTTGAAATTCGACCCTGCGCGCCCTGTTTCGACCGCGTCCGGAGGCGAACGCCGCCGCGCGGCACTTGCCCGCCTGATGGCTGAGGCCCCGGACCTGATGCTGCTCGACGAGCCCACCAACCACTTGGATATCGAAGCCATCGGCTGGCTCGAATCCGAGTTGAAGGCGACCCGCGCAGGTTTTGTCCTGATCAGCCACGACCGCGCGTTTCTCCGTGCACTTGCGCGTGCAACCCTCTGGATCGACAGGGGAAATGTGCGCCGCCAGGACAAGGGGTTCGACGCTTTCGAGGCGTGGCGCGACGCCACGTGGGAGGAAGAGGACACTCAGCGCCACAAGCTGAACCGCAAGATCAAGGCCGAAGCCCGCTGGGCAGTCGAAGGGATCAGTGCACGGCGCAAGCGCAATCAGGGTCGCGTGCGCGCGCTTCAAGAGTTGCGCGCCGAACGCTCCGCCCAGATCAACCGGCAGGGCACCGCCGCCATGGCGTTCGAACAGGGCCCCAAATCGGGCCGCAAGGTGATCGAGGTCAAGGAGGTCGCCAAGGCCTTTGGCGACAAGGTCGTTGTCGAGCCGTTCTCGCTCACCATCCAGCGCGGCGACCGCATCGCCTTTGTCGGCCCCAACGGAGTGGGCAAGACGACACTGCTGAATATCCTGATCGGTCGCGAGGCTCCGGACAGTGGGACCGTCACCTTGGGCACCAATCTGGAAATCGCGCTGTTCGACCAGACCCGCGCGCAGCTGGACCCTGACATGACCCTGTGGGACAGCCTGACGGGTGACCCGGACATGCGGGTTTCGGGAAAGGCCGATCAGGTCATGGTGCGCGGTGCACCCAAGCACGTGGTTGGCTACCTCAAGGAGTTTCTGTTCGACGAAGCACAGGCCCGCGCCCCCATCCGGTCCCTTTCGGGTGGGGAAAAAGCGCGGCTGTTGCTGGCCAAGCTGATGGCCAAACCCTCCAACCTCCTGGTGCTGGACGAACCGACCAACGATCTGGATGTGGAGACTCTGGATTTGTTGCAGGACCTGATCGACCAATACGATGGCACCGTCATGCTGGTCAGCCACGACCGGGATTTCCTTGACCGCGTGACTGTCACCACCATCGCGATGGAAGGCGATGGCAAGGCCACCGTCTACGCGGGCGGGTGGAGCGATTACCAGTCCCAGCGCCGACCCGCGCCGACACGGGAAGAAAGCGCAAAATCAAAAGGTTCCGGGCCCAAGTCAAAGCAGAAAGAGACCCCGAACAGCGGTCTTAGCTTTACCGAGAAGCATCGCCTGGACTCGTTGCCTGCCGAGATGGAGCGACTGGAGGCCGAGATCGTCAAGCTGCAGGAGTTGATGAGTGACCCCGACCTGTTCACCGAAAATCCGGTGAAATTTCAAAAGGCCACCGACGCGCTGATCGAACGGCAGGCGCGGCTGGACGAAGCCGAAGAGGAATGGCTGAACCTTGAGGAAAAAGCGAGCGCCTGACCTTATCTGGCGCGCGCCGGATTGCCCACGACCGTGGTGTCCGCCCCTACATCCCGCGTCACTACGCTGCCCGCGCCGACGATCGCGCGGTCCCCGATGGAAACACCCGGCAGGACAAGCGCTCCGGCCCCGATCCAGACGTCGACACCCAGACGCACCGGCAACGCCCGCTCGATCCCGGCACGCCGCTGCGCCGGATCGCGATGATGATCGGCACAAAGGATCTGCGCCCCCGGTCCGATCATGGTTCCGGTCCCGATATGGACCTGAGCACTGTCAAGGATCACACAGCCCGCGTTGATGTACACGTTGTCTTCCAAGTGGATGTTGATCCCGTAGGAACAATGAAACGGGGCCTCGATGATGCAATCCGCTCCGGCACTGGCAAACAGCGCACGCAGTGGGGCACTCAGAGTGCGCCGCGCGGACGGGGGCAGGTGGTTGTGTTCATGGACCGCTTCAAGGGCCGCAACCCGCAAGGACTCCAGTTCGGCGTCGAGGCAGGAATGCCACTCTCCAGCCTCCATCTTGGCGCGTTCGCTGGTCATGCCAGCCGGATCGCATCGCCGGGACGGATCACCCCACCCGTGACAATTCGGCAATTGAGGCCCGACCGGTGTTCAAGCAGGTCGCAGATCGCAAGCTTGGTGATCATGTCGATGTAACGGCAGGGCGTGTTCAGCCGACCGCCTTCCAGCAGCACCTCGCCCACATAGAACTGCCGCCCCACAAGGTGGTTCAGTGGCACATCACGCGTGGTCAGGTTGCGTCTGTGTTGCTGCGGATCAAGCGTGATCGCGTGATCGCGCGCCAGTGCCTCAAGCGTTTCGACCTCGATCAGGGTCACTTCGCGCACGTCCGGCAGGTTTGAATAGGTGCCGGTGTCGATGCCGCGCGCATAGCGATCGCCCTCGATCCCGACACCTGCGATCAAATGTGCACTGTTCTGTTCCACCATAGGTGCGCGCGCCTTTGGTGTGGTGTGAATGCTAAGAAGCTGCCCCTGCCACATCTCTCAGCGCATCCGCAAGGCGCCATCAAGCCGGATCACCTCTCCGTTCAGATAGCCCATCTCGACAATGAACCCGGCCAGTCGCCCATATTCACTTGGATCGCCAAGGCGGGGCGGGTTGGGCACGTCAGCGGCCAATGCGGCCTGAATGTCTTCGGGCAGCCCCGCCAGCATCGGCGTGCGAAAGATGCCCGGCGCGATGGTCATCACGCGGATGCCGTCCTTGGCAAGGTCCCGCGCCATAGGCAGGGTCATGCCCACGATGCCCCCCTTGGACGCGGCATAGGCCGCTTGCCCCTTTTGTCCGTCAAAGGCAGCGACCGATGCGGTGTTGATGATCACCCCGCGCGCGCCGTCCGGTTCGGGCGTGTTCCGGGCCATGGCGACGGCGGCAAGGCGAGCGACATTGAAGCTTCCCACGAGGTTGACGTCGATTGTTTTCTGGAAAGCGGACAGCGGGTGGGGGCCATCCCGTCCGACCGTCTTGATCCCAAGCGCAATGCCTGCGCAGTTCACGGCCACGCTGATCCCGCCCATCTTTTCGACGGCCAGATCGATGGCGGCCTGCACCGACGCCTCGTCTGTCACGTCCGTTTCAACGAAATGTCCTCCGATCTCGGACGCGACTGCGGGACCCCGATTCGAATCGCGATCCAGCAGCGTGACCTGCGCGCCATTGGCTGCAAAGTGCCGCGCGGTGGCTTCGCCAAGGCCGGATGCCCCACCGGTGACTATCGCCAGGGTTGAATCGAGGTTCATGAGTGCGGTCCTTCGGTCTGATGTGAACAGGCGTTCAGATAAGCCGAAGGGTTGTCCCGTGACAAGGCAGGAGGAGGTGCCCCTTATTAGCCCTTGTGGATCCAGCCACCGCCAAAGATGCGGCTGCTGTCCCGATCATAGAACACGCAAGCCTGTCCCGGTGACACGCCTGCCTCGGCTGCGACCAGCTCCACGGTGGCTTGGGTCGCGCTGATCGGGCGAATCACGGCGTCCGTCGGGGGCCGGGTCGAGCGGACCTTGACCGCGACATGCCACTCGGACCGGCTGTCGAATGGCTCATCACCCAGCCAGTTCACCTCGCGGACGGGCACGGTGCGGGTCGCCAGCATCTCTTTTGGTCCCACAACGACCTGTCGCGTATCCGCGTCCAGTTTGACCACATATAGCGGGTCAGCCAGTCCCCCGATCCCAAGTCCACGGCGCTGCCCGATGGTATAGTTGATCACACCCTCATGCTGCGCCAGAACGCGGCCCGACGTGTCCACAATTTCGCCGGGCGCGGCGGCCTCGGGGCGCAGCTTGCGGATGACGGCGGCGTAATCCCCGTTGGGCACGAAACAGATGTCCTGACTGTCGGGCTTGTCCGCCACGCTCAGGCCGTATTTGGCAGCCAACGCACGGGTGTCGTCCTTGGATGGCAGATGCCCCAACGGAAAGCGCAGGTAGTCGAGTTGCGCATGCGTGGTCGAGAACAGGAAATAGGACTGATCCCGGTTCGCATCGGCGGCCGAATGCAGCTCGGGTCCTGCAACTCCCAGCTTTCGCTGGATATAATGGCCCGTCGCCATGCAATCGGCTTCCAGGTCTTTGGCCGTTTCCAGCAGGTCCTTGAACTTGACCCGCTCGTTGCAGCGGATGCAGGGCACTGGGGTCGCACCGCCAAGATAGCTGTCGGCAAATTCATCGATCACCGCGTCCCTGAACACGTTTTCATAGTCGAGCACGTAATGGGGAAAGCCCATTTCCTCGGCCACGCGGCGCGCGTCGTGGATGTCGATGCCGGCACAGCACGCGCCCTTTTTGGCCAGCGCTGCACCATGGTCATATAGCTGCAGGGTCACGCCGACCACGTCGTAACCTTGCGCTTTCAACTCGGCGGCGACGACAGAACTGTCCACGCCGCCGGACATGGCGACGACGACGCGCGTGTCGCCGGGGGCTTTGGCAAAGCCCAATGAGTTGAGCGGACCGGACTGGTCAAGCATGGCGTCGTCTCCGGGACGGATGGGCAACAGGGCGGGGTGGTTCGGCGCATATATATGAAAATGCGAAATAGTCTCAAGGGGCCGTTTAACTCCCCCTTAAAGGCGCGAGGTGATGGTGCAGGCGAAATAAAGTAGAGCAGTGCGATGTATTTGAAGAAAGTCGATGGCCCCCGCGCGGTCACCTTGCCGGATGGTACGGTCCTGACTCGGGCGGATTTGCCACCCCCCACCACGCGACGCTGGGTGGCGTCGCGCAAGGCGGCGGTGGTGCGCGGCGTGCTTTACGGGCTGCTCACGCAAGAGGCCGCGCTGGAGCGCTATGGCTTGAGTGAAGAGGAGTTTCTGACTTGGGTGCGCGCCGTGTCCGAGCACGGAGAGGACGCGCTGAAGGCCACTGCAGTGCAAAGATATAGACAACTTTAGGTTGTTCTGATAATTAACCAACAAGGGTAACGTGTGGTTAACCTTTTCGGTTCACGTTTAGTTCGACACCTGACAACACCGACCGTGGAGACCGATGAATGCGCGTTTTGCTTGTAGAAGACGACCCAACGACATCCAAAAGCATCGAACTGATGCTGACCCATGCCAACCTGAACGTCTACGCGACGGATCTGGGGGAAGAGGGGATCGATCTTGCCAAGCTTTATGACTACGACCTGATCCTGCTCGACCTCGACCTGCCGGACATGAACGGGCATGAAGTGCTGCGCCAGTTGCGTCTGGCACGGGTCGAAACGCCCATTCTGATCCTGTCCGGTGCGGATGACACGGAAAACAAGATCAAGGGATTTGGGTTCGGGGCTGACGACTATCTGACCAAACCCTTCCACCGCGAAGAGTTGGTGGCGCGCATTCACGCGATCATCCGCCGCTCCAAAGGGCATTCGCAATCGGTCATAAATACGGGCGAAGTATCGGTCAATCTGGACGCCAAAACGGTCAGCGTCGACAAGAAGACGGTGCACCTGACGGGCAAGGAATACCAGATGCTCGAACTGCTGTCCTTGCGCAAGGGCACCACGCTGACCAAGGAAATGTTCCTGAACCACCTTTACGGCGGCATGGACGAACCCGAACTGAAAATCATCGACGTCTTCATCTGCAAGCTGCGCAAGAAACTGAGCACAGCAACGGGCGGCAAGAACTACATCGAAACGGTTTGGGGGCGGGGCTATGTTCTGCGCGATCCCGAACCGCTGGCACAGAGCGACCCAACTCGGATGGCCATCGGCGCCTGACCGGGCACATCAACACTCGCGGAACGGGCCGATGCATCCACTCCGATGCATCGGCCTTTTGACATTCGGGCGCAAAGCCCGCCCATACCCCGATCGATGTCATCAATGGCTGGACCCGGCGGTCGCAGGCTTTTATCTCTTGGCCAGAACCGAACGGGGAATGACGTGACCGCCAAGACGCCCATCGATGAATTGTCCCGTGAAGAGGCAAAGGCGGAATTGTCCCGGCTCGCTGACCTGTTGGCCCGGGCCAACGCCGCCTATCACACCGCCGACGCGCCCGAGATCACGGATGCGGACTATGACGCGCTGAAACGGCGCAACGCTTTGATCGAGGCGCGCTTTGCTTATCTCAAACGCGACGACAGCCCGTCGGATCAGGTGGGCGCGGCCCCGGCGGACGGATTTTCGAAAGTCACCCATGCTGTGTCGATGCTGTCGCTGGCCAATGCCTTCGACGATGAGGACGTGAATGAATTCGACGCGCGCATCCGCAAATATCTCGGGTTAAGCGCCGATGCCGCACTGAACTACACAGCAGAGCCCAAGATCGACGGATTGTCCCTGTCATTGCGCTATGAGGAGGGCAAGCTGGTGCAGGCCGCGACGCGAGGGGACGGGGCGGTCGGTGAAAACGTGACCCAAAACGCGCGCACGATCGACGACATCCCCGCGACTTTGAACGGGGCGCCCGACCTGCTGGAAGTCCGCGGCGAAGTCTATATGTCCCACCCCGACTTCGAGGCACTCAATGCGCGCCAGACCGAGGCGGGCAACAAGACCTTCGCCAACCCGCGCAACGCCGCCGCTGGTTCGTTGCGCCAGCTGGATGCAGAGATCACGCGCGCACGGCCTTTGCGCTTTTTCGCATATGCGTGGGGTGCGTTGTCCGATCCCTTGGCCGACACGCAGTTCGGTGCGATCAACCGGTTGAAAACGCTTGGGTTTCAAACCAACGACCACACGGCCCTGTGCGATGGCCCTGACCAGATGCTGGCGCATTACCGCAAGATCGAACAGGCCCGCGCCACATTGGGCTATGACATCGACGGCGTCGTCTACAAGGTCAACGACCTTGGCCTGCAAGCGCGGCTCGGCTACCGCTCGACCACGCCGCGCTGGGCAATTGCGCACAAATTTCCCGCCGAACTGGCCTGGACGCGACTAGAGGCGATCGACATTCAGGTCGGGCGCACCGGCGCGCTCAGCCCTGTCGCGCGCCTGACCCCGGTCACGGTCGGAGGCGTCGTGGTGTCCAACGCGACCCTGCACAACGAGGATTACATCGCCGGGCGCGACAGCAAGGGCGCACAAATCCGCGAAGGTAAGGACATCCGGGTGGGCGACTGGGTACAGGTCTACCGCGCTGGCGACGTGATTCCGAAAGTGGCCGATGTGAACCTGTCCAAGCGGCCCAAAGATGCGCAGCCCTTCAAAATGCCCGATCGCTGCCCCGAATGCGACAGCGAGGCGGTGCGCGAACCGGGCGACGCGGTCCGTCGCTGCACTGGCGGGCTGATCTGCCCCGCGCAGGCCGTTGAAAAACTGAAACACTTCGTCTCGCGCAGTGCCTTCGACATCGACGGACTGGGCGCCAAGCAGGTCGAACAGTTCCACGGCGATGGCTGGATTAGCGAACCGGCCGACATTTTTACCCTGCGCGACCGCTTCGGCACCGGCCTGCAACAACTGAAAAACCGCGAAGGCTGGGGCGAAAAATCGGCCCAGAACCTGTTTGAGGCCATCGACGCGCGCCGCGAGATCGGCCTTGGCCGCGTCATATACGCCCTCGGCATCCGCCATGTCGGAGAGGCGGCGGCCAACCTGCTGGCCGCGCATTATGGCAACTGGGGAGCCTTCGATGCCGCCATGCGCCGCGCCGAAGAGGGCAACGCGGACTGGGAGGACCTTATCAGCATCGATGGCGTCGGCACCGTGATGGCGCGCGCCCTGTCGACAACTTTCAACCAAGAGGCCGAGATTGCCAGCATCGACCGCCTTGTCACGCATCTGAACATTCAGCAGGCCAAGCGCCCGGACACCGACGGCAGCCCCGTGGCGGGCAAGACGGTCGTGTTCACCGGTACGCTCGAAAAGATGACCCGGGCCGAGGCCAAAGCACGCGCCGAGGCGCTGGGGGCAAAGGTCTCGGGCTCGGTCAGTGCCAAGACCGACTTGCTGGTTGCAGGCCCCGGTGCGGGGTCAAAGGCGAAAAAGGCCGCCGAGTTGGGGATCACGACGCTGGATGAAGATGGCTGGCTGGACCTGATCGGCGCGTCATGAGCCGCCCGGAAATCCTGTTTCCCCTGTTCTCGGAGCTTGAAACGCTTGACGGAATCGGCCCCAAAACCGCGCAGAACCTGAGCCAGATGGGCATCACAACCCCGCGCGATCTGCTCTTCACGCTGCCCCATACCGGCATCGACCGCAGCTTGCGCGCCACGATTGAGGGCGCTGTTCTGCCCGCCACTCTCACTGTCAAAATCAAGGTCGGTGCGCATCACCCGGCGCGCACTCGTGGTGGCGCCTATCGCATCCATGCGGAGGATGCGGCGACCACCTTCCAGCTCGTCTTTTTCCACGGGCGCAGCGACTATCTGAACAAGGTGCTGCCGCAGGGGTCCGAACGTCTCGTCTCGGGGCGGGTCGAACTCTTTGACGGGATCGCCAACATGGTGCACCCGGATCACATCCTGCCGGTGACGGAGGCGGCAGACATTCCCGCCTTTGAACCCGTTTATCCGCTGACCGGGGGCGTGACCCAAAAGACCATGTTCAAGGCGACGCGCGCGGCTCTGACCCGTGTGCCGGATTTTGGCGAATGGATTGATCCGGGGCAGATGGCGCAGGCCAAATGGCCCGGGTTTTCGGACGCGATGACGCGGGCGCACTGCCCAGTCAGCCAAGCTGATCTGGCCGCGACGAGCCCCGCACGCACGCGGCTGGCTTATGACGAATTGTTTGCGCATCAGTTGACCCTGGCGCTGGCCCGCGCGTCCGAACGGCGCGGGGCCGGACAAGTGTCGCGCGGCACGGGCAGATTGCAGGCCAAGGTGCGGGCCGACTTGCCTTATCGCGCGACCGGCGCGCAAGAGCGGGCGATTGCAGAAATCGCCGCCAACATGGCCGAATCGACCCGGATGAACCGACTACTGCAGGGAGATGTAGGCGCGGGCAAGACGCTGGTGGCCTTCATGGCGCTGCTGATCGCGGTCGAGGCGGGCGGGCAGGGGGTGATGATGGCACCCACGGAAATCCTCGCGCGACAACACCTCGAAGGGCTCCAGCCGCTGGCGGAAAGTGCGGGCGTCGTGTTGGAAATCCTGACCGGGCGCGACAAAGGGGGCGAGCGGCGAGCCAAACTTGCGGCCCTTGCGCGCGGCGATATCCAGATTCTTGTCGGCACGCATGCGGTGTTTCAACGGGACGTGGAATTTGCCGACCTGCGCCTTGCCGTCGTCGACGAACAGCACCGGTTCGGCGTGCGTCAACGCCTTGCGCTTGGCAAAAAGGGGGCGGCGGCGGATGTGCTGGTGATGACGGCCACGCCGATCCCGCGCAGTCTGGCGCTGGCCCAATATGGCGATATGGACGTGTCTGTGCTGGATGAAAAGCCGCCCGGGCGCAAGCCGATCAAAACGGCGCTGATCAGTTCGGGCCGCATGGACGAAGTCATTGACCGCCTGCGCGCGGTGATGGACGAGGGGCGGCAGTGCTACTGGGTCTGCCCGCTGGTCGAGGAAAGCGAGGCGGTGGACCTGACGGCCGCTGAAGAGCGGTTCAAACACCTGCGCGCGGTTCTGGGCGAGGGGCGTGTCGGGCTGGTGCACGGCCAGATGCCCCCGGCTGAAAAGGACGCGGCCATGGCGCGGTTTCAGGCGGGCCAGACGGGCGTGCTGGTCGCCACGACCGTGATCGAGGTTGGCGTGAACATTCCGAACGCGACCATCATGGTGATCGAGCGGGCCGAGACCTTTGGTCTTGCACAACTCCATCAGTTGCGGGGCAGGGTCGGGCGCGGCGATGCGGCCTCGACCTGTTTGCTGATGTATCAACATCCCCTTTCCGAATCCGGGCAAAAGCGGCTGGAGGTGCTACGCGAAACCGAGGACGGGTTTGCCATAGCAGAAACCGATTTGCAGATTCGTGGCCATGGTGACCTGATTGGCACGGCCCAGTCCGGTGTGCCTCGGTTCCGCATCGCGGACCTTGATCGCCAGTCCGCACTTATGGCCGTTGCGCAAAGCGACGCGCGCAAATTGCTGGCCGAGGACCCGGCGCTGGACACTGCGCGCGGGGCAGCAGCGCGGGTTCTGCTTTGGCTGATGCGCCAGGACGAAGCGATCCGTTTGATTTCAGTTGGTTAGGCGAAAAATGCCATAAAGTTCGCAAATGTTCTTAAAAAGTTCTTTACGAGTCGTTAAGAATATGAGAACAAAGAGGCAACTCAGGAACGGAAGGCACTGACATGACAACGCTACGCACTATCAAAGACATCGCTACCAGGGCCGAGGCCACGCTGCTTCAGGATATGCTGGGCGCGGCCGCTTTGAGCGTGATGCTGATCGTCGGTCTGTACCTGCCTGCCCTGATCTGAGTTCTGCCTGCGATCTTGCTGTGATCCCCATTTCGCGCCCGTCCCAATTGGCGCTTTCGTAACTGGCTCTGCCTGCCGTTGCGTCCCTGTTTGCCGCAGGGTTCCCGGATCTGTCCCCCGCAAGAGACGCTTTCCTTGCGCCGCCATCCGCCCGGATGTGCGGCGCTTTTTTTTTGCTTCAGAACGTATATGCCAGCCGCAATCCACCCCAATGGTGTCCCTGCACCATTACCGGGGCCGACAAGTCCTTCATCATTCTGAATTCACCGCCGCCCATGTCGCGCCTATAAACCTGCAGCAGGAATGGCGCTGTGCTGCGCCCGGCCTTGAGCCCGACACGATCGTCAAAGATGCGTCGGTTGCGGCTGTTGGCGGTGTTCCACACCACATCTGTGCCCTGTGGTTTGGAGAATTTCGCATTGTGCGTTGGCAGGTATCCGTTCACGTCAACCGTCGCGCAGAACACGACCCTCGGGTCAAAGGCCAGTGCGGGTTCCTGCAAGGGCGGCAAGATCCGGTCCATAAGGTCGGTATATGCAGTGCGCACCTGCTGCGGGGACGTGCCGGGAATGGGCACATAGTTTCGATCAAACAGGGCATGCGCACTGATGCGTCCTTCGGTTACCGCCTGTTCGAAAGCCGCGCTTATCCCTGCTGCGCGGTCCCGCGCATAGTCGATAAACGCCGCGTCATCCGTCTGCCCGCCCAGTGCTGCGCTGGATCGCACGATGTTTTCCGAGGTGTCGATCAGGCTTTCGATGCGGCCATGCGCCTTTTGGATACCGTCGGTCGTGGCCGCGATACTTTGCGCGATGTCGCGCATACCCGGCGCGAAATTTTCGATGGCGGCGCGGACCTTGCCGGTGTTGTTGCTGATCCGGTCGGTTTGCGTCTTGGTGTCGGCCACAGAAAGTTCCATCCGGGACAAGGCGTTGTCGGTGTTTGTGCTGTGCTCGATCAGGCTGGTGGCGGATTTACCGACATCTTCGGCTTCGTCCCCCAGTGTCGCGATCCAGGCGGTCAGGGTTTCGATATTGGTCGAGATTTGCGAGGCGGCGTCCTTGGTCTTGCGTGACAATTCGTTGATGGCTTCGGCGACCACGGCAAAACCGCGCCCTGCATCCCCCGCGCGGGCAGCTTCGATTTTGGCGTTGATGGCAAGCGTGTTGACCTGCATCGAGATCGAGGCGATTTGCGCGTTGTTGGTCTTCACTGCCCGCAAGGTGTCGCCAATGTCGCCGCTGCGCGCCGAAAGGGCCTGCACCCACGCGGCCACCTGGGTCGAATGTGCGCCCAGTTCACGCATCAGACTGGCAGAGGTGTGCACATCGGAAGCTGTGCGCGCGACGCTTTGGCCAAGATCGGATGCGGCGGACTGCACAGCGGCACTGGCGGATTCTATGTCGCTCGTGCCCTTTTCAACTGCAGAGAGGGCTGCGCGCTGGTCGCGCGCCTGCGCTTCGACAAGGTCTAGGAACCCGGCGATATCAACGATTTCATACCCCAAAGCCGAAGCTGCCGTAGCCAATGCGTTAAGTTCCCGCATCTCGGGAAAATGTGCCTGCGCTGTCATATAAACGCCTTTTCAAGCCGAGGATTTCGTTATCTCTAGGCCCGAAAAGTTCAGGAAAAGCTAATGTTGGGCGTTTACGCGCAATCCGATTGCAGCGCTTGTTCCATCGCTTCGGCTGTCGCTTCGATCGCCAGCAGGATCGAGGCGTGCCGGTTCTTGAAGTCCCGAGCGGGTTCCAGCACGTTGAAACCGTCAAAAGGCGCATCGGGCACCGGTCCGCCAGACTTCAGCATTGTGCGCAAAGCATCGCGCGCATGCGTCACCTCGTCCAGGGTCCGTCCGATAACCGCGTTCCCGGTCACTGCAGCCGCTGCCTGACCCAAGGCGCAGGCCTTCACGTCCTGCCCATAATCCGCAATTCGCCCGTCTTTCACCTTGACGTCCACCGTCACGCTTGAGCCGCACAGGGGCGATCGTTTCTTGACCGTCGCATCCGCGTCCTCAAGCCGCGCAGTGTGGGGCATGTCCGCGGCAAGGGCGAGAATGCGATTGGAATAAAGTTTTATCAGATCGGTATCGGCGGGCATGTCCCCTCCGGGCTCTGGTGTCGACTGGCTTGGTATTCTACATAAGCCCACGCGCTTCGGATGCAAAAAGGTTTTGTCATGACAGTCAAATTCGACCCTGCAAGTTTGCGTTACAATGATCAGGGGCTGGTGCCCGCCATCGCGCAGGATGCGGAAAGCGGCGAAGTGCTGATGCTGGCATGGATGAACGCGCAAGCGGTCGCACAGACGCTCGAAACGGGGCGGGTCACCTATTGGTCGCGCTCGCGCCAGGCGTTCTGGATCAAGGGCGAAACCTCCGGCAACACTCAGGAACTCGTGTCGTTGCGTGTCGATTGCGATCGCGACTGCCTATTGGTGCAGGTACGACAGACCGGACCGGCCTGTCACACCGGGCGACGGGCGTGTTTTTATACCGATGTTACCGATGGTTCCGAGGTGGAGTTGATGTCACCGGAATAGGGGGCTGTCTGCCCCCGTCGCTGGCGCGACTCCCCCGAGGATTTTCTCAAATCAGAGAAGGAGGAAGGCCGACCATGGCGCGGATGTCCGCGGGCGTCGCCCCTTCGGCGCGGTACTTGGCGATGGCGCGGTCGTCGTCGCGCTTGGCCAGCCGCTTGCCCGAGTTGTCCCGGATCAATTTGTGATGGTGGTACGTGGGCGTGGGCAGGTCCAGCAATCCTTGCAGCAGGACATGGATGGCCGTCGCTTCGAACAGATCGGCACCGCGAACGATGTGGGTGATGGCCTGGGCGGCGTCGTCGATCACCACGGAGAGGTGATAGGACGTGGCCATATCGCGCCGCGCGAGGACGATGTCGCCGACGCTGTTTTCGAGATGGTTCTGATCGACGCGGATCAGGCCCGTCTCATTGTTCGGACCGCGCCCGGTTTCCGTGAAATACAGATATCCCGCACCACCGTGGGTCGTGTCTATTATCGGTTGGAAACGCGCGGCCATGGTCGCCATGCCCATGTCCAGTCGCAGTGTCCGGTCGGTCGGGCGGGCGTGATCGCCGGGGAACTTGCGCGCCGTGGAAAACATGTTGCAGGTTCCGGGATAGATCAGCCCATCGGGCCCGTGTGTTGGCACACCTTCCTGCGGTGCGCTTGTGGCGGCCTTGATATCGGAGCGCGTGCAGGTGCAGGGGTAAAGCAGGCTGCGCAACCACAACTGATCCAGCACCTTGCCATAAGCGGACAGGTTGTCGGACTGACGCAGCACCGGGCCGTCCCAGTCGATGCCCAGCCACGCCAGATCGTCGTAGATCTGCGCCTCCCATTCGGGGCGGGCGCGGCTTTGATCGATATCCTCGATGCGCAGCAGGAAGGTCCCGTTCTCGGCACGCGCCATGTCATGAGCCAGCAGCGCGGAATAGGCGTGACCAAGGTGCAAGGGTCCCGTGGGCGATGGTGCAAAGCGGGTAGTGAATGTCACGCTTTTTCAAGCACGTAGACGTTGGAGTTCAACCCGATCCCGGGCAGGTGGTCGCCGCTTTCCCGGAACAGCAGACGGGCGGCGCCACAATCGGTCCATTCGTTCACGCCTGCCTCGTTGCTGCGGTCGGCCAAGGCGTGATCGTTGAAGGAAAAGACCAGCTTGCCACCGTTCGGCAGGGCGTGCATCAGAGTATGGAGCACTGAGATAGGCGCAGCACCGGCCCCGATCACTCCGATCGCGGCGCACAGGGCGTAGTCCTGGCGCGGCAGGGGCGCGCCCGCCTCGATCTGGTCAAGGTGGCGATACACACCCTTGCTCCGCGCGACGGCGAGCATTTCGGCGGACAGGTCCACGCCATCGATCACCTCGAAACCCTCCAGCCGCAACGCAAGGCCGGACAGGCCCGTGCCGCAGCCGAAATCAAGGATGGGTTGAGACAGGTCGCCGGCAAATGCCTTCAACGCCTCGGCGCAGCGCCCCGGTGTGGCATAACCGTTTTCACCCACTTCGGCCTCGTAGGACGCGGCCCAGTCGTCATAAAGTGCACGGGTTTGAGCGGCGTCGCGGGCGGCGTAGGCTTTGTCCAGAAACTTGGTCATACCGCCAGTGTAGCGTGGCAGGGCAGCAGGCGTCCAGTGGATCGCGGTTCGGGGTCAGGCAGCGTCTGCCGTTTGCGGCGACAGCCAGATTTGCCAATCCGCCTTGGCCCGGTCGGTATAGGCCTTGTAGCGGTCCTTGCGGCCCCTGCGTCCGCCCTTGAGGCCTGTCACGGGCGGGAACAGACCGAAATTGACGTTCATCGGCTGAAATGTCTTGGCCTCGGCGCCGCCGGTGATGTGGGTGATCAGTGCGCCCATGGCCGTGGTCGGCGGAGGCGTGTCGAGCGTATCACCCATGATCTCGGCTGCGGCCATGCGGCCCGCCAGCAAGCCCATAGCGGCGGATTCGACATAGCCTTCGACCCCGGTGATCTGGCCCGCAAAGCGAACGTGCGGGCGGGATTTCAGGCGCATGTCGCCCGTCAGCAACGTCGGGGAGTTCAGGAACGTATTGCGATGAATGCCGCCCAAGCGGGCAAAACTGGCATTTTCAAGTCCCGGAATACGTTTGAAAACATCGGTTTGTGCACCATACTTCATCTTTGTCTGAAAGCCCACAATATTGTAAAGCGTGCCCAGCTTGTTGTCCCGGCGCAGCTGAACCACGGCATAGGGTTTGACATCGGGCTGATGCGGGTTGGTCAGCCCTACGGGCTTCATTGGGCCAAAGCGCAAGGTCTCGCGGCCCCGTTCGGCCATCACCTCGATGGGCAGGCAGCCGTCGAAATAGCCAGCTGTTTCGCCCTCGTGGAATTCGGTCTTGTCGGCGGCGAGCAGCGCGTCGATGAAGGCCTCGTACTGGTCTCGGTCCATTGGGCAGTTGAGGTAGGCGGTGCGCTCCTCCTCGGTCTCGCCCTTGTCGTAACGCGACTGC
Organism: uncultured Rhodobacterales bacterium; assembly: GCA_964351755.1. Taxonomy (GTDB): domain Bacteria; phylum Pseudomonadota; class Alphaproteobacteria; order Rhodobacterales; family Rhodobacteraceae; genus Tateyamaria. The sequence continues at coordinate 44,034 of CAYGPT010000011.1, read as the reverse complement.
ATCCACGCTTTGGACATGTCGATGCTGTCGAAATAGACGATCGGCGCGATGGCATCGAAAAAGGCCAGCGCCTCGGCACCCGTTTCGGCGGCGATCGCCTGACCAAGGGCCGACGACGTCAGCGGCCCAGTGGCAAAGATCCAGTGGCCGTCATCGGGCAGGGCGGTGATTTCGCCGTATTCTACGCTGATATTCGGGTGCGCCATCAAGGTGTCGGTAACGGATTGTGCGAACGGGTCGCGGTCCACCGCCAGCGCCCCGCCCGCAGGCAGGCGGTGCTTGTCCGCAGTCTGCATGATCAAACCATTCGCGGCGCGCATTTCCCAATGCAGCAGGCCGACAGCGTTCTGTTCGCTGTCGTCCGAGCGAAAGGAATTGGAACACACCATTTCGCCCAGCAACCCTGTCTGATGCGCAAAGGTGCCGACCGTGGGGCGCATTTCGTGAATTACGACCTTCACGCCAAGGTTTGCTGCCTGCCATGCGGCTTCGGAACCGGCCATACCGCCGCCCACGATGTGCAATGTATCTGTCATGGCGCGGATGTAGGGCACCGGGCGCGCGCGCGCAACTGTCAGAGCAGGCGGGTCATGATTTAGGAGGGCTTTTGGGGTCGCCGCTGCGGGGATGGTCGGTCAGTGAGAGGCTGACCTGGAGGGACCTTCCGCCAGTCGGCGACCCAAAATCGTAACGACCCTCAGGCCGTGACTTATTTGTGCCCCATTTATGCCCGAATTGCGAGAGTTTTTTCGGAAATAATGGGCAGGTGTTTTGGAAACAATGAAAAGTTATAAGCGATTCTAGCCAGTTAAGGCCTATTGTGACCAGTTCGGGGGGCGTTTCTCGATAAAGGCGGAAATGCCTTCTTCCGTATCCGGGTGGGCCATGTTTTTGACCATAACCTGTCCGGTATATGCATAGGCGTCCGCCACGGGCATCTGCAGTTGGGCATAAAACGCCTCTTTCCCGATTCGCACCGCCGATCCCAGCTTGCTTGCCAGCTTCTGAGCAAGGGCGGCGGCTTCGGCTTCCAGCGCCTCGGGGGCGACCGCGTGATTGATCAGGCCCAGGGTTGCGGCGCGCTCGGCTTCGATGAACTCGCCTGTGGTCAGCATCTCGAACGCCTGCTTGCGCGGGATGTTGCGCGACAGGGCCACCATTGGGGTTGAACAGAACAGCCCGATGTTCACGCCGTTGACGCCGAAACGCGTACCGTGGGCGGCCACGGCCAGATCGCAGGTCGCCACCAGCTGGCAACCGGCGGCGGTGGCGATGCCGTGCACCTGCGCGATCACGGGCTGGGGTAGGGATTGGATGCGCGCCATCATCGCCGCACAGCGATCAAACAGGTCTTTGAAATAGGCGGCCCCGCCATCCGCGTTCTGTCGCCCTGCGGTCATCTGTTTCAGATCATGGCCCGCGCAAAACGCCTTGCCCGCGCCCGACAGGATCACGGCGCGAATGGCGCGATCCTCGGCCACCTCGTCCAGCGCACCGTGCAGCGCCGCGATCATCTCGTCACTCAGCGCGTTCAGCCGTTCAGGCGTGTTCAACCGCAGATGCGCCACCGCGCCCGTCACCTCACGTTCCAGAATTGCCATCTTGCCCTCCACCGCTTTTGCGGCAAAGCCTAGGGCATTGAAGCAGAGAGGAAAAGCATGGCCGTTGTGATGGATGCCGACCAGATGAACGCCTTTTTGGGCAAGGTGTTTCTGGAAGTGGCGGGGGAGTTCCACGTCGAAGACGTGGACGACGCGGGGGTGACCCTGCGCCTGTTGGTACAAGATCGCCACTTGCGCCCAGGAGGCACGATTTCCGGGCCAGCCATGTTCGGACTGGCGGATGTGACCGCCTATATGGTGACGCTGGCCCATATCGGGCCGCGCGCGCTGGCGGTGACCACCAATTGCTCCATCGACTTCATGCGCAAGCCTGCAGCCGGGGTGGATCTGATCGCCAAGGGGCGCTTGCTGAAGCTGGGCAAGCAACTGTCGGTGTCGGATGTGCTGATCTATTCCCAAGGGGTCGTACAGCCCGTGGCGCGGGCATCCCTGACTTACGCGATCCCACCACAGGGCGTTGATTTGCCATCATAAAAAATCGGCCAATGCAAAAAAAGCGGCCAGGACAAGCCCGGCCGCAAGGAAGAGGTCTGGCAGTCGCCACGGGGAAGTCACGCCCGCCAGAACACACGCCGGGACTCGCGAAAAGCCTCGGCTTGTGTCAGTCCCACGTCGCGCAACTCCCGTGTACCGAGGTTGCGCAGTGCCAGCCGTGTGCGGCGGCGTATGGCCCATACCGACAGCACCACCGCGACGCGCAGTGCCAGAACCGAAGCGGCGGGAATGGCGGGCTGAGCCGACAGGTAGGCCAAATGGTTGGCATGGGTCTGGGTAAGGTGTGTCATGGGAATCTCCTATAATTGTGTTGACACAATATGGCAAAATGGCCATGCTGTAAGGGTACAATAAGCGCATACAATAAATCCACGGAAACATTGTAATGAATACAATTTGGCAGCCCGACCTGCTCGACACCTCCGGCCCCAAATACAAGGCGGTTATGCAGGCGATCCGTAACAGGATAGAAACGCGCGCATTACAGGCAGGTGAAAAACTGCCCCCTGTGCGCGATCTGGCGTGGAAGCTGGGGATCACGCCCGGCACCGTGGCGCGCGCCTACACGATCCTGACCGATGACGGCACGCTGGTGGCCGAGGTTGGGCGGGGCACGTTCGTCGCCCAGCCTCAGACCCACGTGCCACTGATCGGTGATGCTCCGATCGAGGTCGACTCCGCCACGCATGGGCAGGAAGCGCAAACCTATCACGTCAACCTGTTTTCCCCCCACTTGCCCGATCGCGGGCAGGCCCGGCTGATCCGCGCCCTTCTGGCGCAAGTGGCGCAGGACCCGCCCTCGGGCGTGATGCACTATCCCACGCGGGCGGGCGGGCAGGCCGCGCGGGTAGCGGCAGCGGCTTGGATTTCGTCGCAGGCGTTGGGGGCCGTCGGAGCCGACGACATCGTGCTGGCCCATGGCGGGCAGAACGCGATCATGCTGATCTTTCAGGCGCTGCTGAAAGGGCGCAGGCCCGCCGTGCTGGTCGAGGAACTGGCCTATCCAGGCTTTCGCCGCGTCGCCGAATTGCTGCGCGCGGATGTGATCCCGGTTGCGATGGACAAGGATGGCGTCATCCCCGAGGCGCTGGAGGCCGCCGCGCGCGGTCACGACGCCCAGATCTTCTGTACCTCGCCCGAAGTGCACAATCCCACCTGCGGCTTCACCGGCCCGGACCGTCGCGCTGCGCTGGTGGAGGTGGCCAGAGCCTGCGACATGCAGATCGTCGAGGATGACTGTTATCGTCTGGGCGCGGCGCTGGCCCCGACCTACCGCATGCTCGCGCCGGAACGGACGTGGTATGTCTCCTCGATCTCGAAATCCATCACGCCCGCCTTGCGCATCGGTCTGGCCGTTGCGCCGCAGGGGCAGGCGCCTGTGTTGCGACGGACGGCGGAATACTCCTTTTTCGGGCTGGCCACGCCGATTACCGACCTGAGTGCCAAACTGTTCAGCCACCCGGACCTGCCACAAATCACTGAGGAGGTGCGTAACCGCATCACCGTCTATGTCGAGCGGGCGGTGAACATACTGGGCGGATACGACATCACGTGGCGCAAGGATGTGCCGTTTCTGTGGTTGACCCTGCCGCAGGGCTGGCGGGCGGGGGCGTTCTGTCAGGCGGCCGAGGCGCAAGGGGTCAGGGTGCGCGCGGCCGAGGAATACGCCGCCCGCGAGGCGCGCGTGCCCCATGCGATCCGCTTTGCGGTGAATGCAGGGGTGGGGCTGGAGAGTTTCGAGGCAGCAGTGCAGCGCTTGCGCACCTTGCTCGACAACCCGCCCGAATCCATCGGGGTGTAGGGCGGAGCCCGAAATTACAGCAAGCCCGCCGACCCCCAGAACAGTCCCAGACCCACCGCGATGCTTGACAGCAGGGCCGCAAGACCGGCCAGCTTCCACAAGGAAAAGGGCCGCTCGCCATAGGTCCGCCCCTGCATGCCACAGACCACCACCTTCATCGGCTTGCCGTCATATTCATAGTGCAGGATCCACGCCGGCAGCAGGATACGACGGTAGTGAATACCGGTCGTGTCGCTTTGATAGCGGATGTTGTGCACGCCCCGCTTGTTGATGTGCTTCTTGATCCGGTTGCGGATCAGCAGGGCCTTTTCATTGCCCTTGATCTCCAGCCCCTCCTGCACGGTCTGGTGATGCTGTTCGGCGGCAAAACCCGCCACATAACCCGCGCGGTAGGGGCGCAGGTTTTCGGGGGCGAAGTCGTGCAGGATGCCATCGCGGATCAGCGGCGTCACGTGATGCGAGGCCGGGATCAGCATGTCGTCAAACCGCATGGTCAGAGTGCCCGAGGTCTTGCGCGTATAGCTGCGCTTGTTGCGGCGCACCTTGTAGCTGGCCCAGTACTGGATCACCTCGTTGCTGTCGAAGGTCCAGAACGGCACGTAGAGCCCTGCGATACGCGCCTCTGACACGACGCCCGCCAGATCGTCCGGGGCGGCGATACGCTTTTCCACCCAGGCCTGTGCCAGCGCCTGCGCGTTGGACCGCGCCACCCTGAACGGGATCAGCGCCATGGGCGCATAGCCGCTGTCGGCGGTGTCGATGACCACGGGTCCGTCGCAATAGGGGCATCGCGCGCTCAGCGACCGGGCGACAAGGGTGACTGTACCGCCGCAGGTTTCGCACCGGTGCACCAACGTGTCGAAAGTCACCGGCGTCTCGGACTCCGGTGCCAGCGGGTCATATGGAAATTCCTGTTCGGCGTCGGCATCCTGCGGCGTTTCCAGCCGGGCGGCAGTGCCGCAACTGGAGCAGGCCAGTGCCTGCGTCGCAGGATCATAAAGACACTGACCGGCGCAATTTCCACATTGCAGCTCAGACTGAATGACCGCGTTGTCCATCAATCGGACTCCGCGATCGCAATCGCAATCTCGGCCAGAACCCGCAGGCGCAACCACGACCGTTCGATCGCACCCTCAAGATCGCCCGTTGCGCCCCAGTCCCCGATGATGGTGGCGACAAACCACGTGGTCATCAGCCAGAAGGCGATCATGGACCACCCCGCGATGCTGCGCAAAAACCCGGTCGAGCCCTGTTTCAGCTCGTGCTTGGCCTCGTAGACAGTGATCAGCTTTTGCACGGAACCGATGCCCGCCACAGTCGCAAGGGCGATCAGAACAAGCGTGGCGACAAGAGGGCCGATCAGGAAAACGAACATGAGATTTCAGTGCACCTTTCTTGCCTGCTGACCGTACAGTCCCTGTTTGGCATGTCGGGGCAGGGATGCAAGGCGGCAAATGGCCTAGATAGTTGGGGTATATAGATACCTTAATTGCAAGATATTGATTTTGAATGATTTATTGTGGTGTGTGGCCGTTGACGCGGCTTTGCGCTCCTGTATAACCCAGCAATCCGAAATTCCACCCCCCAAGGGATGCGACATATGAAAACCTTTACCGCAACACCTGCGGACATCGACAAAAAGTGGATCCTGATCGACGCCGAAGGCATCGTTCTGGGCCGCCTTGCCTCGATCGTCGCCACGCGCCTGCGTGGCAAGCACAAACCATCGTTCACGCCGCACATGGATTGTGGCGACAACGTCATCGTCATCAACGCTGACAAGATCCAACTGACCGGCAACAAACGTCAGGAAAGCTTTTATTGGCACACCGGCCACCCCGGCGGGATCAAAAGCCGCACCAAGGAGCAAATCCTTGAAGGCGCGCATCCCGAACGCGTCGTGACCCTTGCGGTCAAGCGCATGCTGCCCGGCAACAAGCTGAGCCGTCAAATCATGACCAACCTGCGCGTCTATGCAGGCGGCGATCACCCCCACGAGGCGCAAAGCCCCGAGGTTCTGGATGTTGCATCCATGAACAAGAAAAACACGCGGAGCGCATGAGTATGGCTGACGAAATCAACACACTCGAAGACCTGCAAGCTGTGGCGGGCGATTCTGCCCCGTCCGAAGTCGAAATGGTACACCGCGAGCCTGTGCGTGACGCGCTGGGTCGTTCCTATGCGACCGGCAAGCGCAAGGATGCGGTCGCCCGCGTCTGGATCAAGCCGGGTTCCGGCAAGGTCACCGTGAACGGCAAGGAGATGAAGGAATACTTCGCCCGCCCCGTTCTGCAGATGATCCTTGCCCAGCCTTTTTCTGTTGCAGGCGTCGTCGGTGAATTCGACGTGGTCGCCACGGTCAAGGGTGGCGGTCTGTCGGGGCAAGCCGGTGCGGTCAAGCACGGCGTGTCCAAGGCGCTGCAACTCTACAACCCCAGCCTGCGCGGTGCCCTCAAGGCTGCAGGCTTCCTGACCCGCGACAGCCGCGTGGTCGAACGCAAGAAGTACGGCAAGGCCAAGGCCCGCAAGAGCTTCCAGTTCTCCAAGCGTTAAGAATTACCACTCACGAACTGAAAAAGGCCGCACCGGGTTCGGGGCGGCCTTTTTCGTGGTCGTTTCAGGTGAACTGTCGGCTCAGGAACCGACCCAGCGCGTGACGGGGCAGCACCGGGCGCATCCGCAGACTGCCATGCGGATCCTCGCCAAGCGCAAGGGTCGCGGCCCGCAGAACCTCGATGGCGTGCCCCGAATCCTTGGGCAACTCAGCCCCTGCAATCGGCGCCCCCTCGCGGATCACGAAGGGCTGGTGATCCTTGTTCAGCGTCTCGTGGAACAGGGTGATATCGCGCAAAGTAGGGTGGATCAGGTCGAGGATATAGAACAGCACCGAATTGCGCGCCTCGATATGGATGGGGATCACCGGCAAATCGAACTTGCGCGCGATCATAGCCGCCGAGGCCATCCATGGTCGTTCGTACAACCGCAGGCCGCGCCGCTTCGCCAGCCGCCCCGAGGGAAAGATCACCCCGAGCCGCCCCTGATCCACCGCATCGCGCGTGTAGGCCATGGTCTCGCGCGTCTTGCCATGGCACCGCTTGTCCTGACGCCACTCGACAGGGGCAATCATCTGCGACAGTTGCGGCAGGACACGCAGGATGTCGGCATTGGCATAGAAAAACAGGTCCGGGCGGATCGGGGCCAGCATGTGGTGCAGCATGATGCCGTCCGCGATACCCGTGGGGTGGTTGGCGACAACGATGGCGGGGCCGGAGGCGGGGATATTGTGCAGACCGCTGACGCGCACGTCCTGCGCCAGCAAAGTGCCCACGTGATCCATCAGTTGTCCGGCGGTTTCGTGTTCGATGCTCTGGGCCAGATCAACGGTCTGGTTATAGCTGAGCAGCGACATGAGAGCGCGCCGTGTGATGCGGCTGACTGTTCCGGGGCGGAACAGCCACGGGGCACGTTCGGCCACCAATGGATCAAGGCGTTCTCTCATGCCCCGCTAACAACCGTATGACCGCAACGGTTCCGTGAAGATTTTGCGACATGCAGATGTCAGGCCGTATTTTGCCGATGTGGCCGCGCCGTGGTTCGTTCATACTTCGTCAAGTTTCGGCACCGAACGATACGTTTACCTGTCCAATTCGGGCCGGAATCGCGTGGGGGGATGTACAGGGGGTGCACACAGGGTGCACGGACGGTGCGGCGCCCATATCCCTTGTTTTCATGGGGCTTACGGCCCTCGAATGCCGTTGCGTCACATCGGTGCATGCAGCCGTTGCGCGTACGCTCAGGTATCGGGCCGGATCAGGCCCAGTCCGCGCAGATAAATCCCGATCCCCGTCTCCAGCAGATCCTCTGGCGGGAAGGGCGAGGCGCGCCCGGGCGAGTTGCGCGCGAACAACTCGACCACCCCGTGGCTCATCGCCCAGATATGGGCCGAGAACATCGAGGCGGGGGGGCGTTTGTCTTCGGGGATGTGTTTGGACAAGTCGCCCGCGGCCCGTTCCAGCACTGCATTGGCCCGGTTGGCCACATCCGCCAGTTCCGGCGTGCGATTCACCGAAATGCCGGATTCGAACATGGAAATGTAGTGCCCCGGAAAACGCCGCGCAAAGGCCAGGTAAGCCCGCCCCGTCGCCTCGAACGCGGCCAGCGCCGAGGGCTGGCCGGACTGATAGGCATGCTCCATCAGGTCCGCGAATATGCCATAGCCCTGCCGCGCGCATTCGGCGATCAGGTCCTCGCGCCCCTCGTAGTGGCGATAGACCGCCGCCGGTGTCACGCCGGCCTGCTTGGCCGCCTCGGACAGGGTAAAGCCGGTGGGGCCCTTTTCCTCGATCAGCTTCAGGGCTGCTTCGATCAGGGCTTGCCTTAGGTTACCGTGATGGTAGCCGCGTTTAGGCATCCCATATGTCCGGACCGCCACAGATGCCTTTGTCAATTTCTCCAACGGCTTGGGGGTCTTTGTTCGTGTAATCCAGCCCGTGCAGCACAGTGCGGATCGCGGCAAGCCGTGCGCGTTTCTTGTCGTCCGAACGAACGATGGTCCAAGGGGTGTGATCGGTATGGGTCAGGTCAAGGGTTTCGCGGATCGCCGATGTGTAGGCATCCCATTTTTTCAGCCCCTCGACGTCGATCCAGCTGAGTTTCCACTGTTTCAGCGGGTCCCGCTCGCGCGCCATGATGCGGTGCAACTGTTCGGCCCGGCCCACGTTCAGCCAGAACTTGAAGACGTGAATGCCGTCGTTGACCAGCATCGCCTCAAACGGGCTTACCTGGGCGAAGAAGTGGTCGCGTTGCTTTGGGGTGCAAAAGCCGAACACATGCTCGACGACGCCGCGGTTGTACCAGCTGCGATCAAACATCGCCATCTCGCCACCTGCGGGCAAGTGTCTGATATAGCGCTGGAAATACCACTCGGACGCTTCGGTTTCAGTGGGTTTGGACAGGGCGACGACACGCGCGCCGCGCGGGTTCAGGTTTTCGCGGAACCGCTTGATCGTGCCACCCTTGCCGGTGGCATCGCGCCCTTCGAACACGCAGGCGATGCGCGCGCCGGTCTCGTGGAGCCAGGCCTGCATCTTGACCAGTTCGATCTGCAGCGCCTCCATCTCGCGCTCATAATCCTTGCGCTTCATACGGCTGGCATGGGGGTAGTTTGGCGTCAGGATATCGCCCTTATCCGCATCCGCTATCGCCACGCGTACGTCGTCCGGTGCTTCGCTCGTGTAAAAGGCGCTGATGGCGCCATCAAAAGGAAGACTCATGGAAACCCCGCAAAAGTTACTGCTCTTAACATGCAATATGGGGCAGGTGAGGCGTTAACGCAAACCCGCACGTGCGGCAACGCGATCTATGGCGGCGATCACGGCGTCGGGGTTTGTATGTTGTGGCATGTGGCCCACACCGGGCAGGACGGTCAGGTTGGCCCCTTCGATCTGTGCAGGCACCTTGGCCGAGTGCACTTGCAGCGGCACAATGGTGTCCGCGTCGCCGTGCACGATTTCGACGGGTACTTTGATTGAACCGTATTCGGACGACATTTCAACCACATAGGGGCGCGACCAGTTCACCTGCCGCGCATTGGCGCGCATCGTTTGGCGGCGCAGGGACAGGGCGGCCCCGACATGATCCAGATAGCCATCAGGCGCGGATTGGGGGTCGAAAATGCTGGCAAGGGTCGTTTCCACGTAAGACTGCGGCACAAAGGCCGACAGCACCGGAACCACAAGCCCGCCGCCCCAGGCCGAACCGTTGACCGTATAGGTCCAGCCCAGATCGCCCGGCCATGGGTTCGCCACCCCCGCGACGGACACGAAACCGGCAAGGTCGTCGAATTCCAGCGCCCAAGCATAGCCCACGATCCCGCCAAAGGAATGGCCGAGCACGATTGGGTTTTGAACGCCCAACTGATCCGTCGCCGCCTTAAGCAGACGGGCCTGTTCGCGTGGAGAGGCATGACCCGTCGACCACGCCCGGGCATCGGCAGTGTCGATCTGATCGCTCCAGCCCAGGCCGGGGCGGTCAAGCATCGTGACGCGGTAGCGATCCTTGATCAGATCGGCGAAGGCAAAGGTAAAGTCGCGCGTGCTGCCAGAGGCCCCGTGCAACAGCACGAGGTCAGGCCCTTGCCCGACCTGCACGGCATGCACCGTCGCGCCATTCACGTCGATCAACTGACCCGTGGGGGGATAGTCGCGCGCCGCCTCGCGCTCGCGTTTCAGCGCGAATATCTGCACCACCGCGATGCTCAGCAGAACCAAGCCGACCGATACCATCACCAAAGTCTTCATTCCTACCCCCGCAGATCGGTGCGGTCCTGCCCGATCCGGTCCATGTCATATGGGGTGGTCAGATAAACCTCGGACAACCAGTTTCCATATAGAAGATGCGCATGGCTGCGCCAGCGGTTGAGTGGGCGCTTGCCGGGGTCATCGTCGGGGAAATAGCCCACGGGCATCGCGATTTGTGCGCCCTGCACCTGCACCGACGCCAGGTCGCGGTCATATTCCTGCTTCAGCGTGTCGCTGTCATACTCAAAATGATTGAGGATATAGAGTGCACGATGCGCCGGGTCCTCGATCAGACAAGGACCCGTCGCGTCCGAACCCAGCAGGATCGGAAGGCCCGCCGCCTCGACCTCGTCCTTGCGCACTTCGGTCCAGCGGCTCACGGGGATCACGCAATCGTCTGAAAACCCACGCAAATAGGGCGATGCAGGGGCGAGGTTGGTATGCCGGTACGTGCCAAACAGCTTGGCCGGCAGAAGGTGTTTGGGCACGTTGTGGAAATGGTGGAGCATGGCCATTCCGCCCCAGCAAACGCCAAAGGTGGAATGCACATGCGTCTGGGTCCACGCCATCACTTCAAGCAATTCATCCCAGTAACTCACCTGCTCGAACTCCAGATGCTCGATGGGCGCGCCGGTGATGATAAGCCCGTCGAACTTTTCGCCCTTCACGTCCGAAAACGGGCGATAGAAGCTCTCCATATGCTCGGCGGCGGTGTTCTTGGTCTCGTGATCCGTCATGCGGATCAGGGACAGTTCGATCTGCAGGGGCGTCGCCCCGATCAGGCGGGCGAATTGCGTTTCGGTCTGGATTTTTTTTGGCATCAGGTTGAGCAGCGCGATTTTCAGCGGGCGAATGTCCTGATGGGCTGCCAACTCGTCATCCATCACCATCACGCCCTCGCGGTCGAGGATCGAATAGGCGGGCAGGGTGCGGGGCAGTTTTATGGGCATCGGGGTCTTTCCGGGTTAAGGCCAGAGGGGAGCAGATAGCCTTAGCGCATCCGCCGCTCAAGGGCAGCGGCGACCAGATCGGTGAAATCCGCTTCACCTTTGAGCGAGGCAACCTCGTCGGCCGTGACCGTCACCCCCCAACGCGCCATCGCCTCGTACCGGGGCTGGCGGTGGGCAAGTGCGCGGGCATAGGTCCAGCGCACGAAGGTGTCGGGGTTCACGCGATCCTCGGCCAGACCGGTTTCGGCCAGATAATCTTCCCAACATTTGGCAAGGAATTCAGGCTGATAGGCCATCGGCTTGGGGGCTTTGTCAAAGCGCGCGATCAGGGCCTGGGTGTGCGCCTCGGTGCCCTTGATCCAGATCGGCAGGCAAGTCGCGGACAGGGTTGTCATCAACGGATCACGGTCATCGTCCGGGTTCACCCATTCGCAGATCGACCCGCCGGTGTCGCAGATGAAATGGGGATAGCCATAAAGCTGTGCGGCCCGTTCCGCGAAATGCAATGTGTCGTTGAGTGCGGCCAGTTCCGAGGTGCGGAATTGCTCCTGACGGCGGCGGTATTCGGCGATGGGCAGACCGCCCTGATCCGGGTCGCCCGGCTTGCCCAGATAGGTGGACACAGGCGACAGGTTGTCGAAGGTGATGTTCGATCCGATATAGATGCTGTCAGACAGAAGCAGCGCGCGCAGGAAGGGCACTTTCATCGCTTCTGCCTTGGCATTGTCCGCGATCAGCTCGCCCATGTAACGGGTCCCGATACGGTAATCTATCGAGTAGTGGAACCATTTATGCGAGGCGCGCAGCGTGGTCGACATATGTGTCTTGCCAAGGCCCGACATGCCATAGACCAGAACCCGCTTTTGCGCGGCCTGGCGCCAGTCATCTGCGTCGCGATAAAGCATGGGGTGTTCCTGTGGCCGCTTGCCAAGGTGTCCTATCCGGGGCGGCGGGTCCGGTCAACGCCCCGCCGGATCAGCGTCCACACGCGCCCGTCCAGAATGGCCAGCCCAAGGGCCAGCAAGGCGAAGCCTGCAAATGCGTTGGGGCTGAGCGCCTCATTCCGTACCAGCGCGCCAAGGGTGATGGCGACGGGTGCGATCAGCAGGGTGACCAGCATCAGGTTGCCTGACCCGGCCATCGCCAGCACCCGGTAATACAGCAGATATGCCCCGGCGGTCGCCACCAGCGCGTAATAAGCGATGGCCAGTATCGTGACGGGTTGCAGATCAAGGGTAATGGGTCCGTCCACGACCCATGCCAACGGCAAGGTGATCAGGGTGGAACCGGTCAGCATGCCCGCTGCCGCCACCTGCGGGGCCAGTCCGCTCAGGAAGTGGCGCGCCCAGACCCCGGCCAGCGCATAACTGACTGTGCCTGCGATGATCGCCAGCTGGGCCGCGCTGCGCAGGTCGAAATTGCGGAAATTCTCCAGCCCGATGGCCGTCGCGACCCCGATGAAACCCAAAGTGACTCCGACGGCCTTGCGCAGTGTCATCCGCTCGTCCGCAAGGAAGATCGCCGCCGCGATCACTCCGAAAATGGCGGTGGAGGCATTGAGGATCGAGGTGAGGCCGGTTTCGATATGCAATTGCCCCCACGCCATCAGACCAAAGGGAATGACGTTGTTGAGCAGCCCCATGCCCAGAAATCCCAGCCAGACGCGCGGATCGCGAGGCACCGACAGGCGCAGGGCGGCGACGATAGCCCAGAGCGCAAGCATCGCCCAGCCTGTGCGATGGGCGACGGAGGTCAAAGGCGCGACCTCGTCAAGCGCGATCCTTATGGACAGAAACGACGCCCCCCAGATGGTGGCCAGCAGGATCATCTCGGCCCATGCGCGGCCTGTCAGGGATTTTTGCAACATCATGACGCGATCCTTGCCAGCACACGGACGTCAACGCCACCCGGAACCTGTGCAAAGAAAAACCCCGGCCCATTGGGGGGCCGGGGTTTGACACGTGCGTTGAGGCGCGTCGATCAGAAGGTGAATTTGACCTGAAGGCCCAGGGCGACGGACGAGTTGCCTTCGAACGTGGCGACCGGCTGCCCGCCCACCTCTGGGCGCGCATCCCCCAGCCAGGAATAGTTGATACCGCCGGACACCACCATGTTGCCGTTGGTATAGCGCCCACCGATGGTCAAACCATAAAGCCCGTCTGTCGGCCCGAGGGGGGACACGAGGTCATCATCGCCCGTGGGCTCGTAAGACAGCGTGACCGAACCGGACAAGGCGTCCGAGAACCGGCGCCCGACACCAAGGGTAAAGCGCTGACCGTTGTCGAGGTTCACGAGGTCCGAACCAAGGGCCGTCGGCACAAGGTTGACGTCCTCGTTCGCGGCCCAGCGATAGCTGGCCAGCAGCAGCGTGTCCGTCGCGATGCCCGTCTGGAAGTCGATGTTGATGGCTTCGGGAGTCACGTAGTCGACGGTGCTTGCAATACTGGCGCCGAAAATCTGTTCATTGGTGTTCGCCGTATATTCGATTTCCGAATGGTAGGTCACGGCAAGACGCAGTGCGATGTCCGGGATTTCGTAGGCCGCACCGATCAGCCAGCCATACTCGGTTTCCGCGTCCATGTTGAAGTCATAGCCGCCGCCAGCGCTGAATGCAGCCTGCTGCGCCCCTACGGCGGCGCCGAGTGCGCCAACGGTTGCAGCGCCACCCAATGCGGCGACTGCCGTTGGATCACCCAGAAGAGCGGCGCCAAGCGTCGTGCTGTCCACGCCGTTTGCGCGTGCCACCGCGGCGACCGGGATCGCCTGGGCATAAGCCACGCCGTTCAGCGTCACGCTGGCGCGCACGGTCTGGGCCTTGACCCCGCCATAGACGCTGACGCGGTCGTTGAACTTGTACTTGCCGATAAAGGAATAGGCCTCGCTCGACAGGTCCGCACCGGTGCCACCTAATGTGCTGGCCGCCGGGTCCGTTCCATAGAACACATCCGCGCCATAGGGCTGGTCGGCGATGAAGCCGAAGGTCAGCTTGTCACTGAGATCCTGCGTGAAGGTCAACGTTGTCTGTTCATAGGTACGGCCCACATCGTAGCTTGCACCGAAAGCGTCCGTACCCGTGACGTTCGGATTGACCGACGCAATGCTGAAGCTGAGTGTCATGTCATCGTCAAAGATGGACAAGATACTCTGGTTCGAGCGATCAAGACCCGCAGCGTAAGCGGATGGCGCGGATGCAACGGCGACCAGGGCCGCAATAGCGCAGTATTTCATTGTACTTCCTCCCAAAGGGCGCAGAGTTTGAGCTGATTGCCTGCGCTTTGGGCGTGAATAAGCGATTTTCAAGGGGTCTACGTCAATAATGACCCTAGGGCATTTCACTGGCAGTGACGGGGCGTCATAAAATTGTGACTTTGGGGTCACAGGGCCTTGGGGCGGCGCGTTTCGACCCAGATGTTCAGGTAATTCCCCGCGAAAATCACTACGGCCCCGACAAAGACCCAGATATCAATGGCTTCGCCATATGCGAGCATCCCGATCACCGCGATCGTAGGCAGGCGGATAAAGTCGATCGGCACTACCACAGTGGCCGGGGCGATGGCCAAGGCATTCGTCAGGCAATAATGCGCGAGTAGCCCCGCGCAGCCGATCAGAAAGACCCAAGGGCCGGTTTGCGAATCCGGCAGCGTGATATCGCCGTCCCAGCCCGCCATGGCCAGCCCCATGACCAGCTGCATGACCGTAAGCCAGAACAGGATAGACGTGATCCCTTCATTCCGGGTCAGCCGTTTGGTCAGCATGATGGTCAGTGCAAAGAAGATGGCCGAGGAGGCGGCAGTGATGACACCGGGATTGATCCCGGCCATATCCGGGCGCGCCACGATCAGGATGCCTGCAAAGCCCATCAGCGCCGCCAGCGCGCGCACAGGCGTCAGCCGTTCACCCAGTATCAGGGGGCTAAGTACGATGACCCAGATGGGCGAGGTGAATTCCAGCGCAAACACCTGCGCCAGCGGGATGACCGTGACCGCATAGAACCATAGGTTCTGCCCGGTGAAATGGGCCACGTTGCGCATCAGGTGAATGCTCAGCCGGTCGGTCCTGATGCTGCGCCACGCACCGGTGAGACCCGCAAGCGCGCACACTACGATGACGCCGACCACGCTGCGATACATCATGATTTCGAACGTATCGAGGCGATAGGCGACTTCGCGCCCGGCTACCGCCATCGTCGAAAACGACGCGATGGAGCCGGACATCCAGAGTGCGGCCTTCAGGACCGGGTTCACGAGCGCGTCCACGTGCAGCAGCCCACGCGCGGTTCCAGCCCGCGGGACGTGTCAATGGCGATCTCGATGCTCAGCGGCAGGTCGGCATCGGCGACGTCGCAGGCACGTTCTTCGAGGTAAATCGCGATGTCACCGCCCGCCGTGGCCAGCGTCAGCCGCAGAAACCCGAACCCCGGTTCCGGCACCGGGGGGGAAAGGGCAAAGGTGCCGTCGCCCAGATAGGTGAACTGCGCCGCGTCATCGCGTGCGATCAACGCGAATCCTTCGCCCGCGCAGACCAGCCCGGCCATGGCGGGCGTGCTGGCAAGTGTAAGGCCCAGTGCCGCGCGCGCGGCAGGCATCATTCCCATTCAATCGTGCCCGGCGGTTTGGAGGTGATGTCATAGGTCACCCGGTTGATTCCCGGTACTTCGTTGATGATCCGCGTCGCGGTTTCGCCGAGGAAGTCGTGGGTGAACGGATAGTAATCCGCCGTCATTCCGTCCACGGACGTGACCGCCCGCAAGGCGCAGGCGAAATCATAGGTGCGCCCGTCGCCCATAACGCCCACGGTACGCACCGGCAGGATCGCGCAGAACGCCTGCCAGATGTCATCGTACAGCCCGTGCTTGCGAATCTGGTCGATATAGACTGCGTCTGCCTCGCGCAGGATGTTCAGTTTTTCCCGGGTGATCTCTCCGGGACAACGAATGGCAAGGCCGGGACCGGGAAAGGGGTGTCGTCCGATGAAATTTGCGGGCAAGCCAAGTTCACGTCCCAGCGCACGCACTTCGTCCTTGAACAGCTCGCGCAGGGGTTCGACCAGTTTCAGCCCCATCTTTTCGGGCAGGCCGCCCACATTGTGGTGGCTCTTGATCGTGACGGATGGACCACCGCTGAAGGACACCGATTCGATCACGTCCGGATAAAGCGTGCCCTGTGCCAGGAATTCGGCCCCTTCGATCTGGTCTGCGTACTTCTGGAACACGTCGATAAAGAGACGCCCGATGATCTTGCGCTTGGTTTCAGGATCAGAGACGCCGTCGAGTTCGCCGAGGAACAGCTCGGTTTCGTCGGCATGGATCACCGACAGGTTCATGTTGTCGCGGAACATACCGACAACTTCCGCCGCCTCGTCCTTGCGCAGCAGTCCGTGATCCACAAACACGCAGGTCAGCTGGTCGCCTACGGCCTCGTGGATCAGGGCAGCCGCAACAGAACTGTCCACGCCGCCCGATAAGGCACAGATCACCTTTTTGTCGCCGATCTGATCCTTGATCTTCTGAATAGCTTCCTCGCGATAGGCACCCATGGTCCAGTCGCCCTTGAACCCGGCGAGACGCACGAAGTTCTCGTAAAGCTTGGCGCCTTTCGGGGTGTGGTGCACTTCGGGATGGAACTGCACTGCATAGAAGTGGCGATTGGTATCTGCAGTGATCGCAAAGGGCGCGTTGGGGGAGGTGCCGTAGACCTCGAACCCCGGTGCCAGTTTGGACACGTGATCGCCATGGCTCATCCACACCTGTTCCGGGCCGGACACGAACCAGCCGTCCAGAAGATCGAGGTCGGTCGTGGGCGTGACATAGGCGCGCCCGAATTCAGCCGTGCCGCCACCGCCGGTATTCTTGCCGCCGTGCACTTCGCCGCCAAGCTGCGTCATCATCAATTGCTGTCCATAGCAGATGCCCAGCATGGGCAGGCCCATGTCGAACAGGTCATCCGGCACGCGCGGCGAGCCGGGGCGAGTGACGCTGTCGGGGCCACCCGACAGGATCACCGCGCGCGGGGCCATATCGCGCACGAACTCCATCGTGACATTCTGGTAGGGGTGGATTTCGCAAAAGACGTTCAATTCGCGCAGGCGACGCGCGATCAGCTGTGTCACCTGGCTGCCGAAGTCGATGATGAGAAGGCGGTCGTGAATCTGGTCAATCATGAATGTGCAATAGGGCTGCGTTGTGTGGGTGGCAAGCGCCGGACGGGGGCCAGCCCCCGAACCCCCCGGATTTTTTCGAAACAGAGAAGGGGGATGTCGCTTTTTTCCCTGCTACGGCGCTTATTGCGCGTTTGCCGGGGCGGGATCGGGTAAGGCACTGTGCACTGGACAGATGTGTTTGAGGGGATCCACGATGACCGAGGCAGCAGTACCAAGCAGACGTGGTCGCGGTGGCGGCGGTGCGGCACGCCGTGCAGAACGCAGCGCGGTGTCCTTTGAAACCGCCCGTTTCATCGAGCGTAACATCCCCAACTACGAGGTGCTGACCGAAGAGGCGCTGCAAGTGATCGAGCATAATGCCGAGACGATCCTTGAAGAGGTTGGCGTGAATTTCCCCGACAACCCCGCGGCCCTCAAGCGCTGGGCGGACGCGGGCGCGGATATCGAGGGCGAGCGGGTGCGCATTCCACGCGGGTTGGCACGCCAGCTTTGCGCGACGGCCCCTGCCAGTTACACCCAGCATGCCCGCAATCCTGATCGCAATGTCGTTGTGGGGGGCAAGAACCTTGTTCTGGCCCCGGTCTATGGCCCCCCCTTTGTGCGCGATGCAGCCGGTGGACGCCGCTATGCCACGATGGAGGATTTCCGTAATTTCGTGAAGCTGGGTTACATGTCCAAGTGGCTGCACCATTCGGGCGGCACCGTCTGCGAACCCACCGACGTCGCCGTGAACAAGCGCCATCTCGACATGCTGCACGCCCACATGACGCTGAGTGACAAGCCCTACATGGGGTCGGTCACCGAACCAAGCCGCGCGCGCGATTCCGTGGAGATGTCGGAAATCCTGTTTGGCAAGGAATTCGTCGCACAGAATACGGTCATGACGTCGCTGATCAACATCAACTCGCCCATGACATTCGACGATGTGATGATGGGCGCGCTTGAGGTCTATGCCGAGGCGGGACAGGCCTGCATCATATCGCCCTTTATCGTGGGCGGGGCCATGGCCCCGGTGTCGGTGGCAGGCACGCTGACGCAGGTGCTGGCCGAAGTGTTGGCGGGCATCGCCTATTCACAACTGTGCAAGGCCGGTGCGCCGGTGATCTTTGGGGCGTTCGTGACATCCATCGACATGAATTCTGGCGCGCCCACATTCGGCACGCCGGAGGCGGCGCATATCACCTATGGCGCCGGGCAACTGGCGCGTCGCATGGGATTGCCCTTCCGGTCTGCCGGATCGTTTTGTGGGTCGAAACTGCCGGACGCGCAAGCGGCCTATGAGACTTCCAATTCGCTGAATATGGGGCTGCTGTCTGGCGTGAACTTCATGCTGCACGCCTGTGGCTGGCTTGAGGGAGGGTTGGTCAGTTCATACGAGAAATTCGTGATGGACGCCGATCAGCTTGGCACGTTGCACCATCTCGCAGCAGGTGTGCAGATCGACGAGAACGCCCAGGCCATGGACGCGATCCGCGAAGTCGGGCCCGGCGGGCACTATCTGGGCTGCGCCCATACGCAAGCGAACTTCAAGGCGGCCTTCTGGAAGTCGGACCTGCTGGACTACAAACCCTTCGAGACTTGGGTCGATCAAGGCGCGCGCGATACCGAGTCCTTGGCGACCGTGCGGGTGGCGAAGATGCTGGGCGACTACCAGCAGCCCCCCATGGATCCGGCCACGCGCGAGGCACTCGACGCCTATGTCGCGCAAAAGAAAGCGGCGGAACCCGACAGCTTCATGTAGGGTGCCGCGCCCCGCTCAGGCGGTGGCTTCGCCCAAGGCGGCGCGCAATATGCGGCTTTCGCCCACGATTGCGATCAGAATGTCGATGTGACGCAACAGGCTGTAAGACGAATCTTCATCCAGGCGCAGGGTGTTCAATTCGCCCTCGATCTCCATCAGGCGCATGAGAGCGGCCCCATGGCGCGGTAACTGCCCATAGCCAAGAAGGCGGGGCAGGTGGGCGGCGCGGCGGTAATCCTCGGCCCCGATTCGGGCGGCGCGGATCAACAGGCGCGGGCGGTGCAGGGCGTTCAGCATGGACAGTAAATCTTGCATTTTCCAGTACTCCTTTGGTGCGTGCAGTCCGATCCCCATCGTCCTGATCCGACCACCATGGCACAACCTGAACGGGTGTTGCGCAGGGGCGATTGCGCCCGTGCGTTCGTTTAGCAACTGTTTATCTTTTAGAAACAATGCTGCGTATACCGACGAATATTAACGAACGGGTAACCAATGCACCTCTAGGTTGTGTGGATAACATGTGGATAAACGGGGCAACACGACCTCTCCGCATCGGCAAAGAGGACGAATGAACATCATGCGCCAGTTCGACAGATCACCCCCCGTGCTTTCGGGACTACCGGCCTGGGTGCCGGATGCAGCGATGCACTATCTGGCCCATACCGAAGCAGGCCTGCCGATCCGGGAACTGGCCCGCAAATCGGGCTGCCATGCGTCAACGGTGCTGCGCCAGATACGCAGATTCGAGACGCGCCGCGATGATCCGCTGATTGATGCGGTCCTGCGGAAACTGGGTGCACATGTGGTTCGAAGGGCTTCGTCGGCTGCAACTGAGCAACAAAAGGAAAGCGATCCGATGCACTTTGCGATCAAGGATCAAGGCCCCGACACCCCCACACTGACGCGCGATGCGCGCCGAATCCTGCGCCGACTGTGCGAAACGGGCGCAGTGCTGGCTGTCGCGGTGGACATGGAAAAGGCGGTTGTGGTGCGCGATACCGCCACGGGCACAAGCACGCGCACAGCTGTGGTTGACCGCAAAGTGGCCGAAGCGATGGCGCTACAGGACTGGATCAGCGCCGAGGTTGCAGGTCGAATCACGCGCTACAAGATCACGACCGCCGGGCGCGCAGCCTTGTCCGAGATGCTGGAAGGCGAAGAGCAAAACGCGCCCGGGCTTGCCGAGGCCCCTGCAGATTTTGCCGACCAACACCGGGTCTGGGGCGAACGCACCATTCGCGACAACGAAACCGGGCAGCCCCGAAAAGTCCGCTACAATCTGGCCGAATCTCCGCTGACCGCCCTTGCGCGCCGTCGGGACAAGGATGGGGCCGTGTTCCTGACCGACGATCTGGTCAGCTCCGGGGAACGGCTACGCGAGGATTTCGAACTGGCCCAGATGGGCCCACGTGTGGCCCAGAACTGGGATCGGTTCCTGACCGGGGGCGGGCGCGGCGCTTTTGCACAGGACAGCGGCGTCGGCAACGGCCCGGAGCGGGCACGCGCGCGCGTCGCACATGCGCTCAAGGATCTGGGCCCCGGTCTTTCGGACGTGGTGCTGCGCTGCTGCTGCTACCTTGAAGGGCTTGAATCGGCTGAGAAAAAGCTGGGCTGGTCCGCGCGCTCCGGCAAGATCGTGCTGCGCATCGCACTGATGCGTCTGAAGCAACATTATGACGAAACGACGGGACCGGGCGGCGGCTTGATCGGCTGACATGGGAACCGGTCCCAAGTGGAATGGCGCTGCGACCCCTCCCTCGCGGCGCCATTTTAGTGTCTGATGTACGGATAAACCCGGGGCTTTGCCCCGAACCGCAGGATTTCTTTTGACCAGAGAGGCAGGGGCGCCCATCACGGAAAGGTGGCGGGTGTTTGCGAACGCTGTGTTCCGGCATATGACTGCACAGACCGTTCATGAAAGGCGCCCTTATGACATCCGGAACGCGCGAGGCGCTGGCCCTGCTGGTAATGCGTTTGGCGCTGGCGTGGTTCATCTTTTTGTGGGCCGCACACAAGATCATCACGCCAGCGCAATACCAGGGTCTTGCACGCAATATCGACGGGATCGAGCTGGAGTTCGGCACGATCTATGCTGTCGCTGCCGTGCAGATCGTCATCTGTATCCTTGTCGCGATTGGGGCCCTGCGTTGGGTCAGCTATCCGGCGCTGGCCATCATGCATTTCTTTACCGTCACGCGCCGGTGGGAGGGGTTTTTCGATCCCTTTGCCCTTAATGACCGCGGCTTTCCCATCCATCGCAATCAAGTGATCGACCTTGCCGTGCTTGCGGCGATGATCGCGCTTGTTCTGCTGATCCATCGCGATCGTTGGAGCGTGGGTGCCGTGTGGCGGGCGCGCCGTGCATAGCGGCCTTGCGCCGCGTGGTGTTCATCCGTGCCGCACCTGTGTTAAGTAACAGGCAACGGACAAGGAAACGGCAGGCCCCCATGCGCGATTTGAAAATCCCCGAGCAGCGCCACCCTGAAAAGGCGCGCAAGCCCGACAACGCCCAGCCCAAGAAGCCCGACTGGATCAGGGTCAAGGCGCCCGGCGGCGAAGGCTATCGGGAAACCGCGCGGATCATGCGCGAGAACAAGCTGGTGACCGTGTGCGAAGAGGCGGGCTGCCCCAATGTCGGCGAATGCTGGAGCCAAGGTCACGCCACCATGATGATCATGGGCGAGGTGTGCACGCGCGCCTGTACCTTCTGCAATATCGCCACCGGTAAGCCGCCGGAAGATCTGGATGCGTTCGAACCGGGGCGCGTCGCCCATGCGGTGGAAAAGCTGGGTTTGAACCATGTTGTTATCACGTCCGTCGACCGGGACGACGTCGAGGATGGTGGAGCCGACCACTTTGCCCAGACGATCCGCGCAATCCGTCACCGCAGCCCCGACACCACCATCGAAATCCTGACCCCCGATTTTATCCGCTGTGATCCCAAAGTGCTGGAAGTCGTCGTCGAGGCACGACCCGACGTGTTCAACCATAACCTTGAAACAGTGCCCGGCCTGTATCCCGAGGTGCGTCCAGGTGCGCGTTATTTCCACAGCTTGCGCCTGTTGCAACGGGTCAAGGAACTGGACCCCACCATGTTCACCAAGTCCGGCATCATGGTGGGCCTGGGTGAGGATCGTCAGGCCGTGATCCAGGTGATGGAAGACATGCGCGCCGCCGACATCGATTTTCTGACCATCGGCCAGTACCTGCAACCGACCCCCAAACACCACCGTGTGGACCGGTTCGTGCACCCGGACGAATTCGCGACCTATGAAAAGGCAGCCTATGGCAAGGGATTCCTTATGGTGTCGGCCACGCCTTTGACGCGTTCGTCTTATCATGCGGGCGACGACTTTGCCCGGCTGCGGGCTGCGCGACTGGCCAAGCTGAACCGGGCTTAGGGGCTCGCGACCGGCGGCAGGGCCTTGACGTAGGCGGCAATGGCAGCGCGGTCTTCCTCGGGCAATTGGCTGAGGTTCTTGACGACTTCGGCCATTTCACCGCCTGCGCTGTCATATTCCGGGGTGAAGCCCGAGGTGAAGTATTCGATCAAATCCGCCTCGCTCCAGTCCAGTCCTGCGGGGGTAATGTTGGGAATTCTGCCCTTGCCCGACGGGTTGGGCGCACCTGCCAACCAAGCGCTGCGGTTCAGTCCGCCAACGGCATTGCGCGCGGTATGACACTCGGCGCAATGAGCCAATCCTTCGGCCAGGTAGCGGCCTCGTTCCAGCACGGGCGTGTCGGCGGCGGTGGCATAGTCGTCCGACATGAAGGCGAACTTCCATAACCCCAGACCGCGCCGGATGTTGAATGGAAACCCGACATCATGGGCCTTGCTGGCCGACGCACTGGCAGGCAGCGTCTGCATGTAGGCAAACAGGTCAGCCACATCGCCTGCCGTCATATGCTGATAGGCGGTGTAGGGAAATGCGGGGTAATAGTGCCGCCCCTCGGGCGACACGCCCAATGTGACGGCACGGGCGAATGTCTCAAGGTTCCACGTCCCGATACCCGCATCCGGATCAAGCGAGATGTTGGGGGCATAGAAGGTACCGAAATCGCTGGGAAAGGCGAGGCCACCGGCAAGAACCGCCGCGCCGTCCGTCTCGGCATCCGGTTCCGTATGGCAAGAGGCGCATCCGGCGGCGTGAAATACCAGTTCACCAGCCGCCGCGTCGCCTGCGCTGTTTTCCGCAAAAAACCCGTCAGCAATGTCCGCAGGCTGGGTGAGGTACAAACCAACACCCACTGCCAGCAGCGCGAGCGCTGCCAGCGTTTTGATCAACAGGCGCATGTCCGATCAGTTTTGCGGGCCGCGATAGGCTTCGTGACAGGCACCGCAGCTTTTCCCGACATCGCCCATCGCCGCGCGCAGCGACTCAAGGTCGGTACCCGCAGCCGTCACCATCGCAGCCGCCGCGGTTTCCAGCGCCATTGCGTCCTCTTCGAATCCGGCGGCATCGGTCCAGATTTCGGCCTTGGCCCGCGATCCGGCGACGGCGCCCTGTTCGGAACCTTCGATCCAGAGCACCATGCGGTTCATGGAGGCCGCTGCGGCGAGGTTTTCAGCCGCAGCCGTCGCCATCGCCGCGTCGAATGGTGCTTCGCCCTTGGCCATGCTGCCCAGCAGGCCTGTGTGATAGCCGATCATGCTCATGTTCGCCTTGCGGGCCTTGACCGCAGCGTCGAGAGCAGGATTCGCGTGGCTGTCGGCCAGCGCGGTAACGGCAAGCGTGGTGGCGGCAAGAAAGGAAAGGGAAAGACCAAAAAATCGCATGTACTCAGGCTCCTGTTGCTGGTGCGACAAAGTGTAACGTGAATGCGGGGGATGTCATCCTCACGTTTTTGAGAGCGGACAAAAGCCGCGCAACAGCGCATGGTGCCAACGCGTTCAGGTAAAGCGCACCTTGCCGATAAAAGGCAGGTTGCGGTTGCGTTGGGCAAAGTCGATGCCATAGCCGACGACAAATTCGTCCGGGATTTCAAACCCTGTCCAGTCGGCACGCACATCCACCTCGCGTCGGGTCGGTTTGTCGAGCAGGGCAATGGTGCGCAGGCGGGCAGGAGCGCGCCCTTTCAGCAGACGGATCACGTGGTGCATGGTGTGCCCGGTGTCCACGATATCCTCGACCACCAGCACGTCCCGCCCCTCGATCGGCCCGCGCAAGTCCTTGAGAATGCGTACTTCTCGGCTGCTTTCCATGCCGTCGCCATAAGACGAGGCCTCAAGAAAGTCGACCTCGATCGGCAAGTCCAGCTCGCGAACGAGATCGGCGATGAATACGAAGCTACCTCGCAGCAGGCCCACCACGACCAGCTTGTCGGTACCTTCGAATTCCGCCTTGATCTCGGCGCAGAGGGATTCGATCCGCGCCGCAATGGCCTTGGCCGAGATCATCTGGTCTATGACATATGGCCGCTGTGGCATGCTCGTCCCCTTGATTTCGCGCGTCTTTCGCGACACATCGCAGAGCAACACGTCAGCAAGGTCTTGTTTAACCCGATGCCCACCCATTCCGAAACCCGGCTTTTGCCCTATACCCCCGAACAGATGTATGCGCTGGTGGCCGACGTGCCGTCCTACCCCGAATTCTTGCCGTGGTGTGCCGCTGCTCGCGTGCGCAAGGTGACCCCCAAGGGCGACAGCGAGGTGATGGAGGCGGATCTGGTGATCAGCTTCAAGGTGTTTCGCGAACGCTTTGGCAGCCGCGTCGTTTTGTGGCCCGGCCAGCACAGGATCGACACCGAATATCTGGACGGCCCGTTCCGCTATATGAAGTCGAACTGGGCTTTTGCCGAGGCCGAGGGCGGCTGTGAGGTGTCGTTTTTCGTGGACTTCGAATTCAAGAACGCGATCCTGCGGGGAATCATCGGCGTCGTGTTCAATGAGGCGATGCAGCGCATCGTGCGCGCGTTCGAGCGGCGGGCGGCAGCGCTTTACGGATAGCTGTTGGATTTGGGGCTGATTGGCCCTCCGGGGGGGATTTTTTGAATCAGAGAAGGGACGGAATCACCGCGTTGCTTTTGCAGTATGCGCGGGCTGAGCCGGATGCGGATGCGCGGGCGGTGATGGAACTGTCGGTTCTGGACTGGGCCGCTTGCGGCATTGCGGGGGTCGCGTCCGGTGGGTTTTCCGATTGGGCGATGGCGCTGGACAGTGCGGGCAAGGCCAGTCGCCTTGACGGACGCGTGGGCGATCCGGCGCAGGTGGCGCTGGTGAATGGCACGCTGTCCCATGCCCTGGATTACGACGACACGCATTTCGCCCATATCGGGCATCCGTCCGTGGCTGTCGTCTCGGCCGCTTTGGCAGTGGCACAGGCGAGAGGGGGCAGCATGGTGGAGATGGTTGATGCTGCCCTCGTGGGGGCGGAGGCATCCATCGCCGTAGGGCTTTGGTTGGGGCGCGGGCATTATCAGGTCGGCTATCACCAGACCGCAACTGCAGGTGCGTTTGGGGCGACGGTTTCGGCATCACGGCTGTTGGCGCTGGATGCGGGCCAGACCCGGCATGCGCTGGGGCTTTGCGCCACGATGGCCTCGGGGCTGAAGTCGCAATTCGGGACCATGGGCAAGCCGCTCAATGCCGGGCTTGCCGCGCGCACGGGGGTCGAGGTCGCGTTTTGGGCGCAATCTGGCATGACCTCGGCAGAGGACGGTCTGGCCGGACCGCTGGGGTTTGGCGAGACACACCACGGTGCCGGGGAGGACGTGCCATTTGCCTGGCGCATGACAAACGTCAGTCACAAGTTTCACGCCTGTTGCCACGGACTGCATGCCACGCTTGAGGCCCTGCGCGGTGTCGATCTGGGCCACGCGCAGGCCATCACCGTACACACTCACCCCCGCTGGATGAGCGTATGCAACCAACCCGCCCCCGACACGGGGCTGGGGGCCAAATTCTCCTATGCCCACGTGATCGCCATGGCGGCGCATGGCATTGATACCGGCGACATCGCAGCTTTCAGCGATACCTGTGCCACCGACCCGGCTTTGGTCGCCTTCCGCGACCGGGTCCGCGTGGCGAGCGACGAGAGCTTGAGCGAGATGCAGGCGCGGGTCGAGGTGGATGGGGTGGTGCATGCGCACGACCTGAATACGCAGTTGCCATTCGCGGCGCGCAAGGACCGCATCCTGCACAAGGCGCGGGCGCTGGTGGGGGAGCGAACGGACAACCTGTGGCACGCCATTGGAAGCGACGATCTGGCCGGGTTCGTCGGCGCATTCGTGTCTTAGGTTTTAAGCCGCGTCAATAGCAATCCAAGCGCGTGATCGCAGGCGGCGGCGCGCACCTTATCGCGTCCCAATGCGCCGAATTCGACCGTTTCATGGGCGACGCCCTGCGAATCGGCGACGGCGAAACAAACCCGTCCTTCGGGTTTATGGTCGGACCCGCCGGGGCCTGCTATGCCGGTGATCGAGACGGCCAGATGCGCCCGGGAATGGTTGACTGCCCCTTGCGCCATCTCTGCCGCGACCTGTTCGCTGACTGCACCAAAGGCGTCCAGCGTTGCCGGGGCCACGCCCAGCATCTCGATCTTGGCGCGGTTGGTGTAGGTGACAAACCCACGCTCGAACACCGCAGAAGATCCGGGAATGTCCGTCAACGCGGCAGCTACCATGCCCCCAGTGCAGCTTTCGGCAGTGGCGATCATCAGTTCGCGTTCCTTCGCGATATCAAGGATTTGAACGGCGAGGCTCATGTCATCAACACCCCGTGCGCGAGGGCCGCAAGGGCCAGTACGCCGATGGCTGCGAACACGCCCGCGATCACATCGTCCAGCATCACCCCCAGCGCGTCACCGCGCCGGTCGGCCCATCCCACCCAGAGCGGCTTCCAGATGTCGAACAGTCGGAACAGCGCAAAACCCGCAATCCAACCGGGCCACATGACCAGGATATCCAGGCCACGATCCCATGCCGCATAGCTGAGCGGCATAAGGGCGATCCACTGGCCTGCGACTTCGTCCACGACGATCTCGGATGGGTCGTGGTCGGCCTGACCGGCTGTCATCTGTGCCGTAGCCCACCAGCCAAGGGCGAAGACGACGGTCAACGCGACCATAAGAAGTGGAAAGCCGCCCAAGACGTGCAGCACCCATGCCAAAGGCAGGGCCGCTGCAGACCCCCACGTGCCAGGGGCAGGGCGCAAATGGCCGACCCCGCATACTGTGCCGATGAGTCGCGCGATCACGGTGCCACCAATGCAGCGGTGGCGATGCAGGCGATTCCCTCGCCCCGCCCGGTGAAGCCGAGCCGTTCCGAGGTCGTCGCCTTGACCGACACGCGCGACTCGTCCAGCCCCATGATATCGGCCAACACGGCGCGCATTCGCGCGGCATGTGGCCCGATCTTGGGGAATTCACAGATCAGGGTGCAGTCGATGTTCGATATTGTGAACCCCATCTGCGTCGCCAAACCCACCGCATGGCGCAGGAACACGGTGCTGTCGGCCCCTTTCCACTGCGGGTCCGTCGGGGGAAAATGCTGCCCGATGTCGCCCTGTGCCAACGCGCCGTAAATCGCGTCCGTCACCGTGTGCATGCCCACATCCGCATCCGAATGGCCCACGAGTCCTGCATGATGGGGTACGTTCACCCCGCACAGGGTCACGTGGTCGCCTGGGCCAAAGGCGTGCACGTCGAATCCGTTGCCCAGTCTAATGTCCATTGCGTCCCCGCATGATCCGTTCTGCCCGGTCGAAGTCGCCCGGGCTGGTGATTTTCAGATTGTCCTCGTCGCCGGGCACGATGGCAACATCAATCCCGTGGGCGCGCGCGACTTCGACATCATCCGCCGCACCGCCGGGATGGGCGACATGTGCAGCAAGGATCGATGCCAGATCAAAGCCTTGCGGGGTCTGCGCGCGATAGAGGCCCGCGCGGTCCTGCGTCCCCGTGACCCGTCCCTGATCCCCGGTCCACAACGCGTCGGTGACGGGCAGAGCGGGGGCGGCCCCCTTGCTGGTCGCAAGGGCCGCGATCACGTCCGAAATCGTCGCAGCGGTGACAAGCGGTCGGGCCACATCGTGAATCAGCACCAGAGCCGACCCGGCTACCGCACGCAGGCCGTTCAGAACCGACCCGGCGCGGTCCATGCCGCCCGTGACCAGCAATGTACTGTCACTGCCGTAGTCTTCGGCCCGCGCCATGTCATCGGCGTGCACCACAAGCACGATGTTCGATATGTCGGGATGGGCCTGAAATACAGCCAAAGTGTGGGCCAGAACCGGCTTGCCTGCCAGCATCTGCCACTGTTTGGGCACTGGCCCGCCGGCCCGCGTACCGCGACCCGCAGCCACAATCACCGCCGCTGCATTGCTCATTTGGGATGCCGTGCCGTCATGGTGAAATCTGTAGGCTGTCGGCCTGTCCCTGTCCATGCCTGCAAAAGGTGCCTAAAGATTGTGCATTTGCGTTAAGTCTTGGCACGGAATGGCTTTGCCTGGATTGAGAATGGCCCGGTGCTGCTATAGCTCAGGGTGACCGCACAAGGATTAGGCACTGCCCATGGCCCTTGGCCCCCTCGATATGACGCCACCCGTGATGCTGGCCCCGATGGCCGGAATCACCGACTTGCCGTTCCGCACGCTTGTCGCGCGCTTCGGGGCAGGCATGGTCGTGTCCGAAATGGTGGCGAGCCACGATGTGCTGAATGCCCGTCCCGGCAGTCGGGAAAAGGCCGAACTGGGGCTGGGGGCCACTGGCACCGCCGTGCAGCTTGCGGGGCGCGAGGCCACACCCATGGCCGAGGCCGCAAAGATGGTCGCGGGGCAGGGCGCGCAGGTCATAGACATCAACATGGGATGTCCGGCGAAAAAGGTAACGCAGGGCTATTCCGGATCAGCGCTGATGCGCGACCCCGACCACGCGCTGACCCTGATCGAAGCCGTGGTGCGGGCCGTGGATGTGCCTGTGACCCTCAAGACCCGCCTGGGCTGGGATGACGGAATGATCAACGCCCCCCAGATCGCGGCACGGGCCGAAGCTGCGGGCATTGCCCAGATCGTGATCCACGGGCGCACGCGCTGCCAGTTCTACAAAGGCCGTGCCGACTGGGCCGCAATTCGCGACGTCAAGGAGGCAGTGAGCATCCCCGTCATCGCCAACGGTGACATCGTGGATGCGGAAACTGCCGCTGAGGCGCTGCGTTTGTCGGGCTGCGATGGGGTGATGATCGGGCGCGGGGCGCAAGGACGTCCGTGGCTGCTGGCCGAGATCGCGCATGCGCTTTACGGCACACCCGCCCCGAAGATTCCAGCGGGCGCCGCCTTTATCGACATGGTAATGAATCACTATGTCGCGATGCTGCAGTTCTACGGCGACGTGCTGGGCCTGCGCGTGGCGCGCAAGCATCTGGGCTGGTTCATGGACACGGCACAAACAGGTCCCGAGGCGCGCCGCGCGGTTCTCACGGCGAAAAGCCCCGCCGAAACGCTTTGCCTGTTGCCTGCGGCACTGGATACAAATGCCGCGAGGCAGGCTGCATGACCGCGGTCGGGGACCTTTGGGCGTCACTGCCCGTGCCGACCATTGTGATTGGCCCCGATGACGAGATCGTGGACATCAACTCGGCTGCCGAGGGGTTCTTCAACGCCTCGGCCAAAACGATGTGCGGGCTGCCCTTGTGGGATCAATTGGCTGTGGATGCGCCGCTGGAGGACAGCCTGGCAAGGGCGCGCAAGAACGGCACGCCGCTGTTTGTCAACGATGTCGACGTGGGCAATGGCCAGCGTGCGCCGCTGCAATGCGCGCTTCAGATCGCACCACTTGTGGGCGCACCGGATCACATGGTGCTGATGATCTCGCCCCGCGAGTTGGCGGGCCGCATGACCCAAAGCCATTCGGTGAAATCCGCCGCGAAATCCGCCATCGGCATGGCCGAGATGCTGGCGCACGAAATCAAGAACCCGCTGGCCGGCATCACGGGGGCTGCGCAACTGCTGTCGATGAACCTGTCCCAAGAGGACCTCGAACTGACCGACCTGATCGTCGGCGAATCCCGCCGTATCGTGAAGCTGCTGGAACAGGTGGAACAGTTCGGCAACCTGTCTCCGCCGGACGTGCGCCCCGTCAACATCCATGACGTGCTGGACCGCGCGCGCCGCTCTGCACTGCTGGGCTTTGGCGGGCACATGACGATCATAGAGGATTACGACCCCTCGCTGCCGCTGGCGCACGGCGACCCCGACCAGTTGCTGCAGGTCGTGCTGAACCTGCTCAAGAACGCCTCGGAAGCAGCTGGGGAAAGCGGGACAATCCGCCTGCACAGCTATTTCGAACATTCCTTCCGCCTGCGCCGTGCCGATGGAACCGGCCAGTCGCTGCCGCTGCAGATCGAGATCATAGATGACGGCCCCGGCCTGCCCGAAGGCATTGCCGCCGACATCTTTGACCCGTTCGTGTCGGGCAAGGAAAACGGCACCGGCCTTGGACTGGCGCTGGTGTCCAAGATCATATCGGATCATGGCGGCTGGATTTCCGTCACATCGGTGCCGGGCCGCACCGTGTTCCGCTTGTCACTGCCCCGCGCGCCCAAATCCGCAACCCCCGACACCGATACAGAGGAATAGCACATGGATGGCACCGTACTTGTCGCCGATGATGACCGCACGATCCGAACTGTTCTGACACAGGCCCTGACGCGTGCGGGCTGCAAGGTTCACGCGACCTCGTCCCTGACCACGCTGATGCGCTGGGTGGCCGAAGGGAAAGGCGACGTGGTGATCTCGGACGTGATGATGCCCGATGGCAACGGGTTGGAGATGCTGCCCAAGATCAGCGCGGACCGCCCTGGCCTGCCGGTGATTGTGATCTCGGCTCAGAACACCATCATGACGGCGATTCAGGCGGCCGAAGCCGAGGCCTATGACTACCTGCCCAAGCCCTTCGATCTGCCCGACCTGATGAAGCGCACGGCCAAGGCGCTGGAACTCAAGGCCCACAATCGCACGCCCGTACCCGATGACGAGCGGCCCGACGACCTGCCGCTGGTGGGGCGCACCGCGATCATGCAAGCCCTGTATCGCGTGGTGGCGCGGGTGATGAACACCGACCTGCCGGTGCTGATTTCGGGCGAAAGCGGGACGGGCAAGTCCCTGATCGCGCGCGCCATCCACGACTTTTCCGACCGCCGGTCGCTGCCCTTCGTCACCGCCAATGCGGCAGATCTGCAGGACCTCGAAGGGCCTGCGCGGGTGCTGGCGCGGGTCAAGGGCGGCACCCTGCTGATCGACGAAATCGGCGACATCCCCGAAGAATTGCAGGCCCGCATCGTACGCATGATGGACACGCCCGGCGATTACATGCCGCGCTTTCTGGCCACCAGCCAGTCCGATCTGACAGCGGCGATGGAGGCAGGTCGGGTCCGCAAGGACCTCTATTACCGTCTGTCCGGCGCAACCCTGAACGTGCCGGCCCTGCGCGAACGGGTCGATGACATTCCGTTGCTGGCGGATCACTTCCTGGTGCGTGGAGAGAAAAGCGGGCAGGCCCCGCGCGTATTGTCCGACGACGCCGCCGAGATTTTCCGCACCTATTCCTGGCCCGGTAACGTTCGCCAGCTTGAAAACGCGGTCCGCCGTCTGGGCCTGACCAGTCGCGCGGTGGAGATCACTGCCGCCGAGGTCGAGCAGGTGCTGGGCAGCCAGCCCGAGCT
Organism: uncultured Rhodobacterales bacterium; assembly: GCA_964351755.1. Taxonomy (GTDB): domain Bacteria; phylum Pseudomonadota; class Alphaproteobacteria; order Rhodobacterales; family Rhodobacteraceae; genus Tateyamaria. The sequence goes on along the minus strand of CAYGPT010000011.1, from coordinate 12,310 downwards.
GGAGCCGATCCGCAGTGCCGGTGACACCGAAAAGCTGGGCGCAAGCGTGGCGCGCCACCTCAAGCGCTATTTCGATCTGCACGGCAACATGCTGCCGCCTCCGGGCCTCTACCAGCGCATCCTGCGCGAAGTGGAGATTCCACTGATCGAAATCGCGCTGGATGCGACGGGCGGCAATCAGGCCAAATGCGCCGACCTTCTGGGCATCAACCGCAATACGTTGCGCAAGAAAATTACCGATCTCGATATAGAGGTGACACGTCGCCGCAAATTGATGTAATACTGCCACACAACCCGTGGCATCCGCGCCGCAATTGCGCGGAAGATCACCGGATTTAGCGGTACAGGCACAAACGTGCCACATCATCGAGGTTATGCCACGTGGCATCCGGGACACGCACGAACTGGTGGCTTGTGTTGGGGCGTTTGCGCCGCCGCAAGCGCGTGCGCAATGCCGCAACCCTTGGGCTTGTGGTGCTGGGCCCGGTCCTTGCGCTGATCACCTTTCTCGTGCTCGGGCCTCTCGACCAAGGGTCCAGCGCGCTTTCGCTGCGCCTTATCCTGCTTACCGATCTTGTATATGTTCTGGTGGTCGCGGCCCTTGTGCTGTCCCAGATCGCAAGGCTGATCGCAGCACGTCGCGCGAAATCCGCCGGATCGCGGTTGCACCTGCGCCTGACCGGGGCCTTTGCCCTTTTGGCGTTGATCCCGACCGTGACCGTCGCCGTTTTCGCGGGTCTTACGGTGAATATCGGGCTTGAAGGGTGGTTTTCCGACCGGGTGAGCCGCGTGGTCGGCGCATCCCTTGCCGCGGCCGAAGCTTACGAGGCCGAACAGCGCGAAGACCTGATGACCGACGCCCGCGCCCTTGCGCGCTATATAGATACCGTGCGTGGTGCGCAGGTGGTGGGCGACCGCGAAGTACTGACCGAGGGCCAGGTCCAGGTGCAGCGCGGATTGCGGGAGGCCTATCTTATTGACGGGACGGGGGAATTGCGCGCGCGCGGCAATCGATCCTATCTGTTTGACTACGAACGCCCCTCGCCGGAACAAATAACGCGGGCCACCCAAGAGGGGGGGGCCGTGATCGAGGATTGGCCGAACAACGAATTCCGCGCCCTAGTGCCGCTGGCAAGCTATGTGGACCGGTTCCTGTACGTCAGCCGCGAAGTGGACGGAGAGATCCTTTCGCTGCTGGATGAAACGCAGGAAACCGTGCGCCTTTATCAGCAACTGGAAAGCGAACGGGGCAGGGTGCTGTTCGAATTCGGTCTGCTTTATCTTGGCTTTGCCGTCATCCTGATTCTGGCCGCCATCTGGTTGGGTCTTTGGTTTGCCGAACGCTTGTCGGGCCCGGTGGGGCGGCTCACAGGGGCGGCTCAGCGGGTCGGGGCCGGCGACCTGGACGTGCAGGTGCGCGAGGAAGAGGGCGATGACGAGATCGCCATGCTCAGCCGCTATTTCAACCAGATGACCAAGCAACTGAAGGCGCAGCGCAAGACGCTGCTCGACAATACCCAACAGATCGAACGACGCGGGCGCCTGTTTGATTCGGTGCTCGGCTCGGTCACGTCGGGCGTTGTCGGGGTCGACTCAAAGGGCAAGGTGACCTTTGTGAACAAGTCGGGCGCACGGCTGCTGGACTGGCAGGAGGATCGCGAATCTGTGCCATTGGCGGTGGCCGTACCGGAATTCGCGGCCCTGTTCGCGCTGCTGCGCGCCAGCCCGCTGGAAGTCGCCCAAGACGAGGTCAAGGTGACCCGCTCGGGGCGGCTGGAAAACCTGCTGGTGCGCATGGCCAAGCGGCGGCGCGATGACGGGCGGCTTGAAGGCTACGTGGTTGCGTTCGACGATGTGACCGACCTTGTCAGCGCGCAACGCATGGCGGCCTGGGGCGATGTGGCCCGCCGCATCGCGCACGAGATCAAGAACCCGCTGACCCCGATCCAGCTGAGTGCCGAGCGCATCAAGCGCAAGTTTTCCCCCAAATTGGGCGAGGACAGTGCCAGCCTGGAGCAGATGACCGATGTGATCGTGCGCCAGACCGGCGATCTGCGCCGCATCGTGGACGAGTTTTCAAAATTCGCCCGCATGCCCGAACCGGATCGCCAGCGCAATGACCTTGTGGCATTGGTGCGTGACGCGGTGGTGCTACAGCAGGCAGGCCAGCCCGAGGTCGAGATCGTGGCCGATCTGCCGGACGGCCAAGTGCTGGGTAGTGTCGACGCTACGATGATCTCTCAGGCCCTGACAAACCTAGTCAAGAACGCCGGGGAAGCCATTGAAACCCTGTACAAAAAGGGCAAGGCGCCCGATGGGCATGTGCCCCGGATCGAAGTGGCGATGCGCACCGGGCCGACCGGCGCGGTCATCACCATATCGGATAACGGCATCGGCCTTCCCGAAGACCGTGCGCGCCTGTTCGAGCCATACGTGACAACCCGTGACGAGGGCACCGGCCTTGGCCTGCCCATCGTCAAGAAGATCATCGAAGAACATGGGGGCACACTGACCCTCGACGATGCTGCCCTGTTCGAGGGGCACACCCATTCCGGAGCGATGGCAGTCATTACGCTGCCCATCAACGCCCCGGCCCAATTTGAGCAGGAGAAAGCGGTATGAGCGATATTCTGATTGTGGATGATGAACGCGACATTCGGGAATTGATTTCGGACATTCTTGAGGACGAAGGCTATGCCACACGGCTGGCCGGAAATTCGGACGATGCAATGGCGGCGATCAATACCGAAGCGCCCGCGCTGATGATCCTCGACATCTGGTTGAAAGACAGCCGGATGGACGGAATCGACATCCTCAAGACTGTCAAGCGCGACAATCCGGACGTGCCCGTGGTCATCATCTCGGGGCACGGCAACATCGAAATCGCAGTGGCCGCGATCAAGCAGGGTGCATATGACTTCATCGAAAAGCCGTTCAATATCGACCAGTTGCTGGTGGTGATCCGGCGCGCCATGGAAACGTCGCGCCTGCGTCGCGAAAACCAGAGCCTGCGCCGCCCCGAGGCCGCCCAGTCCAAGATGGTCGGCGTCTCGGCCAGCTTTCGCGGCCTGATTTCGCAGCTTGAAAAGGTCACCAAGTCCAATGGCCGCGTGATGCTTACCGGTCCGGCGGGTTGCGGCAAGGAGGTCGCCGCGCGCTATATCCACGCCAATTCCAACCGGGCCGATGCGCCTTTCATTACCGTGAATTGCGCCGGGGTCGCCCCTGAAAACATGGAGGATGTTCTGTTTGGCCGCGAGGCTGCGGACCGTGGTGTAGAGCCGGGACTGCTGGAACAGGCCCACGGCGGGGTGATCTATTTCGACGAAGTGGCCGATATGCCCATCGGTACCCAGACCAAGATCCTGCGCGTGCTGGTGGACCAGCAGTTCACCCGCGTCGGCGGCACTGACAAGGTGCGCGTCGATTTGCGCGTGATCTCTTCCACCAACCGAAATCTTGAACAGGCAATCGGTGCCGGGACGTTCCGGCAGGAGCTTTATCACCGTCTCAACGTAGTTCCGATTGCGGTGCCGAGCCTTGAAGAGCGGCGCGAGGATATTCCGGTGCTCGCCAGCCACTTCATCGAGGATTTCAATACCGCCCAAGGTCTGCCGAAGCGGGACCTCAGCGATGATGCCTCGGCCCTTTTGCAAACCATGGTCTGGCCGGGCAATGTGCGCCAGCTCAAGAACATGATCGAACGTGTGTTGATTCTGGGCGAGGGGACCGGGCCGATTGATGCGCGCGAATTACCGGGCTCCGAAGAGCCGAGCAGCGAGGAGGGCCGCGTGGTGCTTTCGGGTGCTTTGGCGACGCTGCCGCTGCGCGAGGCGCGCGAGGCGTTCGAACGCGAGTATCTGCTGACCCAGATCAACCGCTTTGGTGGCAATATCAGCCGGACGGCGAACTTTGTCGGGATGGAGCGGTCGGCCTTGCACCGCAAGCTGAAATCATTGGGTGTTGTGACCTCGTCCAAGGCAGGTGCGCGCGTGGCGCATCTGGACGAGGATGCGGACGCGGACGCCGAAGCGGGCTGAACCGGATAGCCATCCGGGCGTGGGCGCGTCTATCTGACGCGAATTTCGCCGCTCAGCGCGCCCGCACGTCCAGTTGCGCCAGCACGTCCAGTCCTTGCATGTTCAGAAAGTGCAGCATGTCGATGAATACCCAGTTCTCGGCCAGTTTGTCCCCGTCACGCCGGTAGATATCGACCACCCGCATATCCGCGATTTTGCCAGAGGGGCTCAGGCCCAGATAGGGCCCTGTGCACTCCATGCTCAGGTTCGGCCAGCCAAAGAATCCGCCATAATCGCCTTCCGCAAAGCGGGTGATGTGTCCGTTGAACGTGCGTTTGCCCAACTGGCGGCGGAAAGGTTGCTGGTGCTGTTCGATATAGCGGTCGATGGTGTAGGTGGCACCGATACCCGTCGGCCCCCACCACGCCATGTCCTCGTGCCAGTCCCGCGCCAGTTCCTCGTGCGGGGTGGGCGGGTTCTCAGCCTCGTTCGCATGTGTGATCGCCCCGATCATCCGTTCGATCAGGGCCAGCGTTTTGGCGCCCGCAGCGGCGTTCTGATCGTCGCGCAGCAGACCGTCATTGGTCCTTGGACCCGGTTGCACCAATTGCGCCGCCGTCATGCCCGGCAAAGGGTACTGCCCTGCCTGAGCCATCAGGTGCAGCAGATCGATGAACATGGCCTGTTCCGTGATCTTGTCGCCTTCGATACGCGAAAACTCGGCATAGCGGACCATCACTATCTTGCGCGTCGGCTGTATTCCCAGAAAGGGCGCATCGAACAGAGCCATGAAATGGCCCATGGAGGCGACCCACGTTCCGCCGGCTTCAAGATCGTTGTGCCCGGCAAAGAACACGTCCTCGCGCCGCTGCACGTGGCGCATCGCGGTTAGAAACGGGGACCAGAAAGTCGCGGCGACCGCATCGGCGCCGCTCTGGTCATGAAACGGATGCATCCCGCGCCATGTGGCATCCACACTCAAGTGCTGGCCCAAAGCTGCCGCTGCGGTCTCGGGGCTGGCCGCAGTCAGTGCGGCATGATGTGCCTGCACGACGGCCTTGGCGCTTGAAAGGTCTGTCATGTCTATCCTTTGGTGACGACGCGCAAACCGCCATCCGTGCGGATGGCACAGCTGTTGGCATTGAGGCGCGGCAGGACGGGCGATGGGCCGGGCGGTGCGGCCTCGGCGACGCCACGTGGGCAGGCGGGCAATTCCACGGGGCTATAGCCGCGATCGCCCATGCACAGCGCCTTGACCCGTTTGCGAAGGTCCTTGTTCACGTCCACGGTATAGATGTCGCCCGGCACCCAATACCCGCCCTGAGTGTAACAGTTTCCGGCTGCGTCGCAGACCCGGCGCGGCACATATCGGGGCGGTGACTGTCGCGTCTGATTGGCCACAGGTGCATCGCGCAGCGCCTGCACGTCACAGGTCGTGTTGTCGCGCTCCAGTTTCGCGGCACTCACGCCTTCTGCATAATAGGTCGAGACCGGCAAACAACCGGGCAAAACAAGCAGGCAAAGGGCGAAACAAGTCAGGCGCATAGCGCGACTCTGGCCCAAGCCTGCCGTATTTACAATCGGGTTTCGCGACTATTTGCACACGTGTGCACGAGTTGACCGGGCCAGCCCTGTCTGTCATGCAAATGCGGGAACGGGCGCTTGATCGCTCCTATCGTCGAGGGCATCCATGAAGGTCATCATCTGCGGAGCAGGTCAGGTCGGCTGGCAGATCGCGCGCCACTTGTCGGGTGAACGCAACGACGTGACGGTCGTGGACAACGACCCCGAGCTTGTGCGTCGCGCCACCGATACGCTTGACGTCCAAGGGGTTGCAGGCTTTGCCAGCTACCCGGATGTGCTGGACCGTGCGGGCGCGCGCGATGCGGACATGGTCATTGCCGCCACCCACTCGGACGAGGTCAACATGGTCACCTGTCAGGTGGCCCACTCGGTCTTTGGCATCAACCGCAAGATCGCGCGGCTGCGCTCTCAGGCCTATCTGACGGCGATCTATTCCGACCTTTACCGGCGCGATCACATGCCCATCGACGTGGTGATCAGCCCCGAACGCGAAGTCGCCGCCGCCGCCCTGCAACGCCTCAGCGCGCCGGCCGCCTTTGACACCGAAATGTTCATCGACGGGCAGGCCCAGCTGTTGGGTGTGGCGCTGGATGCCGATTGCCCGGTGCTCAACACCCCCCTGCGCCAGTTGACCGACCTGTTTTCCACCTTGCGCGTCGTCGTTGTCGGGGTCCGGCGCGAAGGGACACTGTTTGCCCCGAATGCGGGTGATCAGTTGCTGGCGGGGGACGAAGCTTATGTCTTTTCCCACGTGGATGATGTGCCACGCACGATGGAGGTGTTCGGCAAGACCATCAGCAAGCAGGAGCGCCTGATCGTGATCGGCGGGGGCAATGTCGGCCTTGCCGTCGCCCGCGCACTCGAAAAGCGCGCCACCCGCGTGCGCACCAAGGTGATCGAGCGCAACCGCAGATGCGCCGAACTTGCGGCCGAAGCGCTGGAACGCACGATCGTGCTGCACGGCGACGGTCTGGACGTGGCCCTGCTGACCGAGGCCGGTGTGGGCCGCGCAGATGCGGTGCTGGCCGTAACGGATGATGACAAGACAAACCTGCTTGCGGCAGTGCGTGCCAAGGCCGAAGGGTGTCCTTACGCCATCGCGCTGATCAACGACCCAACGCTGGTGCCCCTGATGGGGCCGCTGGGCATTGACGCCTATATCAACCCGCGCTCGACCACCGTGTCCTCGATCCTGCGCCACATCCGCCATGGCCGTGTGCGCGCCGTCTATTCCATCGGCGATGCGGATGCCGAGGTGATCGAAGCCGAAGTCATGTCGACCTCGCCCATGGCCGGGAAAAAGATCAACGAGATCGACTTTCCCGAAGGCGTGCTTGTCGGCTCCGTGCGCAAGGGCGACAAGGTCATCCGCCCCGTCGGCACCACCCGCATCGACGAGGGTGACGTGATCGCCCTGTTCGCCTTGGCCAAGGATGTCCCCGAAGTGGAGCGCCTGATGCAGGTCTCCATCGACTTTTTCTGATGCAGCTGCACGCCCGCGAACCATCGACATTTCGCCGTTCGGTGCTGCGCCTGCCGCTGTTCCTGCTGCTTGTCGGCATCTTTTCGTCGGCGATGCTTGTACCAGCGGTCTATGGCGGCGTGGTGCGCGAGTTGGAGACGGCGCGTGCCTTTCTTTATGCCGGAATCCTCGGCTTCAGCGTCTTTACGATGATCGGCCTTGCCCATGCGGGGCGCGATCCGCGCCACGGGGCGTTGGGGCCGCTGATGTCACTGTTTTGCGCCTTCGTGTTCCTGCCCATTGTGCTGGCGGTTCCCTTCTACGAAGCACTTGGCACGACCACCTTCCTAAATGCCTATCTTGAGATGGTCAGCGCGATCACCACAACCGGGGCGACGATGTTTGACGACCCCACGCGTCTGAACGGCCCCCTGCACCTGTGGCGCGCCCTTGTGGGGTGGATGGGCGGGTTGATGATGTGGATTGCGGCCTCGGCCATCCTTGCGCCGCTGAACCTGGGCGGGTTCGAGGTGACGGCCAAGGCCGAACCTGGGCGGTCCGCCCCGCGCGACACCAGCATGGCTGCCCCCGAAGTGCGGGTGCGCATCGCCAAGGTCAGCGCGGTGCTGGTGCCGATCTATTTTGCGCTGACGTTGTTGTTGTGGATATTGCTGACGGTCGGGGGCGATGTAGGGCTGGTCGCCCTGTGCCACGCGATGTCGATCATGGCGACTTCGGGCATCTCGCCCGTAGGCGGGCTTGACGGCGCAGGGTCCGGCCTGGCTGGCGAGGCGGTGATGCTGCTGTTCCTGCTTTTTGCCCTGTCGCGGCTGACCTTTTCGACCGACACGGTAACGTCAGACACCGGCGGTCTGCGCAACGACCCGGAGTTCCGCATCGGGCTGGCGCTGGTGATCGTCGTGCCGTTGGTGCTGTTCCTGCGCCATTTTCTGGGCGCGGTGGATGTGAACGCGGAAAGCGACCTGATCAGCGCAGGCCGTGCCCTTTGGGGCAGTGCGTTCACGGTTCTGTCCTTTCTCACTACAACCGGATTCACCTCGGCTGACTGGTCGCAGGCACAGGCGTGGTCGGGCCTTGGCACGCCGGGGTTGCTGTTGATGGGCCTCGCCCTGATCGGAGGCGGTGTGGCAACCACCGCAGGGGGGGTGAAGCTGCTGCGGGTGTTCGCGCTCTACCTCAATGGCCTGCGAGAGATGGAGCGGCTGGTGCATCCGTCCTCGGTCGCGGGGGGCAGCGTGATGGGCCGGCGCTTGCACAAGGGCGGAGCATTCATCGCGTGGGTGTTCTTCATGCTGTTTGCGCTGACGCTGGCACTCATCTCGGTCGCACTGGCGGCAACCGGTGTGGCGTTCGACACCAGCCTTGTGATCGCGGTGGCGGGCCTGTCGACCACCGGCCCATTGCTTGAGGTCGCTGGCCAAACTCCGATCGCGCTCAGCGAACTGGGGCCTACCGCCAAGTCCATCTTCATCGCGGCGATGGTGCTGGGGCGTCTGGAAATGCTGGCCATCATCGCATTATTGACCCCGGACTTGTGGCGCGGCTAGGCAAGGGTTCGCGCACGTTATGGTTGTGTTACCGATTTGAAAGTTAAATCTGTCTGAAATCAGTGGGTTGCAGGACAAGAACGCCGCGAAATCCGTTTGTTCGGGGCGCGACCGGCTGCAAGATATCTGAGGTCAGGTTTTGAGGATGCCTTTTTCATTTTCATAGGGTTTCTTGGCAAAGTACTGATAAAAAACGATTTTTCAGAATCTTTTTGATGGGGCATCACCGTGAAATCCGCAAACCTGCCCGACAGGAACGGCTTTGCCCAATCTAGGTCCGTAACGGACTGTTTTTTGGGGTGGAATCTTCCCCAGCCCCACGACATACTCCGCCCGGAGGGACGGTCTGATCCGCAGGCCAAGCAAGAAAAAAGGGCGAACCGACAATGGCTTCGGACAGACAGAATTTGCAGGACGCATTCCTGAACCACGTGCGCAAGACCAAGGTGCCCGTGACGATTTTTTTGATCAATGGCGTTAAGCTTCAAGGTGTTATCACGTGGTTTGACAACTTCTGCGTGTTGCTGCGCCGCGACGGTCAAAGCCAGCTTGTGTACAAGCACGCGATTTCGACGATCATGCCCAGCCAGCCGATTTCGCTGTACGAGGGCGAAGACGCCTCTTGAGCGACACCGCACCGGATATCACCCGGGCCTGGGTGATCCATCCCGAAATCAAATCCGATCCGGACCGGCGCGAGGCACCCCTTGCGCTGGCCGAAGCCGTGTCGCTGGCCCATGCGCTGAGCGAACTTGACGTGGTCGGCGCAGAGATCGTGCGCCTGCCCAAGCCGCAAGCGGGCCTGCTGTTCGGCAAGGGCAAGATCGAAGAACTGGCGACCCGCCTGAAAGAGGCGGAGGTAGAACTGGTGTTGGTCGATGGCCCTGTCACTCCTGTGCAGCAGCGCAACCTCGAACGCGCCTGGAAGGTCAAGCTGCTGGACCGCACCGGCCTGATCCTGGAAATTTTCTCGGACCGCGCCGCCACCCGCGAAGGTGTGTTGCAGGTCGAGATGGCCGCGCTCAGCTATCAGCGCACCCGTCTGGTGCGCGCGTGGACCCACCTTGAACGGCAACGCGGCGGCCTCGGTTTTGTCGGCGGCCCCGGCGAGACGCAGATCGAGGCGGACAGGCGCGCCATCGACACCCAGCTTGTGCGCCTGCGCCGCCAACTCGAGAAGGTTGTGAAAACCCGCACTCTGCACCGCGCCGCACGGGCCAAGGTGCCGTATCCAATCGTGGCACTGGTGGGCTATACCAACGCGGGCAAATCAACCCTGTTCAACCGCCTGACCGGCGCGGATGTGATGGCCAAGGATATGCTCTTCGCCACGCTTGATCCCACCATGCGCCGCGTCGAACTGGACAGCGGGCCCGAAGTGATCCTGTCAGACACGGTTGGCTTCATCTCGGACCTGCCCACGGAACTGGTCGCCGCCTTCCGCGCCACTTTGGAAGAGGTTCTGGCCGCCGACATCATCGTGCATGTGCGCGACATCTCGCACCCCGAAACCGAGACGCAGGCCGAAGACGTCGAGGCGATCCTGACCGATCTTGGCGTCACCGAAGAGCGTGCCCAGATCGAGGTCTGGAACAAACTTGACGCACTTGGTCCCGAGGCCGCGGATGCCACCCGCGCCCGTGCCGAGCGGGAAGAGAACGTGTTCGCCATATCGGCTCTGACGGGCGAGGGGATTGATCAGCTTCTGGCCCACGTAGCCCAGACGCTGGAGGCTGCGGTGACGATGGAAACGTTTTTGCTGCCCTTCGCCGAGGGGCGCAAGCGTGCGTGGCTGTTCGAACAGGACGTCGTGCAGGACGAGCGCCAGACCGAGGACGGGTTCGAGTTCGACGTGCGCTGGAGCGCGATTCAGAAGGCGCGTTACGAGGGGCTGTAAGGGTCAAACCGGGGACATCTTTCGCTCCGGTCAGGCCAGTTGGCAGGAGGCGTCCTGCGCAACCAGTCGCTCAGAATTCCGTCATTTCTGCAGGTTGTTCATCGTCCACGTCCCCTGATAAAGGCGGTCCCGTAACAGGCTCCATCGCGCAGTTGTTTCCTGATATGCCCGGCGGTGCGGCGCTCAGTTCAAGATCGCAGTGCTCAATCATCGTGCCTGGCGCAACGCCCTCGGGCGGGTAGCCACGCGCGACTCTGAAAACGGGCAGAATGTCCGCTGAAAGGTCTGTGCCAAAAAATTTCGCCTGATGAATCCAATTTTCCTTCCCTCTGATCGCGAGAAGGAAAGCTTCGCCAAGATCAGCGTTTGCAAAAACATTCGACGATGCAACCGCATTTCGGAAATTTGCTTGGCGGAGCCTTGCGTTCCCGAACACGGAATTCATCAAATGCGTGTCACTCAGGTTTGCGCTGGCGAGATTGGCAGCTTGCAAGGTCGAGCTTTTGATACTGGCGTTGGTGAAATCTGCACTCACGAGACGTGCGCCGACCATTCGCGTATCCACCAGTTTGGCGAAGGCGAATTGTCCATTTTGCATGTTTATGGACTCCGCACGGACCTTTACGAACTCTGCGCGCGTGAAGTCGCCGTAAATGAGGCTGGACTGGTCCAGAACAACGTCATGAAACATCGCACGTCTTGCGACAACAAAACTCAGGTCGGCATGGCTCAGGTTGACCGAGTGCAGGTTCGCGCCGCTGAGGTCGGCGTAGGGCGCATAGGCATGGCTGAGGTCAAGGCCGCGCAATGATATGTTGTTTTGCACCAGAGTCGTCAGCAACTGGCCACGTTCGGGGCTGAAGCTGGGAAAGTCGTATTGCGCGCTTAGGGGTTTGTCGAAATCGAGCGTATCGGTCTTGGAGATCGCGAGCCGGTAAGGGGTTGCGCTGGCGGCAAACGAGATCACTCGGTTGCGCAGGTCTCTGGACAAGTGATAGGTAACTTCGCCATTCGAGCCCGGATCGACCCGGAAGCACCGCTCAATAGGTGCGCTGGGGCACCGCGTGAGGATCAGCGCGCGCTCTGCGCGGATGTCCTGAAGCAGATTGGCCAGGTCGCCGGACAGGGCTGCGCGTCTGCTGCCTTCCAAGAGGATGCTTTGTGCGATGTTGGCATCGGTTTGCAGGGTGATGCGGTCGTTTTGCAGGTCTATCTTTCGGTTCTGCTCATAAAGCAAAAACAGCGTCGCCGTGCCGACCAAACCGCCCACAACCGCCACTGTGGCATTGAAGGTGAACTGAATGGCCTGCCGTCGGGCCAGCCAAAGGCCAACGTTGATGAGGCCTGCGCGTTTGCGCTGTTCCGACGTGGGATTGGCGACATCCTCCGGGGTTGTGAAATGATCGACCAAACCGGTCACCATCTCTGTTTCGGTCATGTTGATATCGCCTTGCAGCGTTTTGCGGGCGAGGCGGCGGACATAGGCATATCCGGTCCAGACGCCCACGCTCACGATCAGCAGTCCGCTCAGCATGACCACCGCGACCCAAGGGCCGTAGGCGCGTATGGCATCCGTGACCTGTTTGTCGTCCAGCCCGGATTTCAGCGCGAAACCGGCCGCGACACAGGCAAGGCAGATCAGGAGGAATGCGAGTCTCTTCAATGCTGTTAATCCAGGCGGGATGGCGATGGATACAGCCTATGCGGGTACTGTGCGGTTTGACAACGGATTAAGCCTGTCGCCACTCCCCGACCTTCAGCCCATCGAGCGACCACACCC